>NZ_JBFUEA010000001.1:0-671425 GCF_056404435.1 Mucilaginibacter sp. P2_D11
ATCGGATAAAAAACGTTTTGCTAAAGCTTGTATTCAAACTCATTCATTCGGACACACTGTTTAATCAAGAAATCTTCATGAAAAATAAACTATCATGGCAAAAACATTTGCATATGTCATAGTAATCAACATGACGATAATTGTTGAAAACCCCCACGTCATGCCGAATTTATTTCGGCACCCCACTCGGCAGGTATTCGGCAGGCAAAGCAGGTTAGTATTGTGGCGACTTTTATGATGGGGTGTTGAGATAAATTCAACATGACGGTTTATCCCCCCCCATTGTATTTTTAAGCAACCATTCCCTCGTATTTTACGTAACTAGTGTCAAATACCCCAGGGCCTTGAAACATATCATTAAAAGTATCTTCATTATCCTTTCCCAACAGGAAAAAGGCAGGCTTTACAGGCTCATCGCGTTGGATGTACTGGTGGCTTTGCTTGATATTGCTTTTTTGGGCGCACTGCTGCTCATCATCAATTTCTACACGCAGGCATCGGGCAATAGCAAACTTAACTGGTTGCCGGCCCAACTGGCCGATAAAGGCTCCCTGCTGCTTATTGGCGTATTCCTGCTGATGTTCGCGCTGAAGAATGTGCTTGGTTTCGCTGTGCAAAAGACGCAGCACCACTTTTTTTATGATGTGGCCTCGCGCCTCTCTAAACGCAACATGCTCAATTACCTGCGAGGTAGTTATACCCAATACATCCATACCGATTCATCCGTGCAAACCCGGCGCATCAGCCACCAGCCTATCGAGTTTGGCCATAATATCCTTACCAACTTTCAGCAGATGATATGCCAGGCCGTACTTATCATGTTCACTATCGCTGCTATTCTGCTTTATCATCCATCGTTGTTTTTGATACTGTTTGTGCTGCTGCTGCCGCCGGTTGCTTTGCTGGCATGGTATGGCCGCCGCAAACTGAGGGTCCTGCGCGGGCGGATAAAAGCCGCCAGCGCGCGTTCTATAAAGCATGTAAACGAGGCCCTGGCCGGTTATGTGGAAAACCGGATATACGAAAAGGAAGACTTTTTTAGCGGCCGCTACGTGGCCGATCAGCAGCAGCTGAACAACACTATCGCGGCTCAGCAAACCTGGCAGGGCCTGCCAGCCCGTTTAATGGAAGTATTTGCCGTAATGGGCTTTTTTATACTGATTGCCGTTAACAAATATACCGCCAATGCGCCTGCGGTAAACCTGCTCACCATTGGCGTGTTCATGGCTGCCGCTTACAAGGTGATTCCCGGCATAGTGAAGATAATGAACAGTGCCGGGCAAATGAAAACCTACGAGTTTATCCTGGCCGATCTGATAAAAGGCACCGAACAGGAAGCCTTGCTCTCCAGTACCTCCACGGTAGAAACCATTCGCTCTGTGGAGTTCGATAGCGTTGGTTTTAACTATAAAGAGCACACTGTTTTGAACGATATCAGCTTCCGGCTTAGCATGGGCGATATGGTGGGCATCTCGGCAGGATCGGGCAGGGGCAAAACCACTATGATAAACCTGCTGCTTGGGTTTTTACAGCAGGATGCGGGCGACATCTGTATCAACGATAATGTGTGCGATGTAGCGACGAGGCAAGGCTATCAGCATAAAATTTCCTATGTAAAACAGCAACCCTTTTTTATAAAGGAATCTGTGCTGAAGAATATTACCCTTACCGATGATGATTTCGACGAGGACAGGCTACGTTACGTTATTGCCTTTTGCGGCCTGGATAGCCTGCTGAAGAAGTACTCGGGCGGCATTTGCAAACTCATTAGTCAGGACGGGAAGAACATTAGCGGCGGGCAGCGGCAACGGCTAATGCTGGCCAGGGCGCTATACCATAAGTTCGACCTACTGATACTCGACGAACCCTTTAGCGAGCTTGACACTGAAGCCGAACACGAGCTGTTGACCAACCTGCAGGGGCTGGCCCGGCAGGGCAAAATCATTATCCTGATAACCCATAACCGTACCAGCCTGGAATTTTGCAATCGGGTAATATCGCTTGATGAGGCCTATGCCTGATGCCCTGGTTATACTTAGTCCGGGTTTTGCGGCAAGCGAGGCAGATACCACCTGCCTGCCCGCCCAGCAGGCCTTTGTGCTGGCCCTGCAACAGGAATACCCCCATCTGCATATCATTATCCTAGGTTTTCAGTACCCCTTTAAACCATGCGAATACCTGTGGAACGGCGTGAAAGTATTTGCCTTTGGCGGCAGGAGCAAGGGCGGCTTGCACCGATTGCTAACCTGGCTGCGGGTTTGGTTGCGGTTGCGCAAACTGCACAGGCAATATCATATTATTGGCCTGCTAAGCTTTTGGCTGGGTGAGGCCGCGTTTGTGGGCAGCCGTTTTGCCCGACGTAAGGGCCTGATGCATTATAGTTGGCTATTAGGGCAGGATGCCAAAGCAGGCAATAAATACGCTCGTTGGATAAGGCCCAGGAGCAATGACTTGATAGCCCTGTCGGACGCTTTGCGCGCCGAATACCAAAAGAACTATGGCATTGCGCCGGCGCACGTGATACCTAATGCAGTGCTGCCTGCTGCTTTCGGCGAGAACAGTGGGCAGCGTGATATTGATATTTTGGGCGTGGGTTCGCTAATTCCTTTAAAACGGTATCATTTATTCGCAGAGCTGATACATCAACTGAAAGTAAACCACCCCAACATTAAAGCGGTAATATGCGGCGACGGCCCCGAAATGGAAAACCTGAAAGATTTGACTGCAAAGCTGGGCCTGGGCGATAATTTGACACTGAGAGGCGAGTTGCCGCACCCGCAGGTACTGGCCCTGATGCAGCGCAGTAGAGTGTTTGTGCACACCTCCGAATATGAGGGTTTCAGCACCGTTTGCCTGGAGGCCCTTTATGCGGGCGCACAAGTAATAAGTTTCGTAAAAGCAATGCAGGCTGAGATACCCAACTGGCATGTAGTGGATACTTCAGAGGGAATGCTGGATGCGGTAGAGGGAATTTTGCAAAATGGGTATCAGGACCATAAAACTGTGATGCCTTACCCAATCGCCGGGAACGCGAAAGCCCTGATGCGCCTGTACAGGTACGATAACCCCTTCTGAAGAGCTGGAAATTCCTGGAAAGTTATAGCTGAAACCGGTGCGATTTATTGGAAAAAGCTGGAAATTATTTTTCCGCCCAAACAGGCGGGTTTTAACTAAAAACGGCCATTCCATGCAAATAAAGCCCTTTTTGCACTTTTGGAGGAAAAGCCCTAAAAAAGCATAAAAAGCTACGAAAAACACCGAAAAACAAAGATTTTTGAAGGTTTTTTGGCAAATTTAAGCCTGCGGCCAACACAATAAACCACAAGATTAACTCGTCT
Source organism: Mucilaginibacter sp. P2_D11 (assembly GCF_056404435.1). Taxonomy (NCBI): domain Bacteria; kingdom Pseudomonadati; phylum Bacteroidota; class Sphingobacteriia; order Sphingobacteriales; family Sphingobacteriaceae; genus Mucilaginibacter; species Mucilaginibacter sp. P2_D11. Next base: position 3,339 of record NZ_JBFUEA010000001.1, read on the forward strand.
ACATCCGGCACAATTTCCGCTGATTTGTTCAAATTTTCTATAAAATAAAACTGGACAAAATACCATCCCGAAAAGGGTTATAAGGATTCGGCTATTTGCGCTATCTGCCGGGCAATAGCTTCGAAGGAAAGGTTGGCGCGGAAGTAGTCGAGGCTGCGCTGCCGCTGTTGAGGTAGGTCCATCTGTCGGGTTTTGTGCAAGGCATCCAGCAGGGCTTTAAGGTCGCCTGGCGGATAAAGCAGGCCACAATGGCCGTTGTTGGTAATCATCCGGAAGGATAAGATATCGGTAACCACTGGCACGCAACCGCAGGACATGGCCTCGCAAACAGATGCCCCGCTCCCCTCATAATGAGAACCGGATAGGATAAAATCTGCACTGTTGAACCAGTAAAGCAAATCCTCGTGCGGTATCGCACCAATTAACACCACCCTATCAGCAAGGCCAGGCGTAGATGCCAGTAATGCTTTTATCACATCCAGCAATTCCTCGGTATGGTAAATCATGTATAGCCTGGCTTGCGGCTCGGCACTGGCAAACCGCAGGAATGCGCTCACCACGTTCAATGGGTCTTTATTGTCGTTGAGTCGGCCAACCCACAAAAAAACAAGGTCGCCGCTAACCCCGGTTTTCTGTCGGGCAACCTCCCTGTCGATAGGGTAGAATACCGACGACACCTCCATGGCTTCGTGTATTTTGCTAGCCGAAGCAAGGTTGCCCGCGGTCACCCATTCTACACCCATGGCATGGGAGGCAAACAGGTAGGCATCTATGCCTTTATCAGCTATTTTTTGGAGTAGTTTCCTGAGACCTGTGGCGGGTCGCTCGGCATGGTTTTGTACGATGATTTTTACGCCGCGGCCCAGCATCAGCCTAAGCAATAGCACCTGCAGGGGCGAGTTGAGGCTTTGCACTACTACAACATCAGGTTTAAGGCTGCAGATATATCGGTTCAACCGCCAGGGGAGATAACGCAGTGATAATTTGCCGTAGCGCATGAAACGGTAATCTACCCCGCCGTTAATGCACTGCCCCTCGTAATCTATCTGCTCTATGCTGATGACCTCGTTATCCTTGCTCAGGGCCTCTAGTATGCCGGTGTAGGCGTTGATGCGTTTGAGCCAGGCCTCGGGTTGGTTGAACTGCCCGGTATAAACGTAGCCAGCGAAAACATATCTCATAGGCAGGCTAAGGCGTTAAAAAATATCGATATCGGCAAAGGTAAAGGCCAGTTTCTCCGGCGCAATACCCGAGCCAAGGTCCTTGATGGCGATAACGAACGATGGTACAGGCTCTCCGTACGCTTTTAGCAGGCTATGCAATTTGCTTTTGGTATTTACCTGGAACTGCAACCGACTAAGCCCCAGCTTACGGCAAAGCCTTTGCAGCCGGGTCATCACGGTTTCGAAATTATCCGCGTAGCCGGTGATATCGCCAACTATCAGGCCGTTCTGTATCTTAAACCAAACTAAGGCCTTGCCTATTTGCAGGGTATGAGTGTTAGTATAATTCTTGTAAGCCAGGAACTCCTGGTCGCGGTAAACGCCGCCATAGCCCTCGGCCAGTACCGAATTGGGGATGCCATTTTTAGGTAGCCTGCGCCTCATTGCCGTTTTGCAGTATGCCGTGTAAAGACCTTTCAGGTTTAGCTTGCCGGCCAACTTTTCCAGCGGGAGGGATTTTACCGGGAGGGTAAACCGTTGCAGAGAACCGGCTTCCTGCCAACCCAGGTTATTAATAAAGCCCGGCAATGAATTTTGGTTGGGGAAGCCGAATATCAGCCTGATGCCTTCTTTTTGGCACAGGGCGTAGGTACGTTTGGCCAATTCAACAAATAGCCCTTTCTGGCGATGGTCGGCGTGGGTCATGGTATCTGCCGATTGCGCTGCCAGCACCAATTTACCCTTGTGTTCTATAAAGCAGGGTATCACCCCGTAAAAAGCCACGGGCAGGCCTTTATCGTCATACGCCAGGAAGCCGGTATAGGTAACTACGGTAAAAGCAGTGTTATATTTTTTAAGGAAGTAATCCTGGGGCATTAACTTGCCATATACAGCCATGTGCAGATAAGAAAGGCAGCTTAGCTTATCCACGTTGAAACGTTCGATGCGGTATGTGCCGTCGAAGATTTTACTGTCAGTAGGAGCCTTTAATGTTTGCATTCATTTGATTTGTAATTGAGACAAAAGGATTTATGGTAAGCCGTTCCCACATAGCGGAATCGGCTTGGTTGCCATTTAGGTCTGTGGCTAACAATTGGGCGTAGCCGATTGTTTTAAATAAATGTAAATTTTTTTCGGGATAGCTCCCATAGGGAAAAGCAAGGCTATTTATAGGTTTGCCGGTAAGGCTTTCGAGGTAGTGTTTGCTGGCTGTCAGCTCTTTAACTGCATCTTCCGCGGGGATACCGGCGAGGTCGTTATGGTAGTACCCGTGCGAACCGATTGTGATATATGGCGAAGTAGATGCGGCCTGTATCTGGCCGGGCGTCATCTGCAACCAATAATCGGTATCCAAAGCCTTGCTGCGGAAAGGGACTAACTTATCCAGCAGGCGCATCAGTTCGGCTTTTTCGGCAAAGCCGGTTTGGCGCAGCTTATCGTTCAGGCTTTGGCCTCTTGCATCTACGTATTTGCGGTAACGATTTTTGAAGTATCGCTCTCCCCGGAAATCCAGTGCCGGCGGACCGTATTTCCCGGCGATGCTCAGGTGGTCGTTCCATAAAATATCATACCCTGCCGCCCGGATCGCCGTTACGAAAAACGTGACCGGGATTTTATATTGTTCCAGCAAGGGCAGCGCATAATGGTAATTATTGGCGAAACCATCATCAAAAGTAAGGCAGATATTGAATTTTGTGGACGAGAAACGCCGCCCGAAATAATCATCTAACGATACCACATTGAAGTACCGCTGGTAATACTGCAGGTGCTGTTCAAAGGTTTTCTGAGTGATGAAAAGAGTGTTGTACTTCAGCGGGTCCTTTTGGCAGATGCCATGGTATACCAACATTCGGTTGCCCCGGGCCTTGGCAAAGTGCGCTGCATCCATACCCATAAAATGCCTGGCATTGCCCCGCAGGTACCGGGCTTCGCGGCTTGTTTTGCTCAGTATTTTGTTCAGCACGCTTATCATTAGGCGGCGGGCTCTGATGGATGATAAACCGGGAATTCGGCATCGGCCTTGTATTGGCGTATCTCGGCCATCAGGCCCTGCAAATCGCCTTGTACATATTTGATGCCTCTGCTCAGATACAGTTTGCTGAACTGATTCAGGGGAATATCGGTCAATTGGTGGTACAGGCTTTGGTCGAACAGGCGGATATTGCCCTTATGCATCACCAGTAGTATATCCTCAGGTTTGGTGCCGTAGAAATTATCCAACGGCGTACTATCGGGGTTGGCTTTTACGATTACCAGATCGGCATCCAGCCCCTCTGCTATGCGGCCGCAATTAAGCTTCCAGGTTGTGGCAGCGTTTAGGGTAAGGGCATCGTAAAGTTCATCATCCTTAAGCATGCCCGTGCCGCGCCCTGTGCGGATATGATCCCATATATCCCAATCGCCGGTGAGCGTAGAATCTGTGCCGAACAAAATGCGGGTATGTTTCTTGAGGTGCTGCACCGGCGCCGTTGCGCCGAGCAGGAAATAGTTGGATTGCGGGCACCAAACCAGGGCCGCGAATGATTTTGCCAACGTCGGCGTAAGCGCCACGCCATGTATGCCGATGAGTTTACGGTGCAATAAATTCCAGCTGATAAGCTGCTCTACTTCGTGGCGGGCGGCGGCATCGGTACCTTCGCCGGTATGCATGACTACCGGCAAATGCATTTTCAAGGGATTGCAAAGCCGCCTTTTCCAATGCGGCTCGAAATGCACGGAATGCAAATCCTGCGTGGCCTCGAAAACGCTTAACACTTTATCGTCTGTTATTTGATGCTCGCCGTGGTTTACCACTGTGGTTACGCCGCAAATCAGGTTTTTATATATGCCCCATTGCTCGCGCAGGGCTAGTGGTATCTTTTGTACGGCAGCAATCTCCGCTGTGTAAGCCTCATGGATATGCCTGCCCCACTCGGTGTAGTTGGCGTATTTGCGCGTGCCCAGTTTTGGGAAGAGGTTAAAATCGAGATGGTCGTGCGAGTTGATGAGGCCGGGAAAGATGAGCGCATTGAAGAACATGGCTTGCGGGCAGTCCTTAGCGGCGAGCGGCACATCAGATATACTGGCTATCTTACCCTCCTTCACCCGGATGCTCACGGTTTGCCCATCTATCAACTGCACGTTATTCAGTATCATTCCCCCTCCTCAAATGCATGCCATAAATTATCGGGAAATCTTTATAGGTATCGTACACATGTAGCGCGTTTTGCTGCTCGTAATAATGCCGTACCGATTCGTCGATTTTAAGTTCCTCCTGTGCTACCAGCCTGAAACCATGCGCCAGTAGTATCTCTTTAATGCTGCTGGTAAGGTGCACGAAATTTTGGATGGCGATGGTAGCATTATCATGCCGGAATGTGCGTTTGCCTCCGAAAGCCAGCGTACTGGGATGGAAATCGGTAATGAGGATATCGGCGTTCGGCTTCAGTATGCGGCACCAGGCCTGCAAAGCTTCGCCGAGGTTCTTGATATGGGCCACCGTAAGGGTAGATACGATGGTATCGTAGCTTTTGGAGGGGATATCCTTAAAAAAGTTATCGGTTATCTGGTAGGTTTCGGCACCGGGGTGTTTTTGCTCCAGCCGGCGCAGCATGCCCGACGATACATCGAAGCCTGTAAGCTTTGCGGGCCTCATATCGAGCATTCGTTGCCAGTGGCGGCCCGTGCCGCAGCCAATATCGGCTACCTTTTTTTGGTGGATGGGCAGGCCTTGCAACAGTTTGCAAAACAGCGCCTCGTCCAAATCGAGCATCAGGTTGCCCGGCTGCTCATCGTAATTTTTCGACCAGATATCATACGCCGTTACCGAGTCGCGCTCGCTTATAGGCGAATGGAAAAGGTGTTGCTTAACATAGTTTTTCAGCGCGTCTATCACCATTACTTTAATTATTGCCGGGTTATTTAAGGTTACGCGGGCGGCATGTGAAAGGTTGCCCACCAGGCTTTATTTACAGGCGCAGGCAACTCACCTAAAAGCGCAGGCGTATTGTTTATGTGCGGGTGATAAGAGGATAAGGAACAAGTTTTTGTTTATATGGGGCCCCCGGTTGCAATTGATGAGGGTAACGCCTCATCACACTGGGGGATTTTTAATTTTTAAAGTACAGCCGCGCGTATTACATGAACCAGATATTACTATTCAACCCAAAAAGTTCGATAAATAAGTATCGCATACCCAATTCTATCCTGAATATCGCGGCATCGGTAGAGGGTAAATATGGCTGGATAATCGTAGACGGCAACTGTGAAGCCGACCCTTTGGCCAAAATTGAAGGTTACCTGCAAAACAACGGCGTAAAATACCTGGGCTTTACGGTAATGCCCGGCCCGCAGCTTAAGCAAGCCATCACCATAGCAAAAGCAGTAAAGGCAAAATACCCGCATACCAAAATGATATGGGGTGGCTATTTTCCATCTAATCAGCCCAATGCGGTGCTTTATTCGGGCTATGTAGATTTCATCATTAACGGCCCGGGCGATCATGCCTTCCCCGCATTGATTGATGCGCTGGAAAACGATACGCCTTTCGAATTCATCAGAAACCTTATTTATAAAGCCGAAGATGGCCGCATACACAAAACCGCCAAGGAAGATTTGATAGACCAGGACGGGCTGCCATCCTTACCCTACGATAAACTGGCAGCGTTTTACCCCATCCCCAAGTTTTTGGGCAAAACCTACCTGGGCGAAAAAACGCTGGCCTACCACTCCAGCATCGGCTGCCCGTTCACCTGTTCGTTTTGCGCGGTAGTACCTATTTACGAGGCGCGCTGGAAAGCTAAATCGGCCCAAAAGGTTTATGAAGACGTAAAATACATCAAGGATAAATGGGGCGCGGATGCTATCGAGTTCCATGATAATAACTTCTTCGTTTCCGAGAAACGTGCCGTTGAGTTTGCACGGCTGATCAAGCCCGAGAATATGACCTGGTGGGGCATGGCCCGGATAGATACTATGCACAAATTCAAGGATTCGTCGTTAAAGGCCATCCGCGAATCGGGCTGCAAGATCATCTTCTTCGGCGCGGAAAGCGGTAATAACGCCATACTGGAACAGATGGACAAGGGCGGCACCCAAACCGGCGAGCAGATCATCGAGTTTGCGGCGCGCTTGAAGAAGTTCGATATCATCCCCGAGTATTCCTTCGTATTGGGTACGCCCGCACCCACGCCGCAGCAGGTACAGGCACAGATTGATTTCGAGATTGATTTCATCAAGAAAGTAAAGGCCGTAAACCCCAAAACCGAGATTGTGATATATACTTATAGTCCGGTGCCTACCGAGGGTTCTGAACTGTACAAGCAGGTGTTAGCCAGCGGTTTCAGGTTCCCCGAGACTTTAGAGGACTGGATAAGCCCCGCCTGGGAGAGCTTCGATTTGCGCAAGAATCCGCTCACGCCATGGCTAACGCCCGAGATGATTGATAAGATACGGAACTTTGAAACGGTGCTGAACGGCGTGTACCCTACCGTAACCGATATACGCCTCAACTGGCTAAAACGCAAAGCCATAAAACTGGTAGCCGGGCTGCGTTATAAAATAGATATATACCATTACCCATACGAGATAAAGCTTCTGCAAAAGGTGTGGCGCTATCGCCAGCCCGAAATACAAGGTTTTTAATGACTGATAAGATGCCCTTGCCCCAAAACACTCCACCACCGATCGACACCAGCACCGATTTTGAGATGCTGTACCTTGCCGTGCGCGCGCTGGAAGGAAGGATTTATTCGGATGAGGAATTGCTACACCTGCCGGAGATAGCGCCATCGCACCGGCATTATGAGGAATGGCAGGTAAGGAAACGCTCGGCCGGGAGATTGATAAGCTATCTTACAAAAAAGAACAAGCCACTTTATATTTTAGAAGTAGGCTGCGGCAACGGCTGGCTGGCCGCAAAGCTGGCGCAGATAAAGGCGGCCAATGTTGTCGCGCTTGACGTGAACGGCACGGAGGTGGCTCAGGCCGCAAGGGTGTTCAAAAAACAGAACCTGCAGTTTTTTGCCGGGAGCGTGGATGATGGGCACTTTAAAGGCGCAAAGTTCGATATGATCATTTTCGCGGCATCTGTCCAGTATTTTTCGCCGCTCGGGGATACGATCAGAAAGATGCAGCAGCACCTGGCAGAGGATGGCGAGATTCACCTGATCGACAGCAATTTTTATACGGCATTCAATGTTGATGATGCTGTAATGCGCACGCAGGAATATTATTCGGCGATGGGTTACCCGAAAATGGCGGCGTTTTATTACCACCACACGCTTGATGAACTGGCAGTTTTTAGCCACAAGGTGCTGAGCGATCCCCACAGCTTGAGCAACCGTTTACTGAAACGGAGTCCGCTTTATTGGATACGGATTAACAAGGAAAACGCATGATAGGGCAGGGAATATACCACACATTCAAGCGTTACCGCACGCTGCAAACGCACAGGATACAGGCTTTGCCGGTGGTGATCCTGATGCCGCACAGCGCCTGCAACTGCCGCTGCGTAATGTGCGATATTTGGAAAGACAATAAGAACCTGAAACAGCTGACCGCGCAGGACATTAGCGGATTGCTTGGCAACCTTAAACAACTGGGCACCCAAAGGGTGCTGATGAGCGGCGGGGAAGCCCTGCTGAATACGAATTTCTTTACGCTGTGCAGGTTGTTGAAGATGCAGGGCATGAAGATAACGCTACTCTCTACCGGTTTATCGGTAAAAAAGCATGCCGCAGAAATCGTTAAATGGGTAGATGACCTCATTCTATCCCTCGATGGCGACGAAGCCCTGCACGATGCCATCCGCGATATCCCGGGGGCTTTCAGGAAACTGAAGGAAGGCGTGGAGCAGTTACGCATCATCAACCCGCAATACCCTATAACGGCGCGCACGGTTATCCATAGGCTCAATTTCCGTAGCTGGCCGGCTATTTTAAAGGCAGTGCATGAGATGGGGATAGATCAGGTAAGCTTTTTGCCGGCAGACGTAAGTAGCCACGCCTTTAACCGCCAGGTAGCCTGGAGCGAACCTAAACAGCATGAGATTTTGCCCGGCGAACAGGAATTGGATGAATTAAAAGCCGTAGTAGAACAAGTGATAGACGGCAATTTCCCGCCGGGTTTCATTTCCGAACCGCCCGAAAAGCTGCGCGATATACATCGTTATTACGCGGCTTTTTACGGGCATAACCCTTTCCCATTCAAAAAGTGCAATGCGCCTTGGGTGTCGGCGGTGATAGAGGCCGATGGCAGCGTGCGGCCATGTTTCTTCCACGAGGCCACGGGCAATATACGTGATGCTTCGTTAACAGAGATACTGAACGGCCCTGCCGCGCTGGCTTTCCGCAAGAGCCTCAATACTGGCAGCAACGCTACCTGCGAAAAATGCGTGTGCTCCTTGAATTTGTCACCCCTAACCAAGCTTAACTGAGATGGAAAGCTTGAATAATATACTCTTCAGCCATTCCTATTTCCTGCGGTTCGACCCGAAGCAATGGGCCTTAGGGCAACCTTATGCGCCTTTGGGCACCCTGTGTGCCGCCGCATTGATGCGCCGCGAAGGTTACAAAGTGAGCCTGTTCGATACCATGTTTTCTGCAGATGCCGATGAAGTAATGCCCGCGTTTGCCCAGAGGCCCGGCTTCTTCGTGATATATGATGATGGCTTCAATTACCTCACCAAAATGTGCCTCACCAATATGCGGGAGGCTGCCTTCAAAATGTGTAAGCTGGCCAAAGCGCAGGGCTGTACGGTAATCGTTTCCAGTTCTGATGCTACCGACCGCTATGCCGATTACCTGGCCGAGGGCGCTGATTTCGTCATCATAGGCGAAGCGGAGCATACCCTGCTGGAATTGTGCAACCATATCAAAACCGGCGGCATGGATTATGCGGGCATTATGGGATTGGCTTACCGCATCTGTGATAAGCCTTTTAAAACGCCCGGCCGCCCCGTGATTAAAGATTTGGACAGCCTGCCCCTGCCCGCATGGGATCTGGCCGATATGGCTAAATACCGCGCCATGTGGCTGCAAAGCGCAGGCTACTTTTCGGTGAATATAGGCACTACGCGAGGTTGCCCTTTTAAATGCAACTGGTGCGCCAAGCCTATCTATGGCAACCGCTATAACTCGCGCAGTCCGCAAAACGTGGTGGAGGAAATTAGGCTGTTGAAGCGGAATTATGGGATAGACCATATCTGGTTTTGCGACGATATTTTCGGCCTGAAACCGGGTTGGGTATTGGAATTTGCCCGCCTCCTGCAAGAGCAACAGATCATCATCAGATACAAGATACAATCGCGGGCCGATTTGCTGGTGGAGGAAGACCTGGTGGCAGCCTTAGCCAAATCGGGTTGTGAAAATGTGTGGATAGGTGCCGAAAGCGGCTCGCAAAAGATACTGGATGCCATGGATAAGGGCATCACCATAGCGCAGATAGAAACTGCTACTGCGTTGATGAAGCGATACCACATCAAGCCCTCGTTCTTTATACAATTCGGCTACCCCGGCGAAACCAAAAGCGATATAGCCCTCACTATCGCCATGATAAACCGCTTGCTGCCTTTCGAGATAGGCATATCGGTATCTTATCCGCTACCGGGCACCGTGTTTTACGACAGGGTAAAAGCCGAACTGAAAAAGAAAACCAACTGGACAGACTCAGACGAAATGGCGCTGATGTTCGCTAACACCTTCCCCGCGCCATATTATAAGCAATTGCATCGTTACGTACACCAAAACTATCATAAGCATCTGGCCCTGAGTAACCTGGCCAGGCTGTTAAAAAATCCTGCAGAACTGACGAAGCAGAGCCTTAAAAAAGCCCTCTCGGTGCTGTACCACACGCCACGTACTTATATGGAAAAACTGAAGTTGAATCGCCTGGAACGTGTGCTATGACAGAGACCATCCATAACGAGCAACTGGCCGGGGCAGCCTTCAGCAATCAATCGGCTGTGTTCGATGACTTGTACGGGGCCGATACCATCATTGCCTACAAACGCAATCGGGTACGCAGCCATGTTTTGCAATACCTAAAACCAGGCAGTCACATATTAGAACTCAACAGCGGCACCGGCGAAGATGCCATGTTTTTTGCGCAGAACGGTCATACGGTTCATGCTACCGATATCTCTGAAGGGATGCAGGAACAACTCCAACGTAAAGTACGATTAGCGGGAATGGCTGGCCGGGTAACCAATGAACTATGCTCTTTTAACCACCTGGAGCAGTTAAATAACAAAGGATCGTATGATCTCATTTTCTCCAACTTTGCAGGGCTCAACTGTACCGGCCAACTCGATAAAGTGCTGGCCTCCTTCTCCCCACTGCTAAAGCCTGGCGGTATGGTAACGCTGGTTATACTGCCCAAATTTTGCCTTTGGGAAATGTTGCTTGTATTCAAAGGGAAATTCAGGACGGCATTTCGCAGGTATTTCAGTGCGAAAGGACGCAAGGCGCATGTAGAGGGCGTGCATTTTACCTGCTGGTATTATCAGCCATCGTACATCAAAAAGCATTTGAAAGCGGGATTTGAGGTGCTTGGCGTAGAAGGCCTTTGTACCATTGTGCCGCCATCGTATATGGAGGGTTTTGCGGAGAAACATCCCCGGCTATACCGGTTTTTGGTGAAGCGAGAGGATAAGCTTAAAGCCACCTGGCCTTGGAAATATATCGGCGATTACTATATCATCTCCTTGAAAAAGAAAGCTTGATTATTGCGCTACGCGCTCCTCGGTTTGCTGCAGCACGTAGGTCAGCTTTTGTTTGTACCGGTCCATCAGCCTCTTTTGGAAGTTTAACGGATCTGGTTTGGCAAAGTGCTTGCCGGTGGCCATACTCATCACCAAGCCACGCATGTTTAGCTTTTTAAGGGAGGTTTTCTTATCCCATCTGTGGGCGGTTATACGCATCAAAGCATCATCCAGCATATTGCCGAAACGGTTATCCAACAGCCATTCTGCAAGCCTTTTTAAAGCGTAATTCCTTAGGGGCTTTGCCGATGCCAGCCGCAGGGTTTTATTGGGCAGCAGGGCGCGGGTCCAGGCATTGGCGGCGTAGAATTTCTCGAAGGTTACATCGCCCTCCAATGGTATCAGCGTATCTGTTTCTATGGCCGTGTAGATGTTCTGCTCGGCAATCTGTAGTTGCTGCTCGTCTATATAATAGTTCATGCAGTAGTGGTGCTGCCGGTTCACCAAAAAGGTAAGCTTTTTAAAGCAGTGCATCAACGTGCGCGCCAACCAAAGCCGGTTTTTGGCGGTGATGATGAATAGGTCGATGTCTGATTTCTCATCCGCAAAGTTCTTGGATAAGGAGCCGGAAATGCCTATGCCCCGTACATACGGGAATTTGATGAGGAAACTACCCACTTCCCGGGCCTTGGCAATCAATTCAGCAGCTTTTTTATTGCCTTTGTTGCGGCGAAGGATAACCAGGTAATCGTTTTTCAGCGAGTAGTATTTATCCAGATGATAAACCATTTTGCCCGCAACCAGGCAATTGAGGGCATCGTTGAAATCGTGCCGGCAATGCCGCTCGCCCAGAAACAGAAAGATTTCGCCGTACGTCAACGGGTAATCGAACATGTCAAAATACGCGAGGGTGGCTAATATGTTTTTTTGGACTGGTGACACGATGCTGCTGAAGATATGTTTTATGCCCGGTTCTTACCCGGATTGTACCTGCTTGTTGCTATAGATATGACGGCGCAAAAGCGTGTTGGGTTGCCTGTTAATAAACTATTTATGCGTTTGCCAGGAAGCGCCGGGTCACCCTGGGCTCGTCGAAGGGGGCGCATAAAGGTCCGCTCGCTATGGTTCGACAAGCTCACCTTGACGCACCGCACAAACATGGAACGGGTAAATGTTTCAGGATCCTACTGGCACTGGACAGGTCGGCCCAATGCTCAACCGCATTGCGCTGCATCAATTTTGCATGTGGGGTGCCGGGATAAACTCGGCACGACCGTATGTTTTAAGTTTCCGCCGCCCAACCTTACCACCCTCTTTTCTCGCCTCACCCGAGAACACCAAAAACGAAAAGAAAAGCGCATAAAAGAAGATGCCCTTATCCACATCAAGCAGATTTTCTGAAAAGGATACCGTAGCAATGATGAGCATAAAACAGAACAACAATATATCGCCATTGCGGATAGCTTGCCGGAAGCCGGAATATAGCGTAGCGAGATATATTAGAAGCCCGATAATCCCGGCTTTTATCAGCAGGCTGATGAACTCGCTATGCGCATTCAGCCCCGCCAGGTACGAGCGGTAGAAATGATGGCCGAAAAATTCTTCCTTCAACAACCCAATCTCCGAGCCTGCGCCATGGCCAATTACGGGTGATTTTGCTGCCAGCTTTAAGGCAAGTTGCCATCGCGCCAGCCTGGGGTCGAAAAGTTCATTGGCTTTGGCTTTGCTCAGGTCGGTTTTCAGGTCGGTAATGTATCGTTCCTTAAAATTATCCATCTGATAAATGCCGGCGATAAGCAAAGCCGAAACCGACAGCGTTACGGCAGTGTAGCGCAGCAGACTTTTGCCCCTTAGGAGGAATAGCGGGATGGCGATATTGATGATGACGAGCAAAGCAACCGATACCGATTTGGAGCTGAGTTGGATGATGCCCGCAGCTAACACAAGGGTGCAGCAAGCGCATAAAACCCGGTAGCCTGCGGACTTCGCCTTAATCAATTCTGTTACTAAATATGCCAGCGCGAGCGCAATTTGCATGGAGAAGAACGTGGCGTGTATCTCTAACGGACCAGCAAAATTATGGTTGGTAAAATCGGCAGAATAGATGGCCGATATCGGGAAATGGTAAAAACGGATGGCGCGGAATGCCTGTATATACAGGTAAAGGATGGCCACCATGCTGCCCAGCGCAAAGGTGAGCATCAGCGGGGCGCGGTATTTCTTCAGGTCGATTGGGTTGAGGCTGAACGCCAGCGGGAAAAGCAGGATGGTGATTTGCTTGCCCCATTCGGCAAAGGCCACAGGCTTATTGATGCTGTAAGTAGTAGCGGCGAGCGTTAGGAAGAATATGGATGCCAGTGCCAGGTTAAGCAGAGTGAACACGGGCTTTACCTCCGCCCGTTTTAAATGGATAAGCGTATGCAGTATAAAGCTGATGAGTATCAGGTGGCTGTAGAACATATCATAAGGCAGGCTCAGCAGCAGCAGGGCCAAATGATAATAGCTTATACGGTTGGCAAGGTTATCCCCGCGCGGGAACAATTCTTTCAAGGGTGTGGGCATGGTAGCATTCCAAAATAAATTCCTCGTACTCGTCTATCACCTTTTCCCAGTTAAACTGGTACTGTATTTTGTGCAGGTTGTTTTTTACCATGGTCCGTTCGGTATCGTGCCGCTGCACGTTCTCTACCAACCGACGTACCTCAGCAGCATTGTCGAAATAAAACGCGTCGCTTTGCAGCACCGATTTATTAAAAGGGTTGTTATGCGCGGCAATGAGGGCCTCGCTGGCCATGGCTTCCAGCAACGAAGGGTTGGTGCCGCCCACGCTATGCCCGTGGAAATACAGGTATGAGTTGTTCTGCAACGAACGCACCACCGAATTATCGAATATTGAGCCTTTGAATTGTATGCGACTATCGTTCCTGAACCGGTGCGTAATGTATTTGCCGAAACGGTTGCCGGTATCGCCCAGCACCTTAAAGTTTTTGGCAGATGCGCTTTCGTTGAAGCCCTCCAAAATTGCCTCGATATTGTTCTCCGGCTCCATGCGGGCCATCAGCAAAAAATAATCCTCTTTTTGGGCATCTGTTTTATCCAATTGCTCGCGCTCTTCTTCCGAGAATAAATCCGCACCGTAAGGAATGTACCGGCTATCGATGCTGTATTTATCTTTAAGGTAAGTGCCGATGACTCTGGAATCGGCAATGTAAAACTGACTATACTTAACGGCCAGCATTTCCGCATACTTCAAAAAGCGCTGCACAGGTTTGGAGTATTTAGAGCGTTTCCACTCCAGCCCGTCCATATTGGTGATGATGGCGCTGTTTGGCGGATACATGCGACCCCAAACCGAACTGCTGGTGTACCCCATCAGCAGCACCACATCGAAGTTGCGGGTGCGGGCATCGCGCAGGCAGTTAAAATCGTAGGCGAACTGGCCGGCGGTGCCTACCAGGTATTCCGGGTCGTAACAGTGCACAATGTCTACCCCGTTCCAACTGCTCGCGGTGTAGGGGTGGTTGTGCGAGTTGTAAACGGTTACCGAGTGGCCCTTTTGCACCAATCCTGCCGAAACATATTCAGAGATATGCTCAAACCCTCCATAGTAATTTGGTATGCCCCGCGTGCCCAATATGCCAATTCGTAGTTTCATGTAGGTTGTGCTATTTGATATGCTTTATAAGTTTGTATAGCTGCCTGTTGCCAGGTAAATTGTTTTAATATCCGTTGCCGCAGGCTTTCGTTAAAAGCGGCCTGGCTTGCCTTTTCTACCGCTGCCAGTATGCTTTGCGGCTCGGCGGGGTTGCAGTAGTAGGCATCGTTGCCAAAGTACTCGCGCGTATCGCCCTTATCGCTTATCACTATATTGCAGCCCATGGCAGCAGCCTCTACCGAGCTTAGTCCCGTGGTTTCGAACCAGCTGGGCAGCACATGCACCCTGGCACGGCGGTAATAATCTACCAACTCGGCCTGTGGTATATGGCTGATGAAGCGTACGTTGTCAGCCGCCATAGCCAGACATTCCCGGTAATATGCCGCATGGTTGGGTGCATGAGCACCTATCATCAGCAGAGTGAAGCGCGTGTTGTTGAGTGCCTTTATCAGGTTCTGCTGATTCTTGATACCCTCTATCCGCGCCACACACAGTACCAGGCAATCATCCTTGCCCGTTGCATCATCGTTGTGGAACAACCCCGGATTAACCCCATTGGGGATAACCCGATACTGCGCTCTATGCTTATAGGCACTGATGAGCCTTTCATATTCAGATACCGAGTTTGGTAGCACTAAGGTTGCCTCGCGTAGTATTTTTTGGATGCTTTTACGCTGGCCGAGCCACAGGTAGGATATGCTTGAGAGATGGTCCTTCCCCATCAGCCAGCGGGCTATGGTCTTTACGTATTCGATACTGTTGACCGGTAATAACCCTAGCAACGCGCGCAAGCCTTTGGCATGGTGCTTATCGTACTCGCTGTAATCGCACAGGATGGTTGAAACCACAAAGGGCTTCCGCGCCTTTTGGCTGTGGTAAAGGATATCTGCCGGGCGTATGATATTGAAGAAATGCAGCAGGTTATATTCCTCATAAGCAATAGCCTCATTGGCCAATTTGATGTCTACCTGCAGTCCCAGCCCGGCAAGGTGCTTTGCTGTTTGCATTACCTGTACCGTATCCCCGCCGGGGACGGTGTGCAAAGTCGACCGTGTGATGAATGCTACTTTCATTATCTGGCTAGATTGATATGCAACCAGTTGATGAATGGTTGCGGCAGGTAACTGATGGCATAAAGCAGGTAATTATCAAGCCGCAGCGGTTGCAACGCAATGGCCCTGGCCATATGGTGGCGGGCCCTTAGCGGCTGGTAATTGTTCAGCAGGAATTTTTTGCCGCAGAGCGCATAGTAGGCCCCTTGCTTGTTTTTGGGCGAGTATTGCCTGCTGCCTATCTGCTGAAGCTCGGCACCTTCATTGGCGGTGATACGCTGGGTTTTGAGCGAGGTGTTTTTTATCGACCTGAATTTTCGGGTGTGCCATTTCTCGTCGATAGTAACCGATTCGGGGTTGAGGCGCACCTTGATTAGGGCTTGTGGCAGGTTGCATGCTTTTTCGGTTTTGAACAGCCCGGCCCATAAAAAATGGTCCTCAAAGGTATAGGCGTGTTCATTATAACCACCTGCCTCAATAACCGCGTCTTTTTTATACATCACGCAGGAGTGTATCATGGGGCATACATCGAATGGGAGGGCCGTGATCTGGTCGCTGCTGTAAGCTGCCAATTGGTGCGTAAACAAAAACTCGCCATGGGTATCAATATAATCCGCCTCAGAGCCTACGATGCTGTAGGCCGGGTTCGCCAGCATAAAATTGTACTGCGTTTGCAGCCGATGGAGGTAACAAATATCATCGGCATCGAAACGGGCAATGTAGGGCGCGCGGGCATATTTCAGTCCTTTGTTCAAAGCAGCGGCAACGCCCTGGTTGCTTTGGTGGATAACCACGATGCGCTCATCGGCGAAAGCGCTGATGGCTTCGAGCGTATTATCAGTAGAGCCATCGTTAATAATCATCAGCTCAAAATCGGTAAAGGTTTGCGCCAGTACCGATGCAATGGCTTCGCTAATGTACTTGCCGGCGTTGTAGGCAGGCATCAGTACGGTAATCTTTGGCTCAGGCATAAGCTGTGGCTCCTTCCTGCCCTTCGGCTGTTTCTTTGATATTGAGGAATAGCAGCAGTTCGAAAAACACGATGATGGATAACTGCTCGAACCAATAATCTACCAACAGTACCGCCAGCATTAGCGCCAGTGTGGGCAGACCGTAGGTGAGCTTTTTGTAATGCCGGGCAAAAAACCATATGTAATAAACGGCAAAGGCCAATAACCCGAGCAGGCCGTATTCTGCTGCTAACTGGTTGTAAACCGAAAACGGACTATTGGTAAGCGAATGCAACCCCGTTTGTTTGCTGAAGAAATCGAGGTACACATCCAGATGGTTTTTTAAGAAATCGGGGTTGATGTAGATGTACTTATGCGGATAGCCACCCGCAATCCCCAGCCCTGTTGCCCTGAATGCCAGCTTCGACGAGAAATTGCCGATGCCGTCGCCCGCGAGTATCCGGGCGGGATGCTGCAACAAGAATTTACCCGTTTGCAGCATGCTGATAGCCTTGCCCGGCAGTTGCGGTACTTTCACTGTTTTGGCAGAGATAGGCAATGCGGCATCGTGCGTGTTGATGAAGCGGATGAGCGGCTGCTGCGCGGCCTGCGGCACCTTTATGCTTTGAAAACGAGCAGTGTGGATACTGTCTTGCGGCAGCATAATGCGCCCTTCCTCGTTACGGATGATCGGCTTTACGGCCACCAGGGGAGGCTTGTCTTTGGTGTCTTTGAGGTATTGGGCAGCGCTTAGGCTATCCAGGTAAAGCTTCGCTATTTTCTCTTTCCTTTCGTCGGGGGTGAGTACCGAATCAGGGCGTTGGGTAATGGGCAACACGGCGGCGGTTGGCTGCACTGCAGCCGGATGGGGTTTTTGCTTTTCGAAAGCATTCTTGATTGTTTCGGCTACGTAAATATTATTCTGCGGCGATACCTTCACCATAAACACCACCATGAACATGAGGCAGGTAACGATGAGGCTTTTTTGCGCACGGGTACTCCTGAAAGCAAATAGTGCGGCGAGTATCAGCAATAAGGTGATGTTGACAAAATTACTGCCACAAAGGAGTAGCGTTGCCATGCTAGCCAACAGCATAACAGGTTTTTGCCGCACCAAAAAGTAAATAACGCCCATAGCATTCAGCGCGGCGTTGGTGGTAGAGGTATCGAAGCTGATGCCCTTGATATAATCGCCGGTGCCGATGAAATACTTTTGGTAATTGCCTTGGTAAGTGTAGGGGTTTATGGCGTGCGTTTCCCAGATGATAGCCAGCAGGTTGCCGGCCGATACCGCTACATTGATGATGAAAAACAGCAGCAATGTGCGGTGGATGGTTGCGGCATCGTGTTTTTCTACAGAAAGTTTAACATGGTGCACAGCCAGTATGCACAGCAGCCAGAAGAATACCCCCGTGATGATGACAATGATATAGTTGATATCCTGATACCCCCGGTTGATGATGAGCCCGGTAAGCGAAAGCACGATGATGAGCGGATAAAACAAGGGCAACCGCGAGTTTTTAAGGCTGAAGCCGAATTTAAAATCGAACTGCAACAGGTAGATGATGGCGATAGCCGGGATTTTTACTGCAAGCTTTACGTTGAGAAAAAGCAGCAGCAGGGCCAGTAGCTTCCAATCGGCATAGCTTTTCCATTTTTGCAGGTAGGGGTATGTGAGGCTGGTGGCCATTGATCTTAGCGTTGTTGTTTAGATGCGTATGCGGAATACTTGGTGCGATAGCACCACGTACGCCCCGGTTTGCTATAAGCATTACGCCAGGGAATTGGGTATGGTTGCCTGTGCGGACAGGCCTTCCGATAATTATGCTGTAAACGCGGCCCTGGCCACCGCTGCGTCGCCGACTTTTAGCTGCCGGGTGAGGAATAGCAGCAGCACATACAATAGGGAAGCCAACGCCAGGGCCAGCCAGCAATTAAACCCCAATTGCTTTGCCGCAAAGCCGCTGAACAAAGCACAAGCTATGCAGATAACCAGATTTTGCCAAATACGGTTTAACGCTTTGATTTGGTTATGGCTGATATAAAACGCAGCCTGTACTATGCAGGAGGCCAAAAAACCGAAAGCAGCGCCCGGGTTGCCGTATAAGGGTATCATAATAACATCCAACACAGCGTTTACCAGGAAAGTGATCACGAAACCTTTAAGTATCATCTTCATTTCGCCTTTGGCGAAAAAGATGGTCCACAGGAAATTGTTGAGGTATAAAAAGGGGATGCAGAGGGTGAGGATAAAAAGCGCGAGGCTGTTTACCGCGCCGTATTTGCCGGCAGTAACCCCATCTACAAGGGGCGACCACAGCACGTTCAATACCAAACCCGTAAAGGCGGCGATAACCATTTCGGCACGGCAAAGATTTTTAAGAGCGGTAGTGTCTACAGCATGATGCTTGAACATTTTGGTAAAGCGGGGGATAAGCAAGGGTGCGATGGCCAGCAGGGGCAGCGTGCTCATCTCGAAAACCTTGTAAGCGAAGCTGTATTCGGCCAGTTTTACAGCCGATGCCATCAGGCCGATGAATACCCAATCGAAACGGGCCATGGCCGAGGTAAGCAGGTTTACGCCCGTTTGCGGTAACGCCTCGCGCAGCAGCGCAGCATATTTTTGCCTGTGCCACATTAAGCGGAAGGTTACCTTAGTGCTGCGGCTAAAAATGACGACATTGATGATAAGTTCCAACACATCCCCCGCAATAAAAACCAAAGCAGCATTGCGCAGGCTGATGAGGTGCAGTAAAGCGAGCACTGTTAAAGCAATGCATCTCACCAGGTTTGATACCAGCAGCATGGCCGCCAGTAACCTGAACTGCTCCAACCCGCTTGCCGCCTGCTTGAACGGGGTACTGAAATATATCGTCAGTTTACCGGCGCCAATCAGCAAAAGCAGGAGGAAGAAGCCCGTGTTTGCCGGGGCCAGCCAGTAGGCCAGCAACAGCAGGCCGTAAAACAGCAAGCCGGTAAGCACCACGTGCGAAAGATAAAGCGATATTACCTCTCCGCTATCCTCGCCCGAGGCTATCTTGCGGATGGATACCTGATCGATACCGAAAGAGAGCAGGTTAAAGGCCATCATCAATATGGCCAGGGCCAGGTTCAACATACCGAAGCCGTTTTTATCCAGCCCGGTAGATAGCAGGTAAAAAATCGCCAGACCGGCCAATTGGTTAATAGCCAATTGCAAAGTATTCGCCGAAAGGTTTTTGAAGAGGTTGCTTTTCAAAATGAGCGGTATTCTACGGCCAGCTTTTTAGCTACCGGCTGCTTATCCGAAGATAGGTATTTGCGGCTTTGCAAAAGCTTTAGGTACTGATATTTAAGGCGCGTATTTTCATAAAGCATCAAAGCAATATCCAGCCCCTCCAAGCCATCTAAAAAGCCCAATCGCAGGATGTAGCTCATCACAAAACCGAACGCCGCCGAAAAATGGCATTTGAAAAAGCCTGCCTTTTTGCCCTCGTTGGCATATTTGGCCGCGCTTAAACGGGCATAATGTACAGCCTTTTGCCTGCACTCCTCCATATTGTTTACCGAGTAATGGTGCAGGTGCCCCGCCAGTTTAACTATCTGCGCGCCGGCAGGCAGCAGCAAGGTTTCGTGTACTTCGGTTTCTGACCATCTTACGCGGCTGCGGTCGAACAGGCGGCGGTGATGATCGCGCCCCCAGGTGCCGTACCTGATGCGCTTTTGCCCAAAGTAGGAGCGGAAGGCGATATCATAAACCACATTAGGGTCTTTAAACACGAGTCTGTGCAGTTGCTCTACCAGTTGCGTGTCGGCCACTTCGTCGGCATCTATGCTCAATATCCAGTCGTGCTTTGCCAGTGCTATGCCTTTGTTTTTGTTGGCACCGTAACCATCCCAAGCCTTATGGTAAACACGGCAATTAAAGGCGCGGGCAATGGCGATGGTATCGTCGGTACTGCCGTTATCTACTATGACGATATCATTGCTTATCAAGCTTGCCATCTCGAGACAGCGGCCAATAATAGCCTCTTCATTCCTGGTGATAATTACGACGGAAACCGGTATCATGCGAAGATATTGTATATATTGACGGATAGTATTTGCCCGCTGCGCCCAAAGGCCGATGCATGGCTCTATCAATATATCGTTTGTGAAGCGTGCGGGGTTGCCTTGCTGTTTCCCGGTAGGAAAATAAATATCGGATGATTTTATCGGGCGACGATTAAGGTGTTTTAAATCAGTAATTTAAATATTTTTTAAATAAACAGGCAACCTTTAGTCCCGAAGCATCGTGATGTAGGAAGATTAGGTTAAATTTATAGGCGCGTAAAATTTAATTCCCGGCATGGGCGACGAAGAGCTACATCAACTGATACAGGGCTGCATAAAGCAGGACCGGAAATGCCAGAAGATGCTGTATAAGGCATTCTACGGTTTTTCTATGGGGATATGCCTGCGCTATGCTAATGACCGTGAGGAGGCTGCCGAGGTAATGAACCAGGGCTTTATGAAGGTGTTTACCCACCTGCAACGGTTTGATACCACGCGGCCTTTCAAAGCATGGCTGGGGCGCATTATGATGAACGTATCGATAGATTACTACCGGGCAAACCTCAAAATGGCTTATACCGACGACCTGGACAAGGCAGAGCATTTGACCGATGGCGAACTGGTTGACAGCAACCTCAACTACGAGGATTTGCTGCGTATGGTGCAGCAGCTGCCACAGGCCTACCGCACGGTGTTTAACCTGTTTGCCATAGACGGGTACTCGCACGAAGAGATCGGCGATATGCTGAACATCAGCCCGGGAACGTCTAAATCTAACTTGCATAAGGCGAGGCATAAATTAAAAGTGATGATTTTAAAAGCAGACGAAGCGGCCAATAACAGGGGCAACAACTACAACGGGGGGATGAATTACAACCCCATCGTAGCTATGTGTGGCAGCGAAATCAGGAACGCTTTTTTTAATAACGGTATCAGGAGATGAAAGAGGGGCAGGATAAAATAGATAGCTTATTTAAAAAGCGGTTAGAAGACCCTGCCGACAACCTCGCCTACAACGAGGATGACTGGGATGCCCTTGAACAAATGCTGGATAAAGGCAAAAAGCGCCCTTTTATGGTGTACTGGCTGCCTATAGTTAGCAGCATAGCGGCCATGTTATTGTTGGTTTTGGGTTGGTGGTTTTTTAAACCCACGCAAACAACGGTTAAAAAGGATGATACGGTAGCGGTGAAGCCTGCCGTAAAAGGTGCAGATACCACGGGGATAAATAAAACGCAAGCCCTACCGGTTAGCCCGCAAGGCCGTGTAGCGGTTAATCCGGCACCCGTCGCACCAAACGGCAATACAGGGAATGATACCATGGACCCATTGTACCAAAGCAAACACCCTGCACCAACAAGGAAAGCGGGAGCGGCACTAAATACAGGCGAAAGGATATTGGCAAACTTCGGCTTAAAAACGCAGCCGCAACAGCAGCAAAATACATTGCCTGCTGCAGGCCAAAAGGATACCGTGCCGGCTACTCGGGTGGATAGAGTTGCTGTACAGCGCGATACCACGCCACCGGTCTTGCTCAACGGTGCTAAGGCGGATAATAGCCAGCCTGTCGTTGCCACGACGGCACCTGCGCAAACGCCTGATAAGCCGAAAATAAAGGTTAAGCCGCTTAGCTCCGGCAGGCCGCAGTTTGCCATCAGTGTGTTGGCTTCGTCAGATATAAACGGGGTTAATTCGTTTCAGCAGAGTAAGGTGGGCAGCAATTTTGGGGTGATGTTATCGGTTAGCGTTAAAAAGTGGACGTTTACTACAGGGGCGATGT
This sequence comes from Mucilaginibacter sp. P2_D11, assembly GCF_056404435.1. NCBI lineage: Bacteria > Pseudomonadati > Bacteroidota > Sphingobacteriia > Sphingobacteriales > Sphingobacteriaceae > Mucilaginibacter > Mucilaginibacter sp. P2_D11. The sequence goes on from NZ_JBFUEA010000001.1 coordinate 25,650, forward strand.
ATGCCATTAAACCCTACGCAACAACGTTTGCCAATTACAGCACGGCCTACCAGTTCAAAACCGCCCCAACCAACGTTACGGCCGATTGCCGCATGCTGGATGTGCCTTTGAACATTGCTTACCAGGTTTATCAAAACCGCAAGAACAAGTTTTCGCTGGGCACGGGGGTATCATCATACTTTATGCTGCACGAGAACTATAAATACACTTATAGCTCGGCATATCCGAATGGCCCGGCCAGCTATACGGTGGCTAACCCTAAAAACTATTTGTTAAGCGTAATAAATGTAAACGCCACTTTCGAGCGGCAAATCAATTCAAAATTCAGCCTTAGTGTGCAGCCGTATATGAAACTGCCCATAAAGGCGGTTGGTTACAGCCAGGTAAACCTGCATACCGCAGGGGTGGCCGTCGGCTTCAACTGGAACATCAATTCATTCACCAAACCAAAGTAGCATGAAGTACATTGGCCTTATTTTACTTGCCTGGTTAAGCATCAAAAACCAGGCAGGGCAGGACCTCTATGCCTGTAAAAACGCGAAAATCAGTTTATTTTCAACCGCCCCGCTGGAAGATATCTCGGCAGTGAGCAACAGCGGCACATCGGTTTACAACCCCGCCACCGGCGATTTAGCCTTCAGCGTGAATATCCGCTCGTTCCAGTTTCCCAAATCGTTGATGCAGGAGCATTTCAACGAGAATTACATGGAGAGCGATAAGTATCCCCGCGCCGCCTTCAAGGGGAAGATACAGGAAGCTATCGACATCGCTAAAAACGGCAGCTACCCTGTAAACGTAACCGGCGAGCTGGATGTGCACGGCGTAAAACAAACCCGCACCATCCCCGGTACGGTGGTGGTGAACAACGGTGCCATCAGCATGTCGGCAGAGTTTATGGTGAAATGTGTAGACCATAAAATCGATATCCCCACGCTGGTATTTAAGCACATTGCGGAGACCATCAAAATGAATGTTTCGGCTTCGTACACGGCAGTAAAGAGCAAAAAAAACCAATAACAATATGATGAAAAAGTTAATACCCCTGGCAGCCTGTGCATTGATAAGCACCGGGCTGTGGGCGCAAACCACGCCCGCCAAAAGCGGCAACGCGGCCGATTCGCTGTTGAACAGCATGAATACCGATACCAGGGCCGAGCCCGTTATCGCCACCTTTAAATCTACACGGTTAATACTGGGTGCCACTACCGAAACCGTGAAGAAGAATAACCTCAACTTTTTGGTGATACACCGCTTCGGTGATATCGGCGGCTCGCAGGGTGGGGGAAAAACCTTTTTCGGGTTAGATAACTCCAGCGATATCTACATCGGTTTTGAATACGGCGTAAGCGATAACCTCGATATCGATTTCGGCCGCAGCAAATTTGCCCAGCAGATTGACCTTGGGCTTAAATACGCCATGGTACACCAAACGTCAGATGATGCCACGCCTTTTGCCGTAACACTTTTGGGTAAGGCTGGGGTGAAGGCCTACGAGGCCAACAACGGCGAGTTCCCCACCTTTGCCGATAGGTTTGCCTATGTAGCGCAGGCCATCATCGCCCGTAAATTTTCATCCAACTTCTCGCTGCAGATAACCCCGACTTTCGTGCGCGATAACTCGCCCTTCCCATTCCTGGCAGGCAATGAGCGCGGCTTTTTTGCCATGGGCATTGCAGGGCGGCTTAAGGTGACCAAGCGCATGGGCATCGTAGTCGATTATGCGCACCCTTTCTCCTCCTTCCGCAGTAATGCCACGGGCGACAATGCCTTTTACGACCCACTGGGTATAGGTATAGAGATAGAAACCGGCGGCCACGTGTTCACCATAGTGTTCAGCAACGCGAAGGCTATCTCCGAAACCAGCTACCTCAGCGCCAGCCAGAGCGATTGGGGCAAGGGCCAGTTCCGTTTGGGTTTTACTATCTCGAGGATGTTCAGTTTCAATAAAAAAGCAAAAACAGCTTATTAACCCTACTAAATAAAGAACCATGGAAAGACACGAATTCTTGGCCAAGCTGGGCATAGGCCTGGCCGCCGTTTGCACAGGATGCAGTTTAGTATCCTGCGGCAGCAACGCCAAAAACGCAGACCCAACGCCCAATGGCGACGGCAACCTATTCACCGCCAACCTCAGTAGCGAACTGCTGAACGTGGGCGATAGCAAGGTAGCCAACGGTGTAATACTGGCACGCATTGCAGCGGGTAACTCGGCCGACGCATTTTCGGCAGTGCAGGTAGCCTGCACGCACGAGGGTACATTTATCAACTATAACGCCGGGTCAGCCATTTACATCTGTCCGCTGCATGGTAGCAAGTTTAGCCAAACCGGTGCCGTATTACAGGGCCCGGCCTTAACTGCGTTGAAAAAATACAATGTAATCATAGATGGCACCAGCCTTAAGGTGAGGGCTTAAGATAACTGTTGTTTGATAAGGGGCGCAGCCTATTCCTGATAAAGGGTAGGCTGCTTTTTTATTGTTGGCGGGTATCCGTAAATAAATGCTACTTTAGTTTCTGTAAACCTAAGCTATATATGGAAAACCAGCGTGCAACACGCAAGCAAATACACATCATCAGCCGGTACAGCAACTGGCCAGCCGCAGGCATTAAACGTACCTTAAAGGAAAAGGGCATCTACGCCGACAAAGCAAAATGGGCCCGGTTCACCAATATTACCCTGCTCGGCCTGGGTACAGCCTTCGCGGTGGCGGGCATCATTTTCTTTTTTGCTTTCAACTGGCACCAACTGCACAAATTCGCGAAGCTGGGCATAGTGCAGGGCCTGGTTATTACCGGCGTTTTGGTGGCGCTTTTTACTAACCTGAAGCCCGTGGTGAAAAAGATTATCCTTACCGGCGTGTCTTTTTTGGTTGGGCTGCTGTTCGCGGTATTCGGTCAGATATACCAAACCGGTGCCGATACTTACGATTTCTTTTTGGGTTGGAGCGTGTTCATCTTTATCTGGGCCATAGTGGCCGAGTTTGCGCCTTTGTGGCTCATCCTTACCCTGCTCATCAACACCACTATAGTTCTTTACAGCGAGCAGGTGGGGCCAAGCTGGCCCACTACTACGCTTTGCTTGATATTGTTTGCACTAAACGTGGCCATAATAGCTTTGGCACAATGGTATTACCGCAACTATGCCGATAAAGTGCCTGTAACCCTTTTCAGCAAGATAGTAGCATTGGCTGCGGCCGGCTGCATTACCATCAGCATTGTTAGCGGTATATCTTTCAACTATTACGAGGCAGGCCCGGATACGCTTTGGCCGGCTCTATTATCGATGGTGTTGGTGTACGGCTTTGCGGTACGTTACAGCTTCCGAAACAAGTCGCTTTATTACCTGTGCATTATCCCGCTCAGCATTATCATCATTATTACATCGTGGATTATTAACCTGTTTCATGAAGATTCCGGCGGCACTTTTCTCCTCATCGCTCTTTTCGTCGTCATCAGTATTACCGTATTGGTAAACGCGCTCATCACCTTAAATAAAAGCTGGCATGCAAACCAATAACCATACAGACGCGCTGATAAGCCGCTTAACAGAAGAACATGGCGAACAGTTAGCCATCAATAGGGATGCTGTCGATAAAGAACTGGCGGCCGATGCGGAGGCTTACCAGGGCCTGGGTATTAAATTGCTATCTATTGGCGGCGGCCTGCTGGCCACTTTTTTCTTTTTGGGTTTTGTGGGCCTGGTACTGAGCCAGGCGGCCGAAGCTGCAATGTTTTTTGGAGTGATAGTGATGGGCGGAGCCATCTGGTTGAACAAAACATCAACCAACACCATTTTAGATACCGTTTTAATAAGCTCTTACCTGGCCAGCTATGGCATGATTGCTTTTGGCATGGTGCAATTGCATGTAGATGCCAACCCCATTGCAACGGTATTACTGATATTGGCTGTTATTACCTGCATGGTTACATCGGGGTATATGCTCAATTTCTTTTCTGTGCTGGTAGCTTCGGGTTGCTTGTTTGCTTTAGTTTTGATAAACGATGCCTATGAAATAATGCACCTGCTTACCCTGCTATTGGCCTGGAGCTATGCCTGGTTATGTTTGCAGGAAACAGCTTTGATAGCGCAAAACCCGCCGCTTAATGCCCGCTACATGGCTTTGCGCAATGGCCTGCTTTTTTCATTTATTGCCATACTGGCCTACCTGGGTGTTGCTGATTTTCGCAGCAGCTCCTTACAGGATAATTATATATCGGGGCTTATCATTATTGCGGTAAATGCTTTTGCATTATATGCCATAGTGCAGTCGCTTGCACTTAGGGCAAAAGATAAATTGATTGTTTACATGCTTGGCGGCCTTGTGCTGGCATCTACTGTATTTGCGCCCGCCATTTGCGGGGCCTTGCTTATCGTCTTCCTCAGTTTCCATACCGGCCACCGTACCGGGCTTGCAGCCGGCCTGGTGGCGTTGGTGTATTTTACCGGCCAGTACTATTATGACCTTAGTTACACGCTACTCATAAAATCAGAAATAATGATGGCCTCGGGTGCGCTGTTCTTGCTGGCATGGTTTATCCTTAAAAAACAATTGAAGCGTTATGAGCAAAACTAAGCACATCATCATCGTCCTCAACCTGCTGCTATTGCTGGGCTATTTCAATTGGAGCATAATGGCCAAAGAAAAAACGCTGAGCGCCGGCAAGAGGGTATTGCTGGAACTGAAGCCTGTAGACCCACGATCGTTGATGCAGGGCGACTACATGGGCCTGGCTTATAAGCTAAACGATTTGCCGCCGCACGCAACTATAACAAAAAGGGGTTATTGCATAGTTAAGCTAGGTGCGCATGGCGTTGCCCACAAACTCCGCTTACAGAATGAGTTGAAACCTCTTGCAGCCGGCGAAACAGCCATTAAATACTTCTTTAGCGGCAACAACTATTTCGCCGATATACATCTGGGTGCCGAATCGTTCTTTTTTGAGGAGGGGCAAGGCGAGCGTTTCGAAGCCGCCAAATATGGGGCTTTAAAGGTTGATGAAGCAGGCAACAGCGTTTTGGAAGGTTTGTATAACGAACATTACCGGCTTATTAAATAAGCTTTAGTGCTTAGAATGAGATTTGGATGGCACTTATTAAAAATCAATTAAATATTAGCTGTTAATCTGTAACCACCGCAATTTTACCCCCTGCGGCGTTACTATCCATCAGGCGGTGGGCATCGGCAATTTCATTCAATTTAAACACGCGGCCAATTTTCGGTTTTAAAGAACCAGCCTCGATATCATCTAAGAAAGCCTGGAAATGTTCCGCGCCTACCCTCAACTGACCGCTATCATAAACCGTTAAGTTTACTGCCGCAGGGATATATTCCATCGGCGCAAAATCCGCGAATGACCATTGTTCAGACAGCATCCCCGTCATACATACCGAGCCACCTGTTGCCGCGCATCGCAGCGAGTCTTTTAAAGTAGTAGCGCCTACCAGTTCCAGCACATGGTTTACGCCGTCGGGGTGTATAGCCCTTAGTTTTTCGGATATGTTCCCATCATCAATGGTTACTTCATCAGCGCCGTTTTCTAGCAGCGCATTTTTGCTTTCCGGTTTCCGGGTGGTGGATATTACGCTTAAGCCTGCATTTTTAGCTAATTGAGCAGCTAACAGGCCGATGGACGATGTGCCGCCCCTAATGAGCAAGCTTTCGCCCTTTTTTATTTTCAAGGCAATGTGTAACGAGCCGTAAACCGTTTGGAACATTTCGGGAGTGGCCCCTAATACCTCCCAGGGCAGCGTACTATCGAAAGGGATTAAGATATTTTTGGGTAACACGGTATATTCGGCATAACTGCCATCATAGGCCCTGCCCATTTCGCCCATAAAGGCGGCGACTTTCCGACCGGGTTCGAGTTCGCCTGATGGGTCGGCAACAACTTCGCCCACGCACTCTATACCCAATACCCGCGGAAATTGAACGCCTGGCGATAAGCCTTTGCGGGTCATCAGCTCCGAGCGGTTCAGGCCAAAGGCTCTTACTTTTATCAGTATCTGGCCGGTGCCGGGGGTAGGTATGGGCCGCGCTTCGATAACGAAGTTTTCAGGACCGCCTGGTTGATGGAGTACTATAGCTTTCATGGTGATCATTTAATTAGACGGAACCGCACCGATTTGCTGCAGCAAACTCAGCAGGTCGGGCTGGCCAAATTCTTCGATGATTTGATTACCTGAAAAACGATAAAAGTTCATGGCGCGTACTTCTATCGGTTTCCCCGTTGCGGGCACCCCAAAGAAAGTCCCGCGGTGTGTTCCGCGCATCGTAAACCGTGCAGCTACCTGCTCGCCTTCAGCTACCATGTCATCAAGCGTCCATTGGATATCCGGGAACCCTGAACGCATCATCTGAACGATGTCTACGTAGCCGGCAGGGCCTTGCAAGGGCTCGGCGCGACCGGGGACGAAAAACAGCGCATCGGGAGAAACTAATTCTTCGGCTAAAGTTTCGCTTGCCGTGTTAATGAATTCTACAAAACGATGCATCGTTTTTTTATTGCTTATGCTTGTCATTTTAACCTTATATATATGGCAAAAATGGGCGGTTTATGGCAAATCAACCCATAAGGTATCTTAATAAATACCCTTAAGATGCTTTAAGCATTCAGCCTTTTAGCACCCTGTTTTTGCGGATGGTGCTCAGAAATTCGGGCGTGATGCCAAGGTAGGAGGCTATCTGCGTATTGGGTAAACGATTGCTAAGGTTAGGGTATTGCTGTAGGAAATTTTCGTATCGTTCTTCGGCAGATGAGCTGATGGTTTGCAGCACCCTGTCTTGTAAGGCTATGTATTTCTGTTCGATAATTACCCTAAAGTTATGGTCGATTTTATGGTAGTTGATATATAAGTGTAATAGCTCATCGTGTTTTATCTGCAACACTACCGTTGGCTCAACCGCTTCAATATACAGCCTGCTGGGTTTTTCGGCGTAAAAGCTGCTGAGGTCGGTAGCCCAATCGTTCTCGGCCGCAAACTGGATGTTGTGTTCTTTGCCGTTCTTATCAACTGCGTACATTTTTAAGCAGCCCGAAATAACAAACGTGAAATGCCTGCAAACATCGCCATGTTGCAGCACAAACTGGCGGCGTTTAATGCTGCGCTCGCTAAAGCGCGAAGCAAGGGCATCCTCCTCCTCGGCGTTCAGCGGGAAATAATCTTTAAAGTAGGCGACTAGTTTTTGTATCGGCATCCCTCTGTCATATGAGCTTTTGCGTGGAAGCGGCAGGACTCATATAACAATATTACAAAAATACCGGCGAAATGCAGGCATAGGGTACAAAATGCAAAGGGTTTTACGGTGCCTTCGGTTTATCATGTGGCGGTCTTAATGGGGGATTTCTCCCCGCAATTTGCCTGTGGTTTGTCATAATTACCTGCACCCTTTACGCTATACACGTTATAACCTTAAATTTGCTGCCTTTATAATTAAGACAGGCCGATGCATAAGTATATAGCTATTTTTTTACTCCTGTTCAAGATATCTCCCGTTGCGGCGCAATACGATTGGAAACTGAAAACCGAGAAAGACGGCATAAAGGTTTACACCAGCCTGGTGAACGGGTCTAAATTCAAGGCCATTAAAGTAGATGCAGAGCTGGATGCCACGCTATCGCAGCTGGTGAAGGTTTTGCTTGATGTAAAGGGTTGTACCGACTGGGTGTCGCACACCAAATCGTGCACGCTTATTAAACAAGTTTCGCCGGCCGAGCTTTATTATTATTCGGAGATTGACGTACCCTGGCCCGCCACCAACCGCGATTTTGTGGCCCACCTAACCGTGCGCCAGAACGCCGAGACCAAAGTAGTTACAGTTGATGGCCCCGCCGTAGCCGGTTTTGTGCCCGTGAAAGATGATATTGTGCGGATAACCGCCTCAAAAGGTGAGTGGGTGATTAGCCCCGTAGCAAAAGGCAAAGTAAGAGTGCTTTACACCCTAATGGTAGACCCTGCCGGCAACATCCCGGCGTGGCTCATTAATTTGCTGGCCACGCAAGGGCCTATGAATAGCTTCCAGGGTTTGAAAAAACAACTGCAAAAGCCGGAGTATACCAAGGGGGCGAGCTTCATAAAAGATTAATTACCGCGTTTTATTGGGTGTAACCTCAATTGGTTAAATGGCGTCTCAAGCCATTATCACCTTATCATGCGCATCAAACTTTCCTTCTCCTACATCATCGCTTTCCTGTTATTGGTATTGCTGATGCTCGAACTGCACGAACTTGTGCACATCACTACGGGCCGCATCATCTGCGGAACCTGGGGCACCCGCGACTTTAACGTTTGGCAGCTATGTGCCGATTGCGAAAACGCACACCCTTTATCCTGGGTGGCTACCCTTACCGGGCCCTTGTTTTCTTTTATGCTGATGTGGTTGGGGATGTATTGGCTGTATTCGGCAAATGTGAAAATGCGAGCTTTGGGTTTTGCGTTGATATTCGCAAACATCCCTTTCGGGCGAATCAGCCAGGCCATGATGGGCGGTGGCGACGAAATGGTAGTAACCCGGTACCTGCTTAAAGGTACTTTAAGCCACACGCAAATGGTATGTTTATGTTCGGTGGTTTTGTTGTTATTGGGGTTACCGCCAATTATCAAAGCCTGGCGCAGTATCAATAATAAATATGCCTGGGTGTATTTATTGGGGTTTTTAACGCTGCCGCTGGTGTTTATATTAAGCTATGTGCTTACTTTCTTAAATTCCCTGCTGAATGGCGGCTTGCTGGCTACTCCATGGGTGATGGGAACACCATTGCTGATAACCTTACATACTTTGGCTGCTGCGGTGTTATTTGCGCTGTTTTATAAACGCCTGCTATTGGTTGGCGTAGATGCTTAATCTTCCGGACTTGCGGGTTTGGGTTTGGTGTTTGCCTTAAGCATCACCCTTCCTTTTTTGGTTAAGGTGCAGGCCGGCGAACGGTCGTTCTCGGCACCTTTGGCAATATCTATCAGGTTGTAGGCCCTCAGGTCTTTAAGGTCTTCTTTGCTGATGTGGATGGCCATGCCTTTTTCAGCAATAACTTTAAGCGCTGCAACTACCTCGTCGTGTTTCATGGTGTTTTATTTACGGGGCAAACCAATGTTTGCATGCAATACTCAAATATATCACATTATAAGCAACAAAGGTAAACTTAAAGCGCATTGCTGGGTAATAAAGCTACAGGTAAAAATGGCAATGTGCTAAGATAACTCAAGCTCCAGCATCGCCGAAAATTTCGCGCCGTCATCGGTAATAGCCAGTTGTGCTTGCCGGAGTACAAAATATCCAGCCGCCTTTTCATGTTTTTAAACCGATGCCCTCGCGGGCCAGCGAGGTAAGGTTATTTAACCCGCCCGGCAATATTACCAACGGCTGCGGCATATTTAGGGCCATGCAGGCAGATACGGTAAGGTCGGTGTTGAGTAATTAGGGGACGGCAGCCGCTCTTTTCACCATATCGTCATTGCGAGCCGCAGCAGGGGAGATTTGTAAAGCGACTCTGCTAGTCGGTGGTTGCCGCGCTTCGCAGCAACGACGAATGTGGCTAAGTTCAAGATAGTTTGAGGTCCCCGCAGGTTACCTCCTCAAGGATTGAACGGTATTTTAAAACTAGGAAGTCGATAATGATTTATAATCTTAAAAATCCGTTACTTTAACTTTATGAATGCACAGGAAGCGTATTTGACCAAAAGAGTGGTGATTCGTGCAACAAAAAAAGCCATGAAGATAGTATCTCAGGAAGCAATGGATACCATGGGCTATACTATTGTAGCCCAGGATGGCTGGGTTGTAAAAAAAATAAGGACGGTAGCGTAGAACGTATAGAAGAAATACAACCCCCCGCCCATACAGGCCCCATAGTTTTAGATTAGTAGATGGATGTAGGGCAACCCAAAGCTTAGGGCGCTTCCCTTCGGGTCAGGCTTTCCGTTTATACGCCTGCAGGCCTTACGCGCTATGGCCGGTATCCACTTCAATCCTTAGCGCGGGAGAAGGCCAATTCAACCGATTGCAGCTTTTCCGTTTTAATACTACCTTACGGCATCAAAACAAATTGACTGATGCCATCATCGCGAAGAGATTTTATAAAACATGCCGCCCTTGCAAGCGCAGCGGCTATTACACTACCTACTGCCTTAAACGCTAATCCCTTGCCCGAGCACAGTAAAGATGGCGAAGGCTACACTTTCCTGTTTCAGGGCGATTCTATCACCGATGGCAACCGCACCCGAGATAACGATTGGAACCACATCCTGGGCCATGGCTATGCATATTTGATAGCAGCCCGCTTGTGGTACAACTTGCCGCAGAAAGGCTTTCACTTCATTAACCGCGGCATAAGCGGCAACACCGTGCCGGATCTGGCCGCTCGCTGGGATACAGATACGATTGCCCTAAAACCCAACCTGCTGAGTATTTTAATAGGCGTAAACGATACCACGCATGCCATTCGGGGCGATAAAAATTTCACTGCAGAAAGTTACGAAACCAGCTTCAGGGCCCTGCTTAGCCAAACCATGCAGAAAATGCCCGATGTGCAATTGGTTATATGCGAGCCATTTATACTGCCAGTAGGCAAAGTAAAAGAGCAATGGGACAAATACCTGGCCGAGGTAACTCCGCGACAGGCAGCAGCCAAAAAGCTGGCCGGGGAATTCAACGCTATTTACGTTCCTCTGCAGGAGCATTTCACCAAAGCAGCAGAACAGCACGGACCGCCCGAATACTGGATGTGGGATGGCATACACCCTATGCCCAACGGCCACGAACTATTTGCCCGCGAGTGGATTAAGCAGGTTGGCAAGAAATTGAAATTCATAAGGTAATCCCGGCCGGGGCCGGTTACGGGCAGTAAAGCTCGGTATCAAGCACGCGGGTTTCAAATTCAGTTATGGGATAGCGGCTTTCTATCAGCTTCAGCAGCATTTCAACAGCTACCTTGCCCATTTCAAATGCCCTTTGCCGCACGTAAATGATGGATGGTTGCAACAAATCCACCACATCTGAGTTAGAGAACCCTGCTATTTTGATGCCGCTGGTATCCAACCCCAGGTTTTTGATGGCCCTGATGCAGGAGATACTGATACGGTCGCTGCCGATGAATATTGCGTCGGGTTTATCGGCTATGGCCAGTAGGCCCTTTAAGGCATCCTCTACCTCCTGGTAATCGCTGCCGCCTTTGTAACAGTTCCTAACCAAACCCTGGTTAAAAGGGATATCGTGACGTGCCAGCGCGTTTTTATAGCCTGCAAGCCGCTCGTTGGTAATAGATAGCTGCGGCGCATTGGCCAATAAGGCAATGCGGCGGCAGCCCATGCCTATCAGCGCCTCGGTTGCATTGAAAGCACCGCTCAGATTGTCTGAGGTAACTTTAAAGGTGTCTATCCCATCTATTATCCTGTCAAAAAAAACAATCGGCAGTCCGTTATCGTAAAGGGTGGTCAGGAAATCATAATCCGTGGTGCCCGATGACATGGATATCAGCAAGCCATCTACAGAGCGGTTGGCCAGATGGTTTACATTGATGGTTTCCCTTTCGGTAGAATCGTGCGTTTGGGTGATGATGGTGTGATAGCCCTTTTGGTACGCTACAGATTCGATGCCGGCAATAGCTTGCGAAAAGAAACTATTGGCCAGCTCAGGCACCACAATACCTATGGAGTAGCTTCGCTTATTTTTTAGCCCCAATGCATTCGGGTTCGACTTATAGTTTACGCTTTGCGCGTAAGCTACTACGATCTTCTTTGTTTCGGCGCTTATTTCATAGCCATCGCGCAGCGCCCGCGATACCGTGGAGGGCGACAGGTTCAAAGCTGCGGCGATGTCTTTTATAGTAGCGGGCCGGTACATTCCTTTATAAACTAAAGTACAATTATAAGGCTATTTAGTACAGCCTGCCAAAAGTATTATCGGCAACGATTGCGTAAATATATATCCATGCCCACAGGATATTTGCTACATGAAGCCTTAATATAGCATTGTAAATAAACCGATTAGGGAGAAATATCTCCATTCATCAGATCCCACGCATCATGAAACCAAATTCATTAATATTAGCCGTGCTAACGTTCGGCTGCCTTAGCACGCATGCACAAAATAAAAGCGGCAATTATGTGCTGCCCGGAAAAGGCCTTAAACAGCACGATTTTTTATACGCCGGCGAGTGGGATATGCGGAAACCGAAGGCGCAATCGCTCTTTTTAGTGCGCGGGGGCAAGGTGGTTTGGCAATATTCGGTGCCGCTGCGCACCGCTACGGGGGGCATACAGGAGTTTGATGATGCTACGCTGTTATCCAATGGTAATATTGTATATGCCTGCATGTCGGGCGCCGGTATCATCACCCCACAAAAAAATATTATATGGCAATACATTTGCGCGCCCGGTACCGAAACGCACTCCTGCCAGCCCATTGGCAAGGATAGCGTGCTGATGGTTTTGAATGGCCCGGTAGGCAAGGTGCTGATATTTAACACTGCAACCAACACGCTGTTAAAAGAAATCGTTATCCCCACGGCATCCACCAGTCCGCACGGGCAATTCAGGCATGTGCGTATAACGCCCGGAAAAAAGACGATAATGATTGGCCTCTTTGCTGAAAAAAAAGTGGTGGAGTTCGATTTGGATGGCAAGGAAGTATGGTCGGTAGATGCGCCTTCGGCCTGGTCGGCCATAAGGCTGCACAACGGCAACACCCTGATATCCGGGGATGGCCTGGGTTACACCCGCGAAGTGAACCCTAAAGGGGAAACCGTGTGGGAGTTTACCAGGACCGATGCGCCTTTCAAACTAGGCAATACCCAAACCGCAAACCGGCTGGCCAACGGCAACACCGTAATATGCAGCTGGGTGGCGGGCAATAATAAAACCGAAGAATGGGCAGGTACTGTACAGGTATTTGAGGTAACGCCGGATAAAAAGATTGTTTGGGCGCTCTCCTCCTGGGACAAGCCCGATTTAGGGCCGAGCACCTACATTCAACTGCTTGATGAGCCAGGCAATCCTGACAATGGCGACCTGCAGCGCTGATATAGCAAAGGTGTTTCCAAGCTATAAAGCCAAATTAGCCCCCGTTTTCAACAAACCCACGGCTTTTGCTCTTTTGTGTAATTTTTATGTGACTTTTTTTCGGGCTTATCCAGGGCTGTGCATTATTTGCTAATTTAGTTTCGTAAAACGGAGCCGGCATTAGCACGGGCCTGCACATTACCGGCAGGCCATTTCCCGGCGTTTTGATGGATTGTGTAAGGCCGTATTGTTGCCCCCGTCCTTACCCCATCAGCAAAAATTGCCCTAATTCAATGTTCATATAAGCAAAATCAAAAAATCATGAGTACGATTACAGTAAAAGACGGAACCGAAATTTTTTATAAGGACTGGGGGACAGGGCAACCCATCGTTTTCCACCATGGCTGGCCACTATCCGGCGACGATTGGGACGGGCAGATGATGTTTTTCCTGGAGCAGGGCTACCGCGTTATAGCGCATGACCGCCGCGGGCACGGTCGCTCTACCCAAACCGCAACCGGCAACGAAATGGAGACTTATGCAGCCGATGTTGACGCATTGGTAACAGCGTTGGACCTTAAAGATGCCATACACGTTGGCCACTCTACCGGCGGCGGCGAGGTAATACGCTATGTGGCCAAATACGGCAAAGGCCGCGTAGCCAAAGCGGTATTAATTAGTGCGGTTACCCCCATAATGGTACAAACTGATGCAAACCCGGAAGGCATCCCGCTGTCGGTATTTGATGGTATCCGCGAAGGTACAGCAACTAACAGGGTGCAATATTTCCAGGATTTCACCACGCCATTTTACGGCTATAACCGCGAAGGTGCAAAGATTTCGCAGGGCGTTAAAGATAACTGGTGGCGCCAGGGCATGATGGGCGGCATAAAGGCCCATTACGATTGCATCAAGGCTTTTTCTGAAACGGATTTTACCGAGGACCTGAAAAGCGTAGATATCCCCGTACTAATCATGCACGGCGAAGACGACCAGATAGTGCCCTACCCGCTTACCGGCGCAAAGGCCATTAATCTGTTAAAGAACGGCACCCTGATTTCTTATCCGGGCTTCCCACATGGCATGCCGACTACCGAAGCAGCCACCATCAATAAAGATTTACTGGCCTTTATAAAAGCATAATAAAGGCTTAAATTATTTACCAAGCTGCCGCTGCTATAGCGGCAGCTTTTTTATTATCCATTGGGTTAAGTATCTAATCGGTTACAAGCGCAAAAAATACTTTCAGAAAAGCTAAATTGATTTAGCTTTTTATAACTTTGTTTCATGAAACGAAGTTTACTGGCTATCCTTTTTGTTTTTTATACCGCGAGCAGCCTTTACGCGCAAACCATCAAACCCTTTAAAGCGGGCGATAGGGTAGTGTTTACCGGCAATAGCATTACCGATGGCGGGCATTACCACGCTTACATCTGGCTTTATTATCTTACCCACTTCCCCAACAGGCGCATGCAATTCTTCAATGCCGGCATCGGCGGTGATATTGCCCGGCAGATGTACGAACGGTTGGACGGCGACGTATTCGCTAAGAAACCTACGGTGGTTACGCTTACCTTCGGCATGAACGATACGGGCTACCAAAATCTCAAAGGCACCAAGGCCGACTCGGTTTACGCAGCAAAGGAGGCCGAATCCTTAAAGAATTTCGCTTTGATAAGCAATAAACTGGGACAGTACCCTGCCGTGCGTAAAATTATGATCGGCTCTTCGCCGTACGACGAAACGGCTAAGATAAAGGCGACGCCCTTACTGAAAAAGAATGCTGCGATGCGGTCAATCGCCGCAAAGCAACAGGCGGAAGCAAAAGAGCAAAACTGGGACTTCGTTGATTTCGGCGAGCCGATGACGGCCATCAACCAGCGTGGACAGATGACAGATTCTGCCTTCACTCTGGAGGGGAGCGACCGCATACATCCCACTAACGATGGGCAAATGGTGATGGCCTACGTGTTCCTCAAGGCACAAGGTTTAGCGGGCAACGATGTCGCCAACGTCGCAATAAACGCATTAAATAAAAAAATCGTTTTAGCAAAAAACTGCTTAATTACGCTGCCATCCATCAGCTCAAAGGATATCGCATTCACCTATCTGGCCAATTCCCTGCCATACCCTATGGATACTATCCCCAGCGGTTTCGGTCGGCCGGATAAGGCACAATCCGAATCACTGAAGATAATTCCTTTTACAGAGGAATTTAACCGGGAAATGCTGCAGGTAAGCGGCCTGCAGGGTAAGCTTTATCAGTTAAGTATCGATGGTAAAGCCATCGGCATCTATAGCGGAGGGGAGTTTGCGCAGGGCATTAACCTGGCTTTGATAAAATCTACACCGCAATATCAGCAGGCCCTGGCCGTGATGCACATCAATGAAGAGCGCTGGGCCATAGAGCGCCGCCTGCGCGAATATTACTGGATACACTACTCTATCCTCAAACCTAAAGGCCTTCTGTTCAACGATGGTGACGCAACGGTAGATTCGCTGCAGCAGTACGCCAAGAAGGATTTCTTTGTGGCTATTACCCTGCCTTCCTACCAAAAGGCGCGTTTCAAGGCCGTACGCGATGCCTGGCAAAAGGAGATGGGTTTGCTCACCAACGAGATGTACGCAGTCAACAAGCCTGTGCCGCATCGCTTCCGCATTACCTTAGTTAATTGAATCTGATGAAATCCTACCTGAACATCATCCGCGCGACTTGGAAATCGCTTTTAAAAATATTGCGCGCGATGGAATGTGAGATTCCCCTCTCGAGAGGGGTGGAGGGGTGTGTTTGCACGCTATGCATTCTGCCATTGCAAGGTGGCGAACACACCCCTCCCATCACACAACCCACCGCGCCCCCTCTCGAGAGGGGAACAAAGAATTTACAAGCGATTTCCCCGCTCCGCGTGGCATTAGTGGCGCTTATTACCTTGATTGCACCCGCTGCTTCCGCGCAAACGGCTTATTATATCGATGGTTACCATGGCGGCATATGGGGGCATTACCCCGACTGGAATACCCGCTTTATGGCGGATATGCTGAAGAACAACCCCGCCTGGAAGATAAACATCGAACTGGAGCCCGAAACCTGGGCCCGCGCCAAAACTGTGGATCCGGCCGCATATGCAGATTTTAAAGCCCTGTTTGCCGACCAATCCCTCAACGGTCGTATCGAATACGTTAACCCTGCCTACGCGCAAAGCTATAATTACAATATCTCCGGCGAAAGCATCATCCGTCAGTTTAGTTATGGCATGAAGCTGGTGCGCGAGCATTTCCCAACGGCGGTGTTCAGCAGTTATTCCTCCGAAGAGCCTTGCTTCACCAGCGCCTTGCCCCAAATCCTGACTTCATTCGGCATCAAATATGCATCGCTCAAAAATCCAAATACCTGCTGGGGCGGCTATACGCAAAGCCATTCCGGCGAGTTGGTGAACTGGATTGGTCCCGATGGCAGTAGTATCATCACATCTCCACGGTACGATGTGGAAAAGCTTTCGCCGAAATCGACCTGGCAAACCATCGCCTGGAACAACGCGCCGCAATACATCAACGCCGCAATCGCCGCCGGTATGCCGCACCCCATCGGCATGACTTTGCAGGATGCCGGCTGGAAAGAGGGCCCATTTATCGGCAGCGGGCAAAAGGGTAGCATCAATAGCATCTACACTACCTGGCGCAACTATTTCGGCAACATTGCGAAGAACGATGCCCGCGAGGACTGGCGGTTTACGCAGGAGGATGTGCTGGTGAGCCTGGTTTGGGGTTCGCAGGTGATGCAGCACATAGCGCAGCAGGTGAGGGTATCAGAAAACAAGCTGGTAGTGGCTGAAAAACTGGCAGCCATGGCTAAAATATATAAAGGAATGCCCTGGCCGCAGGCACAGCTCGATTCGGCATGGCGCACTTTGTTATTATCCCAGCATCACGATTGCTGGATAGTGCCTTACAACGGCAAACCCGGCGATACCTGGGCAGATAAAGTGGTAAAGTGGACCAATAACACCAACGCCATCTGCGATAGCATCATCAATAACGCACAGCTAAGCCTTGACAAGGGCAAAAGCAAAGCCCGGTACGTAACGGTTTTCAATACCACAGGCAGCAACAGGGCAGAGATGGTGGCATTTAAATTGCCATCAGGACTGAGCCCCAACGGACTGGTGCTGTTAGATGCAAAAGGCAAACCGGTAGCGGCGCAGCTATCTGCCGATAAGGCCAATGTGGCGTTCAAAGCAATTGTGCCGGCTATGGGTTACGTCGCTTACCGGCTAACCCTAAAAGATAGCGCTAATCGTGCAGGCAGCTTGCTGAAGCAAATGGCCGATGGCAAATATCTTATCGAAACCGACCTCTACAAAATCATCATCGACCCGGAAAAGGGGGGCGCTATCAAAAGCATCATCGCCAAAAAACTAGATAATAAGGAATTTATAGACCAAACAAACGTCCGCGCCTTTAACGAGTTGCGCGGCAATTTTTATAACGACGGCGGCTTTAAATCGACAGCGGATAACCCGGCAAAGGTTGTGATATTGGAGGATGGTCCGCTTCAGGTAAAACTCGCCATAAAAGGCATTATCAACGGAACGGATTACACCCAAACCCTCACCCTGGCGCAGGGGCAGCCGCGTATTGATGTGAGCCTGAAAATCGATTGGAAAGGCAACACCGGCATCGGAGCGGCAACGCCAAAAGGTATGTACCGTTTAGATAACCCCATAAAGGCCTTTTACGACGACCGCAGCAAACTGCTGGCCTACTTCCCGCTAAACCTTAAGGGGCAAAAAGTTTATAAGAATGCCCCCTTCGATGTTACCGAAAGCAGGTTGGATAATACCTTTTTTACCCGTTGGGACAGCATCAAGAATAACGTGATTTTGAACTGGGTTGATGTTACGGACGGCGCAGGCAAATACGGCATGGCCCTGTTTACCGACCATACTACCAATTACGCCCACGGTCAGGATTTCCCGCTGGCCCTAAACATCCAATACTCCGGCATGGGCCTCTGGAACCGCGACCATAGCATAACCGGCCCAACTACTATCCATTACGCCCTGTTACCACACTCAGGTGTTTGGGACAAGGCCGGCATTGAAGCAGAAAGCAGGAAATGGAATGAGCCTTTAGTTGCGGTGGCATCGGTCTCGGCATCCTCCAATTCCCTGATACAAGTGCCCGCAGGCTATGAAATATCAGCCGTAAACTTTGAGGGTAACGATATGCTGGTGCGCCTGTTCAATACCGGCGCAGGCAACGTAAAAAGCAAAGTGATATTCAATTTAAAGGCAGATAAGGCATTGCTGACCGAGCTGGATGGCAGGGTTGGGGCCGCATTACAGCTAACCCGCTTAAATGCAGGTGGCCTGAGCACAACGCTCAGCATGCCAAAATTCGGTATCCGCATGGTGAGGTTGGTGAATGCGAGGCGTTCGAAATAATTACAAACGTCATCTTGAATTTATTTCAACACCTCTTCATAAAAGTGGCCACCATGCTAACCCGCTTTGCATATCGGCCACCTGCCGTGTGGGGTACCGAAATAAATTCGGCATGACGATTCTTAATATTACTTAGCGATGGGTTTGAAACCCATCGCTAAGTAAATCTTCCGCTTAGTGTGCGATTTACCCCTCTGAAAAATATTTCCTCTAAAATTTGCTAAATCGTTTTTTCTTATCTAATATTGGGCTTATTATAAAACCGATTACGCAGCAAAGCCTGCATTTATATTTTATATTTTTTCAGCATCCCGGCCGGGATTATTTGGCATAAGCGATAATTTGCTCGCGTATTCCCTCGTCCCGGCAAACCAATTGTAAAAGAGCTTAATGTTTAACCCTGTCAGAAAATATCTTGCCCTAATGGCATTGCCGGGCTTATTGGCCACACAAACGCTGTGCGCGCAAAACCCGGCATCGTACGTTAACCCCTTCATAGGGGCAAGCACCAGCACGGCCGATGCGGGCGTGTACCATGGCCTCGGCAAAACCTTCCCCGGGGCGGCAACGCCTTATGGCATGGTGCAGCTTAGCCCCAATACCATCACCGGCGGCGACAACGGCTCGGGTTACAGCTACGAGCAAACCAGCATCGAGGGCTTTGCCTTTACGCAAATGAGCGGCATAGGCTGGTACGGCGATTTGGGTAATTTTTTGGTAATGCCTACTGCTGGTCCGCTCAGGACTAAAGCCGGTACCATCGCCCATCCCGAGGGTGGCTACCGTAGCATGTACGCCAAGCTCAGTGAAAAGGCCTCTGCAGGCTACTACAGCGTGCTGCTTACCGATAACAACATCAAGGCGGAAGCTACCGCCGCGCCACATAGCGGCATGTTGCGCTTTACCTTCCCAAAGAATAAACTTTCGCGCATACAGATAGATCTTGCCCGCAGGGTAGGGGGCACCTCTACTTTGCAATATGTGAAGGTGGTAGATGCCTATACCATAGAAGGCTGGATGAAATGCACACCTGAGGGCGGCGGCTGGGGCAACGGCGACGGCCATGCCGATTACACCGTTTACTTCTACGCCAAATTCAGCAAGCCGCTAAAAGATTATGGCGTTTGGAGCGCAGATATCCCCGATGGCTGGCTGCGCAAGCGCGAAGAAGTAGGCAGCGATAAATACCAGGATGTGGTAGCAAACGCCGCTATTTTGAAGAATATCAAAGAAAAACAAGGGAAACACTTAGGTTTCTACACCAACTTCGCCACCACTGCAAACGAGCAGGTGCTGATGAAAGCAGGCATTTCCTTCGTGAGCATCGCGGGAGCAAAAAACAATTTGCTTGCCGAAATTAAAGATTGGAATTTCGATGCCCTGCGCCAAAAAGCCACGGCACTTTGGAATAAGGCTCTGGCCAAAGTAGTCGTACAGGGCGGCACCCTCGAACAAAAGAAGGTATTCTACACCGCGCTGTACCACACCATGATAGATCCCCGCATCATCAGCGATGTAGACGGCAACTACCCCGGCGGCGATGGCAAAGCACACAAAAGCGCAATATTCAAGAAGCGCACTATATTCAGTGGCTGGGATGTTTTCCGCAGCCAGATGCCGCTGCAAACCATCATCAACCCATCGCTGGTGAACGATCTGGTGAACTCGATGGTAACCCTCGCCGACCAGAAACAGAAAAACTATTTCGAACGCTGGGAGCTGCTCAACGCCTACAGCGGCTGTATGCTGGGCAACCCTATGACCTCCGTTTTGGCCGATGCCTACGCCAAAGGCATCCGCAACTATGATGTTGCCAAGGCCTATGATTTAGCCGTTGGCTCGGTGGAGAAATTCGGCAACGGCGATAAAGGCTTCGCGCCGGGTAATATCGGCATAGCCCAAACATTGGAATATGCCTATAACGAATGGTGCGTAGGCCAACTGGCTACCTGGCTTAAGCACCCGGCGGATGCCAAAAAATACCTGGCACGCGGGCAATCGTACAAAAACATTTTCGATAAGGAGAAGGGCTGGTTCCGCCCGAAAGAGGATGACGGGCAATGGAAAGCCTGGCCCGATTCCGGCCGGATGACGCAATGGTACGGCACCTTCGAAACAAATCCCTACCAGCAGGGCTGGTTCGTTCCGCATGATGTGGATGGCATGGTAGAATTAATGGGCGGCAAGCAAAAAGCACTGGCCGACCTGGATAACCTTTTCGCCAAAACGCCTGATAACATGATGTGGAATGATTATTACAACCACGCCAACGAGCCGGTGCATCATGTGCCTTTCCTGTACAACCGCCTCGGTCAGCCGTGGCTCACCCAAAAATGGACGCGCGAAATCTGCCGCCGCGCCTATAAAAACTCGGTAGAGGGTTTGGTGGGGAACGAGGATGTGGGGCAGATGAGCGCCTGGTACGTACTTGCCGCAAGCGGCCTGCATCCCGTTACCCCCGGCGATACAAGGCAGGAAATTACCAGTCCGGTTTTTGATAAAGTAACCCTCAAACTCGATCCTAAATACGCCAAAGGCAAAGCGTTCAGTATCATCGCCAGGAATAATTCGGCAAGCAATATTTACATACAAAGCGCCAAGTTAAACGGCAAAACCTATAACAAATGCTATATCGATTATGCCGAAATAGCCGCGGGCGGCACGCTGGAGCTGACCATGGGGGCAGAGCCGAATAAAAGCTGGGGCATCAACTAACAAATATGAAAAAACTCTATTCATTACTCATAGGCATCGGGCTATTCGCGGGTGCAAATGCCCAAACGGTGGCGCCTTTTAAAGCCGGCGACCGCGTGGCATTCGTGGGCAACAGCATAACCGATGGTGGGCATTACCACTCCTACATCTGGCTGTATTACATGACGCACTTTCCCAACCGCCGCGTTACTTTTTACAATGTGGGTATAGGCGGCGACGCTATAGGGCAGATAGCCACCCGTTTTGATGACGATGTGCTGAAGAGGAATCCCACCGTGCTAACCCTTACCTGGGGCATGAACGATACCGGCTATTTTGAATGGTACCGTAAGGATGGGCAGCAGTTTATAGATAACCGCCTGCTGGGCAGCTACAAAACCTATGAGGATCTGGTGGCTAAACTGAAGAAGCGCACCGACATCCGCAAGATATTAATACTGGGCTCGCCGTATGATTTTACCAGCAAATTCACCACTAAAAACCTGTACCCTGGTAAAGCTGAGGCATTCTCTAAAGTAATCGAGTACCAGCAGGGATCGGCACAAAAGAACAACTGGGGTTTCGTGGATTTTTACCACCCCATGGATGCCATCAACAAACGCGAGCAGTTGAAAGACACCACGTTCAGCCTAACGCCAAATGACCGCATACACCCCGATAACGATGGTCACCTGGTGATGGCCTACCTGTTCCTGAAAACGCAGGGCCTGGCAAACAGCGTAGTGGCCGATGTAGCCATCAACGCTACTGCTAAAACCGTTACCAAGGCCGTAAACAGCAAAGTGCTGAATTTATCTGCAAATGCTAAATCGATATCTTTCAATTACTTAGCAAACTCCTTGCCTTATCCGATAGATACCATCCCCCGGGCTTGGGGCAACCGCAAAAAACAATCGGAAGCGCTTAGGATAATCCCCTTCACCAATGATTTTAACCGCGAGATGCTTACCGTGAAAAACCTTGCAACAGGTAATTACGATTTGCTTATCGATGGCGAAAAAATGGGCTCCTGGGCTGCTGCGGATTTTGCCGGCGGCATAAACCTGGCCGAAATTACCAGCACTCCGCAATACCAGCAGGCGATACAGATACGCGAACTGAATGAAGAGCGCTGGGAAATAGAACGCCGTTTGAGGAATTACATGTGGATGGAGTACGATTTCCTGAAAGAAAAAGGCATGTTGTATAAAGACAATAACGCCGCTATGGATACGGTTAAAAAGTACGCCGCCACCAACATCTTCGTAAACGGCAACAAGGATAATTACAGCAGGGCCCGCTACAAAAGCCTGCGCGATGCCTGGCAAAAAGAGATGGATGTGCTTACCGACCAGATATACGCCATCAACAAACCGCAAACCCATCGTATTGAAATAACTGCGTCTAAATAATATAGTTAAGCTTAACGATGTATTTAACCGTAATGTTCCGAACAATAGCATGCAGGGGGTGGTGCGATTCCCCTCTTGAGAGGGGGGAGGGGTGTGTTCGTGTACTATGCATTGTACTATTGCATAGTGGCGAACACACCCCTGCCATCACACAATCTTGCGCGCCCCCTCTCGAGAGGGAAATAAATGAACGTTCCGAAAATTATTGGTTCAAACCCATCGCCATCCTTTGAAAAATATCTTAATACCATGAATATCAAAAGAACTATCGCGCTGCTGCTTATCTGCGCTGCATTTTTGGGCCTTAAGGTGTCGGCTGCAACGGTTGATACCGCGCTTACCCACAGCGCTGCCATGAACCGCGACCTGAAGGCCGTGGTGATAAAGCCTGCCGATTACTCCGCCACAAAAAAATACCCGGTGATGTACCTGTTGCACGGCTTTAGCGGCAACTATACCGATTGGATTAAGAAGATACCGGCCATTACCAAACTGGCCGATACCTATCATTTCATCATCGTTTGTCCCGATGGGGCTTTCGCAGGTTGGTATTTCGATAGTCCGGTAAATAAGGATTTCATGTACGAAACCTACATCAGCAAGGAACTGGTAAGTTATATCGATAGCCATTACGCTACCATAGCCAACCGCAAGGGGAGGGCCATTACCGGCTTAAGCATGGGCGGGCATGGCGCGCTTTTCCTGGCGTTTAAGCACCAGGATGTGTTTGGTGCGGCGGGCAGTATGAGTGGGGTGGTGGATATACGCCAGTTTGCCGATAGCTATGGCATTGAGCAATTGCTGGGCAAATACAGCGAACATCCCGAAGTATGGGAGCAGCACTGCGTGGTAAGCCTTATTTATTTGATAAAACCAAACGCATTGGCCCTCACCTTTGATTGCGGATACGATGATGGTATGTACAGCGGCAACCAGGAATTGCACGAGAAGCTACTGGAGCGCAAGATACCACACGATTACACCGTGCGGCCCGGCGGGCACTCGTGGGAATATTGGGGAAACTCCATTACCTATCAGGCGTTGTTTTTTAGCAGGTATTTTAACGGTGATAAATAAGCCCGGTACCTTTTGTTAAAAACATTGATAATAACTGTTTTAAAACTTGTTAAAATGTTAAACAATAGCGTTGTAGCTATGCAAATTATTAAAAATGGAAAAAACGCGAAAAAAGTTTGCTAAATCGTTTTTACAAACTATATTAGCGTTATAATTAATACCAGAATTATAAACCAATTATTGCTTTAGTATAATCCCAGCTGTTGAACCTGTGTTTTCGTAGGATTTGCTAAAACGATTTTTAAGCCAAAAAATATAAAAAGTATTGAAGCTTCGCCGCTTTGTTATAATAACCCTATAGTATGAAAAAATTTTACTTTCAGTTTGTCGCGTATTCCTTTTTCCTGCTGTTGATCCTCATGGCATCCTGCAAAAAGGATGGCTTTTTGGGGCAAACCACCACAACAAACCTTACCGAAGAAACCGTATTTAAGGATAGCGCCAACACCGTAGGATTTTTGGCGGGCATTTATGCCAACGTGAATTTCAGTTTCGCGGCCAACCGCTTTACTTATGGCTTCGGCACGCCCAATGGCGGGTTGGATGCCGCTTCAGACGAGGCGGAGGTTTTTAACTCGGGCGGGTCAACCGCGCTGGCCTGGGAAACCGGCACCATCAATGCAGCTGTAGCTACGGATGATGCCTACCGCAAATCTTACACCAACATCCGGGCAGTAAATCAGTTGCTTAAAAACCTGCCAAAATCGCCCATCAATACTTTCACTAAAACACAGATGAAAGCCGAGGCGCGCTTTTTACGGGCATGGTACTATGCCATATTGCTGAAGCATTACGGGGGCATCCACCTGGTGGGCGATAGTATTTATAACTATACCGATAAGATACCCGCAGCCCGTAATACTTACGAGCAATGCGTAAACTACATCGTATCTGAACTGGATGCGGCCGCGCAGGATCTGCCGGCTACACAAACCGGCGTAAGCTACGGTCGCGCTTCAAAAGGGGCATGTTTGGCTTTAAAAGCACGGGTATTATTATACGCCGCCAGTCCGCTGTTTAACGGCCAAAGGCTTAGCGGCACCAAAAACGATGATGTTTTAGGTTATCCATCAGAAAACAAAGAGCGCTGGAAAGCGGCTCGGGATGCGGCATCTGCCGTTATAAGCCTGAACGCTTACACGCTTTATACAGATAATTCTACGCCCGGCATCGGTTTCCAAAATGTGTTTACCATGCGTTTCAATACCGAATACATATTCCAGTACATGAGCGGCACGGGCAATGTGGATCTGGAGGCTTTGTACCAGCCGCCATCGCGTACGGGTCAGTATGGCGCGTTCCCGCTACAGGGTTTGGTTGATGCCTTCCCCATGAAGAATGGCAAGCTGATAACCGACCCAACATCCGGCTATAATCCGCAAAACCCCTACGCCGGCCGCGACCCGCGTTTGGATTTTACCGTCATCCGCGATCAAACACAGCTGCAAAACAGGCTTTCTTCAGGGCTGTCGCCGGTTAATATTTACCAGGGTACCTTCAATGGCGTACCCACCGGCCCCGATGCTGTGCACAGGGGTACCGTTACCGGCTACTACGGCAATAAAATGCTTGCCCCAAGCGCGGTTGCCAATGATTTCATCCATCGTACCGATCGTGTTTTACCGCTCATTCGCTACTCCGAGATACTATTGAGCTACGCCGAAGCTGCCAACGAATACGAGGGCCCTAACAACCTGGTTTATGCTGCCGTAGAGGCTATACGCCAGCGTGCGGGCCTTAGCCCTTATCAATTGCCCGTGGGCTTAAGCCAGGCCGAAATGCGCCAGGCAATACGCAATGAAAGGCGCATAGAGCTTGCCTTTGAAGAGCAACGTTTTTGGGATGTGCGCCGCTGGAAAATTGCCGATGTAACCGACAATATACAAACCATGGGCATGGAGGTTAACCGTACAGGCGCTGCGGTAACTTACACCACTTTTCCGGTGCGTAAACGCAACTTCCGCACGGCGATGTACTTATGGCCCATACCTCAAAGCGAGGTGGCTAAATCTGAAGAGTTGATACAAAACCCTGGTTATTAATAAGCATCAAAAGATAATATGAAAAGGATATACCAAATAAAAACACTGCTGCTGGTGATGGTAGTTGCAGTATTGGCCACAGCCTGCAGAACCGAAAAGGTGCTGCCGCAAAAAGAAGCATTAAAAGATATTGCCGGCAGCTGGCAGGTGATAAAGGCCACCCGTAACGGTACCGATCTTACCGCCATCATTGATTTTAGTGGTTTTAAGATAAACTTTACCTCAACCGGCTATGCTTTGGTGAACAAGATGCCTTTCCTGGTAGAGCAGGACGGCACCTTCGCGTTGGACGACCCGGAGTACCCATACAAAATTACCTTTACCGCCGCAGGTAAAACGCCCGTAGCCACTGCTTTTACCTACCCCATAGTGAACGGCAAAAGGCAGCTAAGTTTAACCTTTAGCCCGGGCTGTACCAATAATTCGTACGTGTACGTGCTCCAAAAAACCAATTAACCAGCAGCCTTAAACCGAATAAAGAGAGATTATGAGACAATATTTACATATAAAAGGCAAAAATTTATGGAGGATGTGCGCCTGCCTGATCATAGGCATAGCACTGGCCTGCTGCGGCGAGGAGATTAGCGGGATAGACCAACCCTCCACTGCGAAAGCCGGCGATATACTGCCTGTTACGGTGCATGTTAACATACCCACTGCCGGTAACGGCGGGCCCGATTACCTGGTGCTGGGCATACTGGTACCAAAAGGATGGAAAGCCGCGCAAAACACTACCATTACCTACACCAGCCCCCTTGGCAATGGTACCATGAGCCTGATACCCGATGGTTCTTTACCTACCAAAGGCGGCGGCTTAACCTGGTCGGCCTATATGAAACGCACATTTGGCCTGGCCGGCAACCTGATAGATGATATGGAATGGGTAGCCTTCCAAACCGATAAGCCTTATGCCCACGAGGGCGGCCACACCATTACCGGCGACCTGAATATTAAGATGAAAGTTGGTGCCGATGGCAACAACACACTGGTGAAAATAGGCTACGTAATTACTGATACAGGCAACGGTTTCACCAGCGATGGAAACGGTACCTACTACAGCCAACGGAGTACCGATTGCTTTGAAGTAACCGGCGGAACCGGCGACCTGATAGATTTTTGCAACCCGCAGCTAACCGTTTTAGACCCGCCAAAATCATTGGATAATGATATCGTGACGCTAACCTTTGATGGTGCGGTAGTAAACACACCGGTAAGCAACGAGCCTGAAGTTTACCTGTGTGCAACCGCCTACACCAGCGATGGTAAAACCATAGTGGTGTGCGAGCAAACTGCCAAAACCTTGATGAGGCAAACAACTGCCACCAGCAAAAGGTACCAGATAACGTTTTGGCCAAAGGCTTTTTTCAAAACCACCGATGCGCAGACGATAATAAAGATGGAATACCATATTACCAACAAGGCAGGCACCAACAGGGTAGGCTATGGTAATACCGATGCGCCATTTGTGTACACATTTAAATGCGGATAACCAGTTTTTGACCATAGCAGGGGCCCTATCAAAGACCATAGTGTGCCCAGGCTTAAACGATATAATATTTTTTGCCAACAATTTAAACTTTATACAATGGCTAATTGCTACTTAAATAAATATTTTACGGCTTTGGTAATACTGACGCTGGCGCTGGCTACAACCGGCCATGCCATGCAGCAGGATACCACCGCCAGGGTTGGTACCCGCCCGGGTATGGCCGGTGGGCTTGTGCTTGATGAGTACGGCAATCCGCTAAAGGGCGTAAAGGTTGCTGTAAAGGGCAAAGCAGATACCGCCAGCACCGATAAAAGCGGCCACTTTGAACTTAGTGCTGCAGCGGGCAGTACGCTGGTATTCAAAGCCGCAAACTACAACGTTCGCGAGGCCCGTTTTAAAGGCACCGACCTTACCATAAGGCTGATAGATACTTACATTAAAGCACCTGCCAAAATAAATGTGCTGTACGGCACGGCCGATGCAGATAAGAGCCTTGGTGCGATCTCAACCATCTACACCAACCAATTAACCAGCACGCCTGCGTCGCTATATACATACGCTTTGCCGGGGCAACTGGCGGGTTTGTACACGCAGCAACGCAGCGGTTTCAGCAACCCGCAACTTACCGGCCAAACCCAGGCCGATTTTATTGGCAACGTGGTATTGCACAACAACTACCAGGCAAATGATAATACCGAGTTTTTCGTATCGCTTCGCGGGCAGGCGCCTATAACCATCATAGATGGCGTACAGCGCGAGATTTCCTCCCTCGACCCGGAGAGCATCGAATCGGTATCTGTTTTAAAAGACGGCTTATCAAGCATCCTGCTGGGCCAGAACAGCTCGCGCGGGGTGATATTGATTACCACCAAACGTGCGCAGGCCGGTGCGCCAAGGATATCCTTTACCGCGCAAACCGCATCGCAAACACCACTGGGCTTGCCTAACCCGCTGCCTTCTTACCAATACGCTTACTTGTATAATGAAGCCTTGCAGAACGATGGCAAACTGCCGATTTACAGCGCAGCCGATTTTGCCGCCTACCGCGATGGCAGCGACCCTATACGCCACCCGGACGTAAACTGGTACAACACCGTCCTCCGCAAAAACTCCCCCATGACCAGCTATAAACTGAACGTAAACGGCGGCAACAACATTGCCCGCTACAGCGTATCGCTCAATTACCTTAGCCAGAACGGGATGTTCAAGACTGCGACAGATGTACCCTACAACACCAACCTCAACCTTAACCGCTACATCATCAATACAGATTTAACGGTTAATGTGACCAAAAAATTAGTGGTAGATCTGCAGATGTTCGGTCGTATCCAATCGGCAACGCAGCCTGGGGCGGGGTATAACAATATCCTCGGCGCCCTTTATTCTACGCCCAATAATGCTTACCCCGTGCTTAACCCCGATGGTTCTTTTGCGGGTACCACTACCTACAACAACAATATTTTAGCGCAAACAGAATACTCTGGTTATATGCGCACCAATAGCAACGATGTGCTGGCCAACCTTGATCTTAACTACGATATGAGCAGCGTTACAAAAGGCTTATCGGGTAAAGCCATGGGCAACCTGGCGCTATCATCTCAAAGCCTTTTAAACAGGTCGCTGCAAAACAATTCGTTCTTAATTAAGCCCGATAATACTTATGCGGGTGTTGGCTCTCCATCGGCGCAGGTGAACAATTTCAACAGCCTGTCAAGCGCGCGTTACTTCTACGGCCAGCTGGCTTTGAATTACGACAGGACCTTCGGTAAGCACAATTTCACCGGCAAGTTGCTGTACGATACCCGCAGCATGAACCTCAACTTCGATTTAACGGCCACCACTACCAACGAGGCCTTTAAAGCGGGCTACAGCTACGATGGCAAATACTTTGTAGAGGGCGCGGTAAACCGCAGCGGCTACAGCAGGTATGCGCCGGGCAGGCAGTTCGGCGTGTTTTACGCAGGCGGCCTGGGCTGGCAAATGGGCAAAGAAGATTTCATCAAAGATAACCTCAGCTTTATTACCTCATGGAAATGGCGCGCTACCTACGGCCTTACCGGTAACGGCAACGTAGATAACTTTGGCTACTACAACTTTATCCAAACCTATAGCTCGCCAAACGGCTACCAGTACAGCACAGGTACAAGCCGCGGCGATGTGCAGGGCATTTTTGCCAACGCGCTGGCCAACCCGCTCATCAGCTGGGAGAAAGCGGATAAGATAGATATCGGTGCAGATATCGCCTTGTTTGATAACCACCTGAGCATTGCTGCCGATTACTACCACGACCGCTATAAGAACCTGCTACAGATACGCGGCCGCAGCATATTGCTGCTGGGTACGCCTTACACGGCAGAGAACATTGGCGTGGTGCTGAATACCGGCACCGAGCTTACCATGACGTACCAGAACAACATCAACAATTTCAATTACTTCATCTCGGGCAACGCCTCTATACAACAATCTAAAAACGTATTTAGCGACGAAACCCCAACGCCTTACCCATGGCTGCGCCATACGGGCCAATCAACAAATGCAATTTATGGCTACAAGGCGCTTGGCTTTTTTGCCAACGCACAGGATGCAGCCGCAAGCGCTACTACTACAGGTTACACTGCCCAGGCAGGCGACGTAAAATATGCTGATTTGAATAACGACGGTATTATCAACCAATTCGATATCACCAACATAGGCGGCAGCAAAGCACTCATCTTCTACGGCGGGTCGTTGGGCTTCAACTACAAAGGCTTCGGTTTCAGCATGCTGGTACAAGGGATAAAGAACAGGCAATTCCTGTTCGATAACTCTACAGTTAACGGTTTTGCAGGTATTGGTTTCCTGGGGCTTACGCAAGCAGGCCAGGGCGTAGACAACCTAACCGGCCGGTGGACGCCTGAGACCGCCGCAACCGCTACGCTGCCACGTTTAACCACAGGCAACGCCAACAACACGGCTTACAGTAGCCTGTATGTACGCTCGGGTGATTACATCAGGCTAAAGAATGCGCAGGTGAGCTATGATTTGCCTTTCAGCTGGGTAAAAAAATTAAGGCTATCGGGCGTGAGGCTGTTTGCCAACGGCGAGAATTTAGTAACGTTTTATGGCTATAAGGGCATAGATCCGGAAGTGAGCAACGGGGCTTACCCCATACAAAGGGTAGTGAACGCAGGTTTTACCGTTAAGCTTTAATCATTGGCCATCATAAAAAATACGATCATGAAAAATCATCAAAATATTATAGCGGCGCTGATACTGGTACTGGCCATTGCCGGCTGCAAAAAATACGAGCAGTTCCCGGTGGATAAGGTGGGTATCGATAAGATATTCGATAGCAAAGATTCGGCGGGCGTAAACGCACAGCATTACCTGTACGGCATATACTCTGTAATGAAGAATGGCCATAACCGCGTGGGCGGCGATTACCTGGATGCCGCCAGCGACGACGCCATCTCATCGGCATCGGGCCCAAGCAACCTGGTTACGGTATTGTCTACCGCATCGTACAACTCTTACACCATCCCTGCCGACGAGAATTTGTGGGGTACTTATTACGCAGGCATACGCCAGGCAAACGAGTTTGTGAACAATATTGACGTGGTGCCGGTTTTGGGCCAGTACAACGGTAAATCGCAAAAATTCGTCTGGAAGGCCGAAGCGCGTTTCCTGCGGGCCTACTTCTACTTCGAACTGATAAAACGTTACGGCGGCGTGCCGTTGATGGGCGATAGAGTATTGACTATTACCGATGATGTATCGTTGCCGCGTAATTCGTTCGATGAATGCGTTAAATACATCGTTAGCGAATGCGATGCCATACAAGGCTCGTTATACGCCTACCCGCTTACCAACCCGGCAAGCCCCGAGGCCGATAGCCACCGCGCCACTAAAGGCGCAGCCATGGCATTGAAGGCCAAAGTGCTGCTTTATGCTGCAAGCCCGCTTTTCAACGGCGGTAATATTGATGGCAGCAACCCACTTACCGGTTATGCATCTGCCGATGCCGGCCGTTGGGCCGCCGCTGCTGCTGCCTGCAAAGATGTAATGGATCTGGGCAAATATGCGCTACTGAATAATTACAAAGATGTTTTTATCACCCAGTATAACCCCGAAATATTGTTTTTCCGCCAGAGTGGCAATAACAACAGCATCGAAACCGCTAACGGCCCTATAGGCTTTACCGGTGCAACAGGCAAGGGCCAAACCAGCCCAACCCAGCAGTTGGTAGATGCTTTCCCGATGAATAACGGTTTGGCTATAACCGATGCGGCATCGGGCTACGATGTAAATAACCCATACGCCAACCGCGACCCGCGCCTTACTTACAACGTAATTTACAACGGCTCGCAGTGGCTCAATACTTCTATCCAAACTTTCGAGGGCGGCCAAAGCAAACCGAACGGCGTACTGCAGCAAACCAAAACAGGTTACTATATGCGCAAGTTTATGGGCAACTTCGAAACTACCGCCAACTACAGTTCGCACAGTTCAGACTGGATTATCCTGCGCTACGCGGATATGGTTTTAGGCTACGCCGAAGCGCTTAACGAATCGGTAGGGGCAACGCCCGAAGTGTACAACGCCCTGATAAGCATACGCAAACGCGCAGGCATAGCAGCAGGCACCGGCAGCCTTTACGGCTTAAAAGCAGGCATGACTAAAGAGGAAATGCGCGCCACCATCCAAAACGAAAGACGCATAGAGTTTGCCTTTGAAGAGAGCCGCTACTGGGATATCCGCCGCTGGAAGATTGCCGAAACCCTGATGAACCAGCCACGTACCGGCATAAGCATAACCAAAGTAGGCACCAGCCTGAATTATAACCCGGTGAACGTGCTTGCCACCAAGTTTGTGTCGCCTAAGATGTACCTGTACCCTATACCTTATGATGAGGTGCAGAAGAACCCGAATATGAAACAAAACCCCGGATGGTAATACCTGAAAGATCAATTAAACCAATTAATTAAGCAGCTATGAGAAAAATAATACTTTTCTTTCAAATCATACTAACATTGCTTCCGGTGGCTTTGTATGCTCAAAACACAACCATTACGGGTAAGGTGCGCGATATATCGGGCGCGTTGCCGGGCGTATCGGTAGTTGAAAAGGGGATGACTACCAACGGTGTCATTACCGATGTTAACGGCAAGTTCACGCTTACCCTCAAAGGGCAAAGCGGTGTAGTTGTTATCCGCTTTATAGGCTACATCAGCCAGGAGGTAAAAGTGCACAACGGCCAGGCCTTAGATGTTATCCTGCAAACCAGCACCAACGGTTTGGATGAGGTATCGGTAGTGGCCTATGGTACACGTAAACGTATCACCAACACCGGTGCGGTAAGTTCCATATCCGCAGGCGAAATACGCACCGTGCCAACCGCCAACGTACAAAACGCACTTACAGGTAAGCTGCCGGGTTTCTTCTCGCAACAGGGCTCGGGCCAGCCGGGCAAGGATGCATCAGACTTCTACATCCGCGGCGTAAGCTCTTTAAACTCTGATGGTAACAAACCACTCATCATCGTAGATGACATTGAATACAACTACGATCAGCTACAGCAGATAAACGTGAACGAAATAGAAAGCATCTCTATATTAAAAGATGCATCTACCACGGCTATCTACGGTATTAAAGGCGCTAACGGTGTATTGGTGGTAACCACCCGCCGTGGCAAAAGCGGCACGCCCAAGATAAACATCAGGGCAGAGGGCGGCATGGCGCAGCCTACCAAAACGCCAAAATTCCTCAACTCGTACGATGCAGCTACGCTGATAAACGAGGCCCAGTTGAACGATGGCATCCCCCAGAGCTTTACCCAGGCAGACCTTAACCACTTCAAAACCGGCGATGACCCCTACGGCCACCCGGATGTGAACTGGTACGATAAGATATTCAAGAAACAGAGCTACCAGGCCAATACCAACCTCGATATATCGGGAGGTACCAACGTGCTTAAATACTTTATATCGGGCGGTGCCCTGAACCAGAACGGTTTGGTGCGCGATTTTGCCGACCCGCAGGCCCTGGTAAACACCAACTATTATTTCCGCAGGTATAACTTCCGTTCCAACTTAGATTTACGGGTAAACAAAACGCTTGATTTGCGCCTGGATGTAACCACCCGTTTCAGCGATTTGAACCAGCCCTACAATCAGAACGCCGTAGGAGAGATATACAACTTCACCAAGGAAACGCCTTTTACCGCGCCCTACATCAACCCGAACGGCACGTACAGCTACGCTTATTCGTCCTTCAATCCAGATCATCTGCCTACGCTGAACGCCAGGTTGGCTACCGGCGGCTACCAGCACTCGCGCCGTACAGATTTCAACTTCCTGTTTGGTGCTACGCAGAAGCTGGATGCCATTACCGATGGTTTATCGTTAACCGGCCGCATAGCTTACTCCAGCGTGGAGCAGTTTACCAAGCAGATATTTAACGAGGGTATCCCGGCGTACCATTATGACCCGGTTACTAATCAATATGCGCTGCGCCCGGGTGCTACCTACGTTTACCAGAACTACGGGCTTACCGGTAATACCGATATCAACACCAACAACTATAACCTGCAGGTGTACCTGAATTACGACCGCACCTTTAGCAATACGCATCATATCACAGCCCTTGCCTTGTTTAACCAAACATCCAATACGCTGTTTGCTAACCCTTTCCTCAGCGGCGAACTTGTGGGCGTTCCGCAGAAATTCAGGGGAACATCGGGCAGGGTAGGGTACGATTATAAGCAAAAGTACCTGATAGATGTGAACGTGGCCTATAATGGTACCGACCGTTTTGCCGCCAATCACCGTTTTGGTATTTTCCCGGCCGTGAGTTTAGGTTACAATCTGGTCAAGGAAGGTTTCTTTGCCAAAGCATTGCCTGTGTTCAGCTTGTTTAAACTGAGGACCAGCTACGGTTTGGTTGGTTCTGATGCTGCGCCGGGTAACCGTTATGTGTACAACCAGGTGTATAACAGGGGAGGTGGCTACAACTTTGGCCAATCGCAACAAAATTATGTAACGCTTTTTGAAGGTTCATTGGGCAACAACGATGTGGTTTGGGAGCGCGCCAAAAAGCTCGACATAGGTTTGGATATGAACCTCCTGAAAGATAAGGTATCGGTAACGATAGATTATTTCCACGATATACGCTACAACCAGCTCATTACGCCGGGCAGCGTGCCATTGGTATTGGGCGTAGGTTTGCCGGCTGTGAACATCGGCCGTACCCAAAACCAGGGCATCGACGGAAGCATAAGCTACCATGGCAATGCAGGCAAAGTGCAGTACAATGCCGGCCTGGTATTCTCATACGCAAAAAACAAGATATTGGATAAAGACGAAGCGGCACCCGCTTATCCGTGGCTGGCACAAACCGGCTGGCCAATTGGCCAACAGCAGGGTTACCACTTTTTGGGTTACTATACCGCTGCTGATATCGCCGCCATTGCTGCCTACAAAGCCGACCCGGCCCACAACGGCTCTAACGCCGGCAACCCTATTGCCGTACCCGATAACGGTATCCCACTGCAACCAGGCGATTTGCGCTACGAGGATCTGAACGGCGACGGCACCATCAATGTATTCGATAAACGTAACATTGGTAAACCCAACCTGCCCAATACCATCCTGGGCTTATCGTTACAGGCGGTGTACAAAGGCTTCAGCGTAAGCGTGCTGTTCCAGGGATCGTTCAACTACAGCTTCGCGGTAATAGGTACGGGTATTGAGCCGTTCCAGAGCCAGTTCCAGCCAATCCACCAGGAGCGCTGGACACCGGCGACGGCAGCTACGGCCAACTTCCCAAGGTTGGGTGTTAACCCAACATCTATCAATAGTCCGTCGGCTTACTTCAGCGATTACTGGCTGGTGAATGCCTACTACATCCGTTTAAAAACCGTGGATATAGGCTACCAGTTGCCAACTAAGCTGCTGCCGTTTAAAATAAACAATGCGCGTATCTACATGAGTGCATACAACCTGTTCACCTGGGATAACTACAACAAGTATCAGCAGGACCCGGAGATATCTACAAACACCGCCGGCGATGCCTACATCAACCAGCGCGTAATAAACCTGGGCGTACAGATAGGCTTTTAAATTTGATTGAAATTTAGGCAGCAGGGCCAGGGCCGGTAACGGTTTTGGCCCTTTGCTGTTTTTAGGACTCATCCGGATGCAAAAAAGGCAGCATTTTGTACCTTTTTTTATCGCATTGTAGCAAAAACACGGAAATAAACGCAAGTAAAATAGTGCTTTTTCTGCGTTTTGTGCACTTCGGGCCGCCCCTTATCAAGCGGTTATTTTATACATTAGCATCATGTTCCCAACCATAGGCGATTTGGTATATTACGTTTTTAATGTAAGGTTCACGTTCCCTATACAAACGCTGGGACTGTTTATCGCGCTGGCTTTTCTTGGGGCTTATCTGGTCTTTACATCGGAGTTTAAACGGTACGAAGCGAACGGGAAAATCCATGCTTTTAAGCGTAAAGTGCTTGTGGGTCAGCCTGCTACGGTTTTAGATATCGCCGTAAATTTCTTGCTGGGCTTTGCATTCGGCTTCAAATCAATTGGCATAGCGCTCAATTACAGCAAGTTCGCGTTTGATCCCCGGGGGTATCTGGCATCGTTGCAAGGAAGCCTGGCGGGCGGTATGATAGCTGGCCTCGGCTTTGCGCTCTGGATTTATTTTGACCGAAAGAAGCAGCAATTACCTGAACCTAAGGTTGTTGAACAGGTTCGCCATCCGTATCAGCTGATGGGGCTCATTGTTTTCAGCGTGGGTTTTTTTGGCTTCATCGGCGCCAAGCTGTTCGATACCCTCGAGCACCTCGACCAGTTCATTTACAACCCTTTAGGCGTGCTGTTCTCGGTAAACGGCTTTGCCTATTATGGCGGACTGATATTCGGTGCGCTTACTTACCTGTACATCGGCTACCGCCACGGCATGAAACAGGTGCACCTGGCAGACATCGGTTCGCCTGGCATGATGCTGGCTTATGGCATCGGTCGCATCGGCTGCCAACTATCCGGTGATGGCGATTGGGGTATCATCAATAATCATGTCAAACCGCACTGGCTCAGCTGGTTGCCGGATTGGGCCTGGAGCTTTAAGTACCCACATAATTCCATCAACGCGGGGGTATCTATCCCCGGCTGCACCGGCAATTATTGCAGCCAGTTGGTGCAGGGCGTGTACCCCACGCCCCTTTACGAACTGCTGCTGTGCATAGGTATGTTCGGGCTGATGTGGGCTTTCCGCAAAAAGATAAATATACCGGGGCTGATGTTCTCCATCTACCTCATACTTAACGGCGGCGAACGGTTTTTGATAGAACATATCCGCATAAATTTTTATTACAGCTATTTAGGCCTTACTTTTACGCAAGCAGAACTAATTGGCGGCTTGATGCTGTTAGGCGGCCTGGCGGGATTGGCCATCATAGCCTTTAAACGTTACATATCGCCCAAAATAACTGCATAACCAATTGATTACTATCCCTTCCCCGATATGAGAAAGCTTGCGCTGTTGTGTATAATGATTTGCTGCGCCATGCACCATGGCAAGGCTCAAACGAAGCTTGTAAACCTTACCGATATTAAATTCACGGTGACAGAGGCGCCGGAATGGTCGGCCTTGCTAAAGCGCGATAAGGGGTGGTTTGGCGGCGATGGTATTTATACTATCCCGTTTAGCGGGGTAGAAGGGAAGCAAGCCGGCGCGAAAGATAAGATTCTATTCATCTTCAGCGATAGTATGATTGGCGAAATACGCGACAATACCATGGCACCGGGGTATAAAATGATACATAATTCTGTAGCCATTCTGAATGGAAATCAGCCTATTGCGGATAAAATGAAGTTTTATTGGGATACCGATGCCAAAGGCCAGGCCGAATCTATATTCATCCCCAAAACGCCAAAAACCGATAGCACCGATTACTATTGGCTGGGCGATGGCTTTGTAAATGAGGCGAACCACGCTACCTATATTTTTGGTTACCGGGTGCGTAATGTAAGCAGCGGTGCATTTGGTTTTAGGGAAGTAGGTAATACATTGATAAAGATACCTGCGGGCAGCAAGCCGCCTTACCGCAACCTAAAGCAGATGGACACGCACTTATACCTGCTGGAAGGGAAAGACGATATTGGCTCTTTTGGCGCGGGCGTTTATGTGAACACCAAAGCAGCGGGTGCGCCTAAACCCGATGGCTATATTTATACTTATGGTGTACGCGGCATGGTCAAAAACCTGATGGTCGCACGTGTTTTGCCGGCTGATTTCGAAGATATGAGTAAATGGACGTTTTGGGATGGCGCGAACTGGGTGAACGATATAACCAGGGCAGCCAATATTACCGATGGCGTATCTAATGAACTTAGCCTCTCTGCCCTGCCGGACGGACGGTATGCACTTGTTTTCCAGCATGGCGGCATGAGCACTACGGTAGGTATGCGAATAGGTGCCAGCCCCGTGGGGCCGTTTGGCCCCATCATTAAATTGTGGGACTGCAGACCCGACTTGATAGAAAAAACCTTCGTGGTTTACAACGCCAAAGCGCATCCAAGCTTATCAGCCCCCGGCGAATTGATTATCAGCTATAATATCAACTCGGTTGAGTTTATCAAAGATCTTAATGTGCATCCGAACCTCTACAGGCCCAGGTTTATCAGGGTGAAATTTGAGTAGTCTTATTTAATCTGAACTCGAATTTTATGGAATTAAAGAATTTCCAGAATTGATTAGTCCTATTCCAAAAATTCCACTAATTCTTTAAACGGCGTAGCCCTCTTGAGTGCCTTGAAAAAACATTTAAACACGAAAAATTCGAGTTCAGACATTTTTTTAAAATAATTTGCAACTTAAAAAATAATCAATACTTTAGCTAAATCAATTTAGCATTTGCCTCCAATTAAACTGAAATGAAGAAAATGTTGCTGTTTGCCATGGTTGTTGTCATGTGCAGTTTTCAATCCCAAAAGCCCACTAAAATCGTATTCTTCGGCGATTCTATTACCGAGTACGGCGTAAGGCCCGATGGCTACATCACACTGTTCCAACAGAAGCTGAAGGACAACGGCAAAGCGGGCGACTACGAAACCGCAGGAGCGGGCATAGGCGGCAACAAGATATATGATTTGTACCTGCGCTACGAAGATGACGTGTTGACCAAGAACCCGGATGTGGTGGTAATTTGGGTAGGCGTGAACGATGTATGGCATAAGCGCCTCTTCGGTACTGGTACCGATTGGGATAAATTCGGCAAGTTCTATACTGCGCTGATCAAAAAATTTCAGGCTAAAGGCATCAAGGTTACCATTTGCACCCCGGCTTCGGTGGGCGAAAAAACAGATTTCAGCAACGAGCTGGATGGCGACCTTAATCGCTATTCGCAAATCATCCGCGATGTTGCAGCGCAAAACAATTGCGGGCTGATTGATTTCCGTAAGATATTCCACGAATATAGCGTAAAGAACAATCCCGAAAACAAGGATAAAGGCATCCTCACCGTTGATGGCGTGCACCTGAACGCCGAGGGCAATAAGCAAGTGGCTGATTTAATGTATCAGTCGCTCATAAAATAGAGTACTGGTTTTGGTTTATATTTTTGGTTTAGAGGGAGGCGGAAGCGCCTCCCTTTTTTAAATCTGCTTCAATTGGCTGCCGGTTTGGCTTTGCCGGAAAAATTAACATTCGACGATGAAGAAAATCCTATATAGCTGCGCAGTTTTTTTATTCAGCACCAATATCCTTTCGGCACAGGACATTAACCTGGTTAAATACGTAAACACAAGGCAGGGAACCAACACGAAATACGAGTTTTCGTACGGTAACACGTATCCGGCTACCTCGCTGCCCTTCGGCATGAACACCTGGACGGCTCAGACCGGCAAAAACGGTGACGGCTGGAAATATCAGTATTTCGAAAAGAAGATACGCGGTTTCCAGCAATCGCACCAGTGCAGCAGTTGGGTAAATGATTACGCGGTTTTTTCATTAATGCCGGTTACCGGCAAACTGGTGGTAAATGAGGATGACCGTGCAGCATCTTTCAGCCACGATAACGAAATTGCGCAGCCCAGCTATTACAAGGTAAAGCTGGATAACAACATCACCACCGAAATGGCGCCCACCGAGCGTGGCGCGCACTTGCGATTTACCTTCCCGAAGGGCGCGGGCTCATATCTGGTGCTTGATGGCTACACCCAAATGAGCATGGTGAGCATCGACCCCAAAACACGCACCATTACCGGCTATGTAAACAACTGCCGCTGGGCACCGCAGGGCTTCAAAAATTACTTCGTTATCACTTTCGATAAGCCGTTTACCGCGTTCGGCACCTGGGAAAATAAGAAAAATACTACTACAGTCGGCAACGAAACCGCCGAGGGTGAGGGCATTGGCGCATACCTGCAATTTAAAGATGGCGATGTCGTACAGGCCAAAGTAGCTTCTTCCTATATCAGCCCCGATCAGGCTGCGCTTACTTTGCAAACCGAATTGGGCGGTTATAAATCATTCAATGATACGCGCAAAGCTGCCGATAAAGTTTGGAACGCCTTGCTTGGTCGCATGGCCGTACAGGGTGGTACCGAGGAAGAGAAGGCCACCTTTTACTCGTGCATGTACCACGCGAACCTGTTTTCGCACCAGTTTTTCGAATACGGTAAGGATGGCAAGCCCTATTACTACAGCCCCTACGATGGCAAGGTACATGACGGGTACATGTACACCGATAATGGTTTTTGGGATACCTTCCGCGCGCAATTCCCGCTGAATACCATACTGCACCCCAAAATGGAGGGGCAACTGGTGCAGGCGCTATTGGATGCGCAAAAGCAATGCGGCTGGCTACCGTCATGGTCCTTCCCCGGTGAAACAGGGGGGATGCTGGGCAATCATTCCATATCGCTGCTGGCCGATGCCTGGATGAAGGGCATCCACAGTTTCGACCCGAAGCAGGCCCTCGAAGCATACTACCACGAGGCCACCAAGAAGGGCCCATGGGGAAGTGCCAATGGCCGCCCCGGCTGGAAAGAGTACTATGCGAACGGCTTTGTGCCTTACACCAAACAAACCGAAGGCGCTACCGCCTGGACACTGGAATTCGCCTACGACGATTTTTGCGCCTACCAATTGGCAAAAGCAACCGGCAATAAATTTTACGAAGATGTATTTGCCAGGCAGATGTATAACTACAAAAACCTCTTCGACCCGAAGACGCGCTTTATGCGTGCCAAGGATGCCAAGGGCGATTGGATAGAACCCTTCGACCCGATGGATTGGGGCGGCCCTTACACCGAGGGCAACGCCTGGCATTGGACCTGGTCGGTTTTTCATGATACACAGGGGCTTATCAACCTGATGGGAGGCGATAAGAATTTTACTGCCAAGATTGATTCGGTATTCAGCGAGCCGGGTACCATCAAAGTGGGCGGTTACGGCCAGGTTATCCACGAGATGACGGAGATGGCCGAGTTCAAAATGGGGCAGTTTGCGCAAGGGAACGAGCCTATTCACCACATGTTGTATATGTATAACTACGCCGGCCAACCTTGGAAAGCCCAGATGCACCTGCGCGAAGTGATGGACAAGATGTACAACGCTACCGAGAACGGCTACCCCGGCGATGAGGATGAGGGCCAGATGTCATCATGGTTCGTTTTGAGCGCGGCAGGGTTCTACAGCGTTTGCCCGGGTACAGACCAATATGTCATCGGCAGTCCGCTGTTCCCCAAGATGACGATTGCGCTGGAGAACGGCAATAAGTTCATTGTAGAGGCCAATAATAACAGTAAAACAAATGTGTACATCCAATCGGCAACCTTGAACGGCAAGCCCTATACGCATAATTTTATCACCCAAACAGACATCATGAACGGTGGCGTTTTACATCTGGAAATGGGCGACAAGCCTAATTTAACCCGCGGGTTGGCACCCGGGGATAAGCCGTTTTCGTTGAGTAAACCGCAGTAATTACCGGAGTATTTTCGGTGTTTTTCTTTAAAAATCTGTGAAAAAAATATGGTTTTCCGTAAAATAGGAGCCGTGGGTTGGTACTTGCAAAACATTTAGGTTAATTTACAGCACCAATAACCCCCATAAATTAAACTTTAGCGGATGGATGCCAAACCCAAGTTTACCGAACGGAAATATCTGTTAGTGCTGTTGTTCGTCACCTCGCTTTTTTTGATGTGGGGGATATCCATGACCCTTGGCGACGTGCTGAACCGGCACTTCCAGAATGTGCTGCATATCACCAAGGCGCGGTCGGCATATGTACAGTTCTCCATATTTGGGGCCTACTTTGTCATGGGCATCCCGGCGGGCTTATTTATGAAACGCTTCGGGTATAAGAACGGGGTACTGCTTGGCCTGCTGCTTTACTCAATCGGTGCTTTTTTGTTTATTCCCGCAGCCAATGCCCAGTCATTCACATTCTTCAGGGTGGCCTTGTTTATTTTAGCTTGCGGCATGGCCACACTGGAGGCCGTTGCCCATCCCTTCGTTGCTTCCCTGGGCGACCAGCGCAGCAGCGACCAGCGCATCAATTTTGCGCAGGCTTTTAATGGGGTAGGTGGTATCATCGGACCCATCATTGGCAGCGCAGTTATTTTTGGGGGCGAGCAGGATCTGGTTTCCGTAAAGCATCTGTATATTGTAATTGGCGCGGTGATAGCGGTTATCGCCATTGCTTTTGCATTTGTTAAGGTGCCCGCGCTTACCAACCCGCATGCTATTGCTACCGATTCATACGCTGCTGCCGAGGTTGCCCACGCCGATAAGAAACTGTTTCAGCATAAGCATTTTGTGTTCGCGGTAATAGCACAGTTGTTCAATGTGGCGGCGCAGGGCGGTACCTGGGCCTACTTTATCAATTACGGGCACGAGATAATGCACTTTAGCGATGGCCAGTCGAGCTATTTTTTTTCGCTGAGTATGGTGATGATGATGATAGGGCGTTTCGCCGGCACATACCTAATGCGCTTTATCGCGCCAAATAAGCTGCTGGCGGCGTTTGCGCTGGGTAATATATTGATGTGTATTATTGTGGCCCAAGGATTTGGCTGGGTATCGTTCGTGGCATTGCTGTTCATCAACTTTTTCTTCAGCATTATGTTCCCTACCATATTTAGCCTGGGATTGAAGAACATGGGCAAACAAACCGAGCAGGCTTCCTCTTTCATCGTGATGGGGGTTGTTGGCGGCGGCTTGTTTCCACTTGCGATGGGGCTTATTGCTAACCATAGCGTGGCGCAGGCCTATTACCTGCCTATAATTTGCTACGTAGTCATCTTCTTTTTCGGCTTTAATTACAGGCGTTTGAACAAAAATCCCGTTTAGGATAATTTTATGCCGGAATAATATTAGGATGACTTGATTTTATTGGAAATCTTTACAATAAATCGATTTATCAGCCCCTGGAGGCCCACCTTGTTGCGATATTATTTTATATTTGAATTTATTAAGACAGCACGTGAAAAAACTCTCGATAGTTGATATAGCCAACCACCTAAACGTTTCTAAGACAACCATTTCATTTATCCTGAACGGCCGTGCGCAGGAAAAACGCATCGGTAAGGAACTGGTAGAGCGCGTGCAGAAATTCGTAGAAGAAGTGGGTTACAAACCCAACTCCCTGGCCAAAAGCCTGCGCACCGGCAAATCCAACATTATCGGGTTGATGGTGGAGGATATATCCAACCCTTTCTTTGCATCTATTGCCCGCCTTATTGAGGATCGCGCCTACAAAAACGGCTATAAAATTATCTATTGCAGCACCGATAACGATACCAACAAAACGCGCGACCTCATCAGCATGTTCCGCGACAGGCACGTGGATGGCTACATCATTGCCCCGCCCGAGGGTATCGAGGAAGACATCAGCTCATTGATAAAGGATGGTATGCCGGTGGTGTTGTTTGATAGACACCTGCCCAAGGTAAATACCGATTACGTAG
Source organism: Mucilaginibacter sp. P2_D11 (assembly GCF_056404435.1). Taxonomy (NCBI): domain Bacteria; kingdom Pseudomonadati; phylum Bacteroidota; class Sphingobacteriia; order Sphingobacteriales; family Sphingobacteriaceae; genus Mucilaginibacter; species Mucilaginibacter sp. P2_D11. The sequence goes on from NZ_JBFUEA010000001.1 coordinate 68,764, forward strand.
AGATAGACAACCGTTTCAGTACCTATAATGCAACCATGCACCTGGTGCAGCAGGGGTATAAAAATATCGCTTATATTACCTTTGCCTCTAATCAAACGCAGATGCAAGCCCGGTTGCAGGGCTATAAAGATGCACTGGACGAAGCCGGCCTGAAGCAATATATACAAGAAATCGTCTTTAGTCCGGACGAAGAACTTATCATCGGCCCTATCAAAGCATTCCTCAAGAAACACAAAAACCTCGATGCCCTGTTCTTTGGCACCAACCACGTGGGTACCTGTGGCTTAAAGGTCATCAATAGCCTCGGCCTTAAAGTACCGGGCGATTTGGCCCTCGTATCCTTCGATGATTACGACGTGTTCAAGCTTTTTTCGCCACCGGTTAGCGCGATAGCCCAGCCCATAGAAGCTATAGCCGATAGCGTGATAACTGTACTGCTCAATAAACTCAATACCTCCTCGCAGCACATCAGCTCGCAGTCCATCATCCTGAAGACTGATTTCAATATCAGGGGGTCATCGAAGAGTAATGGTGGCGCGTAGTTTTTTGGCCGCTGCCGCGAGGTTCCAAGTCGTGGCACGCATCGTGTCAGCTTTCAGCTGACGAAAGCTGGAAGCTTTCTCCATGCATACCACGAGATACGCTATCGCTAACCTCGCGGTAGCGGAATCTCTAATTATTATAAGCCCTCACTTGCAGCCTATACCCCTTTTTTAGTAACCTTGGGTCAACCTCAACGGTAACCGTCTTTGCTTCGCCATGCATCAACGAGAAATAACTATCGCTATAAATTGCCGGCAGTATTTGTTTGCCTTTAGCATCCAGCAGTTGCACCCTGATGCCGAAAGCCGCCGTAGTTTTTGATTTATTGGCAACTGTGTAGGTAAGCAGTTTATTTTCGCCATTCTTTGCCGGAGATATTTTCGCCATGCTTACCGTAAGGCTTGCGCCTACGGATGGTATTTTATTGAGTGCGGTGTAGTCGAGGTAGGTATTGCCCATCCAGTAGAAATTCTCGGATACCAGTTTGCCTGCTTTATCGGTAAGCCTCAGCTTAAGGAAGTGTACATCACTCAGCGCGGGGAGTTTGTCGCTGCCATTAAATACAATAAAAGCTTCCGTTGCCGAAGTAGGGATAACGTCCAATGTTTTAATCATGTGATATGCGGGTACGGCTTTGCCATCGAGGTTGTAAACGGTGGCTTCGGCAGTGAGCCCGTTGATGCCGTAGGGTTTGTTGTTGATTACCTTGACCGAATTAGTGGCGGCGTTCCATTGGATGTGGACGGGTTCGCAGGCGGTTTTTGCGCCGAAGTAGGCGCCGGTGAGGTCATAATAGTAATCATAGGTTTGCCATATCATCGATGGATAGGCCGATTGGCTCATCCAAATCAGCATGCCGCTGGCATCGTGCCACATATGGTCGTTCCAGGCTTCGTACATGGCTTTCATGGTTTCAACGTTTAGCATCTGGGCCTTCTTACAAAAATCTTCTATCGAAATGGCCTTGCCATAGCTGGCGCTGATGGTGTTGATATATTTCACCGGGTCCGAGCCTCCGCCAAGCGCGCCATCGGTGCTGAAGTAATGCCTGGCCCACATATTGGTTTTGCTGTTCACGGCATCGGGCGTTGGAGCAACCCAGTAGTCCTTTGGCATGAATTTTTTGAAGCTCTCTATATTCACGAAGGTAGCCATGCCCAATTCGCTGCGCATGCCGTAGGAGTTTTGCGAGAACAGGTAGCCGTTATGCGGTTCGGTGAAGTAAGTCCTAGGGTCGGTATTGCTCCACAGCCCGCTGCCCGACAGCACTTTGCTACCGCCATGGATAGAGAAATTGGGGTTGGTTTCGCCGGCGTTGGAGCGGGCCAGGTATAGCTTGTCGTCGCCGTCGAACTCTTTTACCGCGTTCCTGATGGTCATATTCAGCGGACCTGCAGGGTTGCCGCCCGGTACGCCCTCGTTGGCACCGCACCAAATAACGATGGAGGGGTGGTTGCGCAGTTTCTTCACTTTTTCTATGGCATTGCTTTTGAAGATGCCCAGGCTATCAATCTGGCCGAAGTTGTTGAGCCAGAAATCGTCCCAAACCATAATGCCATAGCGGTCGCAATAATCGTAAAAGGCTTCGTCGGTAACTTCGCCCGTCCAGTTGCGGATGATGTTGAAATTCATATCCTGGTGGAAACGGATACGGGTATCGTAATCCTTGCTGCGCACTTTCAGCATATAATCGCTCATGCCCCAGTTGCCGCCTTTCAGCAGGATGGGTACATCGTTTACATAAACCCTCAAGGGGCCGTTCAGCGTAGTGGTATCGGCGGTGATTTTGCGGATGCCGAACGATTTGGTTACCGCATCTGATGGTGCATTGCCCTTAACTACAAAGCTCACCGTGCAGGTGTACATATTTTGGGTGCCATCGGCCTTGCCGCCGTAGCCGTTGGGCCACCATAATTTGGGGTTCTTGATATGTAGCTGCGCAAAATCAGCCATATCGTAGCTGAGGGTTTGACTGCTGTTGGCAGCTAAAGTGATGGCTGGGCCAGTCAGTTTAATATTGCCCGGTTTGATGGTAAGTTGTACAAGTCCCGTTACCGGCAGGTCCGAGGCATTACGTAGCGTGGCCTTAACGGTGATATCCGCCTGGTTCATATCGGGCATGGTAGTACGTATCCATGGGTCTTCAACCGAAACAGGGCCTTTTTGCGTGATGGCTACGGTATCGGTAAGGCCGCTGTTGAGGCCGGGCACGGCGGGCATCCAGTCCCAGCTGCCGCTGCTGATATAGGTAGGGGCCTCCCAATTGGCCAGCGGGTGGTTATGTTCCGGGTCGTTACGGGGCGGTACCACCAGCACCAGGATAACGTTGCTGCCTTTTTTGTTGAGCAAGCCGGTAATATCATAAATACCCCTTTCTACGATGCCTTTAACCGTGCCGATGTGATGCCCATTGAAGTAGATTTCGCCGCGCTTGTGGATACCGTTGAAATTGAGCCAGGTTCGTTTGCCGGCCAAAAGCTGGCTGCCCGCAAATTCGGCACGATACCAAAAGGGGCGGTCGTATTTGGCTTTATCTACTTTATAGATGTTGTCGGCATAATCGGGGTTGCTCTCCTTGCCGGCTTTTACGTAGGAATTGAACACCGTGCCCGGTACTATGGCATCTATCCATTGCGCGGTACGGAAGCCGGGCTGCGCTATTTGGCTGAGTTTAAAAAGGCTATCATTTTGCGGGAATAATTTCCAATGGAGTTTAATGGACTGCGCCTGTGGCGCGGTTTGCAACAATATAATTAGCAGGGTGGTAGCTAAGATTGGTTTTAGGAGGTGTTTCATTGGCACTGATTTACGGCGGCAATTTATAAAAAATTTGCTAAATCGATTTAATAACTATTTTATTATATTAGCGGCACAATTATTAATCCACCATGAAGATACTTTTTACCGCCCTGCTCATCGTTTACGGTATGGGCCTTACCAAGCCCGCCTATAGCCAACAAACGGCCACCAAAAGGCAATGGAATTCCTATTGGATAGGCGCGCAGGGCGATAACGGCAGCAGCTACGGCGTGTTTTATTTCCGCAAGAGCATCACCCTCGCGGCAAAGCCGGCATCGTTTATGGTGCATGTATCGGCGGATAACAGGTATAAGCTGTACGTGAACGGTGTGCTGGTATCCCTTGGCCCGGCACGCGGCGACACCTATAATTGGAACTATGAAACTGTAGACCTTGCGCCCTACCTCGCCGCAGGGAAGAATATCATAGCCGCTTTGGTATGGAACGAAGCACAATACAGCCCGGCGGCGCAGATTACGGTGCGCACCGGCTTTATACTGCAAGGGAGCACGCCGGCAGAAGATATATTGAACACCAACGATAGTTGGAAAGGCATCCGCGATGTGGGGCATCACCCCGTGCCGGGCTATTTTTTTGCCGCCAGCAAAGGCGAGATGGTTGATATGAACCAGTCCGTAAAAGGCGACTGGATGGCCTCGGCTTTCGACGATACCGCCTGGCCACAGGTAAACAAACTGGCCGATGGCAGACTGAAAGGCTCGGCATGGGGTATAGAATGGGCAATGGTGCCCTCAACCTTACCAGCAAGGGAACTTACCTACCAGCGCCTGGTTGCCCTGCGTGCCGCTACGAATACGACAGTACCGGCAGGCTTCCCTGCTGCAAAAGCGGCTATAACTATACCGGCGAATACCATGGCAACGCTGATACTCGACCAAAGCTTCGAAACCAACGCCTATGTAACGCTGAACTTCAGTGGGGGTAAAGATGCCGGTATATCGCTGGGCTACGCCGAATCGCTTTATAAAAAAGGCAGCAGGGGTGTAATCAAAGGCAACCGCAACGATGTGGATGGGAAAGAATTTGTGGCGAGGATTGATAGCCTGATTGCCGACGGCAGCCAGGGGCAGAGCTTCACCACACTCAATTTCCGTACCTATAGGTACATCAAGGTCATCGTAAAAACCAAAGACGAGCCGCTGGTGATTGATGACCTTTATGGCACATTCACCGGCTACCCCTTCAAACGTGCATCGGTATTCAATACCGCGGACACCGAAATAACTAAAATGCTGGATATTGGCTGGCGCACCGCAAGGCTAAACGCCTGGGAAACCTATACCGATTGTCCGTATTACGAGCAACTGCAATACATTGGCGACACCCGCATACAGGCCATGATAACCTACTATAATAGTACTGATGACCGCCTGGCCCGCAACGCCCTCACCCAGATGGACCACTCGCGCCTGCCCGAGGGCGTTACCGCCAGCTGCTACCCATCGCGCGGAACGCAGGTGATATCGCCCTTTTCGTTATGGTATATAGGCATGCTGCATGATTATTGGATGTACCGTGGCGATGATAAGTTCATCAAGGATAAACTGCTTGGCGTGCGTGGCGTGCTCGATTTCTTCAGCAAGTACCAGCAGGCGGATGGCTCGGTAAAAAATACGCCTTACTGGGCCTTTGTAGATTGGTCGGGCGATTTCGCCGGCGGCGTGGACCGCAAGGACGGCACCGCAGCAATTTACGATTTGCAATTGCTATGGGCCTACCAATGGGCGGCCGATATGGAAAGCAAAATTGGCATGCCGGGCTATGCTGCCTTATATAATCAGAAGGCCGCGCAGCTGAAGGCCACCATACAGCGCAAGTATTGGGACCCGGTTAGAAAGCTGTATGCCGACACCAAGGAAAAGAAAGCGTACTCGCAGCATGCCAATTCGCTGGCTATACTTACCGGCGTGGCGAGTGCCGCAGATATGAAAGCTGTGGCCAATGGGATGCTGAAGGATACCAGCCTGGTACAGTGCTCGGTGTACTTTAAATACTACCTGAACCAGGCCCTGGTAAAAGCCGGGCTGGGCAACCAATACCAGGATTGGCTGGGCATCTACCGCGAAAACATAGCCATGGGCCTTACCACCTGGGCCGAATATTCGGACGTGAACACATCACGCTCTGATTGCCATGCCTGGGGAGCCAGTCCAAATATCGAGTTTTTCCGCACGGTGCTGGGGATAGATAGCGATGCGCCGGGTTTCAGCAGGATAAAGATAGAGCCGCACCTGGGCAAAATGACTAAGGTAAGCGGAACGATGCCACACCCCAACGGAACAGTTGCTGCGGCTTATACGCTGGATAAAGGCAAATGGAAGATAAATATCAGCATACCGCAAAAGGCCACCGGCGTGCTGATATGGAAAGCAAAACGCTATGTGCTTTTGGCCGGGGAGAACGTGTTTGTGATTTAATTAGGCGGTATATAGATTGCGCTTGGGCATGGCTTTTTGCCGTGCCCACATACGCAGATTTGGTTATCAGGGTTACATGCCCTGAGCAGATGTTGTGCATAAGTATAAGTTAAAACATTGCTTGAAGGCTTATTTTTCTTATTCTGTTAACATAGTGGGTCTTTTATTGCATTGTATCTTAATATTGGGGCCTATCGTTACAATTATATAAAGTATTCTTATTATGGCGTAAACATAGCCTTAACACGGCAGGGGTAGTTTCGTGAAAAAATCACATTCATGAAACAATCTTTACTCAAATCTTGTTACTGGACGATCTTAGCGCTGATAACCCTCGTTATCCCCCAGCTATTATTCGCCCAGAATAGTGTGCCTATCAGAGGTATCATTGTCGACGATCATAACCAGCCTCTCCCCGGCATAACGGTTATGGTTAAAGGAACCACATTCGGTACCATCACCGGCGTTGAAGGCCGCTTTACCATCTCCGGTGAAAAGGGCCAGGTGTTAACCTTCAAATCCCTCGGGTTTATTACCCAGGAGGTTACCATCGGTACCGAAACCAACTTGTCTATCACGCTTAAAAGCGACTCTAAAGCTTTATCGGAAGTTGTGGTAACGGCTTACGGTATCAAAAAAGAAGTACGTAAGCTGGGATACTCTGTACAGGAGATAAAAGGTGCCGACCTTGTGAAAGCCCGCGACCCTAACCCAATCAACTCATTGGTTGGTAAGATTGCCGGTTTAACCGTTGGTGCCAATGCCGAGATGTTGGGCAGGCCCGAACTGGTACTGCGTGGCAGCAAGGATTTACTTTTCGTAGTTGACGGTTCGCCGGTTAACTCTGATACCTGGAACGTTAGTCCAGACGATATCGAATCATACTCGGTACTGAAAGGCCCTAACGCCGCTGCCCTTTACGGTGCAAGGGGTATTAATGGTGCCATCGTAATCACTACCAAAAAAGGTTCTAAAGACGCAAAAGGCTGGCAGGTTGATTTCAACAGCAGCACTTTGTTCGAGCGTGGCCTGATTGCTTCGCCACAACCGCAAACCGAGTACGGTAGGGGTAATGCTTACCATTACGAGTACCAGGCAAAAGATAACACAAACGTGTATGTACCATCTGCCGATGTGTTGTACGATAACGCTAACCGCCTGGGCGAATACGGCCCGCGTTTTGAAGGCCAGTTATTGCGCCAATACGATAGCCCTTACGACGCGCTTACCGGCAAACGTACCGCAACCCCATGGTTGGCCCGTGGCGTTAACAACTGGGATAACTTTATCGAAACCGGTTTGATAACTACCAATAACTTGGCGGTATCTGCCAGTGGTACAAACTATGCGTTGAGGACTTCTTACACGCACATGTACCAGAAAGGCGTAATGCCGAACACCAAGTTGAACTCTGATAACTTCAACATCGGCTTAAGCTACAATATCACCCCAAAATTATCTGTTGAGGGTAACTTAAACTTAAATAAACAGTACACGCCAAACATCCCCGATGTTAGCTACGGCCCTAACAGCTATATCTACATGTTTAAGGTTTATGGCTCGGCAGATTATGACGTAAGGGATCTTACCGATATCTATAAAGGCCCGCAAGGCGTTCCCGGCCTGGTGCAATACGCACAGGAATATGGCCGTTTGAACAACCCGTACTTCATGGCTCAAAAATGGCTGCGCGGCCACGATAAAACCGACATATACGGTTACTTAAGGCTGAACTACAAAATCACCAGCGACCTTACCGTTGCTTTGCGTTCGCAGATCACTACCTGGGACCAGAAACGTACAGAGCAGGTGCCATCATCAGCAAACTTAAATGCTTATACCCCATGGTATAAATTCGGCTGGTACGGCGATTACCGCGAAGACGACCGTAACCTGTTCGAAAACAACACCGACTTACAGTTCAACTACAACAAAACGCTTGGTAAATGGTCATTGAACGCTTTGATTGGCGGTAACGCACGTTCGTTCAAATACTCTTCCTTCTACGGTACTACCCGTGCATTGGCTATACCAAACGTATATGTATTGTCTAACTCGGTACAAACACCGCTTTCGTACACCTGGGATTCGAAGATGCAGATCTATAGCTCTTTCTACTCGTTCGATATCGGTTACGATAAATACTTCAACATCAATACCACAGGCCGTTACGATAATCTATCGACGTTTGTGCCCGGTAAACGTGGTTATTTCTACCCATCGGTATCTATTTCATCAGCTATATCAGATTATGTTGAGCTGCCAACAGCTATCAGCTTCTTAAAAGTAAGGGGTTCTGCCGCTATGGTAAAAGGTGGTTTAACAAACCCTACCGTTGGTACAGCGTACCAGCAGGTAACCGGTATAAGTACTTCAACTTTGCTTAACTACGGTACAGAGTTATATAGCTCTTACGATGGCCCAAGCTATACCAACCAAAATACGGTAAGCTTCAACTCGTATTATAACAACCTGCCTTCGGTAAACTATAGTAACAACCTGGCCGATGCTAACCTGGAAGCCTACAAGCGTATCTCTTACGAGGGTGGCGTTGACATTAAATTCCTGAACAATCGTTTAGGTTTAGATGCAACATACTTTGATACCGAGAACGGCCCGCAGATTTATCCTTTGCTTGCTGCCCCATCAACCACTTACGCATCACGTAATGCTAACGCTATTACAACCAAGCGGTCGGGCTTCGAAATTTCGTTGACAGGTGCTCCATTCCGTAACCCCAGCGGTTTCTCATGGGATATCAACGCCAACTTCTCTACTTTCAAGGAAACCATATCTACTTTGGGTGGCGGTTTAACCGAACTTGCTTTGGGTAACCACAACTTTAAAGTTGGCGATAGGGTAGATGAGGTTTTCGGCACTAAATTCCAGCGCGATAAGAGCGGGAACATTGTTTACGATGCAAGCGGTAACTTATTGAAAGCAACCGGCAGCAACAGCCAGATATATGGTTCTTTGGGTCACCTTAACCCCGATTTCTCTTTCGGTATCAGCAACAGGTTCGCATACAAAGCGTGGAGCTTCAGCTTCCAGTTTGATGGCCGTATAGGCGGTAAGATCTACGATTACAACTACTACGCAGCACGCCAGGGCGGTACAGATTTATCTACCGTGCAAGGCGTTATCGGCGCAGCACGTTTAGCGGAGTGGAACTCTACCAAAACCGGCACCCAGGCGCCTACCCCTGCTTTGATCGGTAACGAATTTGGCCCGGGTGTTAAGATAACCGGCGGTACCCCTAAGTACCAGGACGGCGTTATCACCAACCTTGATGAGCTTACTTTCGCGCCAAACACCACGCCGATCACGGTTCAGGGTTATTTGAACGGTACGGTTAAAGGTATCGATGAAGCGTTTATGATCAACAGGAGCTACGCTAAACTGCGCGAAGTAACGCTTGGCTATACCTTCTCTAAATCGTTCCTGCAGAAAGCAGGCATCAAAGCGGCAACGTTCTCATTGGTTGGCCGTAACCTGTTGTACTTCGCAGCACGTAAAGATTTCGATATCGACCAGTATGCTTCGGGTTACAACTCTGCCGACAGGACAACCGGCGGTGCCCCTTCAAACGGTGCTTTACAAAGCTCAACCTTCCGCAGGTTCGGTTTCAACATCAACCTGAGCTTCTAAAACAACCGCTTATAAAAACATTAAAAGAATTAAGATGAAAAATATAACAGTAAAAATAATTTCGGCTTGCCTGCTGCTGGTACTTTCGGTATCGAGCTGCCAGAAAGGCGATCTGGATGCTAACCCGAACGCGGGTAACGCCAATTCGGTTGTTCCGGTATCGCTGATACTGAACCACCTTACCGCTACGCTCATACGTGCCGATGAAATGCCCTTTGCCAGCAGCGATTACCTGCCTTACAAAGGTGCCCAGATGCAGGTATCTAACTACGCCAAATATTGGGGTACCAACGAGGATACCTGGAGCTACAGCGCGCACAGCTACGAGATATTGAAATATGCTATCCAACTGGAGATACAGGCACAGAGCCAGGTTGGCGCAAACAGCAAATACGCTGCCGTTGCCAAATTCTTCCGTGCGTACTCGGCAGTATGGTTGTCGCAACGTGTTGGCGATATCCCGATGACACAGGCGGGCGACCCCAACTTTTTGACCCCGGTTTTCGATACGCAGAAAGACGTGTATAAAAACTCGCTTAAGTTGCTGGAAGATGCAAACGCGATCATGAACGCTACCGTAGCCGGCCAGCCCGGCGTTATATTCGATGGTGGCGACATCTTCGGGTTCACCAACCTGCAATGGCAAAAACTGATCAATACTTACCGTTTAAGGATATTGATCAGCCTGAGCAAAAGGGCCGATGACACTGCCGACCTCGGTATCAAAACGCAGTTTGCAGCAATCCTGGCAAACGTAGCTACCAACCCTATCATGACCGGCAACGGCGATAACATGGTTTACAAATGGGTAGCTTCTAACCAATACCCGCCGTTTGCTACCGGTAACAACTCTTACAACAACTTCCAAAACGTTGGTAAACCGGTATTGGATATCACCACATCTACAAAGGACCCGCGTACCTTCGTCATAGCAAGCCCGGTTACAGCAGCTGGTTTTGCTTCATTCAGCAGCTACATCGGTGCAGATCCGGGTACCGCATTGGCTACCCTGCAAAATACTGCGGCTAATTATTCAACCTTTAACGGCGCACGTTATTTTACCAACAACTTAGGTGCAACTGCCGAGCCATTCTTCCTGGTGGGTTACCCCGAGCTTTGCTTCAACATTGCCGAAGGTATCAACAGGGGCTGGGCGCCAACACTTACCGTTGCCGATGCTAAATCATGGTACGATAAAGGTATCGCTGCATCGTTTGCCAACTTTGGCCTTAACGTTAATACAAACTCAACCGTTACCGTTTCTGACGTAGGCGGCAAAAGCCTGGGTACGGTTACTACCGATAACCCAACCTTTTTGGCTAACGTAGCTTACAACGTGGCCGACCCATCGGCAGCACTTGCGCAGATATTGCAGCAAAAGTATATCGCGTTCTTCATGAACTCGGGCTGGGAAGCTTTCATGAACCACCGCCGTACCGGTCTGCCGGCATTTAGCGAAGGTGGCACGGGTTTGGGCACAATAGGCGGCAAAATACCACATCGCTGGTTGTATCCATTGGACGAGATCAACGCAAACAATGCCAACTACAAAACATCTATCGGTACCCAATATGGCGGCAGCGAAGATGTGTTTAAAGACATGTGGCTGATTAAATAATCAACATTATCATATATCGCAGGGGTTGCATTTAGCAACCCCTGCTTTTTTAATTAAAAACATGAAAAAGATATCCTTAGTATTAGCCTTACTGGTCGGCTTTGCCGCCAACACTTCGGCACAGGTTGCAGATAGTGCCAAACGCTTAGTGGTACTGCACGGCGCAGCAAACTTCAGGGATTTGGGTGGTTATAAAACCACATCGGGCAAAACGGTTAAATGGGGCAAGGTGTACCGCAGTGCCGATATCAGCAGGCTTACCGATGCCGATCTGGCTGTGCTGCGCGATAAGAAAATAACTTACGATGTTGATCTGCGCGGCCACCAGGAATCGCAGCAGCAGCCCGATAAACTGAACCCCGGCACCGATTACGTATTGTGCCCGGCTGGCAGCGATAGCCTAAGCTACTGGTTGAAACAAATTGCCGCCGCACCTAAAAACAGCGGCGACTCTATCATGACGGCTTATTACAGCAACACCCGCTACCTTACCGAGCGTTACCGCCCCTTCTTCGATAAGCTGCTTGCCGTACCTGCCGATCAAAGCCTGGTGTTCCATTGCACCGCGGGTAAGGATCGTACCGGCATAGCCGCCGCCTTGTTCCTTTACAGCCTGGGTGTACCCTATGAAACCATAGTGGCCGATTATACCGCCACCAACTATTACCGCACCGCCGATAACGACCGCTCGGTAAAAGGCATGGTAGGCATGATGCATATTGACGAAGGTACCGCCCGATCGATGTTGAGTGCTAAGAAAGAGTATTTGGATGCTACCTTTGCGGCCATCAACAAGCGATACGGCTCGGTAGATAATTTTATTAAGGATCAGTTGAAGCTGAACAACAAACAACTTGCTGCCCTTAAAGCCAAATACCTGGAATAGTTGTAGCTTTAGACATCAGCACAGTATTAATATGAAACGAAGAGATTTTGTGAAGAACGCCGGGCTAACGGCTTTGGGGGTATCGTTATTGGGCCCGCTGGAGGGCATGGCAGATAGTGGTATTACCCATTTGGATAGCGAAGATGTTGCACCCCGCCCCGCTAATGACGACGGCTACGACCTGCACTTTATGGCCCTTGGCGATTGGGGCCGCAACGGCGAATACGACCAAACCGAAGTAGGCAAGCAAATGGGTGTGTGGGGTGCCGCAAACCCTAACAATTTCGTGATATCCGTAGGCGATAACTTTTACCCAAAGGGCGTTATCAGCGAGCATGACCCGCTTTGGAATTTCTCTTTCGAGAACATCTATACCGCGCATTCCCTGCAATGCGATTGGTACCCGGTGCTGGGCAACCACGATTACCTAAGCGACCCGGATGCACAAATACGCTACAGCAAAGTAAGCCGTCGCTGGTGCATGCCCGCGCGCTACTACGCCAAAGAAATAAAGCTGGACAAGCATAAACAGGGCACCGTGTTATTCGTGTTTATTGATACCGACCCGATGCTGTTCGAAGAAAAAAAGGACTACGTAGACAAGCAGATGGTCTGGCTGGATGAAACCCTCAAAAATGCTTCGGCAGAGGTAAAGTGGAAGGTAGTAATTGGCCATCACCCAGCCTATACAGTTGGCCCGCGCATCAAAAACTTCGATACGCTCACCGTGCGAAAAACCATTACCGAAACGCTGAACAAATACAAGGCCGACCTGTACCTCTCAGGCCACGACCATTCCCTGCAACACTTAAAGCCGGAAGGCTTTACGCACCAGTTTATCTCCGGCGCGGGCTCTGAACTTACGCCGGTTACCACCGGCATACCCTATGCAAAGTTTCAGGCATCAGAGCATGGCTTTATGTATTTTTCTATCAATGCCGATAAGCTGAGGGTTAAGGCCGTCAATTACTCGGGCAAGGTGCTTTATGAAACTGAGTTGAGTAAATAGAAGACATTAAGTAAGCTATACGGGCGGTTATTTGCAAGGATTTACTTTGCAGATAACCGCCTGCTTGCTTTAAATGCTACCCTATCTTTAATAAAATGACGAAAATGCTAAGCCCTGCTGACATAGGGTTGTCACCAGCTGTTTTTAGATTTGCTATACAAAGCAATGCCGGTATTCAGCATGCTATTTGTACACTAAAAATTACGATATGAACCTGGTTTCAATTAGGATTATTGCCGCAGATGTTAAGAAACTGGTTGGCTTTTATGAGCACGTAACCGGCCTGCCGGCAACATGGTATACCGATAGCTTTGCCGAGCTGCAAACCAAATCGGCTACACTGGCATTCGGCGGCACGGATACGCTGCAATTTTTCGGCGGCGAAGCAGTGGCACAGGCTGCGCAGAACCGCACTGCCATTATAGAGTTTTTGGTTGAGGATGTGGACCTGGATTATGACCGCCTTGCAGATTTCCTGGGCGAAGGATTGGTACAACAGCCTACCACTATGCCCTGGGGAAACAGGTCACTCCTCTTCCGTGACCCGGAAGGCAACCTGGTGAATTTCTTCACCCCGGTTACGCCACAGGCTATCAAAAAGTTTAAAAGCAAAGCATAGTACTTTCGTGGATAAAAGTCTGGCGTTTATTAAAGCAGGCTGCAAAACGGCCTACTTATTCAGCAAATAGCCTGCTCTTATCAGTGCTTCGTTCACTTCCCTTATCCTGTCGGTTTGCATTTTTTCAATGGCCCGATCGTAGGTGAGGAGACCGTTTACCTCGTGCTCCACGTCGGTGGTTTGGGTGTAAATGGCGACGCTCAGGCCTTTGTATAGCATCAATTGCTCCACCTGGTTCAGGAGCAACACGTAGCGGTCGGTAAGGGCGGTGGTGGTTGCAGCATAATCATATGCGTTGTTTTCAACAGGCCACATGTGCCCTCTAACGAACAGGCCCACGCCGCCAAATTCGCCCAGTGAGGCAGCTCGTTTCCCATCGGGTTTTGAGGCACCGTAGGGGCCAACGTAAATATGCGTGTCAACATAATCGCCGTTGAGTGGGTCGCCATAGGCTTTTTGGTAATCGGGATTATTGTTGAACCCCGAGTTGCCATTCACCAGGCGCGAGGGGTCGTACTGCTTCACCCAATCGGTAATATTCTTCACGTCGAAAGCGCCCCAGTTCTCGTTAAAAGGCACCCAGGTGATAATGGATGGCGAGTTGTAATGGTCATCTATAATGGCCTGCAGTTCCCGGCGGAAAACCTTGCGCGTTTTCAAGGTGTCTTCATTTTGGTACCAAATGGCCGGCATGTCCTGCCATACCAGTAAGCCCATTTTATCCGCCCAGTAATAAAACCGATGGGGCTCGGTTTTCATGTGTTTACGGATGAGGTTGTACCCTGCTTTTTTAGTGTATTCGATATCAAACTTCAGCGCTTCCTCGGTAGGAGCGGTCAGCACGCCATCTGGCCAGTAGCCCTGATCTAATAAGCCTAACTGCATCATAAATTTGCCGTTGATGAGCGGGCGCAATACGCCATTGACTTTACCCAGCTTAATATCGCGCATGCCGAAATAGCTTTTCACTTCATCAACCGGTTTACCGTTTGCATCGTACAGGGTAAGCTTTAAGTCGTATAGGAAAGGATCATCCGGTGTCCAAAGCTTAGGCTGGTCTATCGGTAAATAAAAGTAAGTGCCTGCTGTGGAATTTAATTGCGCCACTACTTTCTTTCCGTCCAACGCCTCGGCGGAAACCTTGCCGGTACCGTCGGTATTTACCAATACTTTCAAACGGTTATGCGCCAAATCGGGTAACAGGCGGATGTTTTTGATATAGAATTTGCTTACCGGTTCCAGCCATACGCTTTGCCAAATGCCGGAGTTAAAAGTGTAATCGCCGCGTGGCCCGTTTTTGCCCGATGGTGCGCGGCCGTCATTGGGGTCGTATGCAGCTACCACTAATGTGTTGTTTCCCTTTTTAAGGAAAGGCGTGATGTTGAACCAAAATGAATCATAACCGCCTGCATGGCTGCCTGCCTTTTTGCCGTTCACGAAGACGGTGGCATCATGGTCCACAGCTTCAAAGTGCAGTATAACCTGCTTGCCCTGCCATCCAGATGGTATATCAACCCTGCGGCGGTACCACATGTTTATTTCCTGTTTCCTTTGCACGCCTGAGAGTACCGATTCCGGGCAATAGGGCACCAATATTTTGCCGGGTACGCGATCAAACGATGCTGCCGTTTGCGGGCTTAAAGCATTTGGTGCGCCTTTGCCGCCGAGGTAATCCCATTTGCCGTTGAGGCATAGCCACTCCTCGCGTTGTAATTGCGGGCGCGGGTATTCGGACAGGGGAACTTCGGCCTTCATGGCCTGATCGGTCCATTTGGTAGGTAGTTGGGCAACTTGCGCAATTGCCGTTGAGCAGCTTAGGGCCAGAGCCAGCAGGCCAGGCAACAATTTTTTGGTAACTTTCATTTAGGGTAGATGGTGTTAACAAAAACCGGGAAACCAAGCGATTACCCGATTGTGTGCTTCCGTTTAGTTTGTAATTTCTCGTTTCTTGCCGTCTAATGCGGTAATAATTGCTTTAGCCACACCCGGGTCCAATTTAAATGCACGGGACGATTGAGATAGGTAGGTGGAGCCATAATAGAACTCCACCTTTTGCCTTGTTCCATTTTTATAAGTGATATCCGCGCAGAAATCTCCCGGGTTCAGCTTCAACCATTTTGCTTGTTGGTTGCCGGCTGTTTGATAAACCTGCAGGCTTCCCTGGTTTTGGGTGGCAATAAACAATTGCTTATTTCCGGATGCTATGGTGGCCATCGCTTTGCCGTCGCCATTGATGCATATGCCGCTTTTTGGCATATCAACAGGTACAAAGCCGCCTTTGCCGTTGCCTTTTAGATACAGGCCCATAAACGCATCGTGCCTGCCGGTGAAGGGTTCCATGCCGAAATCATTGCCGCTCATCAGTAAGTCGAGGTTACCGTCAAGGTCTACATCCTCGGCTACCATGCCATAAACCGGGGCCATCTGGGCGGCTAAAGGCATAGCCGATATGCTGAATTTGCCGCCGCCCCGGTTTTGGATGTAGCTGGTATTCATGTCGGTTGCAGTGAGCTCCAGCGCGCCTTCTTTATCCTGTGTGCTCCAGAGATCCTGCATGGTGGCCCGGCCGAAGCCTTTATAAGTCGGATACTTTTTGCGGATGCCGATTACCTGGCTAATGAGGTCGTCGCGGGTGTGCATGGGGAAGGCTTTCTGCGTGCCATCCTCCGCTTTCATGTAGCAGAAAATCATGGCATCGAAGGAACCATTGCCATCCACATCTTTGCCAATGATGCTCATGGGCTGCGTTGCGGATGCCTTGTAATTGGAGTTTTGACCCAGGTTACCGGCAATGTAATCCGTCTTGCCGTCCTTATTGAAATCGCCTGCTACGATGCTGTTCCACCAACCGACATGGCTGCTGATGCCCGATGCCGCATTAGCATTGCTGAAGCCGCTGCCGGTATTTTGGTAAAAGGTGATTGGCATCCATTCGCCGACTACAACCAAATCTATCTTGCCGTCGTTATTGAAATCGCTCCAAAGGGCGTCGGTTATCATGCCGCCGTGGGCTAATTCGGGGCATAACTGTGCGGTAACATCGGTAAATACGCCATGGTTGTTTTGCAGGATATGACTGGCCGGCGAGGTTGGATAGGCGCCCGAAACCGAACGCCCGCCAACAAACAAATCCAAATCGCCATCGCCATCATAGTCCGCAGCGCGCACGCAGGATCCGTTATCATATTCTACCGGTATGGCCGCGTAATCGCGCTCGAATTGGCCTTTGCCATTGTTGATGTACAGCCTGTCCTGCGCGGTGGTGTGGCCCTTTGGGAACTCGAAACTGCCGCTCACCACGTACAAATCCAGGTTGCCGTCGCCGTTGGCATCGAACAATATGGCGCCCATATCCTCTTCCTCTTTAAACTCCTCGTTCAGGAAGCGTTTGTTATCCATGGTGAAATGCCCGTTTGCGCTTTGCATAAAAAACACGCCCTTATTGCCGGCCGAACCGCCCACGTAAAAATCATCGAAGCCATTTTTGTCGATATCGCCAACGGCTATGCATGGGCCGTATTGGCTTAACTTGTGCGGCAGTGTTGGCTGGATATTGTAATCGATAGCATCTTTTTCCTGGTGGGTAAAGTTGATGCCCAGCTCGGCATTAATAGGTCTGAAGATAGGACTGCTGAGGGCTGGTATGCCCGGCGGGTAATTACCCGCGCTGTTTTTATACTGCAGTTTTACTACCTGGTTGGTTTTAATATTGGTAAGCAATTGCGTTTTTCCGTCGGCCCAGCGGATACGCAGGGAATCGACATTACTAGCCCCGCCCAGCCCGAAATGCGCCAGCGCATCAACGGTACTCATGTAACCACGACAGGGCTGCTGGTCGTAAAATTGCTGCTTGCCCTGGTAGTATATACGGATAGTCGCCCCGATGCCGCCCTTGTTTTTATCGTCGCCCTCCAGCGCAACTTTCAGGTAATTGTGGGCTTTATCGACATGGGTTTTGCTGTTGAGGGTGTTCTCGTAAACGAAGGCATCATCGTTGATGTTGTTTATTACCAGGTCCATGTCGCCATCGTTATCCAAATCGGCATATACGCCGCCGGTAGAGAAAGTAGGTTTGGTTATCCCCCAGTCTTTCGATTGGTCGTTGAACATATAGCCGCCCCTGTTGCGGAACGCGTAGCTGGCCGTTTTTACCACCGGGAAGGAATCTGCAGCGGCAAGCGTAGTGTTTTCTTTTACGGTGCGACCCTGGTCGTTGGTATAAAGGGCATGGTCCAAATCCGTCACATCGCGAGGGTAACCGTTGGTTATCACCATATCGCGGTAGCCATCGTTATCGAAATCGGTCACCAGCGGCGTCCAGCTCCAGTCGGTTTGGTAAACGCCCGCCATATAGGCCACTTCGCTAAACTGCGGATGTCCTCCGGGCAATTGCCCCTGGTTCAATTGTAAAACGTTGCGGATGTATTGGTGGTCGTATTTATACTTAGCGTTGTTGATATAGGTGATGTAATTATCGCCCACCAGCATGGTTTTTTTGCGCAAGTTTTCCTCGGGCAGCATTTCCAAAGAAATCAAATCGGCCATGCCATCGTTGTTGATATCTACCATGTCTGAGCCCATTACACTCCAGCCCGTGTGCTTGAAATACTCCGACGAGCGGTTGGTAAACGTGCCGTTTTTGTTGTTGATGTACAGGATATCGTTAGAAATGAAATCGTTGCCCACATAGATATCCGGCCAGCCATCGTTGTTGATATCGGTTACGGAGACCGAGTTGCCAAAGCCCTCCAGCAGGATGCCCGCCTGTTTGGTAACATTGCTGAAGGTGCCGTTGCCATTGTTGTGGTACAGGCGGTCGTTATTCACGGCACTGCCATCGTTAAGTTTAGGGCGATAGGCAACGGGGGTATCCTTACCCAAAAAGTTGGTGAGCAGGTACATATCCAGCCAACCGTCATGGTCGTAATCGAAAAATATCGCCTGCGTGCTGTAGCCGGTATCCTGCAAGCCATAGGCTTCGGCCGATTCTTTGAAGGTGGGGATGCTATCCTTGCCGATGCCCTGGTTGATGAACAGCATATTCTTGCGCTGGGCAGGGTCGTTTTTGAAGGAAGCGCAAACGTAAATATCCAACCAGCCATCGTTGTTAATGTCGATTACCGATACGCCGGTACACCATTGCCCGTTGCCGCCAACGCCCGCAGCGGCGGTTGCATCTTTAAAAGTTAAAGCGCCTTTATTGATGAACAACTTACCGGATACCATGTTGCCGGCAAAATAAACGTCGGCCTTGCCGTCGCGGTTAAAGTCGCCTATGCCTACGCCCGCACCGTTGTACAGGTAGGGGTGGTTGAGTATGTTGAGGCTATCGCTCTCGGTGATGGTGTTCTTGAATTCGATACCCGTTTGCGAGGCGGGCAACAGTTTGAAAAGGGTGTCGGCATCTGGTTTTGGGGAGCAGGCAGCCAATAAGAACAGCGCAGTGGCCAATAAAGCTATACAGGGGTTTTGCTTGCAGGTGAACATTTACAGACGGATAATTATCAAAAAAAAGGTATTTGCGACAGGGCTGATTAAACTTGCTTTTTGAGCGAGGCAACACCTTATGCCGCGGGTAAATAATTGGTATTTAAATGTAAAGAAAACGTATTTTAAATGATGCTATTCGTCAAATAATCTCAAAAGTTAGCAGAAACGTATCGCAGCAGCTAAAGCTGCTTTAAGCGTATATATTTGCCTTGTCAATTTGAAAATACTGCGCCCGCCGCAACCAACCTGATAATTTGTACCCGTTTATGAAGAAGATATATGTTGCCCTTGCGGCGATATTTTTGCTTGCCGCTTGCCAACCCAAAAGTAACTGGCAAAAGCTTGCCGAAAACCCGGAGTTCATCCACCGCTCGGTAAGGCAGGTAACCGATGTAATGGTGCATGATATTTACTCGCCACCTGTAGCCAGCCGCATTTATGCCTATGTTAGCGTTGCGGCTTATGAGGCCGCGGTTAATGGCGATAAGGACTATATATCGCTATCCGGCCAGCTGAATGGTCTCGATTCGGTGCCAAAACCCGAGGCAGGTAAGCAATATTGCTACACGCTTGCCGCTGCCCACGCTGCGCTCACGGTGGGCAAAATCATGATTATGTCCGAAGGGCGGATAGAAAGCTACCACGATCAAATGATGGCCGAATTCAAAGAAACCGGCATGCCCGATGACGTTTACGATAACTCGATACAGTACGGCAAGCTCATTGCCGACAGGATACTGAAATGGGCCGGGAAAGATAATTACAAGCATACGCGTTCCCTCTCCAAATACGACGTGCAGACCGACGATGCCACCTGGAAACCCACCCCACCAGCCTATATGAAAGGCGTAGAGCCGCATTGGAACGAGATACGGCCCTTTTTGCTCGATTCGGCGCAGCAGTTTAAGCCGGCCAAAGCGGTGACCTTTTCTACTAAGCCCGATAGCTATTTTTACAAACTGGCTCTGGCCGTGCGCGATACCGGCCTGCACTTAACGCCACAGCAAACCGCCACGGCCACCTTTTGGGACGATAACCCCTTCAAGGTGAATAACAACGGGCACACCATGTTTGCCATCAAGAAGATATCGCCCGGAGGGCATTGGATCAATATTGCCGCCGAAGTTTGTCGCCAAAACAAGGCCGACTACGTGCGCAGTGCCGAAACTTATGCCTGGCTGGCCGTAACCATTGCCGATGGCTTTATCAATTGCTGGGACGAGAAATACAAAAGCAAAGTAATACGCCCCGAAACCTATATCAACCAATACATCGACCAGCGTTGGGCGCCCCTGCTTCAAACCCCGCCCTTCCCCGAATATACCAGCGGGCACAGCGTGGTATCCAATGCATCGGCGGTGGTGCTGGGCAAACTATTTGGAGATAACATGGCCTTTACCGATTCTACCGAGGTGCAGTTTGATATCCCGGCGCGGACCTTCCCCTCGTTCAAGGCAGCCGCTGCAGAGGCATCTATCAGCCGGTTTTACGGGGGTATCCACTATATGCCATCTATAGTAAATGGGGTAGATGAGGGCCGCAGAATAGGGGAGTTTGCACTGAGTAAATTGAAGACGCGGAAGTAGGGAGTTGATGGTGACAACACCAGCAACGGCGTTAAGACGAGGAAGTAATTGGTGTTGCAACACATGTTTCCAGGTTTCTTTTTATAGTTTTTTAAGTCAGAAAATGTTGCTGTATGTTGCCGGCAATACCGGTAATTACCGTTAAAAATCTGCGTTTTTCTGTGCTTTTTCGGTGATTTTCTTTGTTTTTAGGGCAGTTTTTATGCAATGCTCAGGCAGCTTTTTTGGCCCTTTTTGGTGTAAAACGGCTCCAAAATTTCTAGTTTTTTCCAGCTTTTTGTACAATTTCAGCTATAGGTTTCCAGCTTTTTCCAGGTGCTAATTTCGGGGGAATGGCATTATAGGTAACTGTCAAAATTTAACCGTCATCTTGAACTTGTTTCAAGACCCATCATAAAAGTAGCCAAAATGCTTAGCCGATTTGCATGCCGTTGAGCCTGCCGTGTGGGGTACCGAAACAAGTTCGGCATGACGTGAGATCGTAACCGTCATCTTGAACTTGTTTCAAGACCCCATCATAAAAGTAGCCAAATGCAAAGCCGCTTTGCATACTTTATACCTGCCGTGTGGGGTGCTGAAATAAATTCAGCATGACGTTGGAGGTTAAAAACTTTTCACCTTTGCTGCCTTTTTGTTATGCTGGTATTCGGTAGGGGTGGTACCGAACTGTTTCAAAAAGTTGCGCCCTAGGTGCGATTGCGAACTGTAACCCACCATATTGGCCACCTCGTATATCTTGTAATCGCCTTCTTCCAGCAACTTAGCTGCTGCCTTTAGGCGGGTGATATTGATGAGTTCGTTTATGGTAAGGTTTGATATGGCTTTCACCTTGCGGTACAGGGTGGGCTTGCTCATATTCATGAAGTTGGCAATGTGCTCCACGTCCAGGTCGGCATTTTGGATATTCTTATAGATCACGGCATTCAGCTTATCCAAAAAGCTTTCATCGGGCTTTGAGTAGGCCATGGTTTTGATATGGGCCAATGGCGAACTGGCAAAGTAATCTTTTATCTTATTGCGGTTGATGAGCAGGTTTGCTATCTGCACCTGCAAATGCTCGGGCGAGAAGGGTTTTTCTATATACGCATCTGCACCTACCTCCAGGCCTTCTATCTTGCTTTGCAGGGTGTTTTTGGCCGTAAGCAAAATGATAGGGATATGGCTATGGTCGAAATTGGTTTTTACGCGTTTGCACAGCTCAAAGCCATCTATCACGGGCATCATCACATCAGAAATGATGAGCTGTATATTCTCGATATCGATCATATCAAGCGCTTCCTGCCCGTTCAGGGCTTTTATCACTGCGTACTTTTCGCTCAGTTCGTTGGCAACAAAATCCAATATCTCGGGGTTGTCGTCTACCAAAAGTATTATCGGTTTCATAAAGTCAAAATTATCGTCGTGATTTACCACGCCATGGTTTTCATAGTTATCAGGTGTGTTCTGGAAATCGAATTCTTTATCCTGGTGAATTGGTAATACTAATGTGAAAGTATTAAAATTATCGGCAGGTTCCTTCAAAAAAAGCGAACCTTTATGCAACTCGGTAAGCGAGCGCGATAAGGAAAGGCCTATGCCTGTGCCTGTTTGCTTCTCAGATTCCTTCATCCGGAAGAAGGGCTCGAATATCCTTTCGCGCAGTTCCGTCGGTATCAGGTAGCCATCGTTTTTGATGATCAGCATAAATGATGGGTCGCGCTCGTCGTGCTCGGGCAGCAGTATCTCCACTGCCGAATCGGCGTATTTAATGGCATTATTGATGAGGTTGCTGATGATTTTGGTAAAAGCCTCCATATCTACATAGGCGTACAGTGGCGTGCCGGGCTGTTTTAATTCGTACTGCAGGTTTTTTTGCTCGGCCATGGGCTTAAACTGCTGGCAGGTATCGGCCAGTAATTCGGTAATATCCGTTTTTACGAAGTTGAGGCTGAACCCGTTGGTCTCCGTTTTTCTGAAATCGAGCAACTGATTCGTCAGATCGAGCAGGCGGTTGGTATTGCGCTCCATTATTTTCAGGTTGCCTAGTATCTCGGGCACCTGGTCGGCTTTTTTCATCACCTTTTCCATGGGGCCCTTTATCAGCGTAAGCGGGGTACGTATCTCATGGGCAACGTTGGTGAAAAACTCGATTTTGGCGTTGTAAAGCTCTTTCTCCTTATCGTTTTCCAGTAGTTCTATCAGGCGTTCGTTTGTTCGCCTCACGTTGCGGTGGTAGGCCCTGAAAAGGTAATAAATGCTGAAGACGAACACCAGGGTGTAAAATATATAGGCCCAAACGCTCTTCCAGAAGGGCGGGGCAATGTCTATTTCGAAGGTGGTTTCTTTATTGGTCCAGATGCCGTTGTTGTTGGCGGCTTTTACAATGAAGGTATAATGCCCGGGCGCCAGTTGGGTAAAGTAAACCTTGCGGTTGGTTTTCAGATGTATCCAACCCTTATCCAGCCCCTTCATCATATACATATATTGGGTCATCTCCGGCGCGGGGTAGCTAAGCGAAGCAAAATCGATACTGAAAGAAGATTGATCGTGGTTGAGCTGGATGCCTTTGGAGGATATTACGGATTGCTTAAGCAAAGAATCGGGCCCGTTAACAGATATTTCCTTGTTGTGTACCTGGAAACCGGTAATATAAACCGGGGCCACAAAATCGTTACGCGTAAAATGCGCTGGGTTGAAACTGATCATGCCGCGCACGCAGCCAAAGTACATGGTACCGTCGGTATCTTTAAAGGCCGAGTTGTAATTGAACTGATCGGTCAATAGCCCGTTGGCCTTGGTATAAACTTTTGTGCTACCGTTGCCCAGGTTTAAAGAAACCAGCCCACCGGTGGTACTTACCCAAAGGTTCTTGTCCTCGTCTTCCAGCATCTTAAATATGTAGTTGCTGGGCAGGCCGTTGTTAGAGTCATAATATTTGAAGGATTGCTTGCCGGTATCGTACTTCCACAAGCCCAGCCCATCGGTGGCAAACCAAAGGTTGTTGTCGCTATCTTCAAAAATGCCGTTGATGATAGAAACCTTCAGCGCGTTTTTTACCTTGTAGGTATCGACAAGCTTGCGGCTGGTATTGTTTTTGATGTCGTAGCAATAAATGCCGTCCCTAACGGTGCCCACCCAAATTTTGCCGTTATGGTCTTCGAGCATAGAGTAGATGAAATCTCCGGGCGGTATCCGGTCTATCAGCGTAAAATCATTTTGGGCGGTGTTAAAGCGGTATAAGCCATGTGTAGTACCTACCAGTATAATACCCGAGCGCGTTTTTAGAAAGCCCACGATAAAGTTGCTTTTAAGCGCATTTTTTGCCGCCCCGGCCACAAATATCTTTTCTACCTTGCCCGTTTGTATGTTGAACACGTTCAGCCCGCGCTCGAAAGTGCCGATGTACAGGTATTTGCCATCGGGCAGCAGGCCATGTATGTTGGTATTGCTGATACCGTTAGATACGCCCGGGTAGTAATGCGTCCAGGTGGTTTTATCGGGCGATAGCTTGTTGAGGCCGTTATCCTCGGTACCCATCCACAGGTTGCCATACATGTCTTTGCATATCTCGCGCACAACATTGCCCTGCAGCGTGTTTTTTTCGCCCGGATAGTATTTATTGAACAGGGAATGCTGTTTGGGGTAATAATTTACGCCGCCAAAGTAGGTGCCCGCCCAAACGCCGCCTTCAATATCTTTATGCAGTGTGTAAATGGCGTTATCCGATAGGGAGTAGGGGTCGTTGTAATGTTTTTTGATATTGGTAAAGGTGCCGGCACTTACATTATAAATAAACACGCCCGATTCGGTAGCCAGCCAATACTCGTTTTCGTTATACTTTACAAAATCGCGCACGTACACCTCTGTTTTATCCGGGTTGTAGATGAGCATATCGCGGTACTGGCCGCTTATGCAATCAAACTCTTTAAAGCCCTGGTTGGTGGTGCCCACAAAAATCTTGTTGTTGCCCGCGCCGAATATCTTTTCGATATAATGGGATGTTGCCCGGCCGGAATGCCCAAACATATCGAAGCTGGTAAACGTGCGGCTGGAGTGATTGAGTTTTTTCAGCTCGCCGCTGGTGGTTGATAGCCAAAGGTCGCCGTTGTTGAAAACGATGGATGTTGCCTCGAAGGTTTGGTAGGGCCGGTAGTTGGTTATCTTTTTTGTTTTCTTATCATACTTCATCAGCGCCGGCCCGGCTATAAACCAGCAATTATCGTAAGCATCCTGAACGATGCAGCGAACGCCATCGAAACCGCCGATGTTGAGGTGCGAAAAAGTTTCCGATTCGGCGTCGTAGTGA
The DNA here is from genome assembly GCF_056404435.1 of Mucilaginibacter sp. P2_D11. Lineage (NCBI taxonomy): Bacteria > Pseudomonadati > Bacteroidota > Sphingobacteriia > Sphingobacteriales > Sphingobacteriaceae > Mucilaginibacter > Mucilaginibacter sp. P2_D11. The sequence goes on from NZ_JBFUEA010000001.1 coordinate 93,685, forward strand.
TCAACACCCTGGTCTGTACCTATCCATAAGCTGCCATCCTTATCGGGGCTAAGGCAGTGCACCATGTTATTGGAAATGGTTTTTGGGTTGGTGGCATCGTGCCTGAAGGTTTTAAAAACGTAGCCGTCGAACCGGTTGAGCCCATCTTTGGTACCGAGCCACAAAAAGCCGCTTTTATCCTGTATGGTGGCATAAACGGTATTATTTGATAAGCCTTGCTCCACCTGGTAGTGCTTAAAATAATAGGTTTGCGCGCCGCAAAATACCGGCAGCCAAAGCAATAAACAAAGTAGATAAACAGGTTTCAAATCAGTTGGGTTAAGACAAATATAGGCAATTGGCACAGCGGTTTTAGGCCAAAAGTACTTTGATACATTTCGACCAACTATTGATATGATTTGATTAATTGCCGCGTAATAAAAGCTTTTTCTTTGAACTTAATTTAAAGCGGGTGCTCTTGCCCATTTAGATAAACTATTTAACCAACAATAATTACACCCTTATGAGAAAAACTTTACTCCCCACACAGGAGGGGTACGTGCGTACGCATTGGCTGTACGGCCTGCGGTACCCCAAATCATTAATCGTATTGTGTGCTGTTATCATCGGCGTGCTTTTATCGGGCAGTGCGTTTGCGCAGCAGGTAAAAGTTACCGGTACGGTAACAGACAGCACCGGCGTAACGCTGCCGGGCGTTGCCGTTAAATTTCGCGGCACCGCAATTGGTACAACTACCGATGTTAATGGTAAGTTTAGCCTCAACGCCCCCTCGGCAGCCAGCGTATTGGTATTTACCTACGTGGGCTTTGCCAGCCAGGAGGTACCGCTGAACGGCCAAACCAATTTCAACGTAAGGCTTAAGTCAACCAACACCGCTTTGCAGGAAGTTGTGGTAACGGGTTACGGCAGCCAGAAGAAAGAATCGCTTACAGGCGCTATCTCCAGCATAACTGCTAAGGATATCGATCGCGTACACGGCGGTTCTACGGTGAGCACCGCGCTGGCGGGTAAAATCCCCGGCGTAACATTCAGGCAGTCGGAAGGCCGCCCGGGAGCAAGCGCCAGCATCCAAATACGTAACATGGGTACGCCGCTGTACGTTATCGACGGGATACAGCAGGACGAAGGCCAGTTTAACAACCTTGCACAAAACGATATCGAGAGCATCTCGGTACTTAAGGACGGTTCGGCAGCTATCTACGGTGTGCGCGCTGCAAACGGCGTTGTGGTGGTAACTACCAAAAAGGGCAGTGGCGAAGGCCGTGTAAACATTGATGCTTACCAGGGCTTCCAAAACTTCTACCGCTTCCCTGATGTAGCCAGAACATCTTACGATTACATGTACTACAAGGCTGAGGGTGAAATGAACATGAATGGTAATACTACCATTACCCAGGCCGAATTGGACAAATATAAAGCAGGCACCGACCCAGCTTACCGCAGCTTTGACTGGCGCGACTATGTATTGGGCCAAAACAACAATGCACCTCTTAACTCGGTTAATGCCAACTTTACGGGTTCTACCGATAGGGTTAACTACTACGTATCGGCTACAAACTTACACCAGTCTTCGCAGTTGGGTAAAGAGTATAAGTTCGACCGTTCAAACATCCAGTCGAACGTATCGCTGAAAGTGGCTAACGGCTTAAAGGTTAACTTAAACATCAATGGCCGTGTAGAAACCCGCGAAAACCCGGGCGTCCCGGGTGGCGATGACTACTTTTTGGCCAAATTTGCGGTATTGAGGAATACACCGCTTGAGCGCCCTTACGCCAACGATAACCCCGATTACCTGAACGATATAGGCCACACCGAGAGCAACTACGCTTTCCTGAACAAGAAATTATCGGGCGTTTACCATAGCGACTGGCGCGTACTGCAAACCAACTTTGGTGCAGAGTACCAGATACCGGGCATTAAAGGCTTAACCGCTAAAGGCTTGTACTCCTACTACGTTGCAGATTACCTGCTAAATAACCAGGAGTACACCTATAACGCTTACACCTACAGGCCTGCTACCGATACTTACGATGTTACCGGTGGTAGTACCAACCCATGGCGCGAGCGCGAGCAGCGCAAGGAGTTTGCTAAAACCCAACAGTTGCAGTTGAATTACATCAACACCTTCGGCAAAAATTCATTGGCTGCCACATTGGTTTCTGAGCGTATAGAGTTGCAGCACCTGCGCAACTGGATACACGCCTCGCCGGTATCTAACAACCTGCCGTTGATTTATTTCCCAACTGCCGACAGGTATGAGGATAGCGACAATAAGGAAACCCGTATAGGTTACATTGGCCGTATTAACTACAACTACGATAATAAATACTACCTGGAGGCTTCGGCCAGGCGCGATGCATCTTACCTGTTTGCCCCTGATAAACGCGTAGGTTACTTCCCCGGCGCATCAGTAGGATGGAGGATTACCCAGGAAGGTTTCGTTAAAAAACTTTTAGGTGATCACAGCATCCTGAATGATCTAAAACTACGTGCATCTTACGCCGTATTGGGCGATGACCGCGACCCTAACAATGCGGGCAACTCCATCGTGCCGGCATATGCATACCTGCCCGGTTATAACTATAACACCGGTACGGCCATTATTGGCGGTAACCCGCTGGTAACATCGGCAGATAAAGGCTTGGTTACAACCAATATCTCCTGGCTGAAAAGTAAGATTACCGATATCGGGTTAGATTTTACGCTCCTTAACAGCAAGTTGTCGGGTTCGGTAGATTACTTCTACCGTAAACGTACCGGCTTACTCGATCGCAGGAACGATGTGGTATTGCCAGCTGAAGTAGGTTACTCCTTACCACTCGAAAATCTGAACAGCGATGCGCAGTCGGGTTTCGATCTGGCGCTTAATTATAACGGCAGGGCCGGCGAAGTTAACTACAACATCGGTGGCACTTTCTCCTATAGCCGTGCAAAAACGCTGGATGTTTACAACCCCTTGTTCAATAACTCCCTGGATCAGTACCGTAACGCGGTTACCAACCGATATGCCAATATCGACTGGGGGTATGAAGTTATCGGCCAGTTCACTTCGCAGGAAGAAATCAATAACTACAGCATCAACAACGATAACCGGGGTAACAAATCGTTATTGCCGGGCGACCTGAAGTACAAGGATCAAAACGGCGATGGCAGGATTGACCAATACGATGAAAGGCCTATCGGTTTCGGCTATGGAAAACAGCCTAACATCAACTTTGGTTTTTCTATTGGTGCTGCTTACAAAGGGTTCGATTTCCATGCCGATTTCTCGGGAGGTGCCGGTTATACCTGGTTCCAGAACTGGGAAACACGCTGGGCGTTCCAAAACAACGGTAACTTCAACAACATTTTTGCCGACAGGTGGCACCGTGCAGATATGTACGACCTGAACAGCGCGTGGATACCGGGCAAATACCCTGCAACCAGGATTAACCCGGGTTCGAGCTACTCGAGCTACGAGTTGAACGGACAGCGTAACTCGTCGTTTTGGCTGCACAATGTAAAATACCTGAGGGCCAGGACTATTGAATTAGGTTACTCGTTGCCAACTGCATGGCTTGCCAAAGTGAAAATGAAAAAAGCGAGGGTGTATGTTAATGGTTACAATCTGCTATCGTTCGATAACCTGAAATCGTACGGTGTTGATCCGGAGACCACGGACGATAACGGCCTTCAGTTCCCTCAAAGTAAAGTTGTCAACTTCGGTGTTAATTTAACTTTTTAATTAATCCCTTAAGTTTCAAACACATGAAAAAAATATCTATCATATTAATGTGCGCCGGCCTGTTAATTACGGGCTCGTGCCGAAAAGACAGCGACTTTTTGGAAGTACCGCCCAAAGCCGTTGTTGATGCCAATGTAGCGTTCTCCGATCCTAACCTCGTGTTATCCATCCTGGGCGACCTTTATAACCGTTACTTAGATTTTTCGGGCCTGGATAATGGCTGGGCATCATTCGTAGATTTCAGCGAAGCGTTCCCTTCAGAAAACGGAAGCTCTTATTTTGTGCAGCGCACAGGCTGGGGTTACGGCGAGTGGGGCACCTGGGATTATACCTATATACGCGAGCTAAACTTGTTCATACAGCGTGCAACCGCTTCAACCGCGCTTACCGATGCGCAAAAGAATCAATTTATAGCCGAAGGCAGGTTTTTGCGTGCCAGCTATTATTTTGAGATGGTGAAGAGAATGGGCGGCGTGCCGCTGATTACCGAACCCTTGGATTACGATTTCTCGGGCAACGTTGCGGTGCTGCAAAAGCCACGTAACAAAGAGTCTGAAGTTTACGATTTCGTTATCAGCGAAGCGGAAGCCATAAAAGGCTTGTTTGATTCAGGCATTAATGATAAATCAAGGGCCACTAAAGGCGCCGCTTTAGCTATGGAAGCCAGGGCTGCATTATACGCAGCATCTATTGCCAAGTATGGTGTAACTACCCCGCAGGTAACTTTAACCGGTGGCGAAGTAGGCATACCATCGTCAATGGCTACCGCTTATTACACCAAGGCACTTGCTGCTGCGCAGGAAATTATTACCGGCGGCAACTACTCTTTGTACAAGCAATTGCCCGATCTGAGCGATAACTACGCCAACCTTTTCCTGGATAAAAACAGCTCGGAAAGCATCTTCGTGGAAGACTTTAAGGCAAACGGCGGTAAAACCCACGGGTTTACAACAAACAACCAGCCTTTTTCGATATCAGACGAAGGTTTGGATGCCGGCCGCTTAAACCCATCGCTGAACCTGGTAGAATCTTACGAATTGCTGGATAATACCTATGCACCAATAGCAACTAAAACGGCAGGCGGCGCTCCTATTTATTATACAGATCAGCTCGATGCTTTTGCAGGCCGTGATGCAAGACTTGCAGGTACTGTGCTTTTACCTAATGGTTTGTTTAAAGGCAAACGTACCGAAGTTTTTGCAGGGTATCAGCTAGCTGATGGTACCGTAATTGCCAGCGGCGACGCTACCCAAACCAGGGACGTGCCAGGCTTAGGTACATCTATACAGGTTGTTGGTAAAGATGGTATCGTAAACGGCGGCGAGTTCCGTACGCAAACGGGTTTCTACGTGCGTAAGTACCTCGATCCAACCGTTGGCTCGGGCCGTCGTGGCCGTGGTAGCGATGTTAACTTTATCCGTTACCGTTATGCCGAAGTATTATTGAACGCAGCCGAAGCATCTTTTGAACTTGGCGATGTGGCCACTGCAGCCGGTTACATTAACCAGGTGCGTGCCCGTGCAGGCTTCACTACACCGCTTACTGTTGGCCAGATCACGTTCGACAGGATCGTACATGAGCGCCGCGTAGAGTTGGTATTTGAGGGCCATACCTTGTTCGATATGAAACGCTGGCGACTTGCCAATGTAGTATGGGATGGTAACCAAATGACCGTTGCCGACCTGGTTAGCAACATAGGCGATGCGCGCAAACGCAACACCCAGCCATTTGGCTTGTGGCCTTACAAATACTTTAACCCGGGCAACCCTAACAGCGGCAAATGGATATTTAAAGAAACCAAGCCGGCATCGGTTACCGGCGCTAACAGGTTCCAGTTGGGTAATTATTATTCACAGATAGGCGACGGTATTATATCGGCCAACCCTAAAATCGTAAGACAACCAAATCAATAGCCAAATTCAATTTAAGAATCATGAAAATAAAGTTTCATTATATCATCATCGCGCTCCTCTTTGCAGCCACCGGTTGCAAAAAGGACAACTACGATGCACCCTCGGTAAAGCTGAGCGGGCATCTGGTGTACCAGGGCGAGCAAGTGAATGTAGAGTTTAACCAGGTGCCTTTTCAATTATACCAACCCGGGTTCGGTTTATCGGGCCCTATCAATGGTACCTTCGATCAGGATGGGGGATACTCTGTATTAACATTTGCCGGCAACTATAAATTTACTATTTCTGCTAACCAGGGCCCGTTTTTATGGAAAGAAGTTTCGGCAGGCAAACGCGATACCCTTGCTGTAAGCCTCACCGGCAACCAAACGTTAGATATTGAAGTATTGCCGTTTTACCTAGTGCGCCAGCCCGTATTTACCAAGGCAGGCAGCAACGTAAACGCTACCTTCAACATCGCCAAAATCGTTACCGATGCCAACGCTAAGAATATCGAGCGCGTAACGCTGTACGTCAACAAAACCCAGTTCGTGTCGGGCAACGGCGATTATAATATCGCCCAAACCAGTGTAGATGGGGGCGCGCTGCCAAGCTTAAACAACATCAGCCTGAGCGTGGCCGTGCCTGCCATAGTGCCTACCCAAAACTATGTTTTTGCCCGTATAGGCATCAAGATAGCAGGGGTAGAGGATATGGTATTCTCGCCCGTTGCTAAAGTAACGTTCTAACATGAACTACCCAGGGGCCGCTTTCTGCGGAAGCGGCCCCTTTTTTCCTGCCCCTTCATTCTCCAAAAAAATCTGTTTATATATACTGCTTCAAAACGATGAAGAAAATTACACTTTGTTTGTCTCTTTTATTGTCTGCCTATTTGCAGGTCAACGCCCAAACAGGCGATTGGCACCTGATAAAAGACCACATTACTACGCCATGGGCCGATAAAGTAGACCCCAAGGCACCCCTGCCCGAGTACCCAAGGCCGCAAATGGTAAGAGGCAACTGGCAAAACCTCAACGGCTTATGGAACTATACCATTGTACCCAAAGCACAAACACCCACGGCTTACTCAGGTAAGATTTTAGTACCCTTCGCGGTAGAGTCGGCCTTATCGGGCGTGGGCAAAACCGTTGGTAAGGATAGCATGCTGTGGTATAAAACCAGCATCACCCTAAACAAGGCCCTTAAGGGCAAAGATGTATTGCTGCATTTCGGCGCGGTAGACTGGCGTACCGAAGTTTTCATTAACGGCAAAAGCGTAGGCACGCACGAGGGCGGCTTCGATCCATTCTCTTTCAACATTACGCCTTATTTAAAAGGAGGCAAGCAAGATATCACCATCAGCGTTTGGGACCCTACAGATGATGGCCCCCAACCGCGCGGCAAGCAGGTAAAAAAACCTGAGGGCATTTGGTACACGCCGGTTACCGGCATTTGGCAAACCGTTTGGCTGGAAGGCGTAGCACGTACCCACATAGCTGCCACCAAACAAACCCCTAACATAGACGATAAGACACTCACTATATCTGCCGAGGTGGCCAATGCACAGCCCGGCGACAAACTGAAGATAACCGCATTAGACGGCAGCACGGTTGTTGACGAGCAAACGGTAGACGCAAATGCTACTGCTGTGTTGAACATTAAGGACCCTAAGCTATGGTCGACCACAACGCCCTTCCTGTACGATTTGAAGGTTGCCGTAATCCGCAACAACAAGGCCGTGGATGAGGTGAAAAGCTATTTTGCTATGCGCAAGATATCATTGGCGCCTGATGCCAATGGGATACAGCGCATGATGCTGAACGATAAATTCGTGTTCCAGTATGGTCCGCTCGACCAGGGTTGGTGGCCCGATGGATTGTACACTGCCCCAACCGAAGAAGCTATGATATACGATATTGATCAGCTGAAGGCCATGGGCTTTAATATGATACGCAAGCACATTAAGGTAGAGCCCGCCCGCTACTATACCTACTGTGATAAAACGGGCATGCTGCTTTGGCAGGATATGCCAAGCGGCGACCTGGGCAACGGCTGGGAAAACCGCCCCGGCGTTTTGGACAGGGCAACAGATAAAGCTCGCACAGCCGAATCTGAAGGCTATTACCGCAAAGAGTGGGCAGCCATTATGAAAGCCCTGCACAACTTCCCGAGCATCGTGGTGTGGACTCCGTTCAACGAGGCTTGGGGCCAGTTCAAAACCGTGGAGATAAGTGATTGGACGATGAAGAACGACCCATCGCGTTTGGTAAACAGCGCAAGCGGCGGTAACTTTTATACTACCGGGCATATTGTAGATTTGCATAACTACCCCAGCCCGGCCATGCCCGACCCGGCTTTGTTTGGCAAAACAAGGGCTGTGGTATTGGGCGAGTTCGGCGGTTTGGGCTGGCCGGTAGATGGCCACAACTGGCAATCGAACAAAAACTGGGGCTACCAAAACTTTAAGAATGGCGAGGATGTGTTCAAGAAATACGTAACTTTTACCAATCGCTTGCAGGAACTGATAAAGCTTGGCTTATCCGCAGCCGTGTACACGCAAACTACCGATGTGGAAGGCGAGGTGAACGGCTTTATTACTTACGACAGGAAATTCATCAAGATGCCTGTAGAGAAACTGCACGCGGAAAACATCAAGCTGTATAACCCCGATTTGGCCAAATAAAATCTGATTGGATGAAGTATTTAAATTATACAGGTAAACTTATTGGTTTATCGCTATTGCTAAGCTGGGCCAGGATGGAGACATCCCCGGCCCAGTCCGTTAAAGCCACGGTGCTTAAAAAAATCGATAATGGTGCCATAAACGCCAGCTACGTAAGCAACCGCGCGCCTTTGCAAAATGCCTACTTCGTAAAGCTACCGGTGGGCAGCATCAAAGCAGGCGGCTGGCTGAAGAAAGCGCTGGAACTGCAGCGCGACGGCCTCACCGGCAACCTGGGCGAGATAAGCATATGGCTATCAAAAACCAATAACGCCTGGCTCAATAAAGAGGGCAAAGGCGAATACGGTTGGGAGGAACTGCCTTACTGGCTTAAAGGCTATGCCAATATTGGCTATATGCTGGGCGATAAAAAGATGATTGCCGAGGCCAAATTCTGGATAGATGCCGTGCTGAATAATCAGCGCGATAACGGCGATTTCGGGCCGTCGATTGAGCATAACGGTAACCGCGACCTGTGGACAAACATGCCCATGCTTTGGTGCCTGCAATCGTACTACGAGTACAGCGAGGACCCACGCGTTATCCCTTTCATGACCAAATACTTCCAGTTTCAGCTAGCCCTGCCCGATAATAAACTGCTGGAAGATTATTGGGAAAACAGCCGTGGTGGCGATAATATCTCCAGCGTGTACTGGCTGTACAACCGCACCGGTGATAAGTTTTTGCTGGATTTGGTGACCAAACTGGATAAGAACACCGCCAACTGGCGCCAGGCCGGCAACCTGCCCAACTGGCACAACGTAAACGTAGCGCAATGCTTCCGCGAACCCGCGCAATACTATTTGCTGAGCAACAACCCACAGGATTTGGCGGCAACATATAATGACTTCAAGCTCATCCGTTCCATATACGGGCAGGTACCCGGCGGCATGTTCGGTGCCGATGAGAATGCCCGCAAAGGCTACGACGACCCGCGCCAGGCGGTAGAAACCTGTGGAATGGTAGAGCAGATGACCTCAGACCAGATGCTGCTGGGCATCACCGGCGATAGCTTTTGGGCCGAGAACTGCGAGGATGTGGCTTTCAACACTTTTTCGGCAGCGTTTATGCCCGATTATAAATCGTTAAGGTATTTAACCGCCCCCAACATGGTGCTGAGCGATGGCAAAAACCATAGCCCGGGTATAGATAATAACGGTCCGTTTTTAATGATGAACCCTTTCAGCAGCCGCTGCTGCCAGCATAACCACGCCGCAGGCTGGGTTTACTATGCCGAAAATAGTTGGATGGCTACGCCCGATAACGGCCTGGCTGCACAGCTTTACACCGAAGGCCAGGTGAGCGCGAAAGTTGGCAAGGGCACGCAGGTAACCCTTACCGAAACCACCAAATACCCGTTTAGGGATATGATAAGCTTTAGGGTAAACACGGGTAAAGCAGTTGCTTTCCCGCTATATTTACGTGTACCGGCATGGAGCAAAGGAGCAACTGTAAAGGTAAACGGTATACCCGTAAAGGTGGCTAATGCAAATGGCGACTACATCAGGCTGGCTAAAACCTGGAAAAACGGCGATGTAGTAACCCTGCAACTACCTATGCAGATACAGGTACGCGATTGGACCAAAAACAAAAACAGCGTAAGCGTGAACTATGGCCCACTTACTTATTCGCTAAAAATAGACGAGAAATACATACAGGAAGACAGCAAGAAGACCGCCATAGGCGATTCGCGCTGGCAAGCCGGTGCCGACCCAAACAAATGGCCATCGTATGAGATACACCCTGCATCCGCCTGGAACTACGGCCTGCTACTGGATGAGAAGGATCCTGCAAAATCGTTCAAGATAATCACCCGTGCCTGGCCGAAGGACAACAACCCCTTCACCAACGCCGGCGCACCCATACAACTGGTAGCCACCGGCAAACAAATCCCCGGATGGACGATAGATCAATACGGCCTATGCAGCGTACTGCCGCAAAGCCCGGTAGTAAACAGCCAGCCCGCAACCCAACTAACTTTGGTGCCCATGGGCGGCGCAAGGCTAAGGATATCCGCATTCCCGGTAGTGAAATAGATTCGTATTTTTTGATAAAGAGGACAGACCCTGCGCCATTTGATAGTGGTGCGGGGTTTTGTTTTTGGTGGGGGTGACCTCTGGTATGGGAATATCTGTTACCTGTACTTGGCAACCTTGCATGCGGGTCACAAGTGGGGACAATGGGGCAGAGTTGCACCGTTTCTGATCAATTATTATCCAAATTATAGCGCCACATTGAATGTCAAACCATTTTCAAATCCCGAGAAGTCTGGTTTAAGCCGTCGCGATATTACGGTTAGCGAGTCCTTATATCTTTTCACTTCCAGGTAATGAAACATAGGCTTGTAATTAGGGGAAAGATCATAAGTAGACTGGTTTTTAGTATTTAAAGGCTGATGTACACCCCCACCTCCTCCAATCACCAAAAAACACTTACCCTCCACTTTAAATTGCTCAAAATTGTGTGAGTGCCCGGAAAGAAACAAAACAGCCTTTTTTGAATTAATAAATTCCGGAACAAATTTTGTCTGTACCGGCAAAGAAGGCGCTACAACTTTACTATTTGTATAGGGCGAGTGATGGCAGCCCACAATAATGAATTTTATTGCCGGGTCATCATCAAACTCTTTTATGGTCTTATGGTACCAGTCGTCTTGTTGCGTGATTTCTTCAGAGGTCATATGACTAAAATTTGAGTTCAAAAGAATGACCGCTATAGAATCTGAAATTTCAAAGTAGCCAACGGGGCTATGCATAGGGAACCTGGCCTGAAATTTTTGCTTGCCTTTCTTCGGGGACCACATCAGCTCATGATTTCCTAAGGTAGCGTAGACGGGTATATTAGCTTTAGCGCACCATTGGAGATACCGATCGATATTTTTCCATTTGGCGTTTTTGTCACCCAATGATACTACGTCGCCCAGTATAAACAGACTTGTGGGTTGTCGAGCCACCACGTCTTTAAAGATCATTTCAGTCGCCTTTTCGTTATGACCTGTTTTACGGATGATCCGCTCAATAAACAATGGAGCCTGCGTGTCGCTGGTGAAAGTAATTGTCGGGCTTTTTGTTTGTGCAATTGCAGAATAAGAAAAACTTAAGATAATAGCCGACACAAAAGCGAAGCTTGTTTTAATTGCGAGGGACCATTTATACATTGTGGTGTTTACGAAATGAAATGTCGGCAGAAAAACCTCTTTATGTAAATATACTTTTTCTGTAATGACAATACCGACACGACTTATGCTTTCTTAAATGCTTCTCTCGACTGGTCGAAGGCGGAAATTTCGATCAATGGGGGGAGGTAGTTTATTTAGAACGCCAGTGGTTGATGGTCGATAAAACGGAGTACTTTGCCAACCATGTCTTCCAGCTCAAAAGGTTTGCGCACAAAATCATTGGCTTCGCATTCCTTGGCAATCAGTTCAATATCATTGGCGGTAGAGAGGATGATAACCGGTACAGTGGCCAGGTCGGGGATCTGTTTAATTTTCCGGCATAAACGATGCCCCGGTTTGCTGTTGATAAATTCATCCAGCAAAATCAGGTCGGGGTTGAATGCGATGATTGCTGAGAGTTCGTCTGGTTCGGGTATGCTCAACGTATCGTAACCATGTTCCTGCAAAATAAACTCCACGATAAAACGGATATCGTGATCGTTCTCAATAATCAATACGCTCTTTTTCAAATCGATTAAATTTGATTAAAGGTAGGTAATAAATTTGATTATCAGGCGGCGAAACAATAGGCGCTACTCGCGCCAGGCTGTGCCTTTCTGGCCTACACAGGATTTATACTTGTTAAACCACGCCTGCAAGTGCAAGGGAACGAGAAGCCCATTTATTGCCCCGCCCGGACATTAACGCCAGATGTGAACTTTTTGTTCGTAAAGTTTTAATCACTGCCGCATCCGCTTCCACAACCACTGCCGCATCCGCTTCCACAACCACTGCAACCCGATGATGAGCACCCGCTGCCACAACCGCTATGGCCACCGTCGCCACTGTGCCCGCCATCGTGGCCACCGTGATGCCCTCCATGGTGAGAGGAGCCAAAGTCGCCACCGCATCCGGCGGTACTGCAACCACTGCCGTCTCTATCATGATTACCTTTCCCTTTGTTTGGGTTAGATTCCCATTTGTAAACGCCAATGGCAACGGCAATTACCACGCCGAGCATCAATAATGGCGCACTGTAATCGTCTGCCGCCTGTATAAAGATGGCACAGGCAATCAATAGCATCAGTAAAGTAATCCCCGCAACGGACAACTTCGGTTTTTTTATCAGCCAATATCGCCCGATATTTATCCGCTGAAAATCGATATCCGTAAAACGCTGCTGGTTATTATGCCAGATATCTTCCGGCGGTGTTACCCCGAATTTATCGGTATAAAGTGTTTGCGATGAGGTATAATACTTGTCGAACTTCTCGGCCTCCTGTGTGCCGCCTTTTGTGGGGTTGTGGTGAATTTCCTTTTCGATTGTGTTTTTGCAAAGGTCTATCCAATAAGAACGGGTAAAGGTAAGATGCAGGTGCCAGGTCTGGTCTACCGGGTCTGACGGGGTGACGCCACTTTCGCTAATGCAGCACATAAAAATGAATTTTTTGTATTCGGCTATTACGCGGTAAGTATAGCTTAGGCTCCAGCCATTCTCCCTGGCCAGCCTCGCAGAAAACTTAAAGCCCGCGTCCTGTTCATCAAGTTGGAACGCTTGGATTTTCTGCCATAATGTAATTTCCTCTTTCGTCATTGTTGTAGGTATAAATTAGCTAAAGCTAAACAGAAAGAAGATAGATTAAATAAATTTTATGTTAAGTAATTGTTATTTATTGAGTTGTTAATATAACTTAGTTAAACCGATGAGGATTATTGCTTTTTTACATACAAAATGCTGCCTAATCGTTATATCTATTCCCTCCTCGCTGCCGCAAGCGGCCTTACTTATGACAGCCGGAGGTAATGGTATTTGATTAACAAATTAAAATCCTATTGCAAATCCAACGTAAAAGTTAATGCACTTTCTTGGCATGGTAATAATCCTTAAATTAGATGTGTTCCATTGACTATTAAATTCATATGCCATATGCCTGACAGTTGCGTCAACGGCCGAATTAACCCTAGCCAGGACACAAAATTGAGGCTCTTCGCAGACTCTGCGGGCCATTGTAATAAGCCAGGCTGCCATCGTTATCTTTTTTCCGATTTGAACATTGCAGACTATCATATCGGTGAAATGGCGCATATAATAGCCGCGTCCGACAAAGGTCCTCGGGCTGACAAAGCTACCAACGCGGAAGATAAGGCCGAATATGATAACTTAATTCTGCTTTGCCCTTCATGCCATGCTGGGATTGACAAAGCACCAGAAGTATTTAGCGTTGAACTCATCCTTGATTGGAAAATCAATCACAAGAGACGTATTACAGAAGCAATGGGCATTCCGGCATATCAAACGCGAAGTGAAGCGAGAAGCTATGTAGTCCAAATTTTGCGAACAAATAAAGTAATATTTGACAATTTAAACCCTGATCTGTCTTATCGTGAGAATCCCGAAGCAGAAGAAGCGGTCGTTTGGAAAAGGAAAATGCTTTCCCAAATCATTCCGAACAATCAAAAAATTTTACTGTTTTTGGAAATAAATGTCCACTTGCTTAACGAAGAGGAACTTAGCATTGTCGAAAATTTCCGGCAGCATGTTGACGATTTAATTGAGCGGCATCTCGGTGAAAATCTGGGAATAGCCAGCAGATTTCCAACCAAAATGACTGACATTCTAAAAAATTGATTATGAGCTACAGAGATTGGATAGTATCGAAACTTAACGAGCAGGAAGAACATCATGAGATAGATACTGCTACTGCTCTCGGCGAAAGTCTGATTGAAATCCGTACGAAGAAGGGTAAAACTGTAATTGTGGGTGCCATAGATACCAGCTCAAATATTACTGAACATGATATTCATAAAGTTTATATAAGTGGCCCTAAAACGCCGAATGTAGTGGTCGCAAAGTTTTCATCATTTTGGAACGGTAGCGCGATTGATTATTCGCGCCAACAGAATATGGGCTGGGGCGGCATGGGGGAAATTTCCAGTGCCTTTCATACGGACCATTATTCAGGAATCCAGAGAAGAGAATATAGCTTTGTAGAGGAAGGTCTCTTGAAGCACACACGAGTAACACGTTTAGAGCGCGTATATGATCGGGTTTTTAAAATACACCGGAATAACGGCCTTGCGCCTTTGACGATTGCTTTGATAAACTCTTACGAGCTTAGCGGCGATGAAGTCCGGAATGCGATAAATAGATATGGGAATTTTAATGCGGTGTTAAAAACAAATCCCAACGGAAGCCCAACTGGAAACGCTTATTCGGCAGCGGCAGAAATCGGCGCTGAAATATTTCTATGGCGTGAATTACTTGGCAGACTTAATAAAAAATGAGAGATGAAATACTTGCCATAGCCAATCTGCTTAAAAAGAATTTTCGGCAAATTGATCAAATTAGAGCCTTTGTATTTGGTTCGGCTACTTGCCCAGATAGGAAGCCCAATGATCTTGATATTCTAATCATCTATGATGACGTAGCCATTCCCAAAGAAATAAGAAGACTATTGCAAAACTTCGGTTACATGCCCATTCATCTTATTTTTTTAAGTCCACAAGAAGAAATAGAAACAAATTTCATTATAGAGCAAAAGTGTATTTCTATCCTTTAGCCAGTCCCCTCATGCCACTAGTACCCCCTCCACTGGTCAAGTTTAGCATAGCCTAACTTCGACCTATAATGAAGAAAGCTTCCAGCTTTTGTATAGCATTATAATTTCAAGCTTTGGTTAATAAATCGTGGCATCTTAAGCTGAAAGCTTAAGACATTATAGGTCGAAGTTGGAAACTTCGACCAGTGGTGCTCTTTTTTTGATCAAAGATCAGGTAATAAAATGGTTATCAGGACGCGCAGCAACGCGTATGCCCATGCCAGGCTGTTTAATACTTCCACCTAAGCCCCTCGGTAACAAATTTCATTATGGCTGTTTTTTGATACCTGGCACCCTCAGTTATTGTAGCCCTATCCAGCGATTTCTTGTTTAGTTTTGGAGAAGCAACAACCCTGTCGGGTTCTTTAACATTGAACGTGGCACGGATAAGCACCCTTTTTGCTTTTTTCAATTTAGCAATAACCAGTTCCGCAGAATCGATACTCACGAAGTCTTTATGCTCGCGCTCTGGTGCTGTGGCTGTAAAATCTATCGCCTTTTCATTATCAAATTTTATCTCGATGATAGTCTTGTTATCATCATCCACATTAAATACGCCATCGTACGCCTTGTCTCCCAGGGAGGAGGCCGAAACGAATACATTATTGCTCAAGCTATCCCTCATTAACTCAATTTCAGGAAATAGAGGGTGCTTGGAATAAAAATAAGGATTTAGGCTTAGCTTTTCGTCGGAGTAAAGCGAGGCTTTGTATGTTTTTTCCGATGTCATTTCATCGGTGTTGGTATGATACGTCCATTTCGAATTATCACCGGGTTCGCGGCCCGTAGGCACTTCGCAAGATGATACAGTAATCAAAATAAGCATCAAAGACGCTCCTGTTATGAATTTTCGCAAATTGCTATGTTTTTTCGTTTTCATTAGTTTAGGTTCAATCCTTATTCGATACCGCAATATAGTTGAAATGGCGAAATTGCAGCCGCTCCCCACAAAAAAAGCCTCCCGTTTAGGAAGGCTTTCAAATATTAAATCCGAATCCCGATAGCTATCGGGATCGAAATTAAGAGGCCATTTGTGCGCGGATAATATTCAACGCACCGCCGGCTTTAAACCACTCAATTTGTTGAGCGTTGTAGGTATGGTTCACCTGGAAGCTTTCGCTGGTACCATCTGCATGGTGCAATACAACAGTTAGTTGCTTGCCTGGAGCGAATGTGGTTAAGCCAACGATATCGAAGGTGTCATCTTCAAGTATTTTATCGTAGTCGTTGCTATCGGCAAAGGTGATGCCTAGCATACCTTGTTTCTTCAGGTTGGTTTCGTGGATACGGGCGAACGATTTTACCAATATCACACGTACGCCTAAGTGGCGTGGTTCCATTGCCGCGTGCTCGCGCGATGAGCCTTCGCCGTAGTTTTCGTCGCCAACTACTATACTGCCAATGCCATGCGCTTTGTAATCGCGCTGGGTAGCAGGTACCGGGCCGTATTCGCCGGTTAATTGGTTCTTAACGCTATCGGCATTCAGGTTAAAGTAGTTGATGGCACCGATCAGCATATTGTTAGATATGTTATCCAGGTGACCACGGAATTTCAACCATGGGCCGGCCATAGAAATATGGTCGGTAGTACATTTGCCTTTTGCTTTTATCAGCAGCTTTAAGCCGGTGATATCTGTACCCTCCCATGCAGAGAATGGATCAAGCAATTGCAGACGGGCAGAAGTAGGACTAACCTTCACCTCAACGGCACTTCCATCTTCGGCTGGCGCCTGGTAACCGGCATCCTCAACTGCATAACCACGTACCGGCATTTCTATACCCAGTGGCTCATCCAGCATCACCTGCTCGCCATCCTTATTAGTTAAGGTATCGGTAAGCGGGTTAAAGGTCAAATCACCGGCAATAACCATAGCGGTTACAATTTCTGGCGATGCTACAAACGCGTGCGTATTTGGGTTACCGTCCTGGCGTTTTGCAAAGTTACGGTTGAACGAGGTAATGATAGAGTTTTTGCGGGTTGGGTCATCAGTATGACGGGCCCACTGACCGATACACGGACCGCAGGCATTTGCCAATACCACACCACCCATGCTCTCGAAGGTACCTAAGTAACCATCGCGCTCTACGGTGTAACGCACCAGTTCACTGCCCGGAGTAATGGTGAATTCAGCCTTAGTCTGCAGGTTTTTATCAATAGCCTGTTTGGCGATTGATGCCGAACGGGTAATATCTTCGTAAGATGAGTTGGTACAAGAACCAATCAAGCCGACTTCTAAAGTAACCGGCCAGTTGTTCTCGCGAACAGCTGTAGCGAATTTAGAGATAGGCCATGCCAAATCCGGTGTGAAAGGGCCGTTAATGTGTGGTTCAAGTTCTGACAAGTTGATTTCGATAACCTGGTCGAAGTAAGCGGCCGGGTTAGCGTAAACTTCGTCATCGCCGGTTAGGTGTTCTGCAACAGCGTTTGCCAGCTCGGCAACTTCCGCACGTGATGTGCCTGTTAAATAGGTAGCGATCTTTTCGTCGTAACCGAAGATAGAGGTGGTTGCGCCAATTTCGGCACCCATGTTACAAATGGTGCCCTTACCGGTAGCCGAAAGCGAACGTGCACCTTCGCCAAAATATTCTACGATAGCGCCGGTACCGCCTTTTACGGTAAGGATACCTGCTACTTTCAAAATAACGTCTTTAGCCGAAGCCCAGCCAGATAATTTACCGGTTAATTTAACGCCGATAAGCTTAGGGAATTTTAGCTCCCATGGCAAACCTGCCATTACATCGCAGGCATCGGCACCGCCAACACCAATGGCAACCATACCCAAACCACCTGCGTTAGGCGTGTGTGAGTCCGTACCTATCATCATACCACCCGGGAACGCGTAGTTTTCTAACACTACCTGGTGTATGATACCTGCACCGGCTTTCCAGAAACCGATACCGTATTTATCAGATACGGAAGAAAGGAAATCGTAAACTTCTTTATTGATATCAACAGCTGTGCTTAAATCTTCAACAGCGCCGATTTTTGCTTGTATCAAGTGATCGCAATGTACGGTTGATGGCACAGCAACCTGCGGGCGGCCTGCCTGCATAAATTGCAAAAGGGCCATCTGGGCGGTGGCATCCTGCATGGCTACGCGGTCTGGTGCAAAGTCAACGTAGTCGGTACCGCGTTCAAAGGCTTTTTTAGCATCGCCTTCGGAAAGGTGAGCGTATAATATTTTTTCTGTAAGCGTAAGGTGTTTGCCGGTCGCTAAGCGTGCAGCCGCAATACGGGTGCTGTAGCGATCGTAAACTTTTTTGATCATATCTAAATCAAAAGCCATAATGTTTGATCTTTTTAGTGGGAAAAAGGGTTTGCCAGCCCATTTCGGACGGGTAGCCGCGAATTTACAAATTATAAACTTTATTCACAGTCAGCCCTTTGTACAAATGTTATTTAGATGCGATATAAATAAGAGGGGGGGGGGATTATTCGGCGAAAGGGTTAAGGATTTTAATTTGAGGTATTTTTCCAAAATCAGCTACATTGCGTGTGATAAGGACTTTATTATATACGATGGCGGTGGCTGCTATGATTGCATCGGGGAGTTTAAGTCTATAGGCTTTTCTTATGACAATAGTAGCCAGTTTCACCGGCTCATCAAGTTGATAAGTTATACAATCCCCAATAAAATTGTTTATTAGTAAAATATCCGCCTCACTTGCAGAACGCCAACTCAAGGTTTCCATCTCTGTGATAACCGAAATCGTAGGGTTTTCGTCTATGAGGAGATTGTCTATAAAATCGGCAGCAGATGGGCTGAATTGTTCCTGAAGATAGTAAATTACCGAATTGGTATCCCAAAGATAATTAGTTCCATTCGTCCCGTAACTCTTTTAATTGCCTTTCAATCTCTTCAATAGGTTGTTTAGGCATTTTGCCTTTATATTTTTCGGCAAAGTTAACCGTGTTATTTACCGGCACTTCATTATGCAGCCTTATAATATTCATTGCTTCCAAATCCTTTAGCAGGTTGATAGCTTTTTCATCTATTATATCTAAAGTTATTGTTGTCATAACACGTTCTACAATACCTAAGTTACAATAATTGCAGTAGAAAGCCAAATTACCTCTTGCTCACCTTAATTATTTTATCTGTCCCGCTGCCGTTGCTGGTAATAATATACACGTCGCCCTGCGGGGATATGGCCACATCGCGCATGCGGCCATAGGTGCCTTTGTAAAAGGTGTTTACAGCATCTACCTTATCGCCTGCGGCGTTTAACTTGATTTGTAAAAGTTCCGAATCCTTCAATACAGCAAGCAACAACGAATTCTTCCATTGCGGTATAGCGTCATTATTATAATAATCGATTCCGGATGGTGCGATGGTGGGTGACCAGGCCTGGATAGGCTCTACCACATTATTTGTGGTACAAAAAGAAGGTTCGGTGCCTGTATCGCAAAAGCCCTCTACATTCGGCCAGCCGAAGTTGCGGCCTTTCTGGATGATGTTTATCTCATCGTTGGTAGTGGCGCCATGTTCCGAGCTGTAGAGCCGGTTGCCCACAAACACCAACCCTTGTGGGTTGCGGTGGCCGAAGGTCCAGAGCGGATTGCCGGCAACAGGGTTATCGGCAGGTATGCTGCCATCTAAATTAATGCGCTGTATCTTGCCGGCCAAACTACTTATATCCTGCGCCCGCGACGATACCGATGCATCGCCGCTGGTGATGAAAAGCTTTTTGTCGGGCGATATAGCCAGCCGCGTGCCGTTATGGACGTTGGAGGCCGGGATATTATCCAGCAGTATCACCGGGTTTATCAGCGTTGTGCCGTTATAAGTAAATTTTACTACCTTTTTGGTGTACACACCTGCTTTGTTGTAGTTATAGGCCACAAACACCTCTGGCGTGGTGGCAAAATCGGGATGCAGCACCATGCCCAATAAACCTCCTTCACCCTGTGCAACCACCTCGCTTATGGTAATTAGCTTCGTGATAGACCCGTCGGCAGGGTTCACCCTGCTTATTTTGCCGTCACGCTCGGTTATCCAAAGCATATCATCAGGCCCCCACAAAATCTCCCAGGGAAACGTGAGGTTCTGGGTAAGCACCACATCGGTAAGCGTAGCATCGCCCGGTTCTGTTGGCGGAACAGCATTCGTGTTCTTTTTACAATTGATAAAGCAAAAAATGCCGGTTGCAATAATTGCGGCCGCTATCCATTTTCTCATGATTTTTAAAGTTTACCGGGGCTGGTAATTGGCTAACAGGCATTTGTGCAAATTGTTGCAAGGGTGCAACCCTTAATCAGCAAACCATTGGTAAAATACTTTAAAGGCAACTTTCCATTGCGCCTCGTTATGTTTGGCGCCTTTCATAATCAAAGGTGCGGGCACTTTTTTACGGTTGAAGCCTTTGGCGATTAATACCGAATCCATTTTGTTCACATAAACAGTTTCGTCGCCTTCCTGGTCGCCGCAGGCTAAAAAGAAGCGTTGTTTGCGTTTTAGTTTCGAATCGGCAGTCAACGGGTACATTTGCGGCGCAATCCAAAACGAGGGCGAGAACACGCCCGCCACCCCAAACACATCCGGGTATTTTACCGCGGCATACATGGATATCAGCCCACCCATCGAACTGCCGGCAATGGCCGTATGCTTCGCATCTTTTTTGGTGCGGTACAGGCTATCGATATGCGGCTTCAACGTATTTACCATAAAGGCCAGGTAGGCATCGCCATCGGGCTTAGAGGCATATTTGCTGGTATAGGCATTATACTCGGCCATGCGGTATTGGCCGCTGTTATCAATGCCTACTACTATCGCCTGCTTATCGGCCGGGAAGGTCTTCAGGGTAGAATCTATCAGCCAGCTGCCTGCAAAACTGGTATTGCCGGTGAATAGGTTTTGCCCATCGTGCATGTAAATAACGGGGTATTTCCTTTTTGAGGTAGCATACCCGGCAGGCAAGTAAATGCGTATTGTGCGCTCGCGCCCAAGCTGCGGCATGTTGATTTTGCTGATAACGATCTGGGCGGTATCAGTGCTTTGGGCAAATAGACTTTGCACTAAAAATATGGCAAAAATTGCCCCTGCCACACGAAGTATGATTTTATTACCCATCGTCTTACTTTTTAACATAACGAACACGCTTTGTTTGAATAAGTATGGTATCTGTAGCGGCAAGGCTTTTTATAACGTTTGTATTAAACCTGGCCCTTGCGAATATGTAGATCGAAGATGGAGAATTATCAGTTTGCCTGGTAAGCAAAAAGGAGATGTAATTCTTGTAGATATAGCCGTCTTTTATAACAAATGGTTTTTCTTCGCGGTAATCACATACAGATACAGGATCGGCGGATGGCTCCGAAAAAATACAATTGCTAAATGGTTGTACGGTGTTGGCACTTAACAATAAGTTTTCGTCGGCCGAACTAACGCCGTGTAAAAGAGCTTTTATAGCGTCAACTGCTTTAAGATTGAAGCCTGAGGCAGATTTACCTTCTATTTGAAATTTAATAGTTTCCAATTTCCCGGTGGTGGACGAAAGTGATTTTACATAAGCCTCTGAGCTGTTTTGAAAATCAATTTCCATATCATACTCTCTATAAGGCTGCTTTTTAACTTCTTCAGAAAAAAGGTTTACTAAATTGGTGTGATTAACCCGTGCAATATAACTTTTTACAATACCCTGATCGGTAATTTCCCCATCCTTTGTGAACAACTGCCCATTCGAAAAAGATAAAGTATCGATGGCAGTATAAGTACCGCCAAGCATAACAATATCGGGGGTATTGTTCTTTTTGCAGCTGGCTAATAACAACACGAAAGGCAGCCAAATAAAATATGGGACTTTGATGCTGCCTTTTAGAGTAACGAATTGCATAACGATAAGGAATAGATCAGCACGAAAATAACAAATTATCCGCAATTTAGCCTAAAGCGTTTCGAAGCTATACCCTTGCCTGCTCCACTCTTCCAATGCCCGCGGAAGCACGTACTCCAGCCGCTCAAAGGCTTTCTGGCTATCGTGAAATACCACTATCGATCCTGCTTCGGTATGTTTCAGCACATTCTTCAGGCAATCGGCAGGGGCGAGGTTGGTATCGAAATCGCCGCTCAACACATCCCACATCACAATATTTAAGTCCGGCCGGGCCTGTTTAAGCAGTTTAATCTGCTGCCGTTTTATACGCCCGTATGGCGGGCGGAAAAGGTTTGTGCCCGTCAATTCATCGGCTTTCAAAAAATTCAGTAGGTATTCTTCGTTTTCTGTGGCCCATCCTTTAAGGTGATTGTACGTATGGCTGCCTACGGCGTGGCCCTGCTCTTTTACCTGCGCAAATACGTCGGGATGCTTGCCAATATTGTCGCCGATGCAAAAGAAAGTTGCCTTAGCCTGGTATCGCTTTAAAATATTTAATACGAACGGTGTAACAATGGGTATAGGGCCGTCGTCAAAAGTCAAATAAATACAGCGGGTACCAGGCGCAGCGTCCCATAACAAATCGGGATACAGCCATTTAAGCAGGCGGGGAGTTTTTACCAGGTACATGCTAAAAAGAGGTTATTTGTTCCATATTTTTAAACAAAGAAATTGAGGCTTGCATAGCTTTTAGCTTATTACGATTGTACAATACTTATTATGAAACTAAAATTACCATTAACAAAAGTAACTATTGCTTGCTTCATATTAATTTCGGTAACCAATATATCTGCTAAAGCGCAGGAATTGATTACCCTGCAAAAAGCGGTAGACCGCGCACTGGAACGCAACCTAACTATAAAACAGGCGCTACTTAACGAAGCCCTAAGTACCGAAGATTACAACCAAAGCCGTTACAACAAACTGCCCAGCGTAAGCGCAAACCCGCAGGCTGGCTACAACTTTGGCCGTAACATCGACCCAACCACCAACCAGTTCATCAACCAGCGCACGTTTACCGTAAATGCCGGCATAAATGCACAGGTAACGCTTTTCCAGGGCGGGCAACTGCGCAACCAGATCATACAGAACCGTATTTTGGTAGATGTGGATAAAAGCAACACCGCGAAAATAAAGAACGACCTTATCCTGAACGTTGTTATCCAATACCTGGCCATATTAACCAACCAGGATCTGGTAACCGCAGCCCAACAACAGATAGATGTCGCCAAAATTGCTTTAGACCGTGCGCAGAAAAACTTCGACGTGGGCAACCAAACCCTTGCCGACCTTTCGCAGGCCAAGGCACAACAGTACACTGCCGATCTTAACCTTACCACCGCCCAAAACCAGCTGGACTTATCGATACTGGTATTGAAGCAATATATGGAAATGGGCCCGCTGGAACAAATTACCGTGGAGAAGCCAGACATCAGCAAGCTTACCGATATCCGCACCCTGTACGATGAAGCAACCGTATTGAAAACCGCTTTAGAAATAAACCCCGATGTAAAACTGGCCGAAACCAGGCAACTTGCAGCGCAGCAAAGTATAAAAGTAGCCATGGGTGCCTATTACCCAAGCCTGGTGTTATTCGGCTCGGGCAACTCGCGTTATTCAGATGCCAGCATCAGGTTCGATAACCCTACTGCCAACTATCCGTTTTTCGATCAGTTTAAAGATAACTTCAACCAATCGATAGGGCTATCATTACAAATACCTATTTTTAGCCGTTTCGCAACCCGTACATCGGTACGTAAAGCACGCATCAATTACCAGGGCGCCGAGTTGAACACCCAGTCGGCAAAGAACAGCCTGAGCAAGGTAATCATCCAAGCTGTGTTTGATTTGCGCGCAGCCAATAAAAAACTGGCCAGCACCACGCAAACTTACCAGGCCAACAAAGATGCCTTTAACATTATACAGCAACGCTACAACGTTGGGCTGGTAAACTCGCTGGATTACAATACCTCGCTTACCAACCTCAATAAATCGCAGTTCGATTTGATACAGGCACGCTACGAACTGGTGTTCCGCAGCAAAATAATCGATTATTACCTTGGCAACCCTATCACATTATAAACGTTAACTCACAAAAAAAATCCTGAATATAAAACATCATGGGAAAGACTACTAAATATATCCTCATCGGTTTAGGCTCGCTGATTGCTTTGCTGATAATACTTAAAGTTGCCGGCGTTATAGGCAAGCCAAAGGTAACGCAGGTTGCCACAGAGAAAGCCGATACACGCGATATAAACGAAACCGTATCTGCCAGCGGCAAGATAAAACCCCACATCGAGGTAAAGATAAGCCCCGAGGTGAGCGGCGAGGTAGTTGAACTGCCTATAAAAGAGGGCGACGTGGTTAAGAAAGGCCAGTTGCTTTGTAAGATCCGCCCGGATATCTTAAAATCGGGCTACGACCGCGCCGTGGCATCTTACAACTCGCAAAGAGCAAGCGTGGGTAATTCATCGCAGATGCTGAAACAATCTGAAGCTACCTTTGCCAACCAGCTTTCTATATACAAACGCAGCCAGGAGCTTTACAAAAATAAAGTGCTTACCACTGCCGAATTCGAGCAGGCAAAAGCTAATTATGAAGGCGCGAAGGCTTCTTTAGAAGCAGCTAAGCAAAACGTTATCGGGTCTACCTACGGCCTGGCCCAGTCATCTGCATCTGTTAAAGAAGCACAGGATAACCTTGCCAAAACAACTATCTATGCACCTGTTGATGGCGTGGTATCAAAATTATCCATTGAAATTGGCGAGCGTGTTTTAGGAACCCAGCAATTTGCAGGTACCGAGATCATGACGATATCCGACCTGAACAAAATGGATGTAAACGTTGATGTGAACGAGAACGACATCAACCGCATAGGCATAGGCAACCCGGCACAAATAGAGATTGATGCCTTTTTGGGCAAGAAATTCGAGGGTGAAGTAATTGAGATTGGCAGCTCGGCCAACGTGGTAGGCACCAATGCCGACCAGGTGACCAACTTTACCGTAAAGGTGAGGATTACGGCACAATCGTACATGGATCTGTTAAAGAAGAACGCAGCAAACCACTCACCCTTCCGCCCGGGATTAACCGCAACGGTTGATATCCAAACCAACCATGTAAAGGCCCTATCGGTGCCTATACAATCGGTTACCACCCGCGAGGATAAGAAAGCCAGCGCCACCACCACTAACGGCACGGATGATAAAAAGAAAACCGCCAGCACACCGGCAGCCAAAGAATATGTGTACGTTTTCGATGCTAAAACCAATAAGGTAAAACAAGTGCAGGTAACCACCGGCATACAGGATGATGCTTACATACAGATATTAAGCGGCCTGAAAGGCGGCGAAGAAGTAGTATCGGCACCGTTCGCAGCTATTTCTAAAGAGCTTAACGATGGCATGCTGGTAGAGAAAGTGGATAAAGCCAAACTATTCACCGGCGATAAGAAGAACTAAGTTTTAGAGAAAAAGGATAAAAGATATAAGGACAAGGGATAAAACCTTTGTCCTTTTTGATTTTCATCAAATCCTGTTCATTCCTCGCCTTTTATCATTTGTCTTTTCTCTGCTTATCTTTTCTCCCTAAAAATTCATTTCTTTGTACCGCAAGGGAAAACCAATTAGCCCTGCAGTACATTATACGCTGTAATGCTTAAGCAAATACATAAGATTACCGTTGTTGGCGGCGGCAGCTGGGCAACAGCCAATATTAAGATGCTTACTGATAACACCGAAGAAAAAGAAATTTTTTGGTGGATGCGGAACGAGCAGGCCGTAGAGCATATCAGCAAATTCCGCCACAACCCCAACTATTTAAGTTCGGTAGAAATAAAAGTGCCGGCTGCAAATATCTCAGCCGATTTGAAGCCGTTGATACAGACAGCCGACTGCATATTATTGAACGTGCCCGCCGCCTTTTTGAAGGAAGCATTAAAAGGAATAACGCCCGAAGACCTGGCGGGTAAGAAGATCGTATCTGCCGTAAAAGGTATTGTGCCCGATGAGAACCAGATTATCGGCGAGTTTATGCACGATAAATACAAGGTGTCCTTTAGCGATTTTATGGTGATAAGCGGCCCCTGCCATGCCGAGGAGGTTGCGTTGGAGAAATTATCGTACCTCACCATTGCCTCACAAGATGTAGAGCTGGCTACCGAATTTGCCGCCATGCTGAACACCCGTTACATCAAAACCATCGTATCGGATGATATCTATGGTACCGAATATGGTGCAGTGCTCAAGAACGTTTATGCCATAGCCAGCGGCATATGTCATGGCGTGGGCTACGGAGATAATTTCCAGGCGGTACTGATATCTAATGCCATACGCGAGCTGGAACGCTTTGTAGATCAGGTGCACCCCATAGACCGCGACATCAAGGAGTCGGCCTACCTCGGCGATTTGCTGGTTACCGCCTATTCGCAGTTTAGTCGCAACCGCACCTTCGGCAATATGATAGGGAAGGGCTACACCGTAACCTCGGCCCAGTTGGAGATGAATATGATTGCGGAGGGCTATTATGCAGTAAATTGCCTACACCAGGTAAACCTGCAGTATAAAGTAGAGATGCCCATATGCGAGGCCGTTTACGCTATTTTATACAAAAAAGCATCGCCCGCGGCCGAAATGCGCAAACTGGCAGAGAAATTGAGTTAAGCTAGGTAGTTAAACTTAATTTAAGTGCTACCATGAAAAAGTTATTCAGTACAGCATTAGTTGCGGTTGCATTATTTGCAGCCTCGCAAAGCTTTGCCCAAACCCATAGAGATACAACTGTTGGGCAAAAAGTAGGTACCACCGTTAAAAAGGGCTGGAAAGCTACCAAAAAAACAGCCAGCAAAGTGGGCAACAAAACCGCCCAGATAGCCTCTACGGGGGCCGCTGCCGTAGTAGATAAAAAATACGACAGCAAGGTGGGCCCGCAGGGCCAAACCATCTACATAGATAAAAACTCCTACTATTATTACGTAAACAGGAAGGGCCGTCACGTTTATGTAAAAGAATCGGCACTGGTGGCCAAGCCATAATATTAGAAATATAAACAGGAGCGCTTGTTGCAAAACAGGCGCTTTTTTACTACCTTATCAACATCATGAAAAGCTATCCTTTAATATTTACGACTGCTGCCTGTGCGCTGATATTATCAACCGCCGCATGCAGCCAAAAAAAAGCCCAACCCGATAAAAAACTTCAGGGCACCTGGAAATCTAAAGACGGGCTAATCAACCTTAAGATAACTGATAAGCAGTTTACGCTTGATAATGAGCCTGAGGACTATTTTACCAAAGGCGATACCATCTTCACTTCGTTTGAGGGCAACCTGCCCTACACCAAATTCCTGATACAAAAGCTGGACGAGAAGCAGCTTAACCTGATGTTCCCCGATTCGGTTGCGGTAGAATTTAGCCGTTAAAACAAAAACCTCCCGGATGCTGGTGCAAACGAGAGGCTTTGTAAACAAAACTAAACTAAAACTATGCTTTCGGGTAAACTACCCCCCCAAAAGCTATTATGAAAACTAAAACTAATTAGAACCTTCTGCGGCGTTCCGGGCGTTCTTCGCGTGGTTTGCCAGAGAAATCACGGAAACCACCGCCAGCGGCGCCTTTGTTCCTGTCTCTGTTAAATCCACCTTCACGTCTTTCACCACCACCAAAACTTCTTTCTCGGTTGTAACCGCCGCCGCCTTCGCGCCTTTGGTAACCGCCTTCGCGCCTGTCGCCGCCACCTGTACGGGTGGTGCTGGTACCTTCGCCGGATACTTCTATCCTCACTTCGCGGCCTTTGAATTCAACGCCTTTAAAGTTGTTGGTTACCATTTCAACATCAGCATTGTTTACTTCAAAAAACGAGAAAACACCTTTAACATCTATTTTGCCAACGGTACGGCCGCTTATTTTGGCGTTGTTGCAAATGTAACCCAGCAAATCGCCGCGGTTAAATTCGTCAACACTACCTAAGTTGATAAACAGGCGTGTGTATTCGCTTTTTCCACCATTATCGCGTGGTGCGCGTTCGCCTCTTTCGCCATCCCTGGTGCGGAAATCATCCGCAGGTGCGTTAAGGTCTGGTGCGTTTTTATAATAATCTAAAAAGCGGTTAAACTCTAAAGATGCAAAACGTTTGATAACTTCTTCTTTGGTTAGCTCGGCAAACTCAAGCATAATACGTGGGATGTATTGCTCTATCTGCTGCTCGTTAACCTCAACGTTGTGTACTTTATGTACCAATGCAAAAAGTTGTTTTTCACAAACATCAAAGCCTGTAGGTATTTCACCCTTAACAAACTTTTTACCGATGGTGCGTTCTATCTGGCGTATTTTGCCAAGCTCTTTGCTGTTGATGATAGCGATAGATACACCTGTTTTACCTGCACGGGCTGTACGGCCGCTACGGTGGGTGTAATTCTCTATCTCATCTGGCAAGCTATAGTTAATAACGTGCGTAACATCGTTAACATCAATACCGCGGGCTGCAACATCAGTAGCAATTAATAATTGCAAGCTGCGTTCGCGGTAGCGTTTCATCACCTTATCGCGTTGCTGCTGTGATAAATCACCATGTAAAGAATCGGCGTTGTAGCCATCTTTGATCAGCGCTTCGGCAATTTCCTGTGTTTCTATCTTGGTACGGCAAAATACGATACCGAAGATTTCGGGGTTGTTATCTACAATGCGTTTGAATGCTGCATATTTATCACGGGCACGTACTACGTAGTACTCGTGGTCGATATTAACATTACCTGTATTTTTCTCGCCCATAGTAAGCTCGAAAGGGTCGGTCATGTATTTCTTAGCAATCCTTCTAACCTCAGAAGGCATGGTGGCTGAGAACAGCCAGGTTTTTTTCTCGTCGGGCGTGGTTGATAAAATACTGTCAATGTCTTCCTGGAAGCCCATGTTGAGCATCTCATCAGCCTCATCCAATACTACAAACCTAACCTGCGAAAAATCTATCGCTTTACGGTTAATAATGTCGAGCATACGGCCAGGCGTGGCCACCACGATCTGTACGCCGCGTTTGATAACGCGAAGTTGATCTTGAATGCTTGCACCGCCATAAACGGCAACAACATTAACGTTGTTCATTTTTTTGGCGTAGTTCTTAATGTCGTTCGTGATTTGTAAACAAAGTTCACGTGTTGGGCATAAAACAAGCGCCTGCGGATGATTTACTTCGAAATCGAGCAGTTCTAATAGCGGCAGTCCAAAAGCAGCTGTTTTACCGGTCCCTGTTTGGGCTAATCCGACAAAATCGTTGCTGCCTGTTAACAATACCGGAATTGACTGTTCCTGGATTGGTGTTGGATTTTCAAATCCTAACTCAGAGATGGCATTAACAATATCATGACGGATTCCCAGATTGATAAATGGGTTCATGAATTTAAATAACGTATTTGGCTACATCGCCAAATCGAGCGCAAAAGTACGTTTAATATTCTAAAATTGCAATGCTGTTTTATTAATTTAGTATTATGGCAATTTTTAGCGCCGGTTTACCCGTAAAAGCTTAAAAATCAAGGCGTTTTTTATGAAGGATATTTCATTTTTGCAATTGCCTCTAAAAACACGGCTGCATTTCCTCCGCAAAAAGGCGATGCTATCATAAATGAACCATCAAAAAATAATGCGCAATCAGCATAAATTTATAACTTTATGCCAACACAACCACTCACATGAAAACCTTTAAACTCTTCTCCGTCGTTTTATTGACGCTATCCACTATCGCTGCGTTTGCGCAGCAAAAAGAAACCATTAAATTAGATACCGTAACCTACGGCAACAATAAAGCAGTAGGCAAATATGCCGATATACGCGGTATGAAGATGTACTATGAGGTGTATGGCAAGGGCGAACCCTTGCTCATCATCCACGGCAATGGCGGTTCTATAAAAGACTTTAGGTACCAGATACCCTACTTCGCCAAAAAATACCAGGTAATATTGGCCGATAGCCGCGCGCAAGGCAAATCCAACAACGACAAGGATTCGTTAAGCTATGAAATGCTGAGCGACGACCTGAACGCGCTGATGGATAAACTAAACATCAAAAATGCCAATGTGATAGGATGGAGCGATGGCGGCATAGAGGGCCTGCTATTAGCTATGCGCAACCCCGATAAAGTAAAAATGCTGGCCGTAACCGGTGCCAACCTCTGGCCTGATACTACAGCCGTAAGCCCATATTTACAAGATTATATACTGAAACAGAACGTGTTTGCGGCCGACTCGTTAAAGAGGATGAAAAACCCCACCAGGCAGATAAAAGACCAGGTGTTGCTGTTGCACCTGCTTAGCTACGAGCCGCATATCAAAGCCGAAGCGCTGCATAAAATTGCCTGCCCTACATTAGTGATAGGCGGCGATCATGATGTTATCCAACCCGAGCATACCCTGCTGATCGCTAAAAACATCCCGAAATCCTATTTATGGATATTGCCTAATTCCGGGCACTCTACCCCAATATACTACCGCGACATGTTTAACCAGGTAATAAGCGACTTCTTTAGCAAACCGTACAGAAAGATAGAGAAATGGGATGTGTTGAAATAGAAAGGAATGTTTTATTGAATTTGGAAGTCCATACAAAGAAGAGCCTCCCACCGACAGGAGGCTTTTTTATGCGACCGTAATTTTTACAAGACGTATTATTGGCTGCTAGCGTCCCCGGCGTTAGTACCCGCCTCAAACATGTGGCGCCAGTTCATATAAATAATTACGCCGATAACTATGGCGGCCAAAACGTATAAGCCGATTTTGCCGTTGCGCTTGTCCTGGCGCAAAACCCATACTAAAAATGCGATAAACGGCAATACGAATATTGCCCAAAAAATATACGATGCTGCAGTCATGTTGGCCCCCTAACCCCCTAAAGGGGGAATAAAATTGTGTTTGTAAAAGTATTAAATAAATCCTAAGCCCTTATGACTCCTGCTCCTCCGCTAACCAGCGGAGGCTGGGGGGCAAACGGCATCCTCGCCATCGGCGCTACTTCCTGCCCTATAAACTCGCCTTGCAGGTATTTATAATAACCGGCAATGGCTATCATAGCGGCATTGTCTGTACAGTATTCGAATTTGGGGATAAAGCAGTTCCAGCCTTTTTCGGCGCAGAGGTTAGTTAGCCCCTGGCGCAGGCCGGTATTGGCAGATACCCCGCCCGCTAAAGCAATATCTTTGATGCCGTATTCCTGGGCGGCGCGTTTTAGTTTATTGAGCAGGATGGTGGCTATGCGCTTTTCTACCGATGCACAGATATCCGCCATATTCTCCTCTATAAAGTTTGGGTTTTTGGCCACGTTATCCCTGATGAAATACAGGATGGCCGTTTTAAGTCCGCTAAAACTGAAGTTATATCCGGGTATCTGCGGCTCGGGGAATTTATAAGCATCGGGATTGCCGCTGCGGGCATTTTTATCTATCAGCGGGCCGCCGGGATAGGGCAGGCCCAATATCTTGCTGGTTTTATCCATGGCCTCGCCGGCGGCATCATCAAGCGTTTGGCCTATTATCTCCATATCGAAGTAATCCTTCACTAGAACAATCTGCGTATGCCCGCCCGATACCGTGAGGCACAGAAATGGGAACTTAGGCT
This sequence comes from Mucilaginibacter sp. P2_D11, assembly GCF_056404435.1. NCBI lineage: Bacteria > Pseudomonadati > Bacteroidota > Sphingobacteriia > Sphingobacteriales > Sphingobacteriaceae > Mucilaginibacter > Mucilaginibacter sp. P2_D11. Next base: position 125,249 of record NZ_JBFUEA010000001.1, read on the forward strand.
TTTCATCGGCAATAAAATGCGCCAGTATGTGCGCTTGCATGTGGTTTATATCTATCAGCGGCAGGTTTTTTGCCAGCGCAAAAGCCTTGGCGAACGATACCCCAACCAATAAAGAACCTAAAAGCCCCGGCCCGCGCGTAAAAGCTACCGCATCAATATCATTTTTGTTTACTTTTGCGTTTAATAGGGCTTGTTGCACAGCGGGTACAATGTTTTGCTGATGAACCCTAGAGGCAAGCTCAGGCACAACGCCTCCGTAAGCTTCGTGTATGGTTTGGTTGGCAATAACATTGCTCAGTATCCGGCCGTCTACGCAAATGGATGCGGAGGTTTCGTCACAAGAAGATTCAATTGCTAATATTACAGGCACTTTACAAAGTAGAAAATCAAAAGTCAAAAGTCAAAAAAAGAGCGACCTGCTTCTGGGTTAATAAATCGATTCAGAAGTAAAACACTTTATCCGTTTTTGAATTTTTACTTTTGAACTTTTAATTAAATACAAAGTTATTAAAAAACTACTCAAAATAGCGTTAAGCATCGTGCTGATCCTATTGCTGTTTGTCAGCATAGTGTTAATACTATTCCAATATAAGCCGGTGCAAACCTGGGCAGCAAAAAAGGCGACCGCTTATTTGTCCAAAGAGCTCAATACCAAGGTTGATATTAAAAGCCTGTACGTAGTACCATTTAAATCGGTAGTGCTGGAGGGTTTTTACGTATTGGATAAGCAACAGGACACCCTGCTTAGCACGCCAAAATTATCTGTAGAGCTTAGCGGCTTCTCTGTATTCAATAGCATCAAAAGGCGGGTTATCGATTTTAAATCCATCCAACTGGATAATGGTAGCATCAACCTCAAAAAACAAAGAGACAGCACCACCAACCTGAAATTCATTATAGATTATTTCAACTCAGGCGGCGATACCACCAAAAAACCGGTGAGCAAACCCTGGTCATTAACCTTCCAGAAGATTGCCCTCAACAACTTCCATTTCAGGTACAAGAATAATTTACGGAGCAAGGTAATAAACGGCGTTAACTTTGATGACCTGGACGTAAAGCACTTCAGCGTAGTGGTAAACAACATGGATTTGAAGAACCACCTTTTTAAAGCCGATGTTGCCGGGCTTACCTTACAGGAGAAAAGCGGTTTTAAGGTAAACCACTTCAGCGCTAATACTACGATAGATACCACACAAATACTGTTGCAGAACCTGGCTATCGTAACCCCGAACTCCAAATTCAGCAACTTTTTTAAGATGAGGTTCAAATCATTCGATGATTTCGACGATTTCGAGAACAAGATTACCATGGATGCCGATATCAAGCGTTCTCACCTGTCATCAAAAGATATTACTTATTTCACTACCTCCCTCGGCAAGATAAACTTTGAACTGGGGGTTGATGGGCGCGTAAAGGGCATGGTGAATAACCTGCGGGCAAAAAACCTTACTGTAACGGCTGGCCAGGCCACCTTTGTAAAAGGCGATTTTAACCTCACCGGCCTGCCCGATTGGGAGAACACTTTCCTGCAGTTGAAATTCGACCAGGTGGCTACCAACAAGAAAGATCTGGATTACCTGTATAGCCACTTCACCGGCAAGCCCACGGCAAAGATACCGGCTATAGTAGGCAAATTCGGCAACGTAAACTTTACCGGCAGGTTCACCGGTTTGCAAAATGACTTTGTTGCTTTCGGCACGTTCAAGACCGCCCTGGGCCGTTTCGACCCGGACATCAACCTTAAAATAAATAAAAAGGGCGACCCAAGTTACAGCGGCAAGATAACCGCTACCGATTTTAACCTCGGCAGTTTGCTGGATAATAAGGATCTCGGCCGCACTACCCTCTCAGGCAACCTAAGCGGCAGTGGCGACGATTTGAAAACCCTTAACGTAAAGGGCAACGCCAAAATAAAATACATTGGCTATAAAGGCTATAATTATAGCAATTTGGTAACCAGCGGCACCTTTATCAAAAAGATAGCCGCAGGTAAGCTATCTATCAAAGACAAGAACGTAAAGCTGGACATTGCCGGCAGTGTTAACCTGAACCCCACCCTGCCAATTTTTGATTTTACGGGCAACGTAGATAATGCCCGCCTGCGCGAGCTGAAACTGATAAAAGATACCGTTACGGTTACATCGCAACTGAATACTAACTTTTCGGGCAACAACCTCGAGAATTTAGACGGACACATATTGCTTACCTGCATCAGAATTACCGACCCGCGGCAGAGTTATGTGGTGGACACGGTTGCCATAAACGCAAGCGGAAAGGGTGATGCCCGCACCATTTCCTTACACTCGGACGTGGCCGACGGCAGTATCAAAGGCAGCTTTAACCTGGCTACCCTGCCATCGTATTTCAAAACCATCGCCAAAAAGTACGTCCCGTCATTAAAAACAGATATTACCCAGCCCAAGCCGCAGAATTTCGATTTTAACCTGACTTTGAAAAACCTCGATCCGGTGTTGGCCATCTTCAGGCCTGACCTAAAGATACCCGACCAGGGTACGTTTGTGGGCAAGTTCAATTCAAACGACAAGACAGCCACCCTGAGCGGGTTGATAAAGACGATAAAGCTGGGCAAAATTGTTTTTCACGATTTCATCATAGATGAAAGCACCAGCGATGATATGCTGAGCCTCAACGTATCCTTGAACAGGATAGACCTTACGGATAGCCTCTACATCAAAAACATAAACATTGCCAACTTTCTGAAAAACGATAGCCTCAACTTCAACATTAAGCTATCTGATAAAGATGCAACCAACCAGCTGGACCTTTACGGCCTGGTTGAGTTTGGGCGCGATACCACTGCTAAACTAAAATTGCTGCCATCGGATGTGGTGCTTGAACGCCAGAACTGGAAAATACAAGACCAGGTTCGCATCCGCCTGCTTGATGGCAAAACACAGGTGTCGGGATTCGAGCTTTCCAACGGCGTGCAAAAAGTGAAGATAAACGGATTTATATCCGATAACCCGGCAGATGAGCTTAAGGTAACCTTCCAAAAATTCAGCATGGCCACCCTTAACCAGCTTACCAAGCCATCGGGTGTGTTGCTGCAGGGCGCATTGAATGGCGATGTGGTGTTATCGTCGGTTATTAAAAAACCGGGTGTGGATGCTAACCTCACTATCGATTCGCTCATTATGAACAAAACGCTGGTGGGTGATGTAAAGATAAAGTCGAAACTGGATAACGAGCGCGAACAAGCCGATGTTAAGGTAAACATTACCCACCATGGTTTAGAAACGCTTAACCTTTCGGGCGTATATACGCTTGGGCACGATGCGGGCGACAACCTCGATTTCGACGTAAAAATGGATCATACCGAGGCCATCATCTTCGAGCCGTTCGTAAAAGGGCTCGTATCCGATCTCAAGGGAACGGTATCTGCCAACCTCAAGCTGTCCGGTTCGCCATCCAGCCCCGAGCTGAATGGAGACCTTACCCTCAACAACACAGGCGTTACGGTTGATTACCTTAAAACAGCCTATACGGTAACCCATAAGCTAAGCATGGCCAATAGCGTTATCAACATAGATAACATGGTGCTGAAAGATTTTAAAGGCGGAACAGGTACAGCCAACGGAAAGGTAGACCTAAATAACATCAAAAACCCCACTATAGATATTACGCTGGAAGCCCGAAACCTGTTGGCGCTTAATACAACCTTTAAAGATAACCACCTGTATTATGGTACTGCGTATGGCTCGGGTACCTTCAGTTTCAAAGGCCCGGTGGATAACATGAAAATTGATATAACGGCCAGTACCGAGGCTGGTACCATTTTCAACATTCCGCTAAACACCTCTTCTACCGCGGCCGATTACGACTTCATCAAATTTGTAGACCATAACGATACCACCCGTAAAGTAGTTGCCAAAGTAAACGCTTTTAATGGCGTTACCCTCAACTTCGACCTTACGGTGGATGAGAAGACAATTGTGCGCATCAGTACCGATTACGGCGTGCTGGAAGGCACCGGGCAGGCAAAAAACTTACAGTTGAAGATCAACAGCCTCGGCGATTTCGAGATGTTTGGCGATTTCCTCATCACCTCGGGTAAATTCGAATTTACGGCCAAGGATTTTATCAGCAAGAACTTCGTGGTGAGCCAGGGCGGTACCATCAGATGGACAGGCAACCCCGCCAATGCCGAAATTAATTTAAAGGCTTTGTACGAGGTACGTACCGATATTGCCCCCTTGTATAACGCGGCGGGCTTAACCTCGCCCTATGGCGCAAAACAGGTATTGGTGCAGGCAGAATTGCTCATAAGCAAATCGCTGATACAACCTACTATCGATTTCAACTTCAACTTCCCGGTAGACCCCTCTATAAAAGACGACCTGAGTACTTACCTGGCCGATAATAATAATCGCAGCCAGCAGGCGCTAAGCATTATTGTGCGGCGCAATTTTGCATCGGGCACGGGCAATAACCTAACCAACCAGGTGGTGGGCACAGCAACCCAGGCCGTAAGCGAGTTTGCGTTCAATAAGCTCAATAACTTCATATCGCAATCAAACATCAAAAATTTCGATTTGAACATACGTTCGCTTAACGATGCCAGCTTAGGCTTCAGGTTTTTGAACGAACGGTTATTGCTGAACGGCAGCTTTTACTCTAACACAGGCACCAGCGATATCTTTAACAGCAGTACCAGCCTGTTCAATTCAGATTTCCGCACGTTGAATAAAGATTTTGAGATACAGTACCTGATACGGAAAGACGGCAACCTGCGCGCAAGGTACTCGTACCGCGCGCTCAACAGCACTACGCTCAATTCCATAAACGACCAACTGGGGGTACAATACGTAAACGGTATTGGTTTGGTTTACCAACGCGATTTTGATACCATCGGCGAATTTTTCCGCAATATTTTCAGGCAGAGCCGGAGGAATAAAACACCAACAACGCCGTTGCCCGTACCTGCCGCAACCATGGCGCCAACAGTTACCAATACCGCCCCTGATGATAAAGACTCAGACGACGGCGCAGATGATTAATGCTCGCGCATGATGGCGTGGTCCATCTTATCGCGCTTGGTACGCAGGTAGGCCTCGTTATGCGGGTTAGAAGGGATTTCTATCGGCAGGTTCTCTACCACCTCTAAACCATAACCAATTAGCCCCGCACGTTTCTTTGGGTTATTGGTAAGCAGGCGCATTTTAGATATACCCAGGCTACGCAATATCTGCGCGCCGATGCCATAATCGCGCTGATCCATGCCGAAACCCAGCTTTATGTTGGCTTCAACTGTATCCAGCCCGTTCTCTTGCAGGTGGTAGGCTTTAAGCTTGTTTACCAGGCCAATGCCGCGGCCTTCCTGGTTCATGTAAATAATAACTCCTTTACCCTCTTTGCTGATGATTTCCATGGCTTTGTGCAATTGCGGCCCGCAATCGCAACGGCAGGAGCCGAAGATATCGCCGGTAACGCAGCTGCTGTGTACGCGCACCATTATAGGCTCGCCAACCTGCCATTCGCCTTTTACAAGGGCAAGGTGATTCTCGCCGGTATCCAGCTGGGTATAGGCAATCATGTCGAAATCGCCCCATTGGGTGGGCATTTTTACCGATACCTCCTTACGCACCAACGATTCGGTGTCCAGGCGGTAAGCAATCAAATCTTTTATAGATACAATAACCAGGTTAAATTCTTTGGCAATCTCCAGCAACTCGGGCAGGCGGGCCATATCGCCGTCTTCCTTCATTATTTCGCAGATAACGCCGGCTGGCTCAAACCCTGCCAAAACAGAAAGATCTATAGCCGCCTCGGTATGGCCCGAACGGCGCAGCACGCCGCCGTCTTTAGCAATCAAAGGGAATATATGCCCGGGGCGACCCAAATCTTCGGGCCTGGTGGCCGGATCAATCAGTGCGAGGGTTGTTTTTGAGCGGTCGGTAGCAGATATGCCTGTGGTGCAGCCATGGCCCAGCAAATCTACCGAAACGGTGAAGGCCGTTTCGTGCGAGGTGGTGTTGTGGCTCACCATCGGCTCCAGCTCAAGCTCGCGGGCGCGCCGGGTGGTGATGGGCGCGCAAACCAGCCCGCGGCCCTGGCGTACCATAAAATTGATGGTTTCGGGCGTTGCGTTGCGGGCAGCGGTTAAAAAATCGCCCTCGTTTTCGCGATCCTCATCATCAACTACGATGATGGTTTTGCCGGCCTTTATAGCCTCAATCGCTTCGGGTATGGTGTTGAGCAAAGTATGCATATTTATGAATGCCCCGAAGTGCTTAAAAACTATAAACGGGGGGGCGCAACAAAGTTAGATGATAATTGAAGGAATACAGTCGGTAATTTGTAAAACTATATGGGCTGCTTTGCCTTGCGCAAACGGAAACGTTTAAAGAAGCGTTTGTACAGATCCATATCGAATACTGCGGAATCGGTAGCGGCCTTATAACTGAGGAAAAGCCCTATCGGGAACAATACCGCAATGGCTATCCAGGCGCCAACAATAGGGGAGAGGTCGCCCTCCTTGGCCGATTTTTCGCCTATGGTACCGATGATGTAATAAATTAAAAAGAAGATAACCGATACCACCACCGGCAGGCCAAGCCCCCCTTTGCGTATGATGGCCCCAAGCGGCGCGCCAATCAAAAATAACACGATACAGGCCGCGCCGAGCGTGAACTTCCGCTGGTATTCCATGATATAGCGGCGGATGCTCTTGGACGAATCCTTATAACTATCGGTACGGTTCCGAAGCACATCCTGCAGCTGTTTTACCTCAATAGCAGCGTTGTTGTAAGAATTGAGCTTTTCATTTATGCCGTTCAATAGATTGCTATCGGCAGGGGCAACATGTTTGATAGCTGCCCATTTATCGGGCAGCGCAAAATACTTTATGTAGGGCCTGATGAGCGTATAGTTCGTGTTTATGGTACTATCTACGTAACGGCTTGCCGAATCTACGTAGTGATCTAATTGCTTCAGGTTCATCATCATAGATGCGCTCCTGAACTCGTTCTGGTTGGTGCGTTGTATCCCCATTCCGTCTAAGCTAAATTTTTGCTCGGTTTCTTTAAACCGGAAACGCGTAAGTTTCTGGCGCTGGAAGTAGTTATTGTCGCTTGGGGTTTCTTCATAGCGCACGCCATCTTTAAGCCTTAACACCAGGAACTTGTCATCTTTGGTGCGGTACATTAACCCCGATTTGGCGAAGGTTACGATGTGGTTTATCTGCAAGGCACCACGCTGGTATATCATGATATCATGCAGGGTTTGCCCGTCCGGGTCTTTCTTTTTCACACGGATAGCGTAGCCCTGGAAACGATTGGTGAATATGTTCTCGGGCAGCAGATCGGCCGATTTTTGCTTGCGTACATCGTACAGCAGCGAGTAGTACTTGAGGTTGGCCCGCGGCAGCATCCAATCGGAAAAGGCGAAAGCGGCGATACTTAAAATAACCACCACAAACATCATAGGGTACATAGCGCGGCGCAAAGAAATGCCTGCCGATTTGATGGCCACCAGTTCGTAGTTTTCGCCCAGGCTGCCGTAGGTCATGATAGAAGATAGCAATACCGATAAGGGTAGCGCCATAGCCACGTTGGTAGCAGAGTTGTACATCATCAGCTCCAGGATGATATACCATTGGAAGCCCTTGCCGATGAGGTCATCGATGTATTTGAACAAAAACAACATCAGCAGCACAAACATCACAATGAACAAGGTAACGATAAACGGCCTTATGAATGATTTGAGCAGCAGGAGGTGTATTTTCTTCATCGGGGCAAATTCGGCAGCACGGCAACTGCATATGCATAACTGCAATTATCGGTGCATATTGTTATTAAGGCCGCAAAAATACAGAAAATTACGGAGGGGTTATGCGCCCAGCACGCTTATGAGGTAATCTACCTGGTTATCCCATATCTGCTTGCGCTCGGTAAGGGTATCGGGCGTAGCAAAATCAGTAACAGCCAGGGCCACGTCGTTAGTAAGCTCATCCTGGATAATTTCCATCTCGAAATAGGTTTGCGGTTCATCGTCTACCCATTTAAAACGCACCAGTTTGTTCTCTTTAATGGCAACGAGTTTGGCGTTTTGCTTCTCATCGTCCCAGGTAAAAGTGTAAATCTGGTCGCGCACGGTAACATCGTCGGCAAACCATTGCGATAAACCGTTAGCCTCGTTCAGGAAGGTGTACAGTATTCTGGGAGAGGATTTTATCTCGTATTCTAAATTGAATTTCTTCTTCTCGGACATGGGCGGGTTAATCGTTAGCAACCGGTGGAAATGTAAATGTTAACATTTTTTCTAAAGAAAACTAATTTCTGCTATATTTGCAAACCTTTTTCGGGAAGCATCGAAATATATTCCGAAAAGTAGTACTCGCTGAAACGAGTGCTTAAAATAACCACCCGGCGGGGTAGCTCAGATGGTTAGAGCGTAGGATTCATATCCGCTGGCAAGCGGACGGCAGTCCTGGAAAATATTTATGGCGGGGTAGCTCAGATGGTTAGAGCGTAGGATTCATAACCCTAAGGTCGGCAGTTCGATCCTGCTCCCCGCTACATTAGTAGAAGGCCCCTTGAAAAAGGGGCTTTTCTCGTTATTACCATTATGTTTACCGTTTACGCGCTATACTCGCCAACTTTCAACCAAATTTACATCGGCAGTACATCCGATATGACTAACCGATTCCTTTCTCATAACGAGTTAGCCACTAAAGGGCATACGATAAAATATCGCCCATGGGTGATTGCTCATATCGAAGAGTACCCAACAAAAGCCGAAGCGATGAAACGCGAAAAACAACTTAAAACTGCTAATGGAAGGCAGTTTATATGGGGTATCGTTAAATCAAAATTTGATAGCTCAGATGTTTAGCGCGCAGGTTCATATCCGCTGGTAAGCGGACGCCAGTTCGATCATGCTCCCCGCTACATTGGCAGAAGGCCCCTTGAAAAAAAAGGCTTTTATTGTTATTATGATTATGTTTACCGTTTACGCGCTATACTCGCCAACGTTCAACACCTATGAGCACAAATGAAATAAAGAGTTTAACAGGTGTACGTGGCTTGGCTGCTGTTTATGTAATGGTTTTCCATTGGTATGGGGTGTTTTTTCATAAAAAACCGCAGCCGATTAACGATTATTTGGCGGTTTTTATTGGTCATGGTTATTTATCGGTCGATTTATTTTTCGTGCTAAGTGGCTTTTTATTAAGTTTAACATCATCAGCCAACTTTAATAATCATCTATTTAAAAATGATTATAAAGCGTTTATGTATAAGCGATTTTCCAGGATATTTCCCTTATATATCGTTGTAACGCTATTGTATTTTCTCCTTTTTCATTCAGGTGATTTTAAAAGCCTTATTGTAAATTTAACTTTATTACAGGGGATATTTCATTTTTCAAACGACTCCCTGATTTCACCAGGGTGGTCATTAACAAACGAATGGGTTGTTTATTTTTTCTTTCCGGTAGCGTTTTATTTTATATGGAAAATTAGGAACAAAGCCTGGATGCTATTAATGGCGTCAATTATCATATTTATAGCGATATGCACTTTTAGAAGTGCTTTTTTAAACTGGGGTAATTATTATTATTTATATAAAAATAAAGGTTTTTATCCGGTAATTTCATTCACCCGTGGTCCGGCTAGCTTTTTACGGACTATTGCAGCATACCTATTAGGTATTTTTGCCTATTTGAGTTTTGAAAGGATAAAACAACAAGTTGTGTTTGTAAAATACTTAGCCATTCCACTATTTGTTTTGCTTTTTTTTAAGAGGACGGACATTTTGATCATCCTTTCGATGCCCTTTTTTATCGTTTATATAACAGAAAGAAATACGATCAATCGGTTTTTATCCAGTAAAGCTGTTTACTTTTTAGGCCTTATATCCTATTCGTTATATGTAAATCACTTTTTGTTTATTGAATCCTTTGATAAAATATCAAAGGTACTGGGCATTGACCTTAACAACTACCTAATTATTAGCTTTTGCTACGTAGCTATTGGAACATTAGCGTTTAGTACAATAACTTATTATGTAATAGAAAAACCGGCTGCAAAGTATTTGAAAAAAATGCGCGAACGCTTTTATGCAAGCAATTAGGCTATCGCAATTAACAGTATATGGTGAATGCGTTAGGGAATTAAAGTTTGCTATTTAGAAAACCCAAAACTGGCAGAAGTCAATATTTTTTATTTCAATTCTATTGGTCATGATTTCCTTTTAGGTGCACCGTTCCAAATTAAAGCCACACAATATGGCAGGATATCGTCGGTTTTTTAATTACAAGATCGGCAGCTAGAGTTGCTCCAGCTACTTAAACAAAAACGCGACGAAAACACCACCACAGGTGTCTCCATCGCGTTTTATCGTTTCGCCAAATGGCTAATCCTTAGTTCTTTAAACTCAACTCCTTGGTCTGCATCATCTTGCGCAGGTTGTTCAATGCATAGCGCATACGGCCAAGGGCGGTATTGATGCTTACGTCGGTAACGTCGGCAATTTCTTTGAAGCTCATATCGCCGAAGTGGCGCATAATCAGCACTTCCTTCTGCTCTGATGGCAGCAGTTGAATCAACGATTTCAGGTCCTTATGGGTTTGCTCGCGCACCAGGCGGTCCTCGGCGCTTTCGTCGTAATTACCCAGTACCTCGAATATATCGAAGTCGTCGCCATTGCTAACCATCGGCGCACGTTTTTCGCGGCGGAAATGGTCAATCACCAGGTTATGGCCAATACGGGTTACCCAAGGCAAAAACTTGCCCTCCTCGTTGTATTTGCCGGCTTTTAGCGTATTAATAACTTTTATGAACGTATCCTGGAAAATATCTTCGGCCAGTGCTTCGTCTTTTACGAGCAAGTAAATAGAAGTATAAATTTTGGCTTGGTATCTGCGGATGAGCTCTACAAGCCCTGCTTCGTCACCGCCGACATATAGATGGATTAGATCCTGATCACTTTTCAATTGAAAATCCATAGAAACTACTAATAAACTAAATTAAAATCTTTATCGTTATTTATTGAGTAGAGTTGTGTCTATAGCGTTTCTTTTAGGGGTTAAAAAATGTTACCCTCAAATATAATAATCTTAGAAATAAAAACAAATATTTTTTAAGGGGGTGCAATGTCATGCCATCATCATTTTAAACCCATGTCAGCCCATTGCAAGTATTCACCCAAACACTACATTATCGCTATAATGATGTACAACCCATTTGGAAAAAGCTAAATATTTTAGGATTTTTGCGGCTCCAAGCGTCCATGTTCTTTAGACCATGGTCCATAGCGAAAGTTTAACACCATATTAATTATAAAACGTTTATTACCATGGTCTAACGACTATGGACCATAGATATTTTAAACAAGCAATGATCGAAGAAGCCGAAAAAGACCCGCAGAAACACATCATCATAAAAGGGGCCAGGGTGCACAACCTCAAGAATATGGATGTGGCCATCCCCAAGAATAAGCTGGTGGTTATCACCGGCATGTCGGGTTCGGGCAAATCGTCGCTGGCATTCGATACCCTTTACGCCGAAGGGCAGCGCAGGTATGTAGAAAGCCTGAGCAGCTATGCGCGCCAGTTTTTGGGCCGTATGAACAAGCCAGATGTAGATTATATCAAAGGCATAGCACCTGCCATAGCAATTGAGCAAAAAGTAATCACCAGCAACCCGCGCTCTACGGTGGGCACCAGTACCGAGATATACGATTACCTTAAGCTGTTGTTCTCGCGCATTGGCAAAACTATTTCGCCGGTATCGGGCGGTGTGGTAAAAAAAGATAGCGTTACCGATGTTATCAACTTTATCATGGGCTTGCCTACAGAAACACAGGTAACCATCCTTTGCCCGCTGCATCCGCATAATAACCGCAGCCTTAAAGAGGAGCTTGCGGTACTGATGCAAAAAGGCTTTATCCGCGTGGAGTACAATGGTCAGCTGAACCGCATAGAAAGCATGCTGGAAGATGACAGTATCGATAATACCGCTTTCGGCGCAAAAGGCGAAGTGGAACAGGTAATAGGGAAAACAAAAACCAAAAAAGTTGCCGCAGAGTCCGAAGCCGACCACTCGCAAACTACTACCTACGATGCATTGCGCATCGTTATAGACCGTGTGATTAAAAACGACGAGGACGAAACCGTCAGCCGCCTTGGCGATAGTATCCAGACTGCGTTTTTCGAAGGCAAGGGCGATTGCTATGTAAGATATAAATTGCCCGAATCCTCTGAAGTCCTCTCTATCGGGGAGGATTTAGGTGGGGCTGTAGAGCAGGAGCGTTTCTTCTGCGACCGCTTTGAACTCGACGGCATCCGTTTCGAGGAGCCATCGCCAAACTTCTTTAGCTTCAATAATCCTTATGGGGCCTGTAAGCGTTGCGAAGGCTACGGCAAGGTTATCGGTATAGACGAGGATCTGGTTATCCCCGATAAAAGCAAAACCGTTTACGAAGGCGCCATTGCCCCCTGGCGAGGCGAAAAGATGCGCGAGTGGAACGACAGGCTGGTGAAAAGTTCTATAAAATTCGACTTCCCTATCCACCGCCAATACAACCAACTTACACCCGAGCAGCAACAACTGCTATGGAGCGGTAACCAATACTTCCGTGGGTTGGATGACTTTTTTAAGGAGATGGAAGAGCAGACCTATAAAATCCAATACCGGGTGCTGCTATCGCGATACCGGGGCAAAACCACCTGTCCCGAATGCAAGGGCAGCCGCCTGCGCAAGGATGCATCTTACGTGAAGATCGATAGCAAATCTATCACGGATATCGTATTGATGCCTTTAGATACCGCCCTGGCATTCTTCAGCAGCCTTAACCTCAGCCCTACCGATGTTAAGATAGGCAAACGCCTGCTGCTGGAAATTAACAACCGCCTGCAATTTTTAAATGACGTAGGCCTCAGCTACCTCACCCTTAACCGTCTTTCTAATACCTTATCGGGTGGTGAATCTCAACGCATCAACCTGGCAACCTCTTTGGGCAGTAGCCTGGTAGGATCGGTTTACGTGTTAGATGAACCAAGCATAGGCTTGCACCCCCGCGATACCCAGCGTTTGGTTGGGGTGTTAAAATCGCTGCGCGATGTAGGCAACACGGTATTGGTAGTAGAGCACGAAGAGGAAATAATGAAGGCCGCGGACCATATCATCGATATCGGCCCCGAAGCCGGTACGCATGGCGGCAACCTCATCTTCACCGGCACTTACGAGCAGATCATCGTAGATGATAACAGCCTTACGGGTAAATACCTGAGTGGCCGCGAAGCGATTGCCATACCTGCCCATCGTCGCAAATGGAACGATTACATTGAGATAAAAGGCGCACGCGAAAACAACCTGAACCATGTGGATGCGAAGTTCCCTTTGGGCGTGCTTACGGTGGTTACCGGCGTATCGGGATCCGGTAAAACAAGTTTGGTAAAGCGCGTGCTGGCCCCTGCACTGCAGAAGGCATTGGGCAATTACAACGGCGAGCAAACCGGGAGTTTCGATGGCCTCGACGGTGACATCGCCAAAATAGAACAGGTAGAACTGGTAGACCAGAACCCCATAGGCCGCTCGTCGCGCTCAAACCCGGTTACGTATGTAAAAGCCTGGGATGAGATACGTAACCTGTACGCAGCGCTACCTGTGGCCAAAGCGGCAGGGCTAAAGCCATCGGCTTTTTCGTTCAATGTAGAAGGTGGCCGTTGCGATGTTTGCCAGGGCGAAGGCGAAGTGAAGATAGAAATGCAGTTTATGGCCGATATCTTTTTAACCTGCGAAGCCTGCGGCGGCAAACGCTTTAAGCAACACATCCTGGATGTTACTTATAATGAAAAGAACGTATCCGAGGTATTGGAGCTCACTATTGATGAAGCACTGGAGTTTTTCGGAAAAGAGCCTAAAATACTGGCCAAGATAAAACCACTGGTTGATGTTGGCTTGGGTTATGTACAATTAGGGCAATCGAGCAATACATTATCAGGCGGCGAGGCGCAGCGTATCAAGCTGGCATCGTTCCTGGTGAAAGGCAACAATACGCATAAAACGCTCTTTATTTTTGATGAGCCAACCACCGGCCTGCATTTTGCCGATATCAAAAAACTGCTGAAATCATTTGATGCTCTGCTGGATCATGGCAACACCATCATTGTGATAGAACACAATATGGACGTGATAAAATGCGCCGACTGGGTGATAGACATCGGCCCTGGCGGCGGCAACCGCGGCGGTAACGTGGTATTCGAGGGCGTACCCGAAGATTTGATTAAAAAAGAAGATAGCTTTACCGGGGAGTTTTTAAAAGAGCGGTTTGAGGTGAGGGCCTAGAGGCATAGCCCCCTAACCGCGTGTCGCCTTAGCTATAGCGGTGGCGCAAGGGGGAGCAGAAGTTTTAATAGCGATAGGATTTACCATCGCTATTTTTATTATCGGTTTTTGATTACTCGATGCTGTCTATTCTTTTGATAACGACTCCGTCCCTTTTTATCGTAATAGCAAAAAATACCGAATCATCCACCGCTTTATTCTGCGTTTTATCGAAGGCTGGCTGCCATGCAGGAGCGGCCATAATCAGCAGCCTAAGCTTTACTACGAAATCATTGTCGCCTACACTGCCACCCCCAAACTGCCTCATGATAAATGGCTTCAGCAGTTTCCCCTCCGCAGATATGGTGCTGGTATATACCAATTTTGTGATGTTGAGGTCGGTCGGTTTAATGCGCAGTATCTGTTGCTTTAGCGAATCGGTAAAGGCGGGTGTAATTGCCGCTGCGGTTTTATCCTGCGCTAGCAGTATATGGCCTACAGAACAGATAAATAGCGTTAGGATAAATTTTTTCATGCTTTAAGACGTTGATAAGGCGTGTAAATTTAAATATTTCTTTCCGAAGAATCGATTACAGATATTGGTTTCGGATCCTTCCTGCCCCTGGGGTGGTATAAATTTAGCCTGCTTTTAATCCGGCAAGCTTCTCGTTACGTTTCCGGCTTAAATACTTTCTAACGGGGATATCGTAAATTATCATTACCAGGTAAGCTGCGCCCACTAACAGTATCAATGAGGCGATGATGATAAGCGCCAATTGCCCGGTGCCCGGTTTATGGCTGCCATAATAGTTGCCAAACATCCACAGCACAGCGTAATGCGTCATGTACAAGGGGTAGGATATTTCCCCCGAGAAGATGCATATCTTTTTTAAGCCGGGCGTTAACGTAGCCCCTGCGCCCAGGGCTATCAACAAAGGGAAGTAGAAGAGTACTACCAAAGGTTCGGACAACCAGTTCCACTTAGAAAAGGGCATCACAAAAGCCAGGAACAACAATATGGCTATGCCGATAAATCCCAACTTGTTTTTGATGATCCAGTTGGCGCGGTAAATAAGCAGCCCTGCTAAAAAGGAATAAGTTATACGGGCGCTACCATCCCAAAAGGTTGGGCCGCTCCATCCACCCATTAAATTACCCGAACGGTAGGCCACAAGGCAAATACCCAGGGCCGCCAAAATGGCTAGAAGCAGCAGGTAGCGTCGGTTTATTTTACAAAGCACGAAGGCATATGCAACATTGGCAATATATTCCCAAAAGAGCGACCACGCCGGTGCATTGAAACTGAACAGGTTAAAGCCACGATCGGCTATTACGGGGAGGGGAATAAGCAACAGGGAACAGATAAAGGTAAGCGCAACTTTGCCTGCACTGTATAATTCGGGGTGGCCGCCAAAGGGATCGAAGAGGAAGGCCAGCAGGCCTAATACCGATCCTAATATAACCAGCGGGTGCAGCCTGATGATGCGCGATTTGAAAAATTCCAGCACGCCCATTTTTCCTATACGATCGTCATACGCGTACCCGATAACAAAGCCCGATAGGCAGAAAAAGAAATCTACGGCCAGGAAACCGTGCCCTATGAAATCCTTACTGTAATCACTATAGGCCCATTCCATAAAATGGAAGGTAACTACAGATAAGGCTGCTACGCCCCTTAAACCGTCGAGGATGTGGAAGTGTTGTTTTGTTTGCAGTATTGCCGGGGCAGATTTGTCGTTATCCATTTATTTGTAGCCCTTGCCCTAGGTATTAAACTGCGGGTTATCCATAATCAGCAGGGCCAGTACATCTTCTTTATCTTTACCCAACTGCACCACCAGTTCATCCAGCGATGCGAAGTGGATATCCTCGCGGACGAAGTGAAGAAACTCCATACGGAGCTGCTTGTTGTAAATTTCCTGATTGAAATCGAAGATATTCACCTCGATGTTGCGCGTCATGCCGTTAACGGTGGGGCGGTGGCCTATATAGGCCATGCCGTTGTAATCTTTTCCCTCTACATTTACGCGTACGGCATAGATGCCATCTGATGGGATAAGTTTATACTTTTCTTCCAACATGAGGTTGGCGGTAGGGTAGCCTAGCTGCCGGCCCAATTGGTCGCCGCGGATAACCTTACCGGTGATGAAGAAAGGGTAGCCCAGGCATTCGTTAGCGATATCAATCTCCCCATCGAGCAGGGCAGTGCGGATGCGGGTAGAGCTGATAGCCACATCGTTGATATCCTGCTCGGGTATTTCCAATACCTCGAAACCGTATTCGGGCGCAAGGCGCAGCAAATCTTCCAGCCCTCCTTTGCGGTCTTTGCCGAAGCGGTGGTCGTAACCTATGACGATAGTTTTAGTGCCGATTTTCTTCACCAGTACATCGCGGATGTATTCCTCGGCACTTTGGTTGCTGAAGTCCCTCGAAAAAGGGGTGATGATCAAATGGTCAACCCCCAGTTGCTCCATCAGCGATGCTTTTTCGGCAATGGTGGTGATGAGCTTGATGTTTTCATCCTCGGGGTGCAGTATCATCCGCGGATGCGGAAAAAAAGTAAGGATAACCGTTTCCGCATCAGATGCTGTGGCTAATTCCTTTAAGCGCGAAATAATTTTGCGGTGCCCAATATGCACGCCGTCAAACGTGCCAATGGTAACCACGGCATTTTTTACGGGAACGAACTCATCGATGTGATGGTAAATCTTCATAGTAGTATTAGCACAAAGGTAACCGCAGAAAGCATAATTGAGAAGCTTTTTACTATCGCTACAAATTAATGGCCGATTATTGACGAATCACCTACAGTGCCAACACTTTTTAATTCCCTAATTGTATTTACCAATTCCAATACTTCGTGCGCATCTTCTATACGGTAATTACCGCTGCGGGTGCGGCGTAAGCGCGATAGGTAGGCACCATTGTTAAGGGCTGCGCCAAAATCGTTCGCCAGCGAGCGGATGTAAGTGCCCTTGCTGCACACTACCCTAAAATCAACTTCGGGCAGCTCTATGCGGGTTATCTCAAATTCAGTAATGGTAACGTTGCGCAGGCGCAGTTCCACTTCCTCGCCGCGGCGGGCCTTTTCGTACAGGCGCTCGCCATCAATTTTTATAGCAGAGTGAGCCGGCGGGTACTGCTGTATATCGCCCGTAAACTGCGCACAGGCGGCTTTTATTTGTTCTTCGGTAAGGTGTGCGGTATCGAATTTAATCTCCGGTTCGCTCTCCAAATCGTAAGTGGGGGTGGTGGCGCCTAATACCATGGTGCCGGTGTATTCCTTTTCCTCGGCCTGGAAGGTATCTATCTGCTTAGTCATTTTGCCGGTGCAGATGATGAGCAGGCCGGTAGCCAGGGGATCCAGCGTGCCGGCGTGGCCCACCTTTAGCTTTAAGGGCTTAAAGGCATTGCGCAGTTTGCCAACTACATCAAAGCTGGTCCATTTGTAGGGTTTGTTTACCAGCAAAAGCTGGCCATCGGCAAATTGCTGTATATTGGTGAAAGAAGTAGTGCTCAATGTAAGAATTTAAGCGGCAAAGGTAAGTGTCTGAACTCGAATTTTAAGGAATTTTGAGAATAGCCAGAATTTGTGCTCACATTGCTGTTATTCATTAATTCTGTAAAGTTCTATAGATTTCATAAAATTCGAGTTCAGACCAATAGCCACCAAACAAAAATAGCGATGGCTTTTGGCGCATCGCTATCAATGATATATTGTAGAAAAATCCTTTATATAACTTGCAGGTCGTGTTTGGTAAGGATCAGGATAATGATAACCCCACCTACCAAAATACGGTACCAGCCAAATAATTGGAAGCCGCGTTTCTCGAGGAATGTGATGAATGTTTTGATAGCCAACAAAGCCACGATAAAGGCGATTACGTTGCCAATGGCCAGCAGCTTTATTTCTTCGCCGGTAAAAACATGGCCGTCGTGAATGAAATCGAATAGTTTTTTGGCAGTTGCTGCAAACATAGTAGGCACCGCCAAAAAGAACGAAAACTCGGCAGCAGCCTTACGGCTCAACTTTTGGCTCATGCCACCTACGATGGTAGCTGCAGAGCGCGAGGTGCCGGGTATCATAGATAAACACTGGAAGAAACCGATCTTAAGTGCGGTTAAATAGCTTATTTCCTTTTCTTCCTTAACATCGGGCTGGTTAAACCATTTATCAACAAACAGCAATATAATACCGCCGATAAATAAAGTGATGCCTACGGTTAGGGCGCTCTCCATCAATTGGTCTATTTTTTTGCTGAACAACAAGCCGAATACCGCGGCCGGAAGGAAGGCGACGAATAGTTTGTAATAAAAATCGAGGGTTTGGAAAAAGCGTTTCCAGTACAGTACCACTACCGAAAGTATAGCGCCTAACTGTATGGCTACCGTAAACAACTTTACGAATTCGTTGCTTTGGATACCCATTATAGAGGAGGCGATAATCATATGCCCGGTTGACGATATAGGCAAAAACTCGGTAATGCCTTCAACTATCGCCAGTACAATTACATGTATTAAATTCATGCTTTAGCGGCCGGTTTTTTTAGGATCGCGTAAAAACCTAAACCAAAGCCTGCCAGCACTACCACGGGGGCAATCACAATTTTAGTGGTGCTGTAAATATCTGTTTTGCCGCTCATCAGTACGAAACCGAAGGTTACTACAGCAATGCTGATAATGAGCCATAGGTAGTTCTCCTTACCGAACACGAATTGCGCCTGCGGGGCGGTACTTACCGGCTGTGTTTTAGCCGGAGCGGTTGTTTTAGCCGGGGCAACCGGTTTTGATACTTGTGCCATTTTATTAATTAGTGAATGAGCAATTTTTGAATTAATGAATTATTGAATTAGTGAGTGATTTGTTGATTCAGCTACACCAATGAACTAATGACTAATGAACCAGTGAACTAATAAACTACCTGTAAAGGTCGTATATTTTTAGGCGCAGGAATTTGTTTACCGCCAGGTAAGTGCTCACGGCCGACATGATAACACCGATGCCGATAATCCCCAGGAACACGATGCCAAACTCGGTATAGTTGCGCAGGATAACCAGATCGGGTATTTGCTGGTAAGCCAGGTAAAGCGTACCGATAAGGATCAATATAGCGATCAAGCCGCCCAAAAGGCCATGCCATATACCATAGAGCAAAAACGGCTTGCGGATGAACCCTTTTGTTGCGCCCACTAACTGCATCGATTTAATCAGAAACCTTTGCGAATAGATAGCCAGCCTGATGGTGTTATTGATGAGTGCTACCGATAGCACCACGAATATACTGGCGAATGCCAATATCACCAGGATAATCGATTTTAAGTTCTGGTTCATTTGGTCTACCAAACTTTGCTGATATTTTACTTCTTTCACCAAAGGGTTTTTCATCAGCTCGGCTTTGAATTTCTCGATGCCGGCGTTGTTGGCGTAATCGGCCTTGAGGTACACATCCAGCGATTGCGATAGCGGGTTGTAGCCCAGGAATTTCACGAAGTCTTCGCCAAGGTCCTTCTGCAGGTTGCGCGCGGCAAGCTCCTTGCTTACGTACTGGGTTTGCTTCACCATGGGATTGCCTTCCAGCTGTTTCTGAAATTGTAGCACATCGGTTTCGTGGGCGGCATCGTCCATAAAAATATTTACCACGATGTTCTCTTTCACGTAGCGCGAGAGGTTATTCGCTTTCACCAATATCAGCCCCAGCAGCCCGATCATCAATAAAACCATGGCAATACCAAAAACGGTAGAGATGTATATCGTTTTGGTTTTCCTGGCCGATGCGCTTGTTTCGAATTCTTCCATATTTTTAGATATGAGATGTAAGTTTTTAGATATGAGACTAAGAAAGCTTAGCCCACAGCTATCACCATAGTTTGCGAAAATAACAAACCTGCCCTAAAGGTAAAAGTTTATGCGGGATAATTAACAATAATTAACGCAACATCTCCGCACATCACCACATCGTCATTGCGAGGAACGAAGACAACCGACCGAAGGAAGCTCATTGATTCCATAAAGAAAAATTAGCACATCAATAATCTCTACGTTCTACAGGCGGATTTGCAAGGTGCTCTGCTCATAGGGAGATTGCTTCGTTCCTCGCAATGACGCTTTTTTAAACAAATACCTAAACCCCAATGTTATCCCATATATGACAACACCCGCAAACGACCACGATAAACCATCGCCATCTGATACGCCTACCGACAGGCCGAACGACGAGGGACACAAAAGCGTAGTGAAACAACGCGATAAGCAATACCATGCCGACGAACCCGAACAGCACGATGTAGCCAAAAAGCACGAGAACGAGGAGCAACCCGTTGCCCCCATAAAGAAAGCGCCGAAGAGCGACCAGCCCGACGCATCTGATGATGATGCCCGCCGATTGGAATCTAAGTAAGGCTAAACGGACTTGGCTATACCCGCCGAATTGAATTGCAGATCGTAAAGTTTGCGGTAGTAGCCGTTTTCTATGCGCAGCAGTTCCTGGTGGGTGCCGCTCTCCATAATCTCGCCATGGTCTAAAACGATAATCTTATCGGCATTTTGAATGGTAGAAAGCCGGTGTGCTATTACGATGGCCGTGCGGCCCTGCATCAGTTTGTTGATAGCGTTTTGTATCAGTAATTCAGTTTCGGTATCAACGGAAGAAGTAGCTTCATCCAGCACCAATATGGCCGGGTTGTACACCAGAGCGCGTATAAACGAAATCAACTGCGCCTGGCCTGCCGATAGGGTTGCGCCGCGTTCCATCACGTTATAGTCGTAGCCGCCGGGCAAGCGTTCAATAAACTCATGCGCGCCCACATCTTTGGCTGCTGCGATGATTTCTTCGCGCGTTATCTGCCTATTGTTCAGGCTGATGTTATTGCCGATGGTATCGGTAAACAAAAATACATCCTGTATTACGGTCGCAATTTTTGAGCGCAGGTAATCTACCTTGTAATCCCTTATATCCAGGCCATCTACCGTTACCCGGCCTTTGCCTATCTCGTAAAACCGGTTGAGGATATTGATGGTAGATGATTTGCCTGCGCCGGTTGCCCCCACCAAAGCCAGTGTCTCGCCGGGTTTGATGTGGAAATTGATATTTTTGAGCACCCAGTTCTCGTCGTTATAAGCAAACCATACATCCTTAAATTGGATATCGCCCTGCAATACCGGTGGTGCAAGTTTGCCGTTATCGGCTGCTACCTCATCGGTATCCAGCACTTTGAATATCCTGTCGGCACCTACCATGCCCATTTGCAGGGTGTTGAATTTATCGGCCAGCTGGCGTATAGGGCGGAAGAGCATATTCAGCAAGGCAATAAAGGCGGTTATCTTGCCGATGGTTACGCCCTTTGCATCTGCCGATAGCATGTTCAGCTGCTGATCTGTAAGTATCCTTTTGCAGCCGTACCAAACCAGCAGGGCCATACAAATGGCAAACAAAATTTCTACCACCGGGAAAAAGATAGAGTAGTACCAGTTGGAGCGAATGTTAGCATCGCGGTATTTTTGGTTAACAGCGCGAAACTTGCGCATCTCCTGCTCCTCGCGGGCAAAGTATTGGATAATGCTGATGCCGCTGATATGCTCGGCCAAAAACGTATTCAGCTGCGCCACCTGCGTGCGTACTTCCTGGAACGATGATTTGATGGCCTCCTTGAACACATAAGTGGATGCGAACAGGAATGGCATGGGAATGAGCGTGATCAGTGCCAGTTTCCAATCTTCGGCAAGCATGTAGCCTATTACAGCAATCACCAGCAGCATATCGCCCATAATGGAGATAAGCCCTTCGGAGAAGATATCGGCTATGGTTTCCAGGTCGGACACCGTACGGGTAATGAGCATACCGATTGGCGTGCGGTCGAAATATTTGAGCCGCAAGCTGATGATGTGGTTGAATACATCGATACGCAAATCGCGGATGACGGATTGGCCAAGTGAGTTGGTGAGGTATGTTTGGTAATACTGTGCAAGGGTTTGGATAACGAGCTGCCCCACCATCAGTTCTACCATAAAAACCAGCCCGTGGTAGTTGTTGGCGA
Organism: Mucilaginibacter sp. P2_D11; assembly: GCF_056404435.1. Classification (NCBI taxonomy): domain Bacteria; kingdom Pseudomonadati; phylum Bacteroidota; class Sphingobacteriia; order Sphingobacteriales; family Sphingobacteriaceae; genus Mucilaginibacter; species Mucilaginibacter sp. P2_D11. Next base: position 147,572 of record NZ_JBFUEA010000001.1, read on the forward strand.
GGATATATTTATCGAGTGTGCGCTGGATGAGTATGGGCTGGATAAGCGCGACCACCGCCAAAAAAACAGTGAGGAAACCTGACAGCACGAACACGCCCATATAGGGTTTTACGTAACGCATAACGCGCTTGAGCAATTGCCAATCGAAGGCTTTGCCGGTAACAACAGGTTTCCCCGTGTTCCCTGTAGCAGAAGGGGCCGTTTTTTGAGCAGTTTCTTTATTTCCTTTTTCTGTACTCATTCTTAATAGTTTACTAACCATTTAGCGGCCGGGGCAAATACGGATACTTTACTTCCGTTAAATACAAGCCGCAGGCGGGTACGCTGGTGCCGGCTTTGCTGCGGTTCTTGCTTTCGATAATATCACGGATGCCCTCCGGGGGTATCTCACCGCGGCCGACCATGATCAGCGTGCCTACTATGGCCCTCACCATATTACGTAAAAAACGGTCGGCAGATATTTTGAATACGATACCTTTTTCGGTGGTCTCCCATACTGCTTTTACAATTTTACAATTATTGGTTTTAACCTGCGTATTAGATTTGCTGAAACAGCTAAAATCTGTGTATTCCATGACGATTGCCGCTGCCTGGTTCATCAAATCCAGGTCGGGTCTGTCGCGCAGCAACCAGGAGTAACCGTGCCTGAAAGGGTCTTTCTCAAAATGGATATGGTATTCGTAACTCCGCAGCGTGGCGTCGAAACGGGCATGCGCTTCGGGGGCTACGGGAATGATGTTTTTAATGGCAATATCATAGGGGAGGAGGGAGTTTAACCCCCTAACCCCCTGAAGAGGGAACTTTTGAACAGCATTTTCTGCTCCTCCGCTAGCCAGCGGAGGCCGGGGGGGCTCATCAAAATGCGCAAAATACTCTGTCGCATGCACGCCGGTATCGGTGCGGCCACAGCCGGTAGTTTCTATAGGTAGGCGCAGCAGAGTGGATAAGGCTTTGTTCAATAGCTCCTGTACGCTTACCGCATTTTGCTGTACCTGCCAGCCATGGTAATTAGTACCATCGTAAGCCAGTTCGATAAAATAACGCTGAGTATCTGCCACGGGGCAAAGGTAGTAAACTACTGTTATGTAGGCAGTGCCCGAAGTGATTAACTGCTATGGATGGTCAGCAAATTTACGGTCGTCCAATAAACCAGATTGGTGTCGGGTGAATTTGTTAGTAGTAAAAAAGGGCTACCCGCCAAAGGGAGAGAGATTAGTACACCTAATCCAATAAATCCCCAGGCTACAGGGTTACGCTTAAGCTTATAGCCCAGGTGGGCGTACCCAAGAAAGATGATGATTGCTATTATCCCCATTTTGAAATTCGACATAAATATACATCCTTATTTCATCTTTTATGCGGCAATAACAAATTGGCATTATCAATTATTAAAACAATTATCTTTGCTGCTCTTAAACTAAAAAAATGCTACAACGAATACAAAGTATATACCTCCTTGCTGCCTCTATTGTGATGTTCGGGCTGTTTGTTTTCCCGCTGGCACATAATATTTATGTGGATAGCAAACTGGTTAACGTAACGGTTACGGGTGTTTACGAAATAGTGAACGGACAAGAAAAACATACCGAAGTTTTTACCGCCTTATCGGTAGTTACCGTAATTGCGGCGCTGGTCCCTCTCGTTATCATCTTCCTTTATAAGAACCGCAAGCAGCAGATTGCCTTATGCTATAGCGCTATACTGGTGCTCATCGGCTACAGCTTCTGGATGGCACAAACCGTAAAGAAGGTGGTTGGCGATATTACCCTCGAGTACAAGAATATGGGGATTGGCTTGTTCCTTACCTCGCTTAGCATCATCCTGATTATCTTTGCATTCAAAGCCATACAACGCGACGAGAAGTTGGTGAAATCGGCAGATAGGCTGAGGTAATTTCGGAATACGGATTTGCGATTTCGGATTTTTACTGCCTTAAGGTTTGCCTGGCCGTTTAATCAAGCCCGTATTTTTTGCGGATATTATCCATAACCTCATTAACAGGCGTGCCTAAGCCGGCATCTGCTTGTGCCATTGAGGCGTTTAGTTGCTGTTTTTGAAATTCGGGTAAAGAATCCCATTCTTCGTCGCCATCTTCAGATATTAAATAATCTGTCACCATTTTATTCAACTCCTTTAGCTGCCTTTCGTTTGCCTGTAAAATCTTATGGAAAAGCTCAAATCGTAAGTTATCCGCGTCCATCCCAAATCAAATTATTAAAGTATTATTAAAACCAACGAAAGCCACCTTATTGAGATGGCTTTCGCTTTTATAAGCAGCTTTGTAATCGTTCCTAGCTGCCGGGATACTCACTTGATAAATCGGTGTAATCCTGAATTAAACTTCCGCCAGGCTGTCGCCGGTTACGGTTGCTTTTATCTTCTTTTCCAGTTCTTCCATCAGTTCGGGGTTATCCAATATCAATTGTTTAACGGCATCGCGGCCCTGGCCCAGGCGGGTATCGCCGTAGCTAAACCATGAACCTGCTTTCTTGATGATGTTGTACTCTACGCCCAGATCGATAATTTCGCCGGCTTTAGAAATACCCTCGCCAAACATAATGTCGAACTCGGCTATACGGAATGGCGGAGCCACTTTATTCTTAACAATTTTCACCTTAACGCGGTTACCAGATACCTCGTCGGTATCTTTTATCTGTGATATACGGCGCACATCCAAACGTACCGAAGCATAAAACTTCAAAGCGTTACCGCCCGTGGTAGTTTCGGGGTTACCGAACATTACGCCGATCTTATCACGCAACTGGTTGATGAATATACAGCAGCAGCCGGTTTTGCTGATGGTGCCGGTAAGCTTACGCAAGGCTTGCGACATTAAACGTGCATGGAGGCCCATTTTAGAGTCGCCCATTTCGCCTTCAATTTCCGCCTTTGGCACTAATGCCGCAACAGAGTCTATAACCAGGATATCGATAGCGCCCGAGCGGATAAGGTTATCGGCAATCTCTAAAGCCTGCTCGCCGTTATCGGGCTGTGAGATAAGCAAGTTCTCTACGTCTACACCCAGTTTCTTGGCATAAAACCTGTCGAAAGCGTGCTCCGCATCTATAAAGGCAGCAATACCGCCTTTCTTCTGCGATTCGGCGATGGCATGTATGGCAAGGGTGGTTTTACCGGACGATTCGGGGCCGTAGATTTCTATCACCCTGCCTTTTGGCAAACCGCCTACGCCTAATGCGATATCCAGGCCCAGCGAGCCGGTAGATATTACTTCAGTAGGCTCTATGGCTTGTTCGCCCAGCTTCATGATAGTCCCTTTTCCGTACGATTTTTCCAGCTTATCAAGGGTAAGCTGTAATGCCTTCATTTTATCTGTATTGCTCATCTCTATTTTTTTCGTGAAACAAATATAAAAAGTGTTTTTGATATTTGCTAATTTTTTTAGTAATTATTTTTATTTATCACAACACGTCTTTGCTAGCGAAGCGCGGCAATCATCGGCATGCATTGCCGCCTTGCAAATCCGCTATGCTTAAGGTGCTTTCCCCGTAATAACGACGATGTGATTGGTGCATGAAATTAATCAACAGGCCGCGCCTCATCAAATATCTTTATCAACACTGCGCTTCTTCAGCTCCTTTACAATAGCATTTTGAATTTTCTTCTTTTTGGTATCTTTTGCTTTACGGAGTTTCAGGGCCTCGGCTTTCAGCAAGGCAGTTTCGGTATTGTGCTGGGCGTAATACTTGCAAAACCAGGTTAGGGGGCATATCTCGCATTTGGGGCTGCGGGCCACGCATATATACCGCCCGTGTAGTATCAGCCAGTGGTGGGCTATGGCCAGCGTGTTTTCGGGTAGGTTTTGTACCAATTGCTTTTCTACTGCCAGTGGCGTGCTGGCGCGAACAAGCCCAAGCCTATTAGCCACCCTAAACACGTGCGTATCCACCGCTATCGCAGGCGCATCAAACACTACCGATGCAATTACATTGGCGGTTTTGCGGCCCACGCCGGGCATCATCTGCAATTCATCCAGTCCCGAAGGTACCACCCCGCCGAACCTTTCCATCAGCATTTTACCCATGCCGGCCAGGTGCTTGGCCTTGTTATTGGGATAGCTTACGCTGCGGATATAAGTGAATATCTCGTCGGCATCCGAAGCGGCAAGCGCAGCAGCGTCGGGGAAGCGTTCGAAAAGTTTGGGCGTTACCTGGTTGATGCGCTTATCGGTACACTGGGCGGATAAAATTACGGCTACCAGCAGTTGGTAAGGGTTTTCGTAATGCAGCTCGGTAACCGCGTCGGGTTGGTTCTTTGAAAAGTATCCTACGAAATGGCGGTAACGTTCGGCTTTTAACATGGTTCATTAGTTCACTGGTTCATTAGTTCATTGGTGTTTGAACCGGCGATTACGAATGCAATTATATCAAACTTTGCACCAATGAACAAGTGAACTAATGAACCACTGAACTAAAATAGAAAGGTTCACAAATCTAACTATCGGCCTTGCCAATTAGTAGGATTCATGAACCAGTGTCGGGGGATGCGGTGCTTAGCGCAGGCTCTTCGAATAATCGAGGATGTGGTGGATGGTTTGCAGCTTCGGCTTCTTTTTCAGAAGGTCAAGCTCGGCATGGATAGAGTGATAGAATATCACTGAGTCCGCGTCCAGATTTTCCATTGATCCTGATTCTTTCATCTGAGCTTTGTTAGTGACCGCGTAAAAATTTGTTGTAAAGGTTTCACCCATAAGCTATCTGTTTTTTTTATTTAGAAAGATAACGATTGTTAAACACGAATATTTTATAAAGATGAAAATTTAATGAAATTTTTTTCATCTTGTTAACCGGCTGATAATGTTTGGCTAAACCGATACTCATTGTGTCTAATAGACGCATCTGGTTACGCTTTATTTGCGCCCCGGATTACCCCACAAAAATGCACCTGCAAATGCCCTTTGCGCCAATTGCGATCGCATATTTTTAATTAGCTTTATGGCAAAATCACCTGTCCCCATCATGAAATTAAGAACCCTTATCCTTTCGGCGGTAATTGTTGCGGCCGCGTGCGTATCTGCCTGCGTTAGTCCGGCTGCTAAACCCTACGAGGCCCCTGCTTTAGGCGATTATTTTAAAGACACCACCTCGGGCGTTAAAACCGGCGGTGTGCAAATGATAACCATCAATACGCCCAAAGGCAAGTTTAGGGTGTGGACGAAAAAGCTGGGCAACAGCCCCACCATGAAACTGCTGCTGCTGAACGGCGGCCCGGGCGCAACGCACGAATATTTCGAATGCATGGAGAGCTTTTTGCCTGCAAAAGGCATCGAGCTGATTTATTACGACCAGTTGGGCTGCGGCAACTCCGATAACCCCAAAGACACCACCATGTGGGATTTGGCCCGGTACGTGGAAGAGGTAGAGCAGGTGCGCCAGGCCCTGCACCTGGATAAGGATAATTTTTACCTGCTTGGCCACTCCTGGGGCGGCATTTTGGCTACAGAGCACGCGCTGAAATACCAGGCACACCTCAAAGGCCTTATTATCTCTAACATGATGGTGAGCTGCCCGGATTACGGCAGATATTCGGAAGTGCTGGCTAAACAGATGGACCCGAAAGTATTGGCCCAGATACGCGATATAGAAGCTAAAAAAGACTTTGCCAATCCTAATTATATGGGCCTCCTGCAACCCAATTTTTACGAAAAGCACATCCTGAGGATGCCAGGCGCCGAATGGCCCGAGACGGTAACCCGTTCCCTCGGAAAAACCAATCAATCCTTATACGTTACCATGCAGGGCCCAAGCGAGTTTGGTATTGCAGGCAAACTGACCAATTGGGACCGTAAAAAAGAGATAAAAAGCCTTATCGTACCAACCCTTAGCATTGGCGGGGAATACGATACTATGGACCCCAAACACATGGCCTGGATAGCCACCCAGGTGCAAAACGGCAGCTACCTCTATTGCAAAAACGGCAGCCACATGAGCATGTACGATGACCAGCGCACCTACATGCGCGGCCTGGCCAGATTCATCACCGGCGTAAATAAGGGCCTGAAGAAGGTGGAATTATAAGGAGTTCATGGTTTATAGATGATAGTTCATGGATAATAGTTCCAAAAACACATCTGCCATGAACCATCACCTATGAACTATTCTACAAAACCGGTTTCTGCTCAAACGCTGGCCCTTCAGCGGTGTTGCCACCGCGGCCCTTTTCATCAAAGGCGCGGAATTTCACGGTGCCTTTAGCATCTACAGGGTTGGTGTAAACCTTGCTTTTTGCAGTAGGTTCACTGCCATCTGTAGTGTAGCGGATGGTTAGGCCCGGATATTGGATATTACTTTGGTATTTACCATCCTGAACGATTACACCCGGTTTGGGTATCCTGAAGCTGTAACCGCTGTTGTAGTAAGCCAAACGCGGCAATTCGCGTTTGCCCAATATATTCAGGAATTTGCTCCAATCCTGATTATAAAGTTCCCGGGCTTTAGCGGTATCTCTTTCTATGGCCCATGCCGGGTCTTTCGCCCAGGCCCGTTCGGCCAAGCCGATCAGTTTTGGGAATATCATATAATCCATCCGGTCGGCGGTTTTAACAGTTTCCGTCCACAGGGCACCTTGCAGGCCTATGATGTTGCCCTTGCCGTAATCGGTAAGGCGCTGTTTGCCTACAAACAGGTTGCGGTTTATGGGGAGGCCGTTCTTATCCACATCGGCATTTTTGAAATAATCGTACGGAATAAAAGAGAAGAACTTATCTATACCTAAAAACGCGCCCCAGTAGTAACCAGGCTCGTCGAAGGATTTATAGTTGGCCATATCGAAGTAGAGATTGGTAACGCAGGTAAGCACTACCTTGTAGCCGCCATTCGCCAATTTGTAGGCCAGGTCTTCCTGCCCGTCGCCCAGTACGTTGTTCCAAACATCTACCTGCATACCCTCGCCCACAAACTGGGGGTTGGATACGTAGGTACCTTGCCCGTCTACCAGCGTTTTGCGCAGGGCCATCTCTTCCCAGCCGGAAAGTTTGATATTGCGTTTTTTGAGGATATCGTTTACGCGGCCATAGAAATAGTACCACAGGTCGCCGGTGCTTTGTATCTCGGGATGACTGGCTTTCAGGGTCAGGTACGCAGGCGATTTTTCCCAAACATGAGCAGGTACCTCATCGCCACCAAAATGGATAGCAGGCAGTGGGGCGTTGGCATCTTTGTAGATGTTTACCAAATCGCCTACCACGGTTTCTATGTAGTTATAGGTGGATGGCAGCGATACATCAATCACGTTATCGTTCCAGTACTGTACCGAGCGATAGTCCGACTTGTCGTTCAAATCGCGCAGCAGGTAACGTTCTGCGCCTGCTTTATCGCCGGCAGCCAGTAAATGCTCGTAGCGCACGTCCATAGCTTTGATAGAGGCGCGGGCATGGCCGGGGGTTTCTATCTCGGGGATAACGGTCACATGGCGCTCGGTGGCGTATTTCAATATTTCTATGTATTCGGCCCGGGTGTAAAAGCCGGTGCCGGCGGTATTGCTAAAATCGGGACCTGAGCCATGCGAGGCGGGCAGGTTGGTTTTGCTATCCAGCGTATGGCCGCGTTTAGAGCCAATGGCCGTCAGTTCGGGCAGGGAGGGTATCTCAATCCGCCAGCCTTCGTCATCGGTAAGGTGCAGGTGCAGGGTGTTCAGCTTGTACACGGCCATCAGGTTTATCAGCTTCAATACCTGTTGCTTACTTTGGAAATTACGTGCTACATCCAACATCACGGCGCGGTAGGGGAAACGCGGGGCGTCGCTCACTTCCAGGCAAGGTACGGTGATAGCCGCCTGTGGTTTTATCCATGGCGCTGCGCTGATGGCGGTTTTGAACGACTGGATGCCGTAGAACAACCCGGCGGGGGTAGCGGCAGTTATCGTCATGCCATCGGGTGTTATGCTGAGCTTGTAAGCTTCGGCACCCAGACTGACATCCTTTTTAAAGGTTATTTTTTTGGTGGTCGATGTGCCTTTTAGCTTGCTACCCAAGAGTTTTTCTATACCCGTTATAAAGTAGCGCTTCTCATTGTCGAAGAGTGGGTCGCTGATGATGCTGACCGCATTGGTGATGATGAAACTGCCCGCATTTTCCTGATAGCTTACCGGCGTAGGGATGATTTTCTGCAAGTCGGCAGCGGGGATATCCAGTATAGTTTTGTTTTGGTTGTAAAGAATTTCGGGGGTAATGAGGCCCTGGTAAGTCGGGTTGAAAGGGGCAACGGTGAACCCGCCGAGGGCGTAGCCTTTTGCAGGTTCGGCATCCCAAACCAGGTAGGGGCCTTCGATGGCATCAGTAAAATTCACCACCGGCGATTCGCAAACGTACTCTATACGGCCGGTTTCGCCGGGTTTTATCTCCTGGAATTTGGCGTTGGGGGTGATGCTGTACAAGTCGCCGTTTACCTGCGCGATGGTGGCGTTGCCACTGGTAGCATCCGGAAGGAAATTGCGCGAGGAGTTGAAGTAGAACTTCCAGCCGCCGGCGGGCAGGCTGGTTTTACCTTTGTTGGTGATGATGATGGCCGTGAGCGCCTCCTGCTTGTTTTTGTAGTTATTATCTACCACCTGCCAACTGATGTACAAATCTTTGGCATGGAACTTCGGCTCGTCGCCGGTTGCGGCGAAAGCATGTAGGTGGACAGCAGCAACAAGCAGCAGGATAATAATACGGCGCATACGTTAATTATATTAGGTTGAGAACCGTAAATATAATCAAAATATCGATTTACAATGTTGGCTTAACTTTTTAAAATATTTTTTAAAGTACGAATTTTATCCATCCCTCACCCTCATTGCCGAAGATGAATTGCTTAGGGTGCAGTATTTCGGCCAGTATCTCTACCGAATCTACTATGCGCGGGCCGGGGCGGTTAAAGTATTGGTTGCCATCGGCGATGTAGATGCGGTTGTTTTTCACGGCTTTTAAATCCGCGAAACAGGTTTGATGCAACAAAATGTCGATTTCGCGCATGGTGCGCTCGATGGAGAACCCGCAGGGCATCAGGATGATTACATCCGGGTCGGCAGCTTGTATATCGGCCCAATTTACATAAGGTGAGTGCTTGCCTTGCTGCGCTAATACGGGTACGCCGCCGGCAATTGTCACCAGCTCGGGCACCCAATTGCCTGATACCATCATCGGTTCCAGCCATTCAATGCAGGCTACGGTTGGTTGATTTTCCAGGAATTTCAGCTTATGGCGAATGATATCTACCCGTTCCTGCAAATCCTCTATGAGCGTTTCGCCGGCGTCGGAGGCATCCAGCGCGGCGGCTACTGTGCTTATATCATTAAAGATATCCTCCAGGCTATTGGGTTGCAGGGAGATGATTCGGGCTGGGTTATCCAGATAGTCCGTCAAAGCCAGCTCCACTTCCGGCAAGGAAACGGCGCATACTTCGCATTGCGCCTGGGTGATGACCACATCAGGCTGCAATTCTTTGATTACCTCGCGTTTTACGGTGTACACGGATAAAGCATCGGCCAGCAACTCTTTTACTTTTACGTCGATAGCAGCACTGCTCAGGCCATCGGGGAAGTTGGCTTCCGAACATACGGGCAGGGCTTTTACGGCTTCGGGGTAGTCGCACTCATGCGAGCGGCCCACCAGGCTGCTTTCGAGGCCCAGGGCGCATACGATTTCGGTAGCGGCAGGTAAAAGGGAGACTATTTTATGAGCGGACATATTATTCAGTTTGTACCTGGCAGTCTTCAGTTTGCAGGAAACTGCCTTGCCAATATTTAAGCTGCAAATATGCGAAATTTATACATGGCCGACCAGCACCTGCCCTTGGCTTTTTAAGGGTGTTCCACTTTTTTGCGTGGAACACTAATTTTTAAATGTGCATTGATTATCAGTGTTTTACATTATTTTGCGGGACACTTTGGAACACCCCGGTTGTTTAAGTAACCGATGTAATAGGCTTGTTTGCAATAAGTTGATAAAAACAGGTAAATTAATGCCGGTGTTCGGCGCTGGAACACTTGTGTAAAGCTATCACAGGATTTTTCGGCATCAGCGTTGCCACTGCAAATGTTTGCTTAATTGCTATCTTTACCGCCAATGATATTCCTAACCTTACTTGCCGGGGTAATAGCCAACTTTATAGGTTACATACCGCCGGGCAATATCAACCTTACGCTGGTACAGATAACCATAAACCGGGGCCTTAAGCAGGCCATGCAGTTTATCATAGCTTTCTCCTGCGTGGAATTTATTTTTACCTACGTGGTGATGCTGGGCGCCAAATGGCTCTCAGAAGAAGTAAGGCTGGATACCATTATCGACTGGATAATGACGGTGCTGTTCGGCACGCTGGCTGCCATTACCTGGGCCAACCGCAACAAGCCACCCAAAACCACCTATTCGCAGCACGCCAGCATCAAATATGGCATATTGCTGGGCTTTTTAAACCCCATGCAAATCCCCTTCTGGATGGTGACCGGCACCTACCTCATCACCCACGAATGGATAGACGATAAACCGCTCGACCTGGTGTTCTTCAGCATCGGCTCTGCTGTCGGGTCTTTTCTCGCGCTGTTTTTATACGCCCGCTTTGCCCGCTTCCTGCAACGCAAATTTGAACTGAGTACCAAAATTATCGATACCAGCATCGCCATCCTGTTCTTCGGCTTTGCGCTTTACCATGTTTTTAAGCAGGTGTATCTGGTGTTTTTTAAACATTAAGGTTATGGAGGGATGTAATATGAAAGCAGGATTTTTTTTATTAATGGCCATCATCTTGTTGGGGTGCAACTTTAAAAACACTAATACCCCGATTAAAAAAGCTAGTTTGATTACACACCAGGACAGCATTTTCCTAGGCGGATGGACAACCTGCGAAAGCAAATCCGGCGACATGATGATTACCAGGAACTCATGCATCAGGTGGCTTTTTCAGGCAAACCATTGCGGTTTTGTGGGCTTGGAAGAAGCCACCTTACACTTCGATTGGCGTGTAGCCGGCGATACGCTTTACATCAGGAACAAAATCGGAAATTTGTTTATAGAGAATGGCAAATATGCATTCAAAGAACAGAAGAACGGTAATGATAGGATAGTTGTAATTTCAGATTCTGCGCAACGAGAAGAATATTATCTTAGCGGCCCACCAAAATAGTGAGGTTTTCCTGCTCCCCCTTCAGGGGGCCGGGGGGCTTGGCTTAGTACCCACATTCCATATCTTCTCCGCTTTGCGGCCAACCAGCCAAAAGGATAGGGCCAGGATAGAAAAGAACAGCGTTTTATTGGTGCCATCCCAAAAGTATTCGAAGTATTTGGTGTACAGGAATATGATAAGGAACGTAATGCCGAACTCGCGCGCTATAGCATCCTTACTTTTTAAGCCGTACAGCAAAAAGCCCCCGGCCACTACCGCCGAAATGATGCCCCAGTAAAACAGGTTAAGTTGCTTGATACGCCACCAGGTATCTAAACTGCCGTAATTGCCGAATATGCTGAACAGCCAAAGCGACATAAACAAATACAGCATGCCCACCACATAGGTAAGTTCCCAAAAAAAAGTGAACCATTTTTGCTTCTTGAGGATATGGCAGGCGGCAACAAGTAACAAGCCGAATACAATGAATCGCAGGGGGTAGTTCATACCGAAGAAGTAAAGCGCCCAATTGGTTTGGTAACCAGTTTCGGTGCCGAACCAGCTACCGAGCGATACCAGCGCGAACAGCCAAATGAGCCGCGAATTCAGGTGCCAGGCTAAAAAACCATACACCAATACCGAAAACAGGAACAGCAGCGAATAATGCCCCGAGCCGTTATCAAATGTTTTGCCCAAATAGGCAATACAGCATGCAGTGGCAAAAACGCCCATGAAGATAATGGCCTCATTGCTAAACACCGTTTGTGGATAAAGTTTTTCACGTCGGCGGCCAAGGTAAAACAGGCCCACGGCGGCAACGGCCGATAGGATGGCGATAACGATATCCGGTGTATCGTACAGCTTTTTAAGCCAGTTAATAACGGCATCATCTACGATAAGCGAACCCACGGCTACCGCCCCACACAGTAGCGCCACCCAAAACGAGTATTTGGCCAGCCGCATCCAGTCGAATCCTTTTATATCGTAGGAATCGCGCAGTTTGGCAGCCTGCTCCGCATCTACCAAATGGTTCTTTTCCCAATGGGCGATGGTGCTGTCCAGGAATTCGCTTTCCTGCTTATCTAGGTTGAGTTTGGCCATGTTATGCTGATTGCAGCAATGATAATAATTTGAACCGACACGAATTTCAGTAATTAATCCTGATTAATACAAATGCGCGTAGGTTAAAACTTTAAAGCAGAGAGATATTTTTTCCACCCATGAAACATCCCAGGGCGCAATGTCGCCAGGTTGAGCTTTTTTATCTCGCAAAGCCGCCAAGGCCGCAAGGTAACAGGGAAATCGCGTTTAAACTAGTCGATGATTAGGAGGCACCTCCCGAGCCAGGAATTTGTTGTAGGATCTTTGGCTCCGTAGGTGCCTCCTATTTAAAAGCGATTGCCCTGATAGCAGTTGGCAGTTGGCACTCGCATTAATTTGTAATACTTATATTTGCAGACTTTATCAGTACGCAAACTGCGTAGCTGATAAAGCAAACTGAATTGATAACTGCCCACTGCTAGCTGAAAACTGCAAACTGAATAAATGATCCAACTCCTTACACCAACCCACTGGAAAGATTACGAGCTGATTGATTGCGGCGACTTTGAAAAACTGGAACGGTTTGGCAATATCGTACTCATACGCCCCGAGCCGCAAGCCGTTTGGAGCAAAACCCTCAGTGCCGATCAGTGGCAAAAGATACACCATATCAAATTCAAGGGCCGATCTGCCACCGCGGGCGACTGGGTAAAGAAAGACCCTAAAACACCCGACCGCTGGCACATAGAATACAAAAACGACGATGTTGCCATCAAATTCCGCTTGGGTTTAACTTCGTTTAAACACCTCGGCATCTTCCCGGAGCAGGCTGTAAACTGGGATTATATCTCTGATAATATCAAGCGGTTCAAAACGCCAACGCCTAAGGTGCTTAACCTGTTCGCCTACACCGGCGGTGCATCGCTCATAGCCAAAGCAGCCGGTGCCGATACCACCCACGTAGATTCCATAAAGCAGGTAGTTACCTGGGCCAACGAAAACCAGGAACTATCGGGTATCAAAGATATTCGCTGGATGGTAGAGGATGCGCTGAAATTTGTTAAGCGCGAGGTGAAGCGTGGCAAAACCTATAACGGTATTATACTGGATCCGCCGGCATATGGCAACGGCCCCAACGGCGAAAAATGGAAGTTGGAAGATAACATCAACGAAATGATGAGCGATGTGATACAGCTGCTTGATCCGGAGGAGCATTTCCTTATCCTCAACACTTATTCACTGGGCTTTTCATCCGTAATCATCGAAAATCTCATCAAAAATGCCTTCCCCAAGGTAGCTAATTTAGAGATAGGCGAGCTTTACCTGCAGGCAACTGCAGGCCCCAAATTGCCCCTGGGCGTATTTGGGAAATTTTATAAAAATATAGCCCGATAGCCCGCCGATTCTATATCTTTACACGAATTATATTTATCTAAATATTAATAAAATAGCCCCCGCTAAGCTACGCAACGTAAAAACATTACTATATCTATGAAATTAAGAAAACTGTTCTTCCCGGCTATGCTTGTGCTGTGCACGGTTGTATTTTTCACTAACTGCACCTCGGGTACGGGCGAAAAGGCTAAAGATAAAAAAGGCGATACAACAGCCAAAAATACTGCTGATAGCCCCGATACGCTGAGCGTGGTAAAATCGAGCTACCCACCAACAGATAAAGTACTGTACGATTCGTTGCTGAAATTCAACGCCCACGGCGATACCAGCGGCCGCTGGCCGGTTAAAAACCAGCCTACCCCACTTGGCGGCGCCATTTTGCCATTTAAGCGCGTGGTGGCCTATTACGGCAACCTGTACTCTAAAAAAATGGGAATCCTTGGCGAACTGCCGCCAAAAGAAATGCTTGCTAAACTAAAAGGCGAGGTGAAAGCCTGGGAAAAAGCCGACCCCAAAACGCCTGTACAGCCGGCACTGCATTACATAGCCGTTGTGGCCCAGGGCGCAGCCGGAAAAGACGGCAAATACCGTTACCGCATGCCGTTTAAACAAATAGACAGCGTTTTAGCCATGGCAAAAACGGCGCACGCGATTGTTTTCCTTGATGTGCAGGTGTCTTTAAGCACTATACAACAGGAGTTACCGTTATTTGAGCCATACCTGAAAATGCCACAAGTACACTTTGGCATGGACCCGGAATTTTCTATGAAAGACGGCAGCAAGCCCGGTAAAAAAATAGGTACATATGATGCTGCAGATATCAACTTTGTATCTGATTACCTTGCCAAAATCGTTAAGAAGAACGGCCTGCCGCCAAAAATCCTGGTGGTGCATCGTTTCACTAAAAAAATGGTGACCAATTACAAAAATATCAAATTGCGCCCCGAGGTACAGGTAGTAATGGATATGGACGGCTGGGGCGAACCCGACCTGAAAACCGGCACTTACCGCTACTTTATCGATCGTGAGCCGGTACAGTTCACCGGTTTTAAATTGTTTTACAAAAACGATATCAAGAAAAAACCATTCCACATGCTTACCCCAACTGAGGTATTGAATAATTACAAACCGTACCCTATTTATATACAGTACCAGTAAATAGTTGGTGAATAGAGAATGGTGAGTAGTGAATGGTTGTAATACCATTACTACTCACCATTTTTATTTTATGGAATTAGCGAATTATTTAAAATAGGCTTTATTTCGCACTATGCTTAACCATTCACCACTCTCTGCTCACCAATCAACCATTAAATGGGGTATCATCGGTTGCGGGCGCATTGCGCATCGCTTTATGCTGGGCCTTAATTCTTTGCCCGGTAATGAGCTGGCGGCTTCATGGTCGCGCAGGGCGGAGACGGTGGATGCCTTTGTAGCCCAATATGGCGGCTTGGCCTGCACTAGTGTAGATGAGTTGCTTGCCGGCGATATAGATGCCGTGTACATTGCCACCCTACCCAACAGCCATGCCGAATACTGCATCAAAGCCTTAAATGCCGGCAAGCCGGTGCTTTGCGAGAAACCCGCCACCCTTAACCTGCCCGAACTGGATAAGGTGCTTGCCGTAGCACGCGAAAAGAAGCTGCTGTTTATGGAAGGTATGAAACCGCCCTTCTTCCCCTTGTACCGTAAACTTATAGAATACGTAGCACAGTACCCGATAGGCCGTGTGGCGTATGTGCGCGCGGGCTCCTCCGTGGCAGATATAGACCGCAACCACCCCAACTTTAGCTACGAACTGGCCGGCGGCAGCCTGATGGGCATCGCCATTTACGAGGCCTACCTGGCTATCGCCTGGCTGGGCGAGGCAAAAGAGATACAAGCAATGGGTTATATTGATGATACCCGGATAGATATGTTCAGCATATTTCAAAGCAGGCACGAGCATGGTTATGCGCAGGTGTACTGCGGCTTCGATTTGCACGGCAAGGGCGATGCCTTGATTTGCGGCACCCTGGGCCATATCACCATCCACAAAAATTGGTGGAACCCCGCCAAAGCCACCATCAACTACCTCGATGGCCGCACCGTTATGCTTGATGAACCCTTTACCGATGGCGGCCTCAACTACGAAATAGCGCACTTTGTGGAGCTGCTTCGCGCAGGCGAGGTGGAGAGCCCAATTATTCCTTATGAAATGTCGCGCGGGATGATTGGGATGATAGATGAAGCAAGAAAGCAGGTGGGGTTGAAGTTTTTGGGGGAGTAGTAAGATCATCCCTACCCGTCATACCTAACCACCGCGTCATTGCGAGCGCAGCGTGGCAACCCTCGGCAAGCAAAGGCACTTTGCAAGTCTGGCTTGCATAGCCTCTCGGCTTACCGGACCTTCCACCCGATGATTGCCACGCTATCGCTCGCAAGGACGAGGTGGTTAAACAAAGAAATCCGGCTCGTTGAACCGGATTTCTTTGTTTCTTAATCAATCCCCCTAAACAACCTGCTCCAGCGGATTTTGCCGAGGAAGGAGGCGTTATCATCCCAACTCATCCAGATGAAGAGGGCTTTACCTACGATATGGTCCTCGGGTACGAAACCCCAGAAACGCGAATCGGCAGAATCGTGGCGGTTATCGCCCATCATCCAGTAATAATTCATCTTAAAGGTGTAGGTGGTGGTTTTTTGACCGTTTATCTTTATTTCGCCGTTTTGTATCTCTAGCTTGTTGCCCTCGTAAACTTCAATGGCTCGGCCGTAAACCGGCAAGGTAAGGCTATCCAGCTTTACGGTCCATCCTTTTTGGGGAATGATAATAGGGCCGAAGTTATCTACGTTCCAGTTAAAATCTTTGTCGCTGGCGTGCAGCTTGTATTGCGGCGTAGCAGCGGGGAACACCGGGTTAGATGGGTCGGCAGCACCGGGTTGTTTGATGTTTGCCGTGATAGATTTGATGTTTGAAAAGGCCCGTACCTTATCGGCAGATGCCTTGGTCATGGTTGGGCCAGCACCGTTATCGTATTGGGTTATCTTCAGGTCGTCGGTTATCTCGGGGTTAAGGTCGGTACCGTTATTTACGATGGTGTAATCGGTTTGCTCGCCCGGCGGGTTAGGCATGGCTTTGCCGTTTACGTACACCTGGGCATGCAGCAGGGCAATGGTATCGCCGGGGGCACCCTGGCAGCGTTTAATGTAGTTTTCGCGTTTATCTACCGGGCGGTTAAATGGTGCATCGGCCTCCATCGGGTAGTTAAACACAACTACGTCGCCTTTCTTCACTTCGCCAAGGCCAGGTAGGCGATAGTAAGGCAGTTTAAGGCCGTCCCAATAGGCTTTTGTACCCAGCAGCGGCATAGTATGGTGCGCAAAAGGGAACGCTACCGGCGTCATGGGCGTACGTGCGCCATAGTTAACCTTGCTCACGAACAAGAAATCGCCCACCAGCAGCGAGCGCTCCATCGAAGGCGTAGGGATGGTATAGGCCTCAATGAATAATGTACGGATAAGCGTAGCCGCAACCACCGCAAAGATGATAGCTTCCGTCCACTCGCGGCCCGATGATTTGGCAAGTTTTTTTTGATGCTTGTCTTTAAACTCCTGGGTAGCAGATGGCCCCCAATAGGTAGTTTCTTTGTCGAAACCCCATTTTGGTAAGAATACAAATGGCAATACAACTGCACCAATTATCTGGCCAAGGCTAAGTTTGCCGTACGATTTAACAAAATCGACAGTGATACCAATAACAACCAAAAAATTTATTCCCGGTATCAATAGCAAAAACCACCACCAAACAGGCCTGCCGCTTAGTTCTATCATGGTGTACGCATTGTAAAACGGTATGATAGCCTTCCAGCCGGGAACGCCGGCTTTTTCGAATAATTTCCAAAGGCCAATAATCTGTAATACGATGAGTATAAAAAAGGCAACAAAAAATCCTACGATATTCACTTTATGATGGCGTTAAACATTAAAATTAAACATATCCTCTACCGAATAAAAACCTTGTTTATCCTGCACCCATTCGGCGGCTAAAACGGCACCCAGGGCAAAACCGTTGCGGTTGTGTGCGGTGTGCTTAAATTCGATGGTATCTACTTCCGAGTCGTAAATTACGGTGTGGGTGCCGGGCACGCTATCTATGCGGTGGCTTTCTATCAGTAGCTGATCGGCAGCTACGGCGCTTTCTTCGGGCGTTGGGCCGCCTGTTAGGATATTTACCCATTCTTTCTTCGCATCCAGGTTATCCAGGATGCCTTCGGCGATGGTTATGGCTGTTCCGCTGGGCGAATCGAGCTTCTGCATGTGGTGTATCTCCTCCACCTGCACATCGTAGTACGGGTAGTTGTTCATCAGTTTGGCCAGCAGCTTATTCACGTGAAAAAAGATATTCACCCCAACGCTAAAGTTGGTGCCATACAGCACGGTGCCCTCGGTGTCTTCGCATTTTTGCTGTACCGAAGCCAGCATATTGTGCCAGCCGGTGGTGCCTACTACTACAGGCACGCCCGCTTCGAGGCAGGTATTTATATTATCCAGCACCGTGCCCGGCGTGCTAAACTCTATGGCCACATCGGCCTGTTGCAGGTTCTCTACGGTAAGTTCGTGCTGGTTGTCTTTATCTATTTTCAGTACGATCTGGTGTTGACGGCTCAGGGCTATGCTCTCGATAATCTTGCCCATTTTACCGTACCCTAATAATGCGATTTTCATCCTTATATCTTATTGCGGCTTACTATTTAAGCGTAAAGGTAATTTTTATACCCGGAATATACGCACCATTAAAATTTGATGCATAAACAGGCTGATTGATGAAACCGGGTGTAACCCGCATGGATAGGTTGTTATCTACCGTATAAGAGCTGATGAACTTGGCATCGATGTAGGCATCTATGGCCTGTATGCCCCAAACAGCCAGTATGCCCAGTATGCTTATATCGCGGTTGCGCAGGTAATTGTCAGATGCATCGGCAAGGGTTTGGTAATCGTAGCGGCTATACTGATCGTATTCCGCCTTGTATTTAACATACAGCGGGTATAGGGGGCTGGTTTCGGCGGGTATTTGGCCCGTGCCCACTTTGGTCAGTTTGGCCAGGGCCAAAAATTGCTTAAAATACTGTTGGTTGTAAATTACGGCAGCACCCAAAAGGCCAAGGCCACCGTATATCAGCGGCACTTTCCAATACTTTTTGTTATACACCTGCCCCCAACCGGGTACGAAGAGCGACCGCTTTACCGCCAGGCTGGGTATATGCGTACTATCAGGGTGGTAAACCTTTTCCTTTTTTATTTTGGGCGCGAAGGTGCTATGCACAACGGTATCGCGCTTAATAACTTTAACGGTATCCTTTGCCCTAACAAGCGTATCGGCAGTTTGCGCACGGCACATGCCCGCAATGGTCAGGAAAAGCAAGATAACGAAACTTTGTTTAAGCATAATTTACCAGTCCAGCATTTCCAGTATGCGCCCCAGGTCGTCTTCTGATAGGAACGGGATTTCTATTGATCCATTGCCCTGGGTGTTAACTTTTAGCTTAACCCTGGTGCTGAATTTAGAAGCCAGTTCGTCCTGTATCTTTTGCATCTGGAAAGGTAGCGGCTCGGGCTGCTTGCCCTCGCGCTTATTGGGTGCCTGCTGTATATCGCGCGCCATCTCTTCGGCACGGCGAACGGATAGGCCCTGCTTTACGATCTGCTGGTGTATAAAGAGTTGCGTGGTGGCATCGTCAACCGCCAATAAAGCTTTGGCATGGCCCATGCTTATCTCGCCATCGCGCAGGGATATTTGTATGGTTGGCGGCAATTTAAGCAAGCGCAGGTAGTTGGTCACCGTGCTGCGGTTTTTGCTTACTCGGTCGCCAAGTTCTTCTTGCTTCAGCTTCAGCTCGTCTATCATCCGCTGAAAGCTCAGGGCCACCTCAATGGCGTTCAGGTCTTCGCGCTGTATATTTTCTATCAGTGCCATTTCCAGCATCTGCTGGTCGTTGGCGCTGCGGATGTAGGCGGGTATCTGTGTAAGCCCGGCCAGTTTGCTGGCGCGCAGCCTGCGTTCGCCCGATATGAGCTGGTAGCTGTGCGCGTTGATGCGTCTAACGGTGATAGGCTGTATAAGGCCCTGCAGCTTGATAGATGCGCTCAGGTCGGCAAGGGCCTGATCGTCGAATTCGGTACGGGGCTGAAAAGGGTTTACCTCAATCTCGCTTATCTTCACTTCACCTATGTTACCAAGGCTTTGCGTTTCAGATACGGGCCCGCCGGGCGTTGTTTGCCTGCCGGTGACTGTGCCTGTGTTTACGCTCGGCGAATCGTTCAATAGCGCGCTTAGGCCCTTACCCAGGGCGTTTCTTTTCTCTACACTCATAGGGCTTATGCGGTTTGGGTAGTAGCCAGTTCTTCGTCTTTCACCAGGCCATTTTTGCGGATGATCTCGCGGGCCAGGTTAAGGTAATTTACCGCGCCTTTGCAATTAGCATCGTGCATAATTACCGATACCCCGAAGCTCGGAGCTTCGCTCAGGCGGGTATTACGCTGTATGATGGTTTCGAAAACCATATCCTCAAAGTGGGTCTTTACCTCATCAACCACCTGGTTTGATAAGCGCAGGCGCACATCATACATGGTCAGCAAAATACCTTCTATCTGCAGGGCGGTATTCAGGCGCGTTTGTACAATTTTGATAGTATTGAGCAATTTGCCCAAACCCTCCAATGCAAAGTACTCGCACTGTACGGGTATGATCACAGAATCTGCAGCGGTAAGGGCGTTAATGGTAATTAAACCCAACGATGGTGAGCAATCTATAATAATAAAATCGTATTCGTTGCGGATGCTCTCCAATACCGCTTTCATCTTAAACTCGCGGTTGGTGAGGTTTATCATCTCTATCTCGGCACCCACCAGGTCTATATGCGCAGGCAGCAGATCGAGGTTGGGAGTATCTGTTTTCTGGATAGCCTCGTGCGGATCGATATCATTAATGATACACTCGTAGATGCTGTTTTTGATATTACGCGGATCGAAACCTATACCTGATGTGGAATTGGCCTGCGGATCGGCATCGAGCAGCAAGGTTTTGTAATCAAGCACTGCTAAACTCGCTGCCAGGTTTATGGATGACGTTGTTTTACCAACGCCGCCTTTCTGATTGGCCAAAGCTATTATCTTACCCATTATATATATCCAAAATTAATTAAGCGGTTTATTTGAACGTAAAAACACAGCAGAAATTTTTTCGTTTGCCCTGTTTTTTATCCGCGATAAAGATACGCATTAAAACAATTCAGAATTCCACAGCATTTGTCAACTTACAAACAAATTAGGGGCCGTTTAGCTGTTTATTCCCCAATTGCATGGGCTATTTGTTGATTTAGTGATTTATAGAGCGTTACTTTGCGGCTCATCGATAGATGAGTTATTTAGTGCTTTTGGCTAACCGCGAAGCCACGATATTTCACGATGTACAATAATACTGTTACACGCTAAATCACACATTAAAAAATTCATTAAAAAGCCAGATGATCACCATCATATCGGGCACCAACCGCCCCAATAGCTCTACTTACAAGCTCTCGCTTTACTACCAAAAGCGGCTGGCCGAAAAAGGCGTGCAGGCTAATCTGCTGCCGCTTACCGATTTACCCGCAACCCTCATCGGTACCGATCTTTACGGCAAACGCAGCGAGGAATTCGCTAAGATACAGCAGCAGATTACCGATACCGATAAGTTCCTCTTCGTGATACCCGAGTACAACGGCAGTTTCCCCGGCGTGCTGAAAGTACTGATAGATGCCTGCGATTTCCCGGCGAGTTTTTATGAGAAGAAAGCTGCGCTGGTTGGGCTATCCTCGGGCAAGTACGGCAACATCCGCGGCGTAGACCACTTTACTGGCATTTGCAATTATATCCATCTGCATGTAATGCCGCTGAAGATTCATATAGCTGCCATCAAATCCGAATTCGATGCGGAGGGCAACCTGTTTTTACCCGATACCCTGAAATTTACCGACGAGCAGATAGATAAGTTTATCAGGTTTTAATACGCCGGCAAACCCCGTTACCGCAGCAACAGCACCCAGCCCGATAGCAGCGGCGAGTCGTTCTTCAGGTCGATGATGTAGTAATACGTACCGCCGGGGAGTAGCTTGCCATTGAGCGTACCGTTCCAGGGCTTGGCGTAGCCCGTGTTGGCATAAACCTGCTGACCCGCCTTATTGAATATCTTGATGGTGCTTTGCGCGTAGGTTTCCAGCGCCTCTATGTTCCAGATATCGTTTGTGCCATCGTTATTGGGCGAGAAGGTATTGGGTATTACGATTTTCTTATACACCCGCACAAACACCTGGTCCTGTGCGGTGAAGCAGTTATTAACCGATGTTACGGTGAGCGTATAAGTAATATCTTCCATCGGTGAGGCCGTGGGCGTTGCCGAATGCGGGTCGTCCAAATAATCGGTGGGCGACCAGCTATAGCTCAACACCTCGCCCGTGCTGCTGCCATCCAGTTTAACGGTTTGCCCCTGGAAAATCTTCTTATCCTTCCCTGCATCTACGGTGGGCCGGTCTATCACTTTCACGGTAACCTGCTCGGTATTGCTGCAGCCATTGCTGCCGGTAACGGTTACAGTGTAAACGGTAGTTGCATCGGGGCTGGCAATGGGGCTGGCCACATTGGGATCTGACAGGCCTGTTGCAGGTGCCCAGCTGTAGCTTGCGGCGCCCGGCGCATTTGCGGTAATCACCGTACTTGCAGAGCGGCATATGGTTGCAGTTTGGCTCACCGTTATCACAGGTTTTGGCTTTACGGTAACATCGGTAAAGCCAATGGTTTCGCAGCCCTGTGCCGAGGTTACGGTTACCTTATATTGCCCGGCATCGGCAGCCGTTACGTTGGGTATAATCAAAGGGTTCTGGCTGGTGGCGGGCAGGTTGGGGCCTGTCCAGCTGTATAAAACGCCGCCTGTTGCGGTAATGCTGAGCACATCGCCCTCGCAAACTTCTGTGGGTGGTATGGCAGGCACCACCGGGTATTTGGTAACCGTTATGGTAACCGGGTTTGAATATACGCGGCAGTTCAATGAGGCTATATTGCTGCTTTCGGCAACGCCCTGGCGGTACATGTAATCGCCCACCTGGCTGCTGGGAAACGTTATATGCATAGACGAGCCGGTTTGGCCCACGATATCCACCCAGCCCTGGCCATCATTAAAATTGCGCTGCCATTGGTAGGCGGGGTCGGTGTAGCCTTCGCCCGCCGTAGCGCTGATATCATAAACGGCAGGCTGGCCTTCGCAAGCATTCTGCGTGGTAACCGATGCCGAGCCGGCAAAGCCCGCCTGTACTATCGGCCCGCAGGCCCTGAAGGTGATATCGTCCAGCAATAAATCGTTGCCGCAACCGCCGGGGGCATTGTTTACCATGCGCACCACAACATCGGTTACGCCCGCCGGGGTAGTAAAGAAAGTTCCTTTTTTTAGCCATTCGGGCGAACTGGTGGGCGGGATGTCGCCGGTATCATAGGTCTTCAGTATTTGCCCGGAAGTGGTTTCTATGGAGAAAGTAATATTTGGCCGGGACGACGCCCCACCGCAGGACGATGGCAGGATGAGGTTCAATACCCAGGCCGAAAACTCGTACGTTGTGTTCTGGCACAAAGCCCCCACGGGTGTACGCTGCTCAAAAAACTGCCCGGGGTTGTTTGATGCGTTGATGATCATCATATACCCGTTTGCGTTACCCGTATGATCTTGCAATACCGTATGCCAGCTATTGTTAAAACAGCCTGTGGTACCGCTCCCTATAGAGTAACTGCCATCGTTGGGGCAGGTATTGGTTGTGTAGTTATAACTAGTAACCAGCGTGCCCAGCGGCGCGCCCGGCCCGTTGCCCGAGCCAAAATCCTGGTTGATGACGGCATCGCCCAAACTGCCTTTGCAAACTTGCGCGCGCGCATGGAGCAAACTAAGGATACTAAACAGGAAAATAAATATAAGTAGCTTTATTGGTCGCATTGGTGCACTGTTATACAAACAGTTAATTCGCCAAAAATAAACTTTTTAAGGTAGGATACATGTTTATTCTCAATATTGGCTAACATTAGCTAAAACATCAATCAACAAAACAAGGGAGCACGCTAAGGAATTAATTTATTTACCGGATAAGATATAAAATGAAAATCAAATTAACACCTGTTGCGCTATTGGCTATCGCTTTGTCAGCATGCTGGCAAAACAAAAAGGCCGACCTGAGCAAACAAGATACCCTGCAAACGCCCGACAGCCAAACGGTTGCCCTCCCCGCTCCTTTTCAAACCAAATCGGTACAAAACTTTTGCAAGGTAATTGGCTGGCCAAAGGGCAAAGCGCCCCTGGCCCCGGCGGGATTTACCGTGACCCTTTTTACCGATAGCCTCAGCAATCCGCGCAATTTATACATCGCGCCCAATGGCGATATATTGGTTTCCGAAGCTAACACCGAACTGAAGGGCATCAAAAAACTGGGTGCCAAAATCATTGGCGCAGCGGCAGCGCAAAACCTCAATAAAAGCGCCAACCGCATTACTTTGCTGCGCGATGCCAATGGCGATGGCATCCCCGAAACCAAAACCGTTTTCCTGGATAAGCTGAACCAGCCCTACGGCATGCTTATTATGGGTAATTACTTTTACGTAGCCAATACCGATGGCGTATGGCAATACCCTTATAAAACCGGGCAGACTAAGATTGACCAACCTGGCAAAATGATACTGTCCCTGCCCGCAGGCGGTTATAACAACCATTGGACGCGTAACCTGCTGGCCAACGCAGCGGGCGATAAGCTATTCGTGTCGGTAGGCTCGGGTACCAATATAGCTGAGCATGGCATGGAGAACGAGCGCAGGCGCGCCAATATCCTGCTGATAAACCCCGACGGCAGCGGCGAAAGCATTTACGGTGCGGGCCTGCGCAACCCCGTGGGCATGGCCCTGCAGCCGGGCACAGGCACGCTATATACCGTAGTGAACGAGCGCGACGAACTGGGCGATGAACTGGTGCCCGATTACCTGAGCAGTGTAAAGCAAGGCGGCTTTTATGGCTGGCCCTGGGCGTATTTCGGGCAGCATGAAGACCCAAGGCCCGAAGTGAAACGGCCCGATATGGTAAAGAAGACCCTCACGCCCGATTTTGCTCTCGGCGCGCATACAGCATCGCTTGGCGTTACATTTTATGGTGGCGATAAATTCCCCGCCAGGTACAAGGGCGGCGCTTTCATAGGTCAGCACGGCTCCTGGAACCGCTCTAAATTATCGGGCTATAAGGTAGCTTTCCTACCTTTCGCAAATAATAAGCCCGGCGATAAACTGGAAGATTTCCTGACCGGCTTTATTGCCGATAGTGTAAAACAGGAAGTTTACGGTCGCCCCGTTGCGGTAATGGTCGCTCGCGATGGCTCCCTGTTGGTGGCCGATGACAGCGGCAATAAAATATGGCGCGTGGCAGCAAAGTAAAACTTTTGTAAATGTTGCGCTTAGATGAGGCTGTATCAAAAATAAAAACCACTTTGGACAACAAATTAAAATTTGAGCAGGACATATCTTTGTGACCTTTGTGCAAAATCTTAGTGCTCTTTGTGGTTAATTTTTTTACCACAAAGCACGCAAAGGGAGAAACACAGAGAACACAAAGCCAAATTTTATTTCGAATGGTTTTATTGAACAGTTTTATGATAGAGCCTCATTTTTGTTTTGCATCGATATGAAGAAAATCTACCCTGCCGTAATTGTCTTTTCCCTCTTAGCTGGCCAGGCCATCGCACAAACCAGGCCCAAAGCCGATACCACCCGGCAATTGCAAACAGTTACCGTAAAAGGTTACCTGAGCGAGCAGCCCGTGTTGAGCGTACCCGCCTCGGTAAGCGTATTAACCGCAAAGCAGCTAAAACTACAGCCCGATAACTCCTTTGTTACCGCCCTCAATACGGTGCCGGGCGTACGGGCAGAAGAACGCTCGCCGGGCAGCTACCGCCTATCTATCAGGGGCAGCCTGCTACGCTCGCCGTTCGGGGTGAGGGATGTAAAGGTTTATTTCGACGAGATACCCCTTACCGACGCAGGCGGCAATACGTACCTCAACACTTTCGATATAGCCAACATCCGCCATATAGAGATACTGAAAGGCCCCGATGGCAGCCTTTTCGGCGCGAACAGCGGCGGCGTTGTGCTATTAAACCCGGCAAATAAAACCGATAGCAGCTACCTTTCAGCAGGCATCAATGGCGGCTCGTACGGCTTGTTCCACCAGAAAGTATCCTTGCAGCAGTCGGGCAACAATTACCGTTTCAACCTTAATCAATCGTATCAGAATTACGATGGTTACCGCCAAAACAGCCGTATGGACCGCAGCTACCTGCAGGGCGGCTACGCCTGGCAATATGCCAAAAACAGCGAACTGCGCAGCACGGTACTATTTTCCGACCTCGACTACCAAACGCCCGGCGGACTCACCCTCGCCCAAATGCAGGCAGATCCACGCTCGGCAAGGCTGGCCACCAAAACCCTCCCAAGCGCTATCGACCAAAAAATCCGCATCAACACCAAAATACTTTTAGGCGGCATCACCAACGATGCCCTGCTGGCCCCGGGCATACGCAACGTGCTGGCCGTGTTTGGCAACCATGTAGATTTTGCCAACCCCTTCATCACCAATTACGAGCAACGAAACGAGGACACCTACGGCCTGCGCAGCTACTTCGAATTTGCGGGCAAGGCAAGCCCCAATTACAGCGGCAAGCTCAACCTTGGGTTGGAGTGGCAGCAAACCAACTCGCTCATCAGTAATTACGATAACAACAAAGGTGTAAAGGGCAACGTGCAGAAGATTGATAAGATAAACACCAACCAGCATTTCTTTTTTGCACGTTATGCGGCAGATATATACAAACGCCTGCATGCCGAAGCCGCCCTCAGCCTGAATTATTACCACTACAAATTCAAGAACACGGCACCGCTGAACGAGGCTGGTTTTACCGACCGCTATTTCAGTCCGCAACTGATGCCGAGGCTGGCACTGAGCTACCAGATTACCAATGATTTTATCTGGCGGGCTTCGGTTAGTCGCGGTTACTCTACCCCTACCACGGCGGAGGTGCGTCCCACCAACAATATCATCAACACGGGCTTGCAGGCCCAATTCGGCTGGAACTATGAGACCGGTTTCCGCCTGCGCAATCACGATGAAAGCCTGCTGCTTGATGCCTCGGTATTTTATTACCGCATCAATAACGCCATAGTGCGCCAGCTAAACCCCGACGAAACCGAGTACTACCTCAATGCCGGCGGCACCAAACAGCCGGGGACGGAACTGGTCTTCACCTGGTGGCTCATACGCCAAAACAACACCCGCTTCATTCGTGGCCTGCAGTTCAATACCTCGGCAAGCATCAGCCGTTTCAAATTCAGGGATTATAACGTGGCGGGCAACAATTACTCGGGCAATAAGTTAACCGGCGTACCGGGCGAGGTGCTGGTGACATCCCTGCAAGCGCTGTTCCCGCAGGGCTTTTCGGTATTCGTGCAGCATAACTATACCGCTAAAATACCCCTTACCGATGGCAACACCGTGTATGCCGGCAAGTACAACCTGCTGCAGGCTAAAGCATCGTGGCAGCACCCCATCGGCAAAACACGCCTGGAAATTTATGCCGGTGCCGATAACCTGCTAAACGAAAAATATAGCCTCGGCAACGATTTGAACGCCATTGGCAACCGCTATTATAACCCATCGGCACCGAGGAGTTATTATGCGGGGCTGGGGATTAGTTTATAGCGGATAGTCAGGAGTGCAGTAATGTTGGTTTCACGCAAAGCCGCGAAGTTCGCAAAGAATCTTAACCTTGTTACTTGCGCGGGCAATCGCTGTAAAAAAGGAGGTACCTACGGAGCCAAAAATAATTGCTTGTCTATAAACAGGGGACTCCGCCGGAGTCAATCTGTTTCAACCATGTTGAGCGCTCCAGAGGAGCACCCTGTTTATAGAAATCGGTCTTATACGGCTATAGGTTTACACAATCTGAGAATAGGAATTTTGGCTCCGCAGGTGCCTCCTATCATCAATTTGTTTAAAGGCGATTTCTCTGAAACTGCTATCTGCCAACTGCCCACTACAACTTCTCCTTCGATGCCTGCATAAATTTGCTGGCGAAAACGAATTCGTTTAGTTCTTTATTATCGGTATGGGCAATCTCTTTGTTGCTGCCTTCCCACCATTTCTGGCCCTCGTGCAAAAAGATGATATGGTCGCCTATTCCCATTACCGAGTTCATATCGTGCGTAACGATAATGGTGGTCATGTTGTATTCGGCGGTCAGGTCGTTGATAAGGTCGTCTATTACGATAGAGGTTTTGGGGTCGAGGCCCGAGTTAGGCTCATCTACAAACAAATATTTTGGCTGCATAGATAAGGCACGGGCAATACCCACACGTTTTTTCATCCCGCCGGATAGTTCTGCCGGGTACAGTTTGTTTTTATCTTTCAGGTTCACGCGTTCCAGGCAAAAGTTGGCGCGATCCAGTTTTTCGGCGTGCGATTGCCTGGTGAAAAGGTTCAGCGGGAACATAATATTTTGCTCCACCGTCATGGAATCGAACAGGGCCGAATTCTGGAAAAGCATGCCTATCTGTGTGCGGATGGGCACGCGCTGGGTGAAATCCATATCGGTGAAATTCTCCTCCTCAAAAAAAACATCGCCTTTGGTAGGTTCGTGCAAACCCACGATGCACTTAAGCAGGGTGGTTTTACCCGAGCCGGAGCCGCCTATGATGAGGTTGTTCTTGCCGGTTTTAAAGGTGGCGCTGATGCCTTTAAGTACGTCGTTATCGCCGAAGGTTTTGTAGATGTCTTTTATCTCGATCATAGCATTAAACGGGTGATCACCAAATCGGCAAATAATATCATTACGCAACTGAACACTACGCCACGCGTGGCCGATTGGCCCACCTCAAGCGCGCCGCCCGAGGTGTAAAAACCCTGGTAGGCACAAATTGATGCGATGATGAAGCCAAATGCACAGGCCTTAACCAGCGCTACCTGGATGGTGAGCGGCAAAAAGCCATCGCGCAAACCCATGATGTAGTCCGCAGGGGTTACGTCGCCGCCGAAAAGACAGGCAATCCAGCCGCCGGTCATGCCCAATACAATGGAAATAATAACCAGCATAGGTACCATGGTAACGCAGGCGATTATCTTTGGCGCTATAAGGTAGCCAGGCGCGTTTACGCCCATAATTTCCAGCGCGTCTATCTGTTCGGTAACGCGCATGGTGCCAATTTGCGATGCAATGCTGCTGCCCACGCGGCCGGCCAAAACCAGTGCCGAAATGGTTGGGCTGAATTCCAGGATGGTAGAATCGCGCGCTATTTTGCCGGCGGTGCTTAACGGCACCAAAGGGTTGGATAGCTGAAAAGCTACCTGTATGGTAGTAGCCGCGCCAATAAATAAAGAAATCATGCTGATGATACCCAGCGAACCGATACCAACAGACACCATTTCGCGCAGTACTTCGGCCCAGTACACGCTGAACTTTTCGGGCCGCTTAAAGCTGAGGCGCAGCAGCAGCATATATTTTCCTAAACTATAAAACATGGTTGATGCAAAATCTGGTTAAAAATACATTTTTTAATTTTAAGCTTTACGGCCTGTTATAATTGAGTTACTTTTAATAAGAATATTACACGGCAATTGCCGAAAACATAACACCTACTATGAAAAACGCATTAATAACCGGGGCAACAAAAGGCATGGGCCGTGCAGTAGCCATAGCTTTCGCTAAACAAGGGATAAACCTGTCAATTTGTTCGCGCAAAGAGCAGGAATTATTAGATTTTAAGGCCGAGATACTGCAGATAGCACCCCAAATTACTGTGCATACCCTGGTTGCCGACGTGAGCAAACGCGACGATATCAAAAAATTTGCCGAATTCACCGAGAAAAACATGGGTTTCGTCGACATTTTGGTGAATAATGTGGGTATGTACAAGCACTCGTTTATACTTGATGATAGCGACGATTCCTTTCAAAAACAGATAGATACCAACCTGACGCCGGCCTACGAACTGTACCGTTTCTTCGGTAAAAGCATGGTTTCTGTCGGTAAAGGGCATATATTCAACATATGCTCTATTGCAGCTATAAACCCCATAGCCGAGGCGGGGGTGTATAGCGTAACAAAGTATGCGTTACTAGGTCTTAATAAGGTAATGAAACTCGAAATGCAGCCACACGGAGTAAAAGTAACAGCAATAATTCCCGGCTCAACATTAACAGATTCGTGGGCGGGGATGACGGTTGATAAAAACAAGATGGTAATGCCGGAAGATATAGCAGAAGCCATCGTAACTATTTACAACATGAGTACAGGCGCCAACGTAGATGAGATGATTGTTACACCAAAATTTGGACAGATCTGATTATTTAAACGCAATTAAAAAACTAAACAAAATGGAAAAGAAACTTTATAGGAACGAATACGGCAAGATGATAGGCGGTGTTTGTTCGGGGATTGCAGATTATTTAGGCATCGACCCTACCATCGTACGCCTGGTATTTATTGTATTATTCATAACACATGGCGCAGGCCTTTTAATGTACATTATCTTATTGGTGGTATTGCCAAAAAACAACTCGTTCATTAACCCTAACTTCAGGCCGGGTGTAGACGATAAAGATTACCGGGTGCCGCCAACGCAACCTTTTGGTCAGCCCTTCGGTCAGCCATTCAACCAACCCTTTGGCTTCCCGCCGGTAACGCCGATAAAGAAATCCTCTAATGCAGGCATGATATTCGGCGCGGTGCTCATCGTATTGGGCACTATATTTTTAGCCAACGAGCTGAACATTATACCCGATTGGGATTTCGACAGGCTTTGGCCACTCATTATAGTAGGCGCAGGTGCCGCATTAATATTTGCCGGCAAAAAAAAACAACCATGGGAAAAGCATGACTGGAACGCTACCGCCGCCACAACAGCTACCGAAGAGCCGGTAGACGATAATAACGTTGCGGACAAAACCAAACCCTCAGCATTTGACCTGAGCAAGAAAACCGACGAACCATCAACCGATAACCCTACAACTATATAACCATGAAAAGCAATAAGATAATGCCGGGCGTTGTCCTGGTTTTGATAGGCGCCCTTATTATGTTGCATAACTTCCATGTTATCAACTTCAGGTGGGAGAACATATTCTCCTTATGGCCCGTGTTTTTGATAATGGGCGGCGTAAACCTGCTGCTATCCAACAACCCGGCCCCATGGGCCACCGCAATAAAGGTAGGGGTAGTGGTAATTTGTTTTTGCCTGCTGGCTTTCGTGCCGAATAATCACCGGTACTTCTGGAACCATAGTCACGGCAACTGGAACTTCGGCGACCACGACGACGATGATGACAACGACAACGATACTTCAGCATCGCATGGCGTTTTAAAAGTAGAGGGTGCAACCACCTATAGCGAGCCTTACGCAGCAACGATCAAGTCGGCGCATCTGAACATCAGCGGCGGCGCATCCGAGTACACCATAAAAGATACCACGGGCGAACTGTTCAATGCAGTAACCAAAGAGTTCTACAACAAATACGATTATACCCACAGCTTGGATAGCGGCGTGTTTACCGCCAACCTTAAAATGCGCGACCAAAAAGGCAAAGATTTCCATTGGGATAGCGATAACATGAACTCAACGGTAATAAAACTAAACACCGCACCAGAATGGGATATCAACGTAAAGACCGGTGCCAGCGCGCTCGATTTCGACCTGAGCAAATTCAAGGTGAAGAACCTCATCATCAACGGCGGTGCAGCATCGTTCGAGGTGAAGATGGGCCAGCCGCTGGTTAACACCAATATTGAGGTATCTACAGGTGTATCGGGTGTTACCATCCAGATACCAAAGGATGCAGCCTGCAGCATTACTACCAGCTCGGGCCTGTCGTCTAACGATTTTGAAGGGTTCGATGATAAAGGCAACAGCCACTATGAAACCCCCGGTTTTGATGCCGCCAAGAACAAGATGTACATCAAACTGAAAGGCGGCCTGTCGGGCTTCGAGGTTAAGAGATACTAATTTATATGAAGAGCCGGGAGGGTATAGGTACAAATGTTTAATTTTGACAGATATGCAAGCTCCCGGCCTTAACAACCCTACAACTACCCCAAAATACGTGCTGGTGATAGCCGGCAAACCCCAGGGGCCCTTCAGCATAGAAGAACTCAGGAGCCGCAAGATAAAGCCCGGCGATTTTGTTAAAAGCCCCGGGATGGACGATTATAAAGAAGCCCATGAAGTTGCCGAACTACGGCAACTTTTTGGCTTTAGCAGGCAGCCGGTGCCCATGCAGTACTTCGGCAGTTTCGATCAGCGGGCTACGGCTTCTGTGGTAGATTGGTTCCTGATGTTTGCGGTGTTCGTGCTAGTGGCTTTTGCAGTGATGTTTTTGCTGCTGATATTGTTCCCCGGCGATGATAGCAAATACCTACGCCTGGGCATAGGCGGTGCCATAGTAGCGCTGGCCATACCTGCCAGGCTCATTTACGCCGTAGTAATGGAAAGCGGCCCCAAACAAGGCACCTACGGCAAGCAACTACTCAAAATACGCGTGTGCGATATGTACGGCGAGCGCATAGATACCTCCCGCGCCCTTGGCCGAAACGCAGCCAAATTAGTTTCGGTACTTACCTTCTTCATTGGCTACTTCTTCATCTTCTTCACCAAAAAACAACAAGCCCTGCACGATATGATTGCAGATACGGTAGTGTTAAAAGATAGGCTGGAAGGTTAGTTCATTTGTTTTAAGGTTAGTTCATTTGTTTTAAGGTTGAAATGTTGGAAGGTTGAAAGGTTCTAATCAAAGTTTTAAGGTTGAAAAGTTTTAAGGTTGGAAGGTTCTAATCAAAGTTTTAAGGTTGGAAGGTTTTAAGGTTGAAAGGTTTTGATCAAAAGCAAGCAAATCGTCTCCGGCTTTGCAACTTTCTAACTTTCAAACTTTTCAACCTTCCAACTTTACAACCTTCCAACATTCCCCTTCCCCCTCCCCAAACGTTAAAAATTGTTAAACTCTACGAAATTATCGTAGATTAACTAATCAGCTAGTTATATTTGCTGTGTACCCCGGATAACAACCTTAATTTCTAATAATTATATCACAGTAAAATGAAAAGCTTAATCCTACTTTTAACGTTTGGCATCGTTGTACACAACGTGCAGGCCCAGGGCCCCGAAATGGCCAAAGCCATCGTTCATTATAAATTTTCGCACCTGCGCGATACCACCCAGAAAGACAAACCCT
This sequence comes from Mucilaginibacter sp. P2_D11, assembly GCF_056404435.1. Lineage (NCBI taxonomy): Bacteria > Pseudomonadati > Bacteroidota > Sphingobacteriia > Sphingobacteriales > Sphingobacteriaceae > Mucilaginibacter > Mucilaginibacter sp. P2_D11. The sequence goes on from NZ_JBFUEA010000001.1 coordinate 180,416, forward strand.
ACACCGAAAATATGGTGCTGTTTTTGGGTCCAAGCTCCAGCGCCTACAAAAGCTACGACCGCAAACTGCAGGATGCCATGATGAAGAAGCAGATAGAGCAGCAGTTGGCCGAGCAAAAAGGCAGCGGCAACGTAAACATCAAAGTAAGCGGCAGCAGGCCAACCACCCGGGTAGAATACTACCAGTTTGCCGCTAAAGGCCAGTTGGTTCGGAAGGAAAACCTGATAACGCCCTACCTCATAGAAGAACCCATGCCAGCCATCAGCTGGAAGATAAGCGCCGATACCGCCACCTTCGGCACCTTGCTTTGCCAAAAGGCTACGGGCCACTTTAAAGGCCGCGATTATACCGCCTGGTTTTGCCCCGACCTGCCCTTTCATACAGGGCCCTGGAAACTGAACGGCTTGCCGGGCCTTATAGTAGAGGCTTATGATACCAATAAAGAGGTAGTGTTTAAGTTCGATGGGATGGAGCAGGTTACGGCATCTGATAAACCGGTAGTGGCCGCCGAACCGGCACCCGGGCAAGGAGGCACCATGATAAGGATAGGCGGCCCCGATGATAATACTGACCCCAATTTGATAGCACTACCCGCCAATGCCGTTAAGACTACCGAAAAAGAGTTCGACAGGTTGCAGGCTGCGATGCGTAAAGACCCGCAAGCCTTTATGGCCGCCATGGGTGGCGGTAATGCCGCAATGAGGCCGGGCGGCCAAGGCCCCGGTGCTGGCGGCGACAGGCAGATACGCTCCGTTGTTGTAAACGGCGGCACGCCCGATGTGATCAATAACCCGATAGAACTGCCAGAGAAGAAATGATAAAGCTATGCAAGTTTGCGCTGGTGTGCATGTTATGTACGCTATGTGCCACCGCGTGCCTTGCCCAAAGCATAAAAGGCACGGTTACCGATAGTTTGGGCAAGGGGATTTCCTTTGCCACGGTAAACCTCAAAAGCGGCAACCTGATACTGGCCTACGCCACCACTAACGATAAGGGCGCCTACACCCTGGCCGTACCCGCCGATGCCGACAAGGCCAACCTGCAGTTGGCGGTAAGCTGCGTGGGCTTTAAAAAGGCCACCGCCAAAGTGGAGGGGCTTACATCACCCTATAACTTTAAATTGAGCGCGGCATCTAATCAACTGAAAACGGTAACCATAAAGGATAATAGCCCCCGATTGAGGGCGCATGGCGATACGCTGGATTATAAGGTATCTGATTTTGCCAGTCCGCAGGATAGGGTGATTGGCGATGTGATTAAAAAGCTGCCCGGCGTTACCGTGGCCAAGGATGGTACCATCAGTTACAACGGTAAGGCCATATCCAACTTTTACATCGGTGGTGATAACCTTACAGATGATAAGTACAACATCGCCACCGGTTCTATCCCCCAGGGCGTGGTAGATAAGGTGCAGGTGCTGGATAACCATCAGCCCATCAAAATGCTGAAAGATAAGGTGGTGAGCGAAGATGTGGCCATGAATATCACGATAAAGAAAGATGCCAAATTGCAATTGGTGGGCCAGGAAACCCTGGGCGCAGGCCTGCCCGATAAATACTACGCCGATATAAACGCCATGATGTTTAAGGACAAATACAAGGCCATCAACTATCTCAAAGTAAACAACACCAACTTTGATGTAGCCGGCGATTTGGTGGCGCATAATAACGGCAGTTATTTATCCCGGCTGGATAATGATAAGCCCGCAACCGTGTTATCGCTGGGTACCGCAGGCGACCCCGACCTGCCGCGCAACCGCTATCTGTTTAACCAGGCGGGTATCATCAACCTTAATAACCTGGTGAACCTGAAAAAGGACGTGCAACTGAAGGCCAACCTATCGTACCTGCACGATACGCAGAAGCAAACCTATACCAAGTTCAGCGAGTTTTATTTGCCTACCGACACCATACGCTACGCCGAGGTGCAGAAAAACAAGTACCGGCCCGATTATTTGCACAGTCAGCTAAGCCTCAACATCAACAAGGATAAATTTTACCTGTACGATAATTTCGTGGCCGATTACGCCAAAAGCACGGGTTACTCGGCATTGATTACAAACGGAACGCCCGTGAACCAGGTTTTCAAGGATAATTTGATGGATATCTCCAACGAATTCAACTACATGAAAACCTTTAAAAAGAATGATATCATCGAACTCTACAGCTACCTTAACCGCTCTACCGAACCGGAGACCCGCGTGATAGACCCCGGCCTCAACCCCGATGTCTTTAACAACGGCGTAGCTTATAAACAGCTCACCCAAACTGCGGATATCCCCACCTGGTTTACCAATAACTATGTGGGTTATAAAATACCGGGCAATAACGTAACGCAAACTTACAGGGCCGGGTTCAGCCTGCAATCGCAAACGCTGAAATCTGATTTAAGCTTAACCCAGCTGAACAACAGCAGCAATTTGGTGGCAGATAGCGCATTGAACAACTTAGACTGGCAGCGGCGTAAAATCTACGCCGAAGCAGGGTATGACATCCCCGGCAGCATCCTTAAAGTAAATATCAGCCTGCCCGTAAACTACCTCAACATCCATTACAACGATGGGTATTACGGCCTGAATAAAAACCTCGACAGGCTGTATTTTAACCCACGCCTGTACCTAAAATACCAAAGCGGGGTGGAGAATTACTTTTCGGCGGGGTATAGTTTCCGTAACGATATCGGCAGCATACAGGATGTATATAACGGCTATATCCTAAAAAACTACCGCAGTCTGTATGCCAATAACGCCGACCTAACCGAACGCAAAACGCAGTCGGCCAACCTTGGGTTTAATTTCCGCAGGGCTATACAGCTGTTTTTCTTCAGCATAAACGCCAGCTATATGCACCAAAATGCAAACAATATAGCATCCAGCGTGCTCACCAATAATATACAGCAGCGCATTGTGCTACCTTATAATAACAATATCGATTCATGGTCGCTGGCGGGCAATATCAGCAAATACGCCTTCAACCTGCGCACTACATTCAGTGCGGGGTTATCAGTACAAACAACCAAATTGAACCAGATACTCAACAACATTATCCTGCCTTACAACACGGTATCAAAAACGTTGAATTTTGGTGCCGACACCAAAGTGAGCAGCAAAGTGAACTTTAGCTACAAGGCCGGTTACGACCAAACCACCAGCAAATCAGCCGCTGTAGCATCAACCAGCAAATTCGAGCGGCTGATACAGCAGGCATCGGTGAACTACAACCCAACAGATAACCTGTTCTTCGCCATCAGCGGCGACCATTATTACACCCACCAGCAGCAGGCTAACGATTTGAAGTACATGTTTGCCGATGCCAGCCTGCGTTACAAATTCAAGAAAACAAAGATGGATATGGAGCTAAGCGCGCAGAATTTGTTCAACACCAAAACCTACAGCGCCCTGTACCTTTCGGCAAATTCGTTCACCCAAAGCACTTACAATATCCCGGGAAGGTTTCTGCTGATGAAGGTGACGTTTAATATATAAGGGCTGGAAAGGTTAGAAGGGTAGAAAGAGTCGGAAAAATTAGAAAAAAGGCCTGCCGATGATTGCCACGCCGCCCTTTCGCGCTCACCTGCCCGCCGTGGCTCGCAAGGACGTGGTGGCTAACTTATCGCATATTGATTTTCTTTCTGTACAGGTAGTCGGCAATTTTAAATATGGCGTATTGCTTATTACGAACAGTTTTATCGAAAAATTGGCCCTTGGTCAACCTGTCTAACTCCTGCCCAAACTTTATAGAGTTTGTGCTGAATTTTAGTCCTTGGTAAGTAACAACCCATGGTGTGCACAAATAATTAGGCTTATCGTCGGAGTTTTCAATCACCACCTGGGTGCTATCGGCAAATACAAAGGTTATGCGCCTCCAATCCATTGTGGTGCTCCAATTACCGTAGTTTTGCCAAAAGGCGTTGTTAATGTCGCCTGCCGGCAAATGGGGCAATGCATCGGCTGCGCGTTTATAAAAACCAAAATCGATATTTTCTCCCGGGAAATTGTAAAGATTATCAAAGTCGTAATAATCTGCATCATTCTGTTTTGCCTGCTGTACGTTTTTCCGTTGGTTATCTACATATTGTTTAAAGCGTAACGCGTCGGCGGTTTTTATGTTCAAATCGCTGAAGCGGATATTTTCAAACCTTGCGGTATCGATGATTTTCGCTAACCTATCAATGTTCGCTGCTGCAAGTTGCTTACTCATCGCGTTCAGAAAAGGCTTTTTATCCGGTGCTTTTCCTGCTACAAATACAGATCCCTTTCTCAGGTATCGCCTGGCGTTGTTGTAATAGTGAAAACAACCCCGGCTGCCGCTTTCAATATGCCACTCCTCCACTTTTTTATTGCCGAATAGCGTTGCGGGCAGCTCAAATGTGTTTACGGTTTTGTTATCGGTATCTACGCGGTAGTGCTTTGTGAAATTGTCTTCTGCTATAACAAGTTCATTCTTAAAAACAGCTGCGTTCGCAATCGGGAAATCTACCGTAAGGAATCGGTACCATTTACCTTTTGCTTTATCCATTTTTAGGATGTCCCTTTCCGCAAATCCGTATGTGGTGTCTTTATAGGTAACCTTTAAATATGGCTCGGGGATGTCTGTTTGACTGGTTAATAATTCAGATTCAACAAAACCTTTTGGGCTTACTTTGTAGATATGCTCTGGCGTAAGCGCAAACAGTTTCCCGTTTTTTACGCTGATCGCCTTGGGCGGACTATCGAATTTTTTGTCGGATTTCCACAGGCTATTTAAATTATTATCGAAGAGCTGAACCGTCGAATCCCGGTTTACGGTATATAATCCGCCGCGGTCATTCACTTCAAAATCGTCTGCATCGGGCAAGTACCTCCAATCAACATGGTCACTTTTGCTAATGAATACACGCCCTTGCTGGTTCACGATATAATAATCGCCGAACGCCCTTATTTTTAGGATTTCGCCCCGATCTTCAATAGAAATCAACTGGTATCGCTTTTGCGACAAAGGCGTAGGCAGTTTTTCCCAACTGATACAATTATTATACGTGCGGTATATCTGGTTATCATACGATCCGGCAATGCCGGTTATCCCGTCATCGGCAAAATGGATAGCATTAACCCTGAAATCCCCTTTTTTTTCTACTTTGCCTAATGTCGCCCAGGTTTGGCCCTTATCAGTTGAATAATAAATGAACTGCGAACTGCCGCTTGCCCAACATCGGCCTTTATTGTCAACAAAGAACGCATCAAGCCAACTACTTTTACCAAATATTACTTTTTTCCAGGTGACGCCGTGGTTTCCCGACCAATACACAATGCCGTGTGTCCTGTCAGAGTCTATATACCCCGAGATGATGAGCGTATCGCGGGAGATAACACTGATACGCTCGAAAATGCCGCCTATACTCGGCGAATAACGATCAAGGCTGCCGAATGAGCCAAGTTCCCATGGTCGACCAATTTGACTAGTATAGAATAAGTTACCTGCCCTGTTCGTAACCCAAATCTCTTCATCGGGCGAAACCCCGAATTCGTTTGTACGACCAAAGATTTGCAGTCGGGCTAAATATTCGTTTTGAGCGCGCGCCGACATGCTGAAAAACATTATCAATAAAATAAAATACAGGCAGCGTGTCATGGCGTTCAATAAGGTTTATGGCAAAAGATCAACGTTAGGTAACGCTAATATCGGTGTCTGAAAATAAATATTAACAGATTTAACATTTTTTAAGGTTTTGCCTAAAATGCTAAACTAAAAAGGGCGCAAAATCGATTTCTCAACCTTGCGCCCCCTGGGTTTCAATTTGAGCGGTAGTAGGCAATGCAACCGCTCATCACTCACTAAACCGCATCCGATAGCGATGTAAACGTAAACTCCTTTATCCTTATAGGCGGAATCATAGCGCTTTGGCCGCTTTCGCCGCTTACAGTGCGCTCGGGTTTGCCCAAAGCATCCAGATTGTTCAGCATAATAACCGGGCTCTCGTTAAAGCGCAGATTCTTTATCGGGAATTTTATCTGGCCGTTCTCTATGTAGAACGTGCCATCGCGGGTAAGGCCTGTGAACAGCAGCGTTTGCGGATCTACCGGGCGAATATACCACAGGCGGGTTACCAATATGCCTTTGGCGGTGCCTTTTATCAGTTCCTCTAATGTTTGGGTGCCGCCATCCATAATAATATTGCCACCACCGGGGATCGGTGCAACGCCTTTCTTCTGCGCCCAAAAGCGCGAATAGTTAAAGTTTTTCACCACGCCTTTTTCAATCCAGCTGCGTTTTACCTGCGGTTGGCCGTCGCCGCTCCAACTACTGCTGGGCAGGTCGGGGTGCCATGGGTCGGTGTAGATATTGATGCGTTCATCAACCAGTTTTTCGCCCAGTTTGGTTTTGCCTCCCGGTTTGCTCAAAAAGCTGCGGCCTTCATCTGCACTGCGGGCATCAAGGCTGCCGTACAATTGCTCTAACAGAACAATGCCGGCGGCAGGCTCTAAAATTACGGTGTATTTGCCCGGCTCTATGGCGCGTGCACTTGCCGAGCCACTTGCCTTTTGCGCTGCTATTTTGGTAAAGGCAAGGGTATCCAGCTTGGCAACATCGTTATAATTTTTTGTGGAGTAGCCCGAACCCTGGCTATCTGCCGTGCGCAGGGTAACCGAGAAGTTGATATCGGTTGAGGTGTTATAGGCAAACAACCCATGCGAGTTCATCATGGCCGAAAAGCCTGCGCTGTTTTGCAAAAAGCCTGCGGCGGTAAGCTTGTTCTCTTTGGCTACGTTGAGGCTTTGCGCTACCATATCCGTGCGTTGTGCCGGTGTAATGGCAGCAGTCGCCGGTACGAAGGTTTTTGCCGGTGCATCATACTTTTGCGGACCTAAAAATGGCATATACTCGGGGTTCTCAGGTGCCAGCTTAGCCAGCTCTTCCGAGCGTTTTACGGCAGCAGAGATAGCCTCATCGGTATATTCATTCAGCGTAACAATCCCCAGTTTTTTGCCGAAGGCAGATGAAATGGCCATGCTGCTTGAGCTTAACGCGCCGCTGGTTGATACCGAATTACGCGCGTAACGTATATTGGCAGAATCGGACCCGTTAAGGCTTATTTCGCATTCGTCGGCTTTGGAGTAGCTAAGCGCCTTTTTCAGTATCGCTTTGCATTCGTCTTCAGTTAGGATAGCCATATCTTAAATTTTTCTTGCTGTGTTAATTACGTTAACCCCTTTAAATAGGGCAGTTGATGAACCATGAGAGACCGCGCTGCTTTGCATCGGCTGGCCCTTTCCGTCGAAGAAGGAGCCGCCCAAACGGTAATCGCTTTTATCGCAAACGGCGGCGCAGCTGTTCCAAAACTCCTGCGTGTTGGCCTGGTAGGCTACATCGTTCAGCATACCTACTATTTTGCCGTTCTTTATCTCGTAATAAAGTTGCCCGCTAAACTGGAAGTTGTAGCGCTGCTGATCGATAGAGAAAGAGCTATCGCCGATAATGTAGATGCCTTTTTCTACCTTGCTAATCATCTGCTCTACATTCAGCGGGGTTTTGCCCGGTTGCAGGGAGATGTTCGGCATGCGTTGGAACTGTACATCCTGCCAGCTTTGCGAGTAACAGCAGCCCTGCGATTCGGTAAGGCCGATGATATGCGCCTGATCGCGGATGGCCTGGTAGTTTACCAGTATGCCGTCTTTAATGATATCCCATTGCTTAGTGCCTACGCCTTCATCATCATAACCAACCGCACCAAGCGAACCCGGCTGCAGCTTATCGGCAACAATGTTTACGTGCTCGCTTCCGAACTTGAATTTTTTCGATTCCCATTTATCGAGCGTGAGGAAGCTGGTACCGGCAAAGTTGGCTTCGTAACCCAGCACACGGTCGAGTTCTGAAGGGTGTCCAACCGATTCGTGGATGGTGAGCCACAGGTGGCTTGGGTCGAGCACCAGGTCGTATTTGCCCGGCTCTACCGATTTTGCCTTGAGCTTTTGAGCAGCCTGCAAAGCCGCTGCACCGGCATCTTCCAGCATATCGTAGCGGTCGCGGTATAGGGTGGTTTGGCTTTTTATTTTATCGCTTTCGCGCGGGATTAAGTATTCGTAACCCATGCCGCGTGGCGCGCTTAAGCTGCTGCGGGTTTCAAACTTTCCGCTCTTTTCGTCGACTTTCGTCATACCAAAAATTGGCCATATACGATGGATATCCTGGTCGATGTACGAGCCATCGGTTGATGCGAAGTATTTCTGCTCGTTCACAAAAAACAATACCGACTGCGCATAGCTGGCGCCGTTTTTAAATGCAGCATCATTTACGGATAACAGCAGGTCGGTTTTGTCCTTCATCGGCACCTCGAAGGCATTCTTTTCGATAGGCGTTTTCCAGCTTACCTCGCCGTAACCTTTCTGTGGGGCCAGTCGCACAGGCTCGCTTTGTATGCGGGCGTTTTCTTTAGCTATTGCCACAGCTGTTTCGGCCGCGCGTGCAATGCTATCGTTATCCAGCTTATCGGTAGCGGCAAAGCCCCAGCAGCCATTGGCAATAACGCGGATGCCCATGCCGTAGCTTTCGGTATCCACAATATTCTCGATGTTTTTATCGCGGGTAACCACAAACTGGTTAAGGTAGCGGCCTATGCGCGCATCGGTATAGGTGGCGCCTTTTGAGCGGGCTGCGTTGAGGGCAACATCCGCCATGCGTTTTTTAAGGGCTACATCAACATCGCGCAAAACGGTGCCGGGTACCACGGGGCTGCCCATGGCGGTCATCCTGCTGAGCATGGTTGCGCTGATGCCCATGCCGGTAAGGTAAAGGAAATCTTTTCTTTTCAAGGTGATACGATTAAAAGCCTAATATAGGCAAACACACCCGATGAAAACAACCTTCGTGGGTGTTTTTGTTAAACGTCGCGGCGGATAACGTAGGTTTTAGCAATCCTGTCGTGCCAGGCCTGGCGGCGTTCGTTCCAAAGAATCGGTAGGAAACCGATGTTAAGGGGCAAGCTTGATAATATTTTAAAAAAATTGCGTAGTAATGCCCTGCCAACACCAAGCCTGCGGCCATCGGCGTCAACTACGGCCAGCCGACACAATTTCTTACCGATGCTGCCGCGCATCGGGGTCGATTCGCAAAGCGTGTTATACAATGCCAACAGCACATATAGCGCCATGCTGAATTTCAAGCGTTCGATAGCCTGGGCTTGGTTAGGGTTTTCTATATTGAATGATTTGGAAAGTTCCAAAACATAATCCTGTGCAACAAGGGAAAGCACTATCGAAATGATAAACAAATCTAAAAAATAAGCCAGCAGCCTTACCCAAAAGTTAGCCAGATTGCCTTCTGTAGGGAAATATATACCTCTGGCCTCAAAATACTCAAATAATTCAGGGATGTAAGATGCTTCCTGCCCTTCTTCGTTACCGGGCGTTAAAACCATGGTATCTACATCCAGGTCCAGCTCAAACAGTTCTTTAAGCGTGTAGGGGCCTGTTTGTTGGCCATTATCCAGTATGTAGTAAGTATCGTTCATCATTTAGTGTTAACCATAGCAAACATAGGTAAACCGCATCATGAATTCATGGCGTAAACAATAATATTCACCCCGAATTTGGTGTTATCCTCGGCCAGGAAGCGCTTATTGCGGAAATCGTAATCCCATTCGCAGCCATAATCTTTGCTGCTGTACAATACGGTTATGCGGCCATCTACTTCTATAGCCTTAAGATAATCGTGCACCAGGTCGTCGCCCCAGCCGTTCAGTTCGAATGACGTGGTAGGCGGTCCTTTATCAAAACTGAAAAAGGAGTGATAAAGCTTATGGTTGTTGGGTATCTTTTTTAAAGCAGCAGGCCCGAACAGTGCCGCCATTTGCGCTTCGAACGATTTGGCGAAAAGCCCGTCAATATCGTGATTGCAATCGTCAACGAATACGAAGCCCCCGTTCTGCACGTATTTTTTGAAATTGGCCTTTTCCTTCGTGTCGAACTGTACGAGTTTATGGCCGCTAAGGTAGCAGAAGGGGTAATTGAAGATATCGTCGCTGCTGAGGGGGATAACCTTTTCGTGCGGGTCGATGGGGATGGTGGTGTATTCTACCAGCGAGTTGAGCAGGTTTGAGGGCATGCGCTGGTCGGTATCCCAATCGCCGCTATGGTAACTTAACCTGGTAAAAGTAAACTTTGCGCCTTGTGCCATCAATTACAAAACCCTAAAATTAGGATAAAATTTTTGCCCCTTGCTTATGATAAGCTAACAACGTTGTAAAGTTTTAGATACTTTGTTGGGTTTTTGGTAAAAAAACTGGGTATTTAGTTAAAAGGGTAATATCTTGTGAGGGTGTTGGTGGGGAATGCCGCCTACCCGTTGACTCACCCCGGGTTCGCTTCGCTGCCCGACCCTCTCTTCCTGCGGAAAAGAGGGTGAGCTTCATTTTTAACCCTCTTTGCGAAGCAGAGAGGGTCGACGCCCGCGCATGCGGGCCGTCGGGGTGAGTCAAATAACGACACATGCCATAGCGATAGGTTTCAAACCCATCGCTATGGCGCACAAAACAAACGACATATATTATAAACACGATAAGATTGGAACTTACCGAGACTAACATCAAAACCCTGCTGGCCAAATTACCGCAGCTGAAAACCGAGATACAAAAGGTAATAGTAGGGCAGGACCATATATTGGACGAACTGCTGGTGGCCTTTTTGGCCGGCGGGCATTGCCTGCTGGAGGGCGTACCCGGCCTGGCGAAAACGCTCATCGTAAAAACCATGTCGCAGGCGTTGCATCTCTCGTTCAGGCGCATACAGTTTACACCCGATTTGATGCCGACGGATATCATCGGTACGGAGATATTGGAGGAGGACCATGCCACCGGCAAGCGTTTCTTCAAATTTAATAAGGGGCCGTTATTTGCCAATATTATATTGGCGGATGAGATAAACAGGACGCCGCCTAAGACACAGTCGGCCCTGCTGGAAGCCATGCAGGAATTTGAGGTAACCTACGGCGGGCAAACTTACCCGCTGGATAAGCCCTTCTTTATCCTCGCCACGCAAAACCCCATTGAGCAAGCCGGCACTTATCCGCTGCCAGAGGCACAGTTAGACCGATTTTTATTGCTGATAAAAATTGGCTACCCAACCGAGCAGGAAGAATTTGCGATATTGAACCGCACCACCGGCACAAAAAAGGCCGACGTAAAAGCCGTTATCACCGCCGAAGAAATAACCCAGGCGCAGGAGCTGGTAAGGCAGGTTACCATCAATGAGGACCTGACGCGCTATGTAAGCCATATCATCCGCGCCACCCGGCCCGATACAACCGAAGTAACCTATATAAAGGAATGGGTGCGTTGGGGTGCTGGCCCGCGTGCAGGGCAGGCACTGATCCTGACGGCCAAAGCCCGCGCCTTGCTGAAAGGCCGGTATTCGGTATTGATGGAAGATATCCATGCCATGGCCCCGGCCGTTTTAAGGCACCGCATATTGATGAACTTTAAAGCCGAAGCCGAGGGCATAAATTCTGACAGGGTGACGGAGGAATTGCTGAAAATCATCGAACGTCAGGGCGGTATATAAAAATCACGCATCAGCGAAATCATTCTATCATTAAAATCAGCGGTTCAGACAGAATCTAAAATCGTACATCTAAAATCGTAAATCAAACTGTGCTCGACCCCAAAGTATTAATGACCATTAAGGATTTGCCGTTACTGGCGAAAACGGTTATCGATGGCTTTATGAATGGGTTCAACAAAAGCACCGTAAAGGGGCCCGGACTGGAGTTTAGCCAGTACCGCAGCTACCAGCCGGGCGACGACCTGCGCTGGCTCGATTGGCGCATGTTTGCCCGCAGTGACCGATACTACATCCGCGAATCGGAGATAGAGACCAGTATTTCCGTAAGGTTTTTGGTGGATGCCAGCGCCTCCATGAACCATGATGATAACGGCATAAAGAAAATAGATTATGCCAAAGCCTTGACTGCATCGCTGGCTTATTTGGCCAACCTGCAGGGCGATTCGGTTGCACTGAACGTGTTTAAGGATGGCGAGCTGTTCTCGCTCCCCTCCAAACCCGATCCGCAGCATCTGCAACGCCTGTTCTATCATTTGCAAGGCCTCGAGCCAACGGGCACGTTCACCAAACCCGTACATTATAAGGAGTTGTTTGCAGGCAATGGCCGCAAGGAACTGCTGGTTTTTATAACCGATATGTACCAGGCGGAGGGGGAGATTGACGCCCTGCTCAGTTCGCTTTCGGCCCTGAAACATGAGATCATCGTTTTCCACCTGATGGGGCAGAACGAGCTTGATTTTGATTTCAAAGGATATTCTACACTGGAAGACCTGGAAACAGGCGAAGCCATACAAGTAAACACGCAACGCGCAAAAGATGCCTATACCGAAAAATTGCAGCAGCATTTGGCGGCAATCCGCTCAACGCTATTAGGCAAACGTATTTCGTACCGGATGCTGAGCACGGCGCAACCGCTTGACGAAGCCCTGCGTGATTTTTTGGTGCAAAGGAAGAAGGGGGCGTTATGAGAAGGCAACCGAATTTAATATCTTATAATAGCTTTATCCGCAACGATGAGTTTCGGAACGGTTTTTTTGCTCCCCTCTCGAGAGGGGGTGCGCCGGGCAGCGCGGTGGCGGGGGTGTGTTCGCCGCAAAGCAATGGCGCAAAGCTCGACGCAGAGGACACACCCGTCCACCCCTCTCAAGAGGGGAATCGCACATCCCCCGCTTTTTTTAGTTTTGCCTACTCAGGTTTTCAATACATAGCGGCCTTGTCCGCATCGCGAGTGGACTCACCCCCCGCCCCCTCTCCACTTCGTAAAGAGGGGGAGACATGGTGGCTATATTTCTTCACCCTCTTTGCGAAGCAGAGAGGGTCGACAAGCGATAGCGATGTCGGGGTGAGTAAACTCTGCAAGCGGACATTAGCGCTATGCTCGGCACACCAGGGTTTCAAAACCACTCACCATTCACTACTCACCACTCTCCAAAGATGAGTTTCCTATCCCCCATATGGTTTATCGCACTGGCTGCCCTCGGCATCCCGGTACTGATACACCTATGGAATATCCGCCCGGGCAAAACACTGAAAGTGGGCAGTATCTCGCTCATTACCGAAGCTTCTAAAACTACCAGCCGCAGTTTAAAATTATTAGATATCATCCTGCTGATACTGCGTTGCCTGCTGCTGGCCTTGCTGGCCTTCTTTTTGGCAGGACCGCTGTGGACCTGGTTTGCGCCGGATAAAAAGGCGAAGGGCTGGGTGCTTATCCCCAAAGAAAATTTAAAGGAAAGCAATCAAAAATTCAAACCACAGGTAGATTCTTTGCTGAAAGCAGGCTTTGAGTTCCATTATTTCAACAAGGGTTTTGCCGCCGCCGACTTGAAACTTGAATTGGCAGATACCACGATAAAAGATACCGCCACCCAGGCCAATTACTGGAGCCTGATAAAGCAATTGGATGAAAAAGCGCCGAGCATACCGCAGGCATACCTCTACACACCAAATGGCTTAAGCCATTTTGCAGGCAGTAAACCGATAATCAAATCAGCCATTCAGTGGGCGACTTATACGCCGGCAGATTCCACAAGCCTCTGGATTGCGGGGGCATGGCTCGATAATTCAGGTGAGATAAGGGCAATGGTGGGCACCAGCAACCCGCAGGGTACACAGTTCGATACCAAGCCCGTAAAGGCAGGGGGCGCGGGCGATTTACAATTAACTATACAAAATGGTCGGCCCTTAGTCAGCCTGAAAGGGGCAAAGCAGCAGCTGGTAGCTGTAGATACCGCCACCATCAACATCGCCATCTACACGGATAAATATGCTTTGGATGCGCATTACCTGCACGCTGCACTGCAGGCCGCCACAGGCTTCATGGGGCACAAGGCCGTCGTGAAACAATACGCATCGCCAAACCAGATTCCCGCAGGGCAAACCTGGCTTTTTTGGCTGAGCGATAAGTCGGTGGATAATCGTTTATCAGCCAGTAATACAAATGTTTTTAAGTACGAAGGCGGTAAAATGCTAGATGTGCATACAGTAATTAACCCCGGTGATATCCCGCTGACCAAACGCATTTCTGCTACTGCCATACGGGAGATATTATGGAGCGATGGCTTCGGCGGTGCGATACTCGGCAAAGAACAAAAGGGCGATAAAACTCTCTACCATTTCTACACGCGCCTCAACCCAGCCTGGTGCGACATGGTTTGGAACGATGCCTTCCCCAAACAGATACTGCAATTGCTGAATGATAAACCTTATACCGTGCCTGCTGAATATGACAGGCGCGCGCTAAGCGATAAGCAGTTAATGCCGTATTACATGGCTAATAGTTATAAGCCATCGTCCATAACTGCCACTAATCCAAAGCCTATTGCGCCGTATTTTTGGCTGTTGATCGTATTAGTATTCTTTGCGGAGCGCTGGCTATCCCACAAAACAAAATCTACCACTAATGGCTGAGCACGCAATACATAAAATTGATGCGCTGCGCCGCCGCTGGGTAGTTTACCAGGTGCTGGCCGATGCCGCTTTGTCGGCCACCGTTGCGTTGTTAGCAGCGGGCGTGTTTTTGCTGCTGGGATGGTTGGTTTGGTGGGCCTTCCCGGTGTTTTGGAGCACGTTTATTCTGATGCTCGTCCTACATCGTCCATGGCGCATCGGCAGCCAAAAAATCGTGAGCTTCCTCGATAGCGAATATCCGGAACTACAGGAGAGTACGGGGCTGTTATTACTGCCTGCGGAGGAATTGAATGTGTTGCAGTCGCTGGCCCGGGCAAATGCTGCGGAAGCATTGACCAACTTACAGGTAAACCATAAGCTTTTCGCCAAGCGGTTTTTGCGCTCATTATTGCTGATGGGCTTATCGGCATTGTTTTTTGTGACAATAGCAATGCTGTACCATCCCGCAAATGGCGGCAAGAGCCGGACCAGAGGAATAGGCATTGCGGAGCAAAAGTTCCCGATGGAAAAACCCCTCCCGCAGATTGAGGGCATCGATATTATCATTGCCCCACCCGCTTATACCCACAAGGCACAACGCAGCCAGGATAGGTTCAATCTCTCCGTAGAGGATGGCGCAACCGTAAACTGGCATATCAGCACCAACATTGCGGTAAAGACTGCGTACTTGCTGTTTAATGATATGGAGCGTATCAGCCTGAATGATACCGGCGAGGGCAAAGCCTGGCGGGCCGCGAAAACCATCAGCGGACCGGGATATTACCAGGTAAGTATAGATGACAAGCTGTCTGAACTTTACCAGGTGCAGGTTATTAAAGATGCGCCGCCGGTGATACAAATCAAAACGCCCAAACCCTATACTTATATCGATGCGGGCGAAGCCCAGCGCATCAATATAGATGCCGCCTTAACGGATGATTACGGCATTGCCAATGCGCAGATTATGGCCACCGTGGCCAAGGGACGCGGCGAGGGCGTAAAATTCAAGGAGTATAAACTGAATTTCAATACCGCATTTGCGGGCAACCCCCAATACGATGCGCAGAAACTGGTAGACCTGCCCGCCCTGAACATGGAACCCGGCGACGAGCTGTATTTTTATGTTCAGGCAAAAGATACCCATCAGCAACAAAGCCGCACCGACGTATTTACTGTGGCCATCCAGGACACCGCCGAACTCCTCAGTATGGACGGTGTACTGAGCGGCGCCAACCTCAAACCCGAATTCTTCCGTAGCGAAAGGCAAATCATCATCGATGCAGAACAATTATTGAAGGATAAGGATAGCATCTCGGTGGAGAAATTCAACGCCCGTAGCAATGAGCTCGGGATCGACCAGAAACTGCTACGCCTGCGCTACGGCAAATTTTTAGGCGAAGAAGATGAAACCCAGGAAGGCCCGAAAACCAGCGATGGCGTGGCCGACCCGGCAGATTTCAGCAACGCGGCCAAAATATTAAAAGAGTACACCGACGATCATGATAAAGCCGAGGACGCGCAGTTCTTCGAGCCGGCCATCAAAGCGCAACTGAAGGCCACCCTTACCGAAATGTGGAAGGCCGAGCTGCAACTGCGACTATACAAACCGCAAGCTGCATTGCCCTTTGCCTATAAGGCTTTGCGTTTGCTGAAGGACTTGCAGCAAAAATCACGCTCCTTCGTGGCGAAAACGGCCTATAACCCCACGCCCATCAAACTGGATAAACGCCTTACCGGCGAACTGGATAAGATTATCCAGCCGATAAACAAACAAGAAGGAAAGCCTGCAGCTGACCCGTCCGGAGCACTCCGCAAGGCTATAGAAATATTGGAACAACTGAAGGCCAAACCCATATTAACTACTGCAGATGCCCGCGTATTGCAGGTGGCTAACCAGCAATTGAGCCTACGCGCATCTGCTCAGCCGGGTACCTACCTCACCGCTTTAGGTGCCATGCGCAGGATATTATCGGCACAAAAAATAAATGTAGTGGATATTGGTATAGTACAACGGGCAATCCAAACAACGATATCGGTGCCTAAGGTGCAACCGTTCGCAAAGGGCCAACCGGCGGATGGGGGACTATCGCGCAGCTATTATAAAAACCTTAAAAACGCCAGGCCATGATGCACGCCAACTGGAATACCATCGTAATCGGGCTTTGCATATTGCTGGCGGCCTTCGCAGTTTGGCTGGAAATCCGAAGGCCTAATCAAAAGCGTTTGGCGTTGAGGGCATTGGCAGTCCTGCTTGCTGTAATCGCTTTGGCTTGTATGGCATTGCTGGTAAGCTATCAGAAAGAAGCAAAGCAAAACGACAGTGAGGAGTTTGCCCTCCTTACAAAAGGATTTACTATCGATAGTATCCCTGCAAAAGTGCGGCTATTTACCGCCGACGAGGCCATCAAAAAGGCCTATACCCGCGCCATGTTCACGAATAGTTTGGATGCGCTGGCCGATACCCTAAAAGGCAATCCGCTGCATATTTACGGCCATGGCCTGAATAAAACCCAGTTGGATGAACTGGATAGCCTGCCCGTGATTTTCCACCCGCAAATGCCGCCCGAAGGTATAAGCCATATCAGTTGGCCCCAAAAGCTAAAGACAGGCAAGGCCTTGCAGGTACAAGGGACTTACCAGAACCCATCGGCACAAAAGGTAATGCTGTTGTTGAAAGGATTGAATACGGTTTTAGATACAGCCACCATCCAACCAAACGGGCAATGGAACTTTGAGTTGAATGCCACGCCGAAATCAAACGGCAAACAAATTTATCAACTGCTATCGGTAAGCGGCGGCGATACCGTTTTGCAAGGCAGCTTGCCGTTTATAGTAGAGCCGGTGAAGCCGCTGAAGGTGCTGATACTTTCCGCTTCGCCCGGTTTTGAGACAAAGTTTTTAAAGAGCTGGCTCAGTGCACAGGGTTATGCAGTAGCCGCGCGTTCGGCCATCAGCAAAGAAAAATTCAACAGCGAATACATCAATATTAAACAGCTGCCGTTGGATAGGCTCACGGCCTCAACCCTCGCGCAATTCGATGTGGTGATAGGCGACCTATCCACCCTCAATACCCTGGGCGGCACCGACGCTGCATCACTAAAGCATGAGGTGGAAGATGATGGCTTGGGCATCATTATCCGGGCGGATAGTACCGGCAAAACATCCTGGCTGCAAAAAGAATTCCCAACGGATAATGTTCCGGGTAAAGAGAGTTTATCTGCCCTTGCCATCAACAGCAAAAAAAGCGTATCAGATAAAATAGGTAATGGCACAACAGGCATCCGCTACCATGAAGGCACGCAGCCGCTGATTACCGGGGCGAATGACCGGGTGCTGGCAAGCAGCAGCCTTGCAGGGCAGGGAAAATTAGTCTTCAGTACTTTGGGCAACACGTATAGTTGGGCATTGGGCGGCAACCAGCATGATTATGCTGCGGTATGGAGTGCCCTGATTGGTAAGGCCGCCCGTAGAGATACGAACGCAGCCATGCCGATAGAGGCAGATGCCATGCCATTTGTCGGCGAGCCGGTGCACCTACGCATTGCGAAAAGTACAAGTTCGGCAATCAGCATCAACGGCGAGGCCCTGGCCCATGAGCAAAATCCCGCGATGCACTTCGAGTGGTCGGCACCTTACTGGCCAACGGAGGCAGGTTGGCAATCCGTAAGGCAAAATAATACTACCGATTGGTTTTACGCCTGGCCGCCAACCGAATGGAAAGGCGTACAAGCCGCTGCGAAAACCGCCGCCACGCAGCAATATGCCGCAAGCCATCAATCGGGCAGTATTGTAACGAAACAGATACATCAAAAACTTCGGATTGAGGTGCCGAAAATTTACTTTTATATCCTGCTGCTGGCAGCTTTCGTTTTTTTGTGGGTGGAGAGGAAGTTGTCGTGAAAAATATGGCGCAATAAAAACTGCGCCTGTTCAAGCGTCCACGCTTGAATAATAATCTTTGTAGGCGTCCACGCTTACTTTTTAACTGCGACGGGAGCGAGGACGCTCCAAAATGTGTTTCGGTCAAGATGGGACGCTTGACCGGGCGGTATTGCGATGATTAAACGTATCATAATATGAGAAGAAGAGATTTTATTTATTTAACAGGGCTTGGCGCGGCGGCAACAGCATTGCCAAACCTCGGCGCATTCGGTAAAAATATCGATGTACAGGATGCCCTGAACCCGGTGGATGCCAAAATTAAAAAGGAACTGGCCGACGCAGGGCTAAACGCCGCTAAAGCAGCCGGTGCAAGCTACGCCGATGTGCGCATAGGCCGCTACCTTAACCAGTTCGTCATCACCCGCGAAAACCGGGTGCTTAATGTAGCCAATACCGAAAGCTACGGCGTGGGTATCCGCGTTATTGCGAACGGTTGCTGGGGCTTTGCCGCCACTAACGATGTAACCAAAGATGGCGTTGCTAAAACCGCAAAACGCGCGGTTGCCGTTGCAAAAGCCAATGCCAAGCTAGGCAGCGCACCGGTACAGTTGGCTCCTCAAAAAGGTTACGGCGAGGTGAGCTGGAAAACGCCTATTGAGAAAAACGCTTTCGAGGTTCCTATCAAAGAAAAGGTAGATTTACTGCTTAACACCAACGCCATTGCTATGGGTGCAGGTGCTAACTTTGTCAACTCTACCATCTTTGCGGTTAACGAGCAGAAGTATTTTGCCAGTACCGATGGCTCGTATATCGACCAGGATATCCACCGCTTTTACCCCAGCTTCACGGTTACCAAAATCGATCCTGCAAAAAACTCCTTCGAAACCCGCCGCTCGCTAAGCGCACCAATGGGTATGGGGTACGAATATCTAACGCCATTGGCATCAGAAACACTCCCCGGCATCACCCCGCGCTACAAAAAGCGTTACGATATGCTGGAGGATATTAAGTTTGCCACCAAACAGGCGGGCGAGAAAATCAATGCAAAATCGGTTGACCCGGGCAAGTACGATTTGGTGCTCGATCCGAGCCACCTTGGGCTAACCATACACGAATCTGTTGGGCATCCAACAGAACTCGACCGCGTGCTGGGCTACGAAGCTAATTACGCGGGTACCAGTTTCCTAACTTTAGATAAATGGAAATCGGGCAACTTCAAGTTCGGTAGCGATAAGGTGAATGTTGTTGCCGATAAAACACAGGTGGGCTCCCTCGGTGCCGTTGGTTATGATGACGAAGGCGTGGGTACCAAAAAGTGGGACATCATCAAAAACGGCGTGCTGGTAAACTATCAGGCCATCCGCGATCAGGCGCACATCATCGGCCTGAAAGAATCGCAGGGATGCTGCTACGCACAAAGCTGGCAGGACGTACAATTCCAGCGTATGCCGAATATTTCCCTTCAACCGGGTGCAGAAAAGCTAAGTGTGGACGATATGATCAAAAACGTAGAAAAAGGTATTTACATCATCGGCGACGGCTCTTTCTCTATCGATCAGCAACGCTACAACTTCCAGTTTGGCGGTCAACTGTTTTACGAGATAAAGAACGGCCAGATCGCCGGTATGCTGAACGATGTAGCCTACCAGGCCAACACGCAGGAATTCTGGAACAGCTGCACCCAGGTTTGCGACCAAAGCGACTACCGCTTTATGGGCGCGTTTAACGATGGTAAAGGGCAGCCGGGCCAAAGCAGCGCGGTATCACACGGCTCATCTACAACAAGGTTCAATGGGGTTAATGTAATCAACACAAAAAGAAAAATCGGTTAAAAGATGGCTATATATACAAAAGAACAGGCACAGGCCTTACTAAAAAAGGTGCTAAGCTATTCCAAAGCCGATGAGTGCGAAGCAAGCCTCGGCGGGGGCGACGAAGGCAATGTGCGCTATGCACTGAACGCGGTTTCGACCGCGGGCGATGTAAGCAGCATCGGCCTCTCGGTAACATCGGTTTACGGCAAAAAGGCAGGCTCGGCCTCTATCAACGAGTTCGACGATGCCGCCTTGGAGCGCGTAGTTCGCCGCTCAGAAGAACTGGCGCAACTGGCGCCCGAGAATCCCGAGTATATGCCTATGCTGGGCCAATCGGAATTTAAGGAAGCGATAACCTATAATGCCAATACCGCCAATATGACGCCCGATAGCCGGGCCGAGATGGTGGGCAAAAGTTTGGCTGTTGCCAAAGAAGCGAAATTGAATGCCGCCGGCTTTTTAGACAATTCTACCAACTTCAGCGCGGTGATGAACTCAAAGGGTTTGTTTGCCTATAACAAAAGCACGGATGTAAACTTCACGATAACCCTACGCAACGATGCAGGTACCGCTTCGGGCTATGCTGCCCGCGGTTTTACCGATGCAAGCAAACTGGATACCGCTTCTGCAACGCGCGTCGCTGCCATGAAAGCCAACGCTTCGATAGGCGCAAGGGCCATGGAGCCTGGTAAATACACGGTGATACTGGAGCCGGTTGCCGCAACTTATATGCTGGAGAACATGTTCCGCTTTGATGCCCGCAGCGCCGAAGAAGGCCGGAGCTTTTTGAGCAAAAAAGGCGGGGGCACCCGCTTAGGAGAGCAACTGATGGACCCCAAGGTAAATATCTATTCGGACCCCTTTAACCCCGACCTGCCCGGCGCAACCTGGGGCGGCGATGGCCTGCCACGCGAGAAAACGATGTGGATAGATAAAGGCGTTGTGAAAAATCTTTCGTACTCGCGCTATTGGGCGCAGAAGAAGGGCGTAGCCCCGGTGCCCGGCCCAAGCAATATCATTATGGATGGCGGCGATGCCACCCTCGAAGAACTAATCAAAAGCACCGAGCGAGGCATATTGGTATCGCGGCTGTGGTACATCCGCATGGTAGATCCGCAATCGCTGCTGTTAACCGGGCTTACCCGCGATGGTACGTTCTACATCGAGAACGGCAAGATAAAATTCCCGGTGAAGAACTTCCGCTTTAACGAGAGCCCCGTAATTATGCTGAACAACCTGGAGGCCCTGGGCAGGCAGGAACGCAGCATTAGCGTGGAAAGCTACCGCAGCTACTTGATACCGCCATTGAAGGTTAGGGACTTTACGTTCTCGTCGCTTTCGGACGCGGTGTAAGATTTGTTGTAAGGTTTGAATGTTGTAAAGTTGGAACGTTTGCTTAAATTCATTTTCATGAAAACGCTTATCGTATATCCTCAAACTAAAGCCCAGTTGGATGCTCTAAAAGCTTTTATGACTGCTTTAAAAATTCGTTTTGAATTGATAGAGGATGAGTATAAGCCTGAATTTGTTTCTAAAATACGAATAGCAGGTTACAGGTTCAAAACGATGAAACACGTGTGATAAGTATCGATGATTTATAGTTGATGTTTTAAAATATTAAATTAACCGCCATTGCCAAAAGCAGTGGCGGTTTTTGTTTCTTTGCAGCCCAATAAAATCCCCATGGAAACATTCCCGTCAATCAGTTCTATACTTTCGGCAAGCCATTTGGCAAAATTCCTGCAAGACAAGTATAGTTTTTCCGCCAACACCACCTGTAAATTATTGAAAACGGGAATCAATCACAGCTATTTGATAACTGACGGTGCCGATAGGTTTGTTTTTAGAGTTTATAGCCTGAATTGGCGCAACGAAACAGAAATCAACGAGGAGATTCGCTTGCTCAATTTACTCCGCGATGGCGGTGTTTCGGTTTCCTACCCTTTAACGGATGCCTCGGGCAAGTACCTGCAACAGCTGGATGCGCCGGAGGGCAAGCGTTTTGGGTTGATGTTTTCATTTGCCGAAGGCGAAAAGCTGCTGAACTTATCCGAAGAGCAGCATTACAAAATTGGGGAAACCATGGCCCGTATCCACCGCTTAACAGAGAGCTTGCAACTGCAAAGGGTTGACTATACGCCCCAAACTATCCTTCAGGATTCGTTCATATATCTCGATAATTTCCTCCCCGCCCAATCTGATGAAATGGCCTGGATGCTATCGGCACAAAAATACCTGTTGCGCGAGCTAGCTAATGCCGATGATACGCAGATGCGCCAAGGCGTAATACATCTGGATATATGGTTCGATAATATGAATATCACTAAGGGTGGCGTGGTGACCATCTTCGATTTTGATTTTTGTGGCAACGGCTGGCTGGCTTATGATATTGCCTATAACATATTGCAGATACACAGCACCGAAAAAGACCCCGCCGAACGCGAACGGAAAAAGAAAAGTTTTTTGGATGGTTACGAATCGGTTGTAAAAATAAGCGACGAAGAAAAACGATTGCTGCCCGCTTTGGGCGTAAGCCTCTACTTTTTTTATCTGGGCATACAGTGCCAGCGTTTTGATAACTGGAGCAACGTGTTCCTCAACGAAACCTACTTGAAGCGCTTTATCAGTCTGCTGGTAAAAAAATACTTCGAGGAAAATGTATCAGCCGGGCTATTGCCGGCTTAGCGTATATTTAAGTTTTCCTAAAACCATCAGGGTAGCTTTTGCGTTAGGTTTTGCTTCGTAAAGCTTTAACGTATTACCTTCAAATACGTAATGATAAACAACCCTTTTGTTGCTGAACTCATCGAAGGTGATGAGGTCCATGTTATTGAGCGGACCGGGTTTAAGGTCGTTCTCGATGAAATATTTTCTGAAGCCCGCCAGGCCGGTCACCGCGCCGTTGGGCGTGAAGGTAACTTTGCTGGTTTTCCCGGTCGCGCCCTTAAGCGTATAACTGCCAGCTAAAAGGGCTTTGTTGATGGCGTAGTTGATTCCATCGCTAACATTTTTGTTAGGGTCCACGTTGGCGATTTTGCGGTATGAGGTGGTAAATAGCTGCTTGTTGTAAACCTGGTACCAAATTAAAGCCGTATCGCCGCCAGAAACCGAGTAGCCCAGCTCATCCTCGCCGAATTGAAAAGTGCCGGGCCTTTTGCCGGGCTTCAGCCTAAGGGCTACGCTGCCGGGGTTTTGGTTATCCCAACCAACAGGTACCAAAAGGCTATCGCCAGTCATTGCCGCAGTATCTATCTGCATGCCGGTTATGCCAACTACCAAATCTACCGATGCCAAAACCGATTGAGTCTGCCGTATTTTTTCTATATAATCGCTTTTTATCCAAACGCCCTGGTAAATAGCTAAAAGATTTGCTCGGGGTTTAGCAGGTTTGGGCTTTGCAGTAGTAAGGGTATCGATGTTTTTTTTTGCAGGCTTGCTTGTACAGGATAAGAGAACAATGATGGGGGCAAACAAAAAAACTAGCTTCTTCATTTCGGGGTTTTTCTCGTCACTAAAATACATAATAATATGGGCTGATTGGCAGATATTTGCTTTATGGAAAATACGCTGATAAGCTTGCTGCAGCAACTGAAACCGATACCGTTAGACGATCAGCAACAGATAACGGATGCTTTTGAATTAAAGCATTTCAAAGAGGGTGAGTACCTATTCCGATCAGGGCAGGTGTGCCGGCAGATGTTTTTTATAGAGGATGGCGTGCTGCGCATTATGGCACAAAACGAGAAGGGGAACGAAATTACTTACTTCTTTTTAAAGGCAGGACAGCTATGTACCATCCTGAAAAGCTTTAACGATGGCATCATTGCCGATGAAAGCATACAGGCAGCCTGCGATGCGCGGGTAACCGTTATCAGCAAAAATAGGCTGGAGCAATTGTATGCCAGGATACCTTACCTGCGCGAACTGATCGCGCAGGCCACGCAAAGCACCCTACTGGCTAAAATAAGCACCAGAAACGCCTACCGTGGTCTCGATTCGGCTGAGCGGTATAAATTATTCATGGAACAGCAAGGGTATATAGCGCAGCGCGTATCCTTAACAGATATTGCTTCGTACCTGGGCATTACGCCGCAATCGCTTAGCCGCATTCGCAGGAACATCAAATAGCTTTTTACCAATTGATAAGTGTGTGCCCGCATTTACCGGGCATATTTGTTAAAATAAAATACCGACATCTATATATATGGAAACTACGAAAATAGGCTGGATAGGCCTGGGACTGATGGGTACGCCCATGGCGCAGCAACTGATCAAGGCGGGCTACCCCGTAACGGTTTATAACCGCAATAAAGATAAAGAAGCCGCCCTGAAAGAGCAGGGTGCAGGCACGGCGACCACGCCTGCCGAATTGATTAAGCAATCAGATGTAATCATCATTATGGTGACGGACGATAAGGCCATCAACGATATTTTCCACGGCGATGAGGGTGTGCTGAGTGCTGGCGCCGGCGGGAAGGTAATCATCAATATGAGTACCGTATCGCCGGCCATCAGCAGGGAAATTGCAGGGCTTTGCGCTGCACAGGGTAATGCCTATTTAGATGCGCCGGTATCGGGCAGCGTAAAACAAGCTGAGACTGCGCAATTGGTAATTATGGCCGGCGGCGATGCCGCAGCGTTTGAGCGTGTAAAGCCCGTTTTAGAGGCAATGGGTAAAAGCGCTACGCTTATTGGCGATGTGGGCGCAGGCAATGTGGCCAAATTGGCTATCAACACGCTGCTGGCCATACATGCGCAGGGTTTGACTGAAGCCGTAATACTAGCCAGGCAAAACGGCATAGTCCCCGAAACTTTGTTGACTCTGCTCAACAGCGGCGCACTGGCCAACCCTTTCATGAAAATAAAGGGCGATGCTATCATGAACGATAACTACAAGGCTGCATTCTCGCTCGACAATATCGTTAAAGATCTTAAGCTGGCGCAAGATATTGGTTTAGCGTCTCCGCTGGGCGAGGCCGCTCTAAAAACCTACGAAACTGCGCAGCGGCAATTTGGCGGGGAGGATTTGATTGCAGTAATAAAGCACATCGAAACGGATAAATAAAAGCCTGGATCCGATTTTACCATTTGTTAAGTGGATGCGGTTTCGCGCTGCCGAAATTTGCATCAACAAATAATAACACAATGGAATATCAATTGAAAGGCCTGCAAGGCAAAAAGGTCATTTTATTAGGCGCAAGCAGCGGGCTTGGATTGGCAACAGCTAAAGCCGCTACGACAGAGGGCGCTAATGTGGTCATCGTATCCAGCAATCAGCAGCGCATAGATAAGGCTTTGGCGGGCTTGCCGGATGGCAGCGAAGGCCACGCCGTAGATCTGAGCAAAGAAGAGAACATTAAAGACTTTTTCGCAGGCATAGGAGCGTTCGACCATTTGGTTTATACTGCAGGAGAGAATCTGAACCTGAAAACTATCGACCAGACCGACATAGAAGATGCGCGTTCTTTTTTCAATGTGCGTTTTTGGTCGCCGTTTGCAGCAGTGAAATACGCTGCGCCAAACATCAAGGCCGGTGGTTCTATTTGCCTCATCAGCGGCACGGCCAACGCCAGGCCGGGCGTGGGCTGGTCGGTTGCTTCGGCAATATGCGGGGCTATGGAGGGCTTCGTGCGGGCCATGGCGGTAGAATTGGCACCCATCCGTGTTAATGCTGTAGTGCCGGGCGTAATCAGGACCAATTTGTGGGATAGCATGCCTGCCGAACAACGCGAGGGCTTATATCAAGCCATGGCCGATAACCTCCTTTTAAAGCGCGCCGGCGAAGCCGAAGACGTTGCGCAGGCTTTCGTTTACCTGATGAAGCAACGCTTCGGTACCGGGCAAAATATTGTAGTGGATGGGGGGACAGTGTTAGTGTAGGATGACGGTAGTAACCCCCTCTACACCAACACCAACCCCTCTTCCAATGCCTTTTCGTACGTATCCTCATTGAATTTATAATAGGTTGGCGAGCGGTGCCCGCCTATGCTGCGCTTTTCATCCAGCTTGGTGAGCAGGCCAAGCGATAGCAGCTTGTTGGGGAAATTGGTTGGGTTGAGTGTTTTGCCCGAGAGTACCTCGTATAGCGTTTTTATTTCTTTGAGGGTGAATTTCGGCTGCAGCAGGTTTTTCCCTATCGGGAAGTGGTAAAGGTCTATCCGCATGCGCGCCAGGGCCTCAGCCACGATTTCGGCGTGGTCGAAACCCAGCTCCGGCAGGGCATCTATCGGGAACCATCGGCAAGCCTCCGAAAAAAAGTCGGCTTTTGGACTGGCGTTTACAATATCGGTAATAGCGTAAAAACCCAAAGTAACTGTTTCGCCGGCAAGCCAGCTGCTATCGTCTATCCTGAAGCCTATCATCTCCTCAAAGGCGTCCTCATCAAAAACGTCCAGCGCAGAGTTGCGACCCACATCGCCAAAGGCTTTTACCTGTTTCAGGAACAATTTTTCCAGCCCGGTGCGTTCGGCTGTTATGCGCGATGCGGCATCGTCAAGGCTTTCGGTTTTCTTGATGAAGCCACCCGGCAGGTACCATTTGCGTATCAGCTTGTTTTTTACCAGTAACACTTTCAGGTCGCCATCGCGGTAGCCGAAGATGGCACAGTCGATGGTGATATTAGGTCGATACTCCAAATATCCTATCTTAAAAAAATCGCGTGCCTCCTGCAGGTTTTCCATCTGTACAAAAATGGCGAAAAAATTATTTATTAAATTTTAATAAATGTAAATAAAATTTCCATACCTTCATTTATTCATTTTTAATAAATGAATGGCCCTTGCTAACCATTTTATAGATTATACTTAGTAAATTATTAACCAATTTGGCGATAGTCGCACCTCGCGCCCGGCTATTAAACCAATATGAGCAATATCATGAAAAAAGCCTTAAAAATAACCCTCTGGTCGGTTTTGGCCATCGTGATATTGGCGGTAGGCGCCATGATGCTGTTTGCCTACAAGGTTACCCATGGTTTCCCGGTGTCGTACGAAACGGAGGTGCCGGCAATCACTTTCCCGGCTAACCAAAAGGCGGTGTTGCTGTTTTCCAAATCAACCGGTTTCCGCCATGGCGAATCTATAGAGGCCGGTAAAAAGGCCTTTGCCGATCTGGCCAAAAAGAACGATTGGTTTTTGTACAGTACCGAAGATGGCGGGGTGTTCAACGCCGCGCAACTGGCTAAATTCGATATCGTAATCTTCAATAACTGCACCGGGCGGCTATTGAATGATGAGCAACAAAAAACCTTACAAGCTTATGTTAGCGGCGGTGGCAGCTGGCTGGGCATACACGGCGCGGGCGATAACTCGCACCAATGGCCCTGGTACGAAAAGGAGCTGGTGGGCGCTGGCTTCTCGCACCATCCGATAGAAAAACACCTGCAGCAGGCAACGGTTTCGCTAAACACGGTAAACGATAGTTTAGTAGTAAAGCGTTTGCCGCAACCCTGGGCGCATACCGACGAGTGGTACGTATTCTTTGATAACCCCCGCAGCCATGGCGCGCATATTATTTACGCGATCGACGGCGAAAAGATCAATCCCAGCGGTAACATCCTATTCGTAAAGGATAAAAACTTCGGTATGGGTAAAGACCATCCGGTGGCCTGGTACCGCGAGGTGGGCAAAGGCCGGGCCTATTATACATCAATAGGGCACGATGCAGGTGCCTGGGCGCAGCCGGCATTCATAAACCTGCTGGAAAATGAGGTAAAGCGCAGCGGCACCAAATAAGCACCAATTTTAAAACCCATAAATTTCAAAAACAACAAGCATGAAAAAAATTAAACTACTTCTGGCCGGGCTGCTGGCTTTCTTATTCATTTCGGTAAAGGCGCAGGCGCAAACTACCCCACCGGCTTATTTTGCAGGCAAATGGGATATTTTGATAAAAGGCACGCCCAATGGTGATGTGCATATGTTTTTCACCATAACAGAAAAAGATGGCGCCTTTACCGGCACGATGGAAAACCCCGAAACCAAGAAAGATGAACCGGTAACCAAGGTGGATAAGAACGAGAAAGGTATCGCCATCTTCTTTACCACACAGGGGTACGACGTAAACATCACCATGGAGAAAAAAGACGACGACCACGTTACGGGCAGCCTGCTGGGTATGTTTGAGTGTACCGGCGAGCGTGTGAAACAATAAACTAAAAGCTTTTTACTTTAACTGATCTGATAACCGTGCCCGGCATTTGCCGCGTGCGGTTTTTTTTTAATGCGCTGCCAACAGTTTTTATGATAGCGTTTTACATAATTAATTTATCTTCGCGCACAAAATTTACGATAGTATTTACATGGCAAAGGCATCTGAAGTTAAAGTAGGGAATATATTACGCTACAACGGCGAACTGGTAATTGTTACCGAGGTTTTACACCGCACCCCCGGTAAAGGGGGCGCGTTTTATCTGGATAAGTTCCGCAATATTAAAACCGGCAGGGCGGTTGAAGCACGGCTGGGCACCGACGAGCAGGTGGAGATATGCCGCGTGGAAACCAACGATTTCCAATACCTGTATGAGGAAGGCGACTATATGGTAGTAATGGATAACACCACTTACGATCAGCATAGCATCCCCAAAACGCTGTTCGGCCCGGCGGTTAAATTCCTTAAAGAGGGTATGAACGTTATCGTGTCCTTCGAGAGCGAGGAGCCCATTATGGCAACCGCCCCTAACCACGTTGAGCTGGAAATTACGTACACCGAGCCGGCTGTTAAAGGCGATACTTCATCTGGTGCCATGAAAAATGCCACCACCGAAAACGGCGTGGAGATAAAAGTGCCCCTGTTTGTAAACCAGGGCGATAAAATAAAAGTAGATACCCGCACCGGCGAATACGTTGAGCGCGTAAAATAGCAAACTGTTGCAAAGCATTTAAAACGGGTAGCCCGGCCATTGCGCCAGGCTACCCGTTTTTTTTTGCCTTCTGCACAACCTAAACGGGTGCAGGGCTGGTCAGGCGTACCAAAAAATACCTACAACACGGTATTGCAAATTAAATATTAGTTTTTTGCAATAAATATCCTGACATTTTTGATAATCAGCCTATTGTATTATAAAAATATAATCTGATATTTAACATAGCTAACACTTTATGACGATGAAAAAAGCCCTGTTATTACTATTTTTTGTAGCGGCATTTTCGTATTCCGCTTTTTCGCAAACCGGCACTATAAGCTGTATTGCTTATAAGGAAAACTTCAGGACATCGGGTACCTGGGGCACATGGCCCGACAAATGGAAGAGCTACTCAGACGAGGGGCGCAGCAATCCCAAAATACGTATCACCAATAATGGTAAAAACGACGATGGCGTTACCACCTACCGCGTTGAGATAATCGTAGATGGGACGGTAAGCGCAGACTTTTCAGTGACCTACGACGCTGATAAAACCACGCAGGTACGAAAAGACTGGAACGACGAGTATGCAAATTGCTACGTAGATAAGGTAGGCGATTATATATACACCCAAAAGGTATCATTAAAATCCCTCTCAGACGACCCTAACGATTGGAAAGACAATAAAGACTCGCAGATGTATTTTTTCCTGTTCTCTGCCGATAAGGCGATTGTAGTGAAATAACCTGCATTTTACAGTGAAAAATCGGTTTCGCCCTTTCGGCAAGTACCGGGATGGGCATCTCGCCGGGAAATACAGGCTATTGCGCACTTTATTTTAGCATGCATTTTATGCACCGAATTTTTTATAAATATATTTCAAATAATTAGTGACATCTTTGATAATCAGCCTATATACTTATAAACCATTAATTGATATTTTAACACAACTAAAATTATTATCACAATGAAAAAGGCACTTTTGTTATTGTTTTTTGTAGCGGCATTTTCATATTCCGCATTTTCGCAAACAGGTACCATAAGCTGTATTGCTTATAAAGAGAATGTTAGGACTAACGGCACCTGGGGTACGTGGCCCGATGACTGGAAAAGCTATAAAGACGAAGGGCGCAGCAACCCCAAGGTACGTATCACCAACAACGGCAAAAATACCGATGGCGTTACCACTTACCGGGTAGAGCTGCTGGTAGATGGTAATGTATCGGCCGATTTTAACGTAACTTATGATGCTGATAAAACCACACAGGTACGCAAAGATTGGGGCGACGAATACGCAAATTGCTACATAGATAGCGTAGGCGATTATGTGTACACCCAAAAAGTATCCTTAAAATCGCTATCCGATGACCCAAAGGATTGGGCCGACAACAAAGAAGCGAAGATGTACTTTTTCCTGTTCTCGGCAAATAAAGCCATTGTGGTTAAATAACCAGAATTAGCAGGCGGCTGGCACAGCTGCTTTGCCCCGGGGTATTAGTACAGATGCATACCCTTTGCTTTGGCAATGGAAAGCCGGTTTTAAGGTAAGCACCTTTAGCCGGCTTTCATGCTTTCTTTCGGCGTATTTGGGGGGGCGGCCGCCTTAACGCACATTTTTGTAGTCACGGTAAAAACCTAATCCACAATTTGTTTTTTATAGTTTGTCTGAACAAAAAACATTGTTTTATCCGCTTTTTTATAGCTTTAGTGATTGATTTTGTCGGTTCCAATCAGATTCAATCTGCGGCAAATTTTTTTCGCCACATTATAACGGATACCTGGATCCGGTTCTGTTAGCTTGTACATTCATTCGGGGAGTATATATACAACAAGATACTTTTAAGCTTAAGTAATGGAAAGTAGCAAGGATTTAACGCATATGCCTGCAAAGTGCGGTACAGTATGTGGTCCAAAAAGCATTTCGTCGCACCAAATAAACGAAAGCCTGTTAAGCCAGGTGAAGCACTTTTTTTCAAAGCTGTTCGATACAGCCGATTGGCCTGCCCGGTGGCACTGTGGAAATTGGGAACAATTTCATGGTTGGTTATATATTATTTCTGATATGGCCATTTGGGTTGCCTATTTCGCTATTCCTATTTTGTTATTCCGCATTATCAGCAAACGAAAGGATATTCCTTTTCCAAAAATCCTTTGGCTTTTTATCGCCTTTATACTGCTGTGCGGTTCTACACATTTATTGGATGCCCTGATTTTTTGGTGGCCGGCCTACAGGCTAAGTGCATTGATAAGATTTTTGACCGCTATCGTCTCGCTGTTCACCGTATATGCGCTTTATAAACTTTTGCCGATGATTTATCGTTTGCGAACGCTCGACGAGTTGGAAACAGAGATAGTTGAACGAAAAAAAGCAGAGGAGGAGGTAAGGCTTCAACAAGTATCGATAAGGGTCACCGAGGAATTGATGGCCAAAAAGGATGAATTTATGAGTATAGCCAGCCACGAGCTAAAGACACCCATAACTACCGTTAAAGCATCTTTGCAGGTTTTGGAAAGAATGGTTTCCCAAAACGATAACTTAAACGGTATTGCACCCTTTGTACAGCGTTCATCCAAACAGATAAATAAATTAACAAGCCTGATAGACGAATTATTAGATGTGACAAGGATACAGGCCGGCAGGCTTGAACTTAAAAGGAGCGAATTTAACCTGATGGAAATGGTGGTTGAATGCGTTGACCAATGCAGATTGGCAGATGGGAAACACAGCGTAGACATCCGCGGAGATGAATCGCTGATGCTTCTTGCAGATCATGACCGGATTGAACAGGTTTTAAGCAATTTTTTAACGAAGGCTTTTAAATACTCCCCGGCAGGCAGCCCGGTTGAACTTCATTTTGAGCGGTTGGATGATGGCCGGATCAGTTTGAGTGTTACCGACCAGGGGATAGGGATACCTGAGGATAACATAAATCACGTATTCGACCGGTTCTTTAGGGCAGAGAACACCTCACATAATTACTCCGGAATAGGGCTTGGCCTGTATATATCTTCGCAGATAATAAAAGGACATAATGGTGAAATTGGTGTACGAAACAACCCATCAAAAGGGGTGACTTTTTGGTTTGCTATTTGATATTGCCTCGTTTCACGGTTTGCCCACATACTCCCCCTAATGCGTCACCTGCTTTAAATCCTTTTTCGGACTGTAAAATATGGCTGTCTTCCGGCCGCACGGGTCAATGCTGGGAAATCGTCATTTATAGAATTCGTATTTAAAATATTCGGGGATATAACCCCGAACACTTTTTAAAAGCCCGTTGTGATAATAGTTATAAATCACTGTCGACTTAAACGTTCTCCATACATCGGTATCCGTCATAAAACGTTGATTGGTGTACGCAGAAACCAATTGGCCTTTTGAATTGAAGCTATTTGTGATCTCCGTATAGTTTTCCAACTTTCTTAAGTCTTTTTGGTCGGTGTAGCCATATCTTAAGGTATCGGTACCCTTAAAGGTGTATCCATGTTTAAGTGTGGGCTCCCAGGCGTATCCATACCAGCGCTTATCATAAAAATCCTTATCGTATTCGGTTGTTCGTATAGCAATGAGCAAAGAATCGTTCCTTCGGGTTTCGATGGCTTTGAGCGGGTTAAAACTGTAGTCGGTTTGGCTATACAGGTATTTTCTTTTATAGTATTTTGAAACCTTCAAAACACCGGTTGTATCGTAGAAAAAATAAGTACGGTCTGTCTGATCTTCGGGCATGGAGCGATTGCTCGAATCAATTACCTCAATCAGTTTCTTTTCCGAATCGTATATATAACGAACATAACTATCTATCCTCTTTCGCATTCGGGAAAGCCTGTCATAGGAAGCGGAATAATTTGCTATTTTAACTTTATGCCCGTTTGTATCCAATTCTATTACTTTAGCCAGATCCTTAGTCGAATTTTCATAGACATAAATTGTTTTTACTTTGCGGGCCTGATAAATACTATCCGGCTGAAAAGTATCCTCATCTTGCGCTTCGGCGAGATGAGGAAGTGCAACAAGTACAAATGCCAATACCTGGTATCTGAGTAAGGTTGAAATTATTTTGGCGGTTCGGCTCATCGGTTTAGGGTTAATATAAAATATTCGGCACGGCGCGCGGACCCGTAAGCGACAAGGTTTGCTCCCCCGTCCCTCGGGCACCCATAACTATCCGGCAAGAAGGCTAAATTCCAATCATTTCACCTTAAACGCAATCACCGAGTTTTTTGCAAACGTAGGCACGTAGATGATCCTTTCTGCGGCGTTATAAGCAAGGTCTGCGGTGCTCATTTTCTTGTCGCGGGTATCTGATAGCACTTGTGTCGATCCGTCGGCGTTTACGTAATAAATGGTGCCTGCCCATCCGGTCACAATAAATTCCTGCGGGCCTACCTTAACAATCCCGTCGGTACCACCTTCCATGCCTTTTGCAAGTGTTGTGGCATTTTTTTTGGTATCTACTTTTTGTAAAACGCCGTCGGTAAGTACGTAAAGGTCGGTGCCTACAGATAACACGCCGTTTATGCCTTTCAAGTTCTCTAAATAAACGCTGGCCTGCCCATCAATTATTTGGTGTACGCTGCCGGTTTGCGAATCGCTTACGTAAATTATGCCCTTTTCATCGATGGTAATGTCGTTCAAAAACTTAGCGCCTTCAACCGTTATACGTTTAATAACTGTTGCCGTATTAACGTCTATTACGGCTACAGTTGTCAATTCGGCAGCGTATAGCAAATTCTTATACAGGCCCATACCTTTTGCTGCGGTAAGCCCGGTAACCCAGTCTGTTTTGATGATCTTGCCATCTAACCCCACTTTACTGATGCCGCCCGACCCTTGCTTTTTAGAATCGCCCATATTGGCTACATAAAGGGTTTTACCCTTTGCGTCATACAACACCGATTCGGGCGTATTAAGCGTAGAGTCGCTTTGCCAGATTTTTTCTAGTGAATGCTGGGCATAAATAGTACCTGTTAACAAAACAAGTAAGGCGGTTAATAAACTTTTCATGTTTTAATATTTTTTTGTTAATAATTCAGGGTATTTAAAATTTAGTGTGGTGTTATAAGTTAAAAATTAAGATACAGGTAACAAGCCACTAATCAAAACCATAACATTCTCAAGGTGAACTTCTACTCCATCATATAATTCTATAAATTTAAAATTGTATGGACTTAATTGAAAGAATGTTATTAAGCGTTTTACTTCCAATATAACAGCCTCCTTTTCCAAATACCCCTTATGAATACTAAAACCAACACTATCACAATCAAAACCTAATTCTTTTGGAATAGGAAAAACTTCAATATCAAAGATATTTAAGGTAGAATAATCTTTAAGAAAGACATTCCAGTTAATAGTTTTTCCACTTTTAGCAAGTATGTTAATCAATGCCATATTATCTAAGAAAATCAATCAAAATTCGGTTGTCAATATTTAAAGGTTCAAATATTTCAAACAATTTTTCTTTGAATCTAGTCGATTTAGTTATAATTATACCTTGTCCTCTGATGTCAAAAGATAATGTAATTTTAGCTTTGGAGGGGAAGTTCTGACAACACCAAAAAGTACGCCCCACAACGTACTTAACTACTTCGTTAACCTTACTTTCAGTCGTAATATCACAATTAAAAACTAGTGTAACTTCATTCTTGCTTTCATTGTACCCTTCTGCCGTCATTGGGTTCCATTCTAGCGTATAAGCGTCAATCAAGCTTAACATTTAAAAATTTGTTGTTTTAATTTAACATTTACGTGTTCAGCGCCTGTTTGTGTTGTAACCCACCCGTTCAAGCGTTACATGTCTACATACAAACGATGCGGAATATTTAACTGTTCTAACCTCTTAACTGTTCTAACTTTCTCCAACTCCCTAATGCACCACCTTCTTCAAATCCTTTACGGGTTGCAATATGTGGCTGTCTTCCAGCCAGTCGGCTAACCTATCGGGCCAATGGTTGATGGATTTGAGTTTGCGGTTGGTACCCATGTTAAAGGCGTGGTCGCCCTGGGCGTACATATGCAGTTCTACAGGTACTTTCGCCTCGCGGTAGCGTTGCAGCAACTGGATAAGCGGCAGCGAGCAGCAAGCATCGTCATTAGCGGCCACCAGGAAGGCAGGTGGGGCATTAGGGGCGATGGTTGCCGGCACATATGATGGGCCCGGGTACACCTGAACGATGAAGTTGGGTTTGGCATTTGCACGGTCTATCGGGTCGGGGGCGTTGGGGTCACCGTCGTATCCGCCGAAGGCTATCATATCCACCACTTCGCCGCCGGCCGAGAAACCCATCAGGCCGATGCGATTAGGGTCGATGCCGAACTCTGCGGCTCGGCTGCGTACCAGGCGCATGGCGCGGTAGCCATCCTGCTTGGCGTGCACCTCTATTTTATAGGGCGATAGCGTATCGCGGCCCAGGCGGTATTTCAATATAAAAACAGTGATGCCCAGGCTGTTGTAGAATTTGGCCGGTGCCACGCCTTCGGAGTTGTAAACCAGCAGGCGATGGCCGCCGCCGGGGCATATCACTACAGCGGCACCGTTGGCTGTGCCGGCGGGCGGGGCGTAAACCGTGAGCGAGGGGTTATGGATGTTCTTTACCCAATAATCCTTAGCTTGCTCTGGCTCGTTGCGGCGGCTTTCGAAACCAGGTGCGCCTTTTTCCCAAAGGGGGATAACGGTTTGTGCAGATACTACTATACAGGCAAATTGCAGCGCGATGATGAGCGCAGCGTACATCATTTTTCTCATATAAATTAGGCGTTTTTCTTCAAAAAATGCGGGTTTTTCTTCCAGGTTTTATGGTAAGAATTACGCATGCCTCTTGGTTATTGGTTTTGCGTAAATATCTGTATTATAATATGATAATACAAAACCGATAATTCAGTTTTGTCCAGTTTTTTCCAGGTTTTTGCACATGTTTATACAGGGCATTTCCAGGTTTTTCTAACGGAACTCCCCGCATCTGCGGCCTTAACTCATGAACTTTTTCCACCAGTTACTTACCAGCGGTGCGTCAGCCTCCGTAGGTTTTCCCGGTTCGGGGAGGAGTAGCTTGATGTTCTTTTCCTTCGCTAATTGCACCAGCCGTTCGGCGGGTTCGTACCAGGCGTGTGGCGCCAGGTTGAAGGTGCCCCAGTGGATGCCCATCATGATATCGCCCTTCAAATCGAGATGGGCGTTGGAGGCGTTATCCGGCCCCATGTGTATATCGGCCCAGTGTTGCCCGTAGGCGCCAATCTCCAGCATGGTCAGGTCGAAGGGGCCGAAAGTTTCGCCGATGGCCTTGAAATCGGGCGAGTAGCCCGAATCGGCCCCGAAATAGATATTATGCACAGGACCCTTGATGACGAATGACGACCACAGTGTTTCGTCGCGGTGGGTAATACCCCTGCCCGAGAAATGCCTGGCAGGCGCAGCGGTTATGCTGCAGTCGCCTATCATTACGCTATCGCCCCAATCCACTTCGTGGATGAGTCCCTTATCTATACCCCAACTTTCGAGGTAATCGCATACGCCGAGCGAGCATATGAACGGTACGCTTTTGTCTGCAAAAAACTTGATGGTGGCTTTATCCAAGTGGTCGTAATGGTCGTGCGAAGAGATGATGACATCTATCTTAGGCAAATCGGCCAGGGCTATGGGTGGCTGGTAAAACCTTTTTGGCCCGAAGGATTGCGAGAACGATACGCGCTGGCTCCAAACCGGGTCGGTAAGGATGCGGATACCGTCGATTTCGATGATGAGGCTGGAGTGCCCCACCCAGGTTATACGCAGGCCGCTTTTGGGCGGGGTATCATACACCGATACATCGGTGCTGAATGGGCCTAAGGTCTTCTTCGGCGTGTTCTCCGCCGTGTTGTTCATATACTCCCGCAGGATGGGGATCATTTTGCCAAACCCGGCCGAATCGGTAGGGATGGTGTTGATGAACTTGCTTCCTTTTTTTCGGGATCCGGATATACTCATAGGTACAGGTATTTAAATGCAATAACGCAAAAAACTACCTTATTGATTGTAACAACTGACCTATTGTTTCAAAAATTCAATACAAACGTTACAAAATTGCAATAGCATGGCAGGCAGTTCCGGTTGCAGGTAAGGATGGCTGGCGTTGAACACATGGTCGGCGCCTTTTATAACCGCCAGTTGCGCTGCCGGCTGGGCCGCATGCAGTTCTTCGGCATGGCTGAGGGGTACGCTGGTGTCTTCATCGCCATGAACGATGAGCCAGGGCTGTTTTATTTCGGCTGCCTTTAGCTGTACATCGAGCCTTTCGGGGTTCTTCTCCAGATCGTTCAGCAGGCTTACCTTATAAGGCATGTTTTGCTTGGTGCGCGAATTGACGATATACATTACGCCCTGCAGCTTCCATTGCGCCTCGGCCTGTTTGGGCCAAAGGTTGTAAAAGCTGGAAATTGCCGCCATGGTAACCAGTTTGGTGATGCGTTTATCTTCGGCAGTTTTTACGATGCTGATGCCGCCGCCCAAACTGTGGCCAATGAGGTAAACCTCGCGCACGGCGGGCAC
Organism: Mucilaginibacter sp. P2_D11; assembly: GCF_056404435.1. Classification (NCBI taxonomy): domain Bacteria; kingdom Pseudomonadati; phylum Bacteroidota; class Sphingobacteriia; order Sphingobacteriales; family Sphingobacteriaceae; genus Mucilaginibacter; species Mucilaginibacter sp. P2_D11. The sequence goes on from NZ_JBFUEA010000001.1 coordinate 217,901, forward strand.
GTAGGAGCCGCCGCAGGCAAAATCGATGACAGCTTTAAGGTCGTCCAATTCTATGCTGAAGGTGTTATCGCTAAAGGCAATAAGGTCGGCAAAATCGGTAGGCCTATCCAGTGTGGTGCCGTTATGCGAGAAGTTGAACTTGAGGTAGCGGAAGCCGTTTTGGGCAAAATGCTGCGCAACCAGGTTGTGCGCGCCCCAATCTTTAAATCCGCGTATGCCGTGGGCAAATATCACCAGCGGCGCTTTGGGGTTGGCATCATCAAAAGTAATATCGGCCAGCATGCCCCTGCCTTTGGCGCCGGGGATGGTGTAATAGTTTTTGCGGATCATGAGCGCAATTTAGTAATGATGCCGCAATGAAATGATGGTTGCCGTATTATTTGTAATAATATAAACCATGCGGTGTTCGCGGGTTATCCGGCGCGACCACGTACCGGATAAATGGTGCTTTAGCGGTTCGGGTTTTCCTATCCCTTTAAAAGGATTTTCGCCGATGGATTGTATCAGTTGGGAAATGCGGGATTGGATGGATAAGTTATTTGATTCTTTCCAGTATTTTAAATCGGCTTTTGCTTTATCGGTGTAAACTATTTCCACAAGTCATCCAGTGGAATTGCAGATACCTTGCCCTCTTTTGCTTGCTGTATGCTTTCGTCGAGGTGGTTTTTCATAGCAACGGAGGATAGGAGGTATTCCGTTGTATCCATGTCGTCGGTTTCCTCATATTCGTAATGAAGGCTATCCAAAAAAGCAATCAGCGCCTTCTCTTCCTGTTCGTTATGGATTTTTACCGTTAAACTTGTCATATAACAAATTTAAATAATTTATGGTCAATATAAAAATAGCTTGCGGTTGTTTAGGGGTGCTTGATCATCCGTTCCATGAATGGAACGGCAATGAAGGTGGATTGGTGCCATATGTTGAATAAAAATCAGAATCCCACCTTCATTGCCGTCGGTTTCCAACCGAGGGAAGCTTACACTTTCTTCCCGTTAAACATAATGCTGTACAAATCCGTGCGGCGGTCTTTCAAATTCTGTACGCTGCCGTACTCGTGCAGTTCGTTCAATACGGAAAGGTCCACATCGGCTATCACGATCATTTCGGTATTGGGCGTAGCTTCTGATTGTATACCATTGGTTGGGAAACCAAAGTCCGACGGCGTAAACACGGCCGATTGTGCGTACGAAATCCCCATGTTATTTACATTGGGCAGGTTGCCCACGCAGCCGGCGATAGCCACATAGCATTCGTTTTCTACCGCGCGGGCCTGGGCGCAAAACTTTACCCGGTTGTAGCCATTTTGCGTATCGGTAAGGAAGGGCACGAAGAGTATCTGCATATCCTGGCTGGCCAAAATGCGCGATAGCTCGGGGAACTCCACATCGTAACAAATGAGGATGCCAATTTTGCCTGCGTCGGTATCAAAAGCGATCACCTCATCGCCGCCGCGCATGCCCCAGCTGCTGATCTCAGACGGGGTGGGGTGTATCTTGGTGGTTTCCTCCATGCTGCCATTGCGGCGGAAAAGGTACGATACGTTATAAAGCGAATCTTCCTCTATCTTAGGCATGCTGCCCGCAATAATGTTTACGTTGTACGATACCGCCAGTTTGCTGAATGCCTCTACGATGGGCTGGGTGTATTGGGCCAGCTCGCGCATGGCGCGGGCAGAGTCGAGATGGTTGTACTCGGCCATCAGCGGTGTGTTGAACAACTCGGGGAACAGGATGAAATCGCTTTGGTAATCGCTAACGGCATCTACAAAATATTCCGCATGCTTCAACAATTCGCTGATATTATTGTAAGGGCGCATCTGCCATTGCACCAAACCAATGCGCACAACGGTTTTATTGTTGATGGCGGTGGTTGGCTCTTCAAAATAAACGTTGTTCCACTCTATCAGCGTAGCAAAACCTTTAGAGCGGCTATCCTCGGGCAGGTAGTTGCGCAGTATCTTGCGCACGTGGAAATCGTTTGCCAGTTGGAACGATAGGGTAGGGTCATATATCTCTTTGTACTTTACCTTATCTATATATTGCTTGGGGGTAAGGTCGTTCTGGAATTTCTGGTAGTTGGGTATGCGGCCCCCGGCTATGATGCTTTTGAGGTTGAGGTTTTCGCAAAGCTGCTTGCGGGCATCATATAAACGCCGGGCCAGGCGCAAGCCTCGGTATTTTGGGTGTACGAAGATGTCGATACCGTAAAGCACGTCACCTTTATCTGTATGGGTTTTAAAGGTGCTGTCGCCGGTTATTTGTTTGTAAGTGTGAGTATCGCCAAATTTGCTGTAATCAACCATAATAGATAGCGCACAGCCTACTACTTCGTTGTTTACGGTTACGCAGATTTGCCCTTCGGGGAAGAGTTTTATCAGTTTTTTTATCGATGCGGCATCCCAGTAGTCCTCGTCCATATCCATGTAGGCCGATTTCATCGATTTTTTTAGCTCCTGGTAATCCTGCACATCCAGGTTACGTAGTTCAATACTTTGCAGATCCATATGTTTTGGGTAACGGCTTTTCAGCTGGAATGTTTGTTGATGATTTCGGAATTCGGATGTTCGAATTCGGATGTTGTTAAATCATTTTTCAGCTATGGCCTATGGATTCTTTCTCAAATCTCAAATCTCACGTCTCAAATCTAACACCTATGCCACCACGCCCACCATATAAGCAAAGGCTGCAAAACTATCAGTCTTATCCAGGCAACCAATGGGGATATGGTTAACGTACCTAATAAAAAGGGCGCATCAATAACCATCTGAACATGTACAGGCAAAAAGGCAAGCAGCATCAAAATGATGCTATAGGCTGCAAACCGCCTTGTTTTTGGTGATATGAGCAGCAAGGCGAATAAAATTTCAAAAAAGCCCGACAGAATGTTCAATACTACTGGGTAGGGAAGGTAGCGCGGAATTATATGATAATACGATTGTGGGTTGTAAAAGTGGTTGGCCCCGGCCAATAAATAAAATATGACCACAATCACTAAGCTTATTTTTTTGATATTTGTAATTTTCATAGGCTGGCGATTGATAAAAAAGAAACATTGATAAAATAATATTCCATTTTTTGTAATATTCATTTTATTTATAAGCATTCTAAATACCTCTGTTTGACAAAGCCTTGACATTGCATCCTGTACAGTATGCTATTTTTGTTGGGTCAAATTTAAAACTGCTTTGAAGTATCTAAAGGTAATAGCTTTTACGCATAAACAAATCGAGTTGAAGGAATTGGGGAAGTTGGTAATATGCCAGGAAGACCTTACCGGTAAGCTCCAGGAGGTGAAAGCCAATTTTGGTATTGATGAAATATTTTACCTGGCTACTTGTAACCGTGTTGAGTTTGTATTATCTACCTCCCAAAAGGTGGATAGAGAATTTGCCCATGAGTTTATCGATGCCCTGGGCATTGGCCTGTGTACCCACTCGATGGGGACCTTTTTAGATGCTGCTTCTATATACGAAGACCATGCCGCTATGGAACACCTGTTGCGCACCTCATGCTCTTTAGAAAGCCTGATTGTTGGCGAAAAAGAAATACTTGCCCAGTTACGTAAAGCTTACGACAGCGGCCGCAAAGCGGGCCTTACAGGTGATAAGTTGCGTTTAATTATGGAATGCGTTGTAAAAACCGCCAAAGAAGTTTACACGCACACCAATATTTCTAAAAATCCAATCTCGGTAGTGTCTTTAGCTTACCGTAAATTGAAGGATTTGAAACTATGCGCTAATGCCCGTATCCTTATTATCGGTGCCGGCGAAACCAACAAAAATATTTCTAAATACCTGCAGAAACATAAGTTCAGTAATTTCTCGGTTTTTAATCGCACGCTATCCAAAGCGCAGCAACTGGCCGATGACCTGGGCGGCGACGCTTACGAACTGGAAGACCTGAAGACCTATAAAAAAGGCTTCGATGCCATTATTACCTGCACCTCGGCAGTGGAGCCCATTATTACTACAGAAATATACGCTTCGTTGCTTAATGGCGATACCGACAAGAAGACCATCGTAGATCTGGCTATCCCGAACGATACCGCCCCCGAAGTGCTGGAGCAATTCGACGTGAACTTTATAGAGGTCCACTCCCTTAACGAGGTTGCAAAAAAGAACCTGCAGGAGCGTTACCACGAACTATCGCACGCCGAAACCATCATCGAGCAAAACATCAACGAGTTTTTGGTAATGCTTAAACAGCGCCGCATAGAACTTGCCATGCGCCAGGTGCCCGAGAAGATAAAAGAAATACGCCACAACGCCGTAAATACCGTATTTGCCGAGGAAGTGCAAAGCCTGGATAAAGAATCGCGCGAGATACTGGAAAAGGTGATGAATTACATGGAGAAGAAATATATCAGCGTGCCAATGATTATGGCCAAGGATATATTGATCAACAGTAATTAATTCTAACGCTACCGCGAGTTTAGCGAAGCATAACTCGCGGTGGGCGATGTAAGCTTCCAACTTACGTTTAAAAAACACCCTTTTTATCTATTAGGTAGGATGCTTTTGCCCTCAGTGCAATGTCTCGATAAGTTTTATTAGCTTTAATAATTTATTACGCTAAATGAAACCTACCATTCCCAATACAATTATACATAACCCGTCGGTACCCGCAGAAACAAGGATTTATTATTCTAAGAAGAAACCCATTTTCGAGAACATCCTATTGTGCGGAGGGATTTTATTAGGCATTTACTTTTTTATTTTTAAAGAGGGCTTCGAAAATAAAGGGTTAGGTGTGTTAATGTGCGTTGTGGCTGGTGTGTTTTTGAACGTGAATTACAGCAAATTAAACAACACGAAAGTGCAGCTGTTGCTTACAAATAAAGGTATGCAAACCCCGGATGCTGATTTTTGTAATTGGGAACAAATAAGTGAAGAAACTGTAACCGAAGAATCCTTTAAAGGTACCACAAATTACTATTTGAACTATAATTATAAAAATGGCAGCGAACGGATGTTGATAACCAACCTCGATCTTAACCCGAAAGAAATTGAAAGGCTGATTGGCATTTATAGAAAGCGAAGTGGGGCATAATTCTCGCGACAGCAATATATTTTAAAACATCCCTATATTTAAGGGCATCAAAACCCTTATCCCCATGTACGAAACCGTAACCGTTGATGAAGCCTTAGCCCGCGGAAAGCGAACGATAACTTATCCATCTGTTTTCATTTTTTTTGCCACCACTGGTCTGACGATTTTTTTGATCCTGCAGATGAACTTGCCCGGCTGGTTAGTCGTCTTCAGCTTTGTGATAGGGCTTGCATCGTCGTGGTTGTACTGGTCGGTTATGGCGGCGCGTTGGCGCATATGGGCATTTGATAACGTACGGAACGTACACGAACTAAAACAGCGCGCCATAAAAGCAAACCTGATATGGGCCGACGGTGCCTTCTGGGAGAAGACCGAGCTGCGCTCTGCTACCCAAAAAGAAAAATGGGCAGCCTTGCAGGAAAAATTCAAGCAACCCGACATCTTTCACGACGACTACAGCATCCCCACCGAAACACGCATCTATTATTCCAAAATTATGGCAACGGGTACCTTGCTATTCGGCATAGGGATGGCAGGTGGCGGCGCATACTTTTTTACAGGGGGCGATTCTCCGATACTTGCATGCGTGTTCGTGCTCGGCGGCCTCGTATTTATCTTTATGGGCTACCGCCATTTAACAAACCACAACCCGCAGATAATACTGAGCAACAATGGCGTTGCCCTGACAGACAATGTTTTTTACAGTTGGGCCGATATATCGAATGAAGATACCCGCATTGTGCGCCATGGCAAAAGCAGCACAACCTACTTTGTTTTCACATTGGCAGGCAACGAGACAAAGATTGATATCGGTGCCCTTGGTATTGCCACCCATCATTTCGAAAAACTGCTCAGGATTTATCGCGGGCGTTACAACCTAAAGTTTACAACTAAACTTCCTTTGAATTAGATGGCAATGTTTGAACGTAAGGGCAAATTATCAATAATACTAGCTTATGTTATTATAATGATAGGCTTTGCCCTTTATTGGGGTAATAATTTTTCAAAATTCGTCCACTACAAAGGTGAAGCAGAAGAAGCGGCTGTTAAATTCTCTGTATTATTGTCGTACCTCTTTTTTACTGTGTTGGTTTTTAATAATGTGAAATTTAAAGGCTGGTTGATTTTGCTATTACCCTTAGCACTAATGTTTTTAAGTTTTTTTTCCGCAATTGCACTATTATTTATTCTCGGACTGGGCGGAACACCCCGGCAGCTTATTTGGACATACGTAGTCCCGTACACCCTATTTGCTGTTTTGGCCACACTTATGGTGAAGAAAAAACAAAAAGCCGTAGCCTAATTGCCGGGAGCACCTACCTTTTGGCTTTTACCTTTAGCCTTTTACCTCTATTAGGTCATATTGTTGCAATTCATGCAATTGGCATTCCTTATCATCCCCATAAAAAATTAAATTTGCAGCTAAAATAATTCACCCCTTTGGACAGAAAAATAATTATAGGAACGCGTGGCAGCGAATTAGCTTTATGGCAGGCCAATTTTGTGAAAGATAGCCTGGAAGCGATACACATATCCGCCGAACTTAAAATTATAAAAACCCAGGGCGACCGCATCCTCAACCTCAGCTTTGATAAGCTGGAGGGAAAAGGCTTCTTTACCAAGGAGCTGGAAGAGGAATTGCTGGCCGGCACTATTGATATTGCCGTGCATTCGCATAAGGATCTGCCTACCGAAAACCCTCCGGGCCTCATCATTGCCGCAGTTTCTGAGAGGGAAGACCCCGCCGAATTGCTGCTGGTGTTGAAAGACTGCACCGATGTGCGCCAAAAGCTATCCGTTAAATTTGGCGGATTGGTAGGCACATCATCTAACCGCCGTAAAGCACAATTACTAGCCGTGCGGCCAGATTTGGAGATTAAAGATCTGCGTGGCAATGTGCCAACCCGTATAGGTAAACTACGCGACGAGAAGTACGACGCCATTATGCTGGCCAAAGCAGGTGTAAGCCGTTTAGGTATCAATCTGGACGAATTTCATGTGGAAGAAATCGGCGCTACCGAATTTATACCCGCACCTGCACAAGGCGTTTTAGCCATACAGATACGCGAACGCGACCATATATTATACGAAGCTCTGCAGGACCTTAATCACCCCGATGTGGCCGCAGAACTGGCCGTAGAACGTAACGTGCTTAAGCTGTTTGGCGGTGGCTGCCACTTGCCATTGGGCGTTTATTGCCGCAAGGAGAACGATAAGTTCCAGGTGTTTACCAGCAAGGCCGAGGATGGCGAAGGCTTCCCCGACAGACTTTTTATAGAAACCGATACACTGGAGGGCCTGCCCGAAAAAATCGTGGCCAAGTTTGCCAAAGACCGCAAATTTCCATCGAAAGTATTCATCTCGCGCGATATTTCTGCGGGGAGCTATTTCCGCAGGGCGTTGGAGAAAAATAAGATAGAGATAGAGGCCCGGTCGCTCATACGCACGGTGCGCACTATCAACAAGTTCGACAGCTATATCCTCAAGAATATCGATTGGGTTTTCTTCAGCAGCAAAAACGCGGTGGAATACTTTTTCCAGTTGAACCCAACCTTCCCGAAAGGGGTGAAGTTTGGGGTGATGGGCACCGGCTCTGAAGATATGCTGCGCAAGAACGGCCACTTTGCCGATTTTGTGGGCGAAAGCACCGATACAGCCGATGTGGCTGCAGATTTTGCGGCGGTGGCCAATGGCTCGGCCATACTGTTCCCCGGCGCGGATAACCCTATGAGGAGCATACAGCAGGGCTTATCGGCAGAAACAAAAATAATAGACCTGCCGGTTTACGAAACCGTTTTAGAAGAACACGTAGAGCCAACCGGTGCAGATGTATTGGTATTTACCAGCCCAAGCAACGTGGAAGCCTACTTTGTAGACAACCTGCTGCAGCCGCAACAAAAAGTAATAGCCATAGGCAAATCTACCGGCAAAAAATTCGAAGAAATGGGCGTAAGCTATAAGCTGCCCTTCTCCCCGGATGAAATAGGCCTGGCAGAAGCGGTGTTTGGCATTTAATATATCATTAAGTCATTGGTTCATTGAGTCATTAGTAAGGGTGGCAATGACCCAATGACTCAATGACCCAATGAATAAATAATGTTACAACGACCAAGAAGAAACCGGAAGAGTGAAGTTATCCGCCAGATGGTGCAGGAAACGCATGTTAGCGCGGCTAACCTGATATTTCCGCTGTTTATTGTGGATGGCGAAAATCAAAAGACCGAAGTGGCATCCATGCCCGGCATCTACCGTTATTCGATAGATAATTTGCTGCGCGAGGTGGAGAGCTGCCTCAACCTGGGCCTGAAATCTTTCGACCTGTTCCCAAATATCCACGACGACTTTAAAGATAAATATGCCACCGAGAGCTACCGCGAGGAGAGCCTTTACCTGCGCGCTATCCGTGCCGTAAAAAAGGAATTCCCGGAGGCTTGCGTAATAACTGACGTAGCGATGGACCCCTACAGCAGCGACGGACACGATGGCATTGTGGAGAATGGTGAGATATTGAATGACGAAACGCTGGAGGTTTTAGGCAAGATGGCCCTGGCCCACGCTCGCAGCGGTGCCGATATCATTGCCCCAAGCGATATGATGGATGGCAGGGTAGGCTATATCCGCAAAACGCTGGATGATGCCGGCTTTACCAATGTATCCATCATGTCGTACTCGGCAAAATATGCCAGTGCCTTTTACGGTCCGTTTAGAGATGCCCTTAATTCGGCACCAAAATTCGGCGACAAGAAAACTTACCAGATGAACCCTGCCAACCAGCGTGAAGCTTTGATAGAAGCCAACCTGGATGAGCTGGAAGGCGCAGATTTTCTGATGGTGAAACCCGCCCTGGCTTACCTGGACGTAATAAAGCTAATAAAAGATAATACCGAACTACCCGTTGCCGCGTACAATGTAAGTGGCGAATACGCCATGATAAAAGCCGCAGTACAAAACGGCTGGCTCAACGAGCAACGTGCCACCATGGAGGTGCTCACCAGCATCCGCAGGGCAGGAGCAACGGCGATACTAACGTATCACGCTAAAGAGGTGTTATTGAATAAGTGGCTGTAGGAGCTTGCCTCCTCTAACCACCGCGTCATTGCGAGGAACGAAGACAACCGACCGAAGGGAGCTCATTGATACCTTAAAGGAAAATTAAAATATCAATAATCTCCCGACTAGCAGGTCGGCGATGCAAAGCTTAGAGATTGCTTCGTGCCTCGCAATGACGGGGTTTATAAGAAAAAACAAAATGAGCATACCTGATATCAGCAGAGCAAAATCTGCAGAACTGTACGAGAAAGCAAAAACCTATTTCCCCGGTGGGGTAAACTCGCCTGTGCGGGCCTTTAAATCTGTTTACGGCACGCCGCTTTTTATCGAAAAAGGCGATGGCAGCCATATTTGGGATGCCGATGGCAACGAGTTTATTGATTTTTGCTGCTCATGGGGGCCGCTTATTTTGGGGCATAACCATGCTTCAGTTCGCAATAAGGTGATGGAAGTGATGCAGAATGGCATGTCCTTCGGCGCACCAACGGCATTGGAGAACGAACTGGCGGAGCTTATCCTCAGCAATAATAAATACATCCAAAAAATACGTTTCGTAAGTTCGGGCACCGAAGCGGTAATGTCGGCCATCAGGCTGGCAAGGGGCTATACCAAGCGCGATAAGATACTGAAGTTCGAGGGCTGCTATCACGGGCATACCGATGCTTTGCTGGTAAAGGCTGGTTCGGGCCTGGTAACTTTTGGCGAAACCTCATCTGCAGGCGTACCAAAAGCCTTTGCCGATGAAACTATCGTGGTGGCATTGAATGATAAAGACGCAGTGCTAAAAGCATTCGAAGATTTTAAAGACCAGATAGCAGTCGTGATTATCGAACCTATCCCGGCTAACAACGGCTTGCTGCTGCAAACCAAAGAGTATTTGCAATTCCTGCGCGATACCTGTACCCAAAACGGCACTATGCTGCTGTTCGATGAAGTAATCTCCGGTTTCCGCGTCGGTTTTGAGGGTGCAGCGGCGTACTACGATATTCAGCCTGATATACTTACTTATGGTAAGATCATTGGTGGAGGCTTGCCGGTTGGCGCTTACGGTGCCTCGGCAGAAGTAATGGATCATATATCGCCGGTTGGCTCGGTTTACCAGGCCGGTACGCTATCCGGCAATCCGGTTGCTATGGCTGCGGGTATTGCCCAATTGAGCGAATTGTTGCAGCCCGGTTTTTACGAGGAGCTTCATGCCAAGACCGCTGATTTCGTAAAGTCGGTAGAAGACTTTGTTGCCGAACGGGGGTACGAATTGAAGATATTCACTATTGGCTCCATATTCTGGTTCGCATTTACGGATAAGGAAAGCATCCGTACTGCAGACGATATAGACCCGGCGAGCATGTTGAAATTCAAGGTTATGCATCGCGAACTCATCAATCGCGGCATATATTTGGGCCCATCGGGCTACGAAGTAGGCTTTATATCATCGGCACATACAATAGCCGATTTGGAAACAACAAAAACCGCTATCTTTGATAGCCTTGATATAGTATTCGGCGCTTGAGTTGGCAGTTCTCAGTTGGCAGTTCGCAAAAAAAACACAACATTGCCAACTGCAAACCGCCAACTGATGACTGCAAACTGCCCACTGCAAACTGTAAACTGAAATGAAGAGATCGCTTGTTATATTTTATGCCATTATCATTTACGCCCTTGCGGAACTGATGTGGTGGGGGTACATGCTGGTGAGCTTGCAGCCCCGTCGTTTCGCCATGATTATGGGCGAAGGTTCGATGTTCATCATCGTGTTTTTATTGGGCGCGTACCACATGCACACTTCTGTAAGAAAAGAACGTAAGCTGATGGAGCAAAAGAGGAATTTTTTACTCTCGGTAACGCACGAACTGAAATCGCCGCTTGCATCTATCAAAATATTGCTCCAAACCATCCAAAAGCGCGATTTGAGCAAGGCCCAGATACTTGATTTTATTGATAAATCATTGCTCGATGTAGAACGGTTGGACGACATGGTAGAGAACATGCTGCTGGCCGCAAAAATTGAAAACAGTTCATACACTTTTCCAAAAGCACAATTTAACCTTTCGGTATTGGTGGATAGCATTGTAAACCGCCTGCAGATAACCAAGTGCGATTGCAACCAGCAGATTATCAACGCCGAAATAGAACCCAAAATTGAGATAACCGGCGATAAATTCGCGCTGACATCGGTGGTGACCAACCTGGTAGAGAACGCCGTGAAATATTCGAAGCCTTGTATGGCGGTAGATGTGAAGCTGTTTCAGAAGGATGGTAAAGTATTCTTCCAGGTGGCCGATCATGGTATCGGAATATCTGACAGTGAAAAAACACGCATTTTTGACAAATTTTACCGTGTTGGCAGTGAAGATACCCGAAATACCAAGGGAACCGGCCTTGGCTTGTATATTGTAAAGGAAGTGCTAGACAAACACCAGGCCAGCATCAGGGTGAAAGATAACCGCCCCGCCGGCAGTGTGTTTGAAGTTGTATTTGCATAAACGTAAATTAATAGTATGATACCTGCTAAAAAAAGAATATTACTGGCCGAAGACGAAGAGCATTTGTTGGAAGCCATCAAGCTGAACCTGGAGCTGGAAGGTTATAAAGTTTCTACAGCAAATAATGGTAAAAAAGCCCTCCAGATTTTTAAAGAGGAGCGCTTTAACCTGGTAATACTGGATGTGATGATGCCCGAGATTGATGGCTTTGTGGTGGCAGAAACCATCAGGCTCGAGAACTCGGAGGTGCCTATCATGTTCCTTACGGCCAAAAACACCAACGAGGATAAGATATCGGGACTTAAAAAAGGTGCGGATGATTACCTTACCAAACCTTTCAACCTGGAAGAGCTTATCCTGAGGGTAAACAATTTGGTAAAACGCAGTCTTAAAGGCGATGACCTGAAAGAGTTCAACAGCTACAAGATCGGCGATAAAACCATCCACTTCAATTCTTTCGAGTTGGTGAACGGAGATGAGAGCATCACCCCGCTTACCAAAAAGGAAACCATGCTGCTGAAGCTATTGATAGAGCGCCGCAACGAGGCCGTATCGCGCGAGCAGATACTGGAAACCGTTTGGAACTACGACGTGTACCCATCAACCCGCACCATCGATAACTTTATCCTTACTTTCCGTAAGTATTTTGAGCCGGATCCTAAAAACCCGGTTTACTTTCACTCAATACGCGGCGTAGGTTATAAGTTTACAGATCAGCATTAATACATGTTCACGGTACGGGCACGCATATTAGTCACCGGTCTTTTTGTGGTACTGCTTACGGCGGTATTATACATGCATATATACTCATTGGCTGCGGTGTGCGCAATGTTCATCGTGTTGCTGGCGTGGGGCTATTTTAAACAAGGCCCGATAGTGCTGGCGGCAAAGCATTTCCACAACAAAGATTACCGTGGCGCCGAGCGCCTGCTGAACGAGGTGAGCAGGCCAGAATGGCTAAGCAAGCGGAGGCGCGGCTTCTACGAGTTTATATATGGCGGCATATGCCTGCAAAAAAAAGACTATGAAGGGGCAGAGCAGCATTACGAAATTGCGGCCCAATACCCCCTGCGTAGCGCTAACGACCACGTGGCTGCCCTGGTACACGTAGCCAATATAAACGTACGCAACGGTAACTATGAGAAGGCGCGAGCCTACCTGCAGTTAACTGAGAAACATAAAGATAATATTACTGCCAAAATGAAAGACGTGATTGAACGCGTTGAGCAGGAGTTGAGAAAACACTAAAATAGACTCAAGAGGGTTAGAATCAAGAACCAAGACGAGGAGTTGTCTTGATTCTTGACTCTTAATTCTTGACTCTCCAAAAGACATGAGAGATTCGTTATTTATAAAAGCCGCATTTTCACAGGAAACAGAACGCCCGCCGGTGTGGATGATGCGCCAGGCAGGCCGTTTTATGCCCGAGTATTGGGAAATCAAAAACAAGTACTCTTTTCTGGAGATGTGCAAAACGCCCGAGCTGGCCGCTGATGTTACCATGCTACCGGTTGACCTGTTGGGTATAGATGCTGCTATCCTTTTCTCGGATATATTAGTTACCGGCGAAGCTATGGGCGGCGACCTAAGCTTTACCCAGGGCGTTGGCCCCAAATTTGCCAACCCGGTGCGCACGCAAAAGGATGTCGATGCTTTGCAAATCAACGTTGGCGATAAGCTTCAATATGTGGCCGATGCCATTAAAGTGATACAACAACGTTTGGGCGGTAAAATACCGCTTATAGGCTTTGCGGGCGCGCCGTTTACGGTAATGAGCTATCTGGTAGAGGGCGGTTCGTCAAAAGATTTTAAATTGACCAAGCTGATGCTGCATAATGAGCCGGAGATGGCCCATAAGCTTTTATCCAAAATTGCAACAGTTACGGCGGATTACCTTAACCTGCAGATTGCTGCCGGGGTAAACGCCGTGCAGATATTCGATAGCTGGGCGCAGGCCTTATCCTGGGACGATTATACCGAGTTTTCGCACCGCTACATCGTAGAGATCATCAGCAAGCTTAACCGTAAGGACATCCCTGTAATATCTTTCTGCAAAGGCAGTTCGGTATTTGCGCCGCTGATGGCGGAGGCAAAGCCGGATGTGATATCGATCGATTGGAACGTAGACCTGCTGGATATCAAGAACCGCTTGCCGAAAGGCATTGCTGTGCAAGGCAACCTGGATCCGCATATTTTATATGCCGATAAAAAAGTAGTCAAAGAACGCATCCACCGCCTGTTCGAGCGTATGAAAGGCGAGAATGGCTTCATCTTCAACCTGGGCCACGGCATTATGCCCGATATCCCTTTTGATAATGTGAAGTACGCGGTAGAGGTGATAAAAGAGTATAAATACTAAACACGCTCCCGAAAGGGCAATTGTAACATAACAAACCGTCATTGCGAGGAACGAAGCAATCTCCCGATAAGCAGAGCCGAAATGCAAGCTAAGAGATTGCTTCGTTCCTCGCAATGACGTGGTAAATAGCATGTACCAATACATATTAGCCATACACATCATTTTTGTAGTCTGCTGGATGGCGGGGCTGTTTTACATCGTTCGTTTGTTTATTTACCACCGCGAGGCGCAGGATAAACCCGAGCCGGCACGCACCATCCTTTCCGACCAGTTTGAGATCATCGAGAAAAAGCTTTGGTGGATCATTGCTACACCAAGCATGTACCTGGTGATATTGGCGGGGGCAACCATGCTGCACCTCAACCCGGGGCTTTGGAAAATGCCCTGGTTGCACGTGAAACTTGCCTTTGTATTGGGTTTGATAATCTACCACTTCACTTGCCAGAAAATAATGAAGCAGATGGCCAAAGGCGTTTACAGATGGACCTCTATACAACTCCGCCTCTGGAACGAACTGGCAACCATCATACTCTTCGCTATCGTTTTCTTAGTGGTGCTTAAAAGCGCTGTAAACTGGATTTATGGCGTTATCGGTATCATCCTGTTCAGCCTCATTATCATGTCGGCTGTGAAGATTTATAAATATTTCAGGGAAAAAAAATAAAAGCCGCGAGCAAGTATTGATGTAGTCCTCCATACTTGCATTTGTGTTCATTTTGCTTAAATTTGGATATCAACCTGGCAAAACCCGTCTTATGATAGCCCAAACCCCGCAAGTACCTTACTACGCTGTAATCTTTACCTCCATCCGCACGCCAGGCGACGATGGCTACGGCGACATGGCCGCAGAAATGGGCAGGCTGGCAGCAGAGCAAGAGGGGTACCTCGGCGTAGAATCGGCACGTAACGAAACCGGCATTACGGTGTCGTATTGGGCAAGCCTGGAAGCCATAAAAAACTGGAAGGCCGTGAGCCGCCATAAGCTGGCGCAGCAGCACGGCAGGGAGAAGTGGTATCAAAGCTACAAAGTGAGGATATGTTTGGTTGAACGCGATTACGAGTTTTGACGCCAGTTTGCCATATTGAATGCTGTGTAGTTTTATAACGAGTTTGTTACATTGCGAGCAAAACAAAATGTGGCGTGCAGGCAAGTTTTACTTACTTTGCAGCCATAAAATCGATTGCATTTTTTAAATTTACAACGGTTAGGAGTATA
The DNA here is from genome assembly GCF_056404435.1 of Mucilaginibacter sp. P2_D11. Lineage (NCBI taxonomy): Bacteria > Pseudomonadati > Bacteroidota > Sphingobacteriia > Sphingobacteriales > Sphingobacteriaceae > Mucilaginibacter > Mucilaginibacter sp. P2_D11. Next base: position 233,057 of record NZ_JBFUEA010000001.1, read on the forward strand.
ACCTTTTCTATTTTGTTTCCGTATAAAGATTATATATGAGCCCTAATAACACCAAAACCGTTAGCGTTTTATTAGTTGATGATGATGAAATCAATAACTTCATCTCTATTAAACTGATAAAGAAAGCTTTGACTAATACAGACATCATGGCATGCCTGAACGGAAGGTTTGCGATCGATCAGCTCGTAGAGATACAGCGGAAAGACCCAAGCCAGTTGCCTGATTATATCCTGCTGGATATAAACATGCCGATTATGAACGGCTGGGAGTTTTTAGACGAATACAAGCGCATCAACCTCGATCCGCTGGGCAAAAGCAAGATTTTTATTATTTCTTCATCCGTTTTCAGCAACGATATCAACAAGGCGCGTTCCTACCCGCTGGTGAAAGATTTTATCTCTAAACCGCTCAATGTAGATAAAATAAAAGAACTTTTTGGCGTTACAGAAGAGGCGTAACCGTAAACTGCTCATCCTGGTAACTTACCGTGCCAACGGCACTGGCCCTTGCATGGTAAAATAAACAGGTATAACCTTCTGCCGCTGCCTTTTTTCCGTATTGGATGCGCAATTCTGCCGAGCGCTGCCCGTCGTAATCATATTTCGCAACGAATTTCCTGATCAGCTGTTCCGGCTCCGGTAGTTCATCACCTCCAAAAAATACTTTGCTGCCTTCTAAATCAAACCAAAGCACCTGGTGGTATTTGCTGTGCCCGGCGCTTAGCTCGTAAGCAATTCCCGGCCTGAACTCGCCCTCGCCCTCTACCAGCGTCATTTTCACCTTGCCGGCAAGCGCCTCGAATATTTCTTTATGATAGGAGGAGGAGGCCCCCGTTAAGGCATATTCCCATTCCTGTTTGTTTATCATGTGCTCAGCATCCGGGAAGCTCGGCTCCAGTTTGCCGTTGCGCTCTACTACCAGCCCGCCCGAGTGGTCGTAATGCAAGTGGCTCATCAGCACAAGGGTAACCTCCTCCGGGTCGAAACCGGCGTTGCGGATGTGCTGGTGCAGCAAAAGCTCGTCGCGGGTATCTTTATAGCCGAGGCCGGCATCCAACAAAATCAGATCCGTTTGGGTTTTGATGAGGAAAGGGTTCACGTGGATAAACAGCGAGCCGGGGCGGTCGCGCCGGTTATCAGTCTCCGGGTTAAAAGGGATGAACTTTTTAGTACTATCAACCGAATACGAGCCCTCGCCCAAAGCAAAAATTTCCATGTGCAAATATAAATGGATAATTGTAACGGTTTAGTCATAACGCGTGTCTATTAGATTGGGACGGATTGCGTGTGTGGCGATTTAACCGCAGAGGGCACTAAGATTTGTAAACCCATTGGCACAAAGAGCACTAAGCCTGGCACCTGATTAAAAGATTCTTTGTGAAAACCTTTGTGTGGTTAAAAAATACACCAACCGTTAAAATTTGTTAAATAATTTACAAACTATTTGCATATACGAAAACTATCGTACATCTTTGTACGAAGGAATTCGTAATAAGGATAAAATGGAACTGAAACCAACAGAAAGCGAGCTGGAAATTTTACAGGTGATTTGGAAAAAGGGCCAGTGCACAGTACGCGACGTGCACGAGGAACTTGCCAAAAACAAGGAATCGGGCTACACCACAACCCTCAAGCTGATGCAGATAATGCACGAGAAAGGTTTGGTAGAACGCGATACCAATGCCAAAACCCACTTGTACAAGGCGCTGATAACCCGCGGACAGGCGCAGCAGGGCGCGCTGGATAAGATCATATCCACCGTGTTCAAGGGCTCTACCAGCGATTTGGTTATACAAGCCCTAGGGCAGCACCGCGCCTCTAAGGACGAGATCGACGCCATCAAGAACTTTTTAGATCAGTTTGAGGACGGAAAGTAGAACCAAGAATCAAGAGGTAAGAATCAAGAAGAAGGAAGATGCTTTCTCAGCTTTTAGGATTTCGTTTTTAGCATTTAGGATTTACTATTTAGGCCTTAGATTTTAGAATTTAAATAACATAGTATGCAAAGCTTGTTTTATAACATCAGCCAGGTTTTAGGTATTGCCATTTTGCATTCGCTGTGGCAGGGTTTGTTGATATGGTTCCTGCTGCGCGTGGTATTCAGTGCCTCGCCATCTTTATCAGCCGTAAAAAAATACAACATGGCTGCTGTGGCCATGCTGGGCATAGCGGCCTGGTTTATGGTAACCCTGTTCAACGAGGCGGGCAACTTTAACTGGCATCCCGTAAAGCCAACCGTAGCGGCCTTTGCGCCGCAGGTGGGCCTGGTAAACCAGCTGTCGCCCTTTACGGCACCGGCAGACAGGTACTATTATGTTATAGCAGGTTATTTGCCCTATGTTACTATCCTGTACCTGGCAGGCCTGGCCGTAAACCTGTTTAAGCTTAGCTATTGCAGGGTAAAACTGCTACGCATCAAAAAAGCATTGTTGCCGGCGGGCGACATGCAATGGCTGGTTGACGAATTTTCTGAAAGGCTGGATATCCGCCGCTATGTAAGGGTAAATTTCAGCTCGCTGGTTGATGTACCCTGCATGATAGGTTACCTAAAGCCTATAATCCTTTTACCCATTTCCTTATCTGCCAACCTTTCCGTTGCCGAAACGGAAGCCATACTACTGCACGAACTTGCCCACATCAAACGGAACGATTATTTGGTAAACCTGCTGCAGCAGGTGATCAATTCCTTATTGTTCTTTAATCCTTTTGCCCAAATGATTAGCCGTTTGATAAGCGCCGAGCGCGAAAACTGCTGCGACGACCTGGTGGTGCAAACCACCAACAACCCGCTGGTGTACGCCCGTGCTTTGCTAAAGCTTGAAGAAAGCAGGCATACCAACCTGCAGTTGGCGCTGGCCGCCAGCACCAACAAACACTTTTTATTAACCCGAATTGAACGCATCATGAAAACCCAACAAAAAATAGGCAACATACGCCATTTGGTGCTTGCCATATTACTTTTAGCCGGCAGCTTAAGCAGCATTGCCTGGCTTAACCCCGAAATTAAAGACGGAAAGATTACCGTTAAACCGGTAGCGCCCCGCGAAATTATCAACACCCTGTTTGCCGATACTACCCGTAAAAAAGCCGTTAAGGCCAAACCCGCAAAACAAAAAGTAACCAAACTTTATAAAGACAAAGTACGTCTGGATCAAGATAACTTTATGTTTAATAATGGTTTTGACGACCCCGAACTGCGCCGCCTGGGTGCCGAACTGGATAAGCAAAGCCAGGCCTTCAGCAAGTATTACGATAGCCCGGAATTTAAGGCACTTACCCAGGAGCTGGAGAAACGTGGCCACGAGATAGATGCCTTTTATAATAACGACCAAATGAAGGCCCTCACCGCCGACCAGCAACGCATAAGCGCAGATTTTGACCGCAAATACGGCCACAACAAAGATGTAGAACAGTACGGCAAGCAAATGGAAGTACTGGGCAAAAATATCGAGACTTACTTTAACTCGCCCGGGTTTAAGGATATGAACGCCAGGCTGAAAAAGAAGTATAACATTACCAGCGACTATAACGATGACCACGACCTGAACTACAAAAAATACCAGGAAGAATTGCAGGCCAATCTGCCCGCCCAGATAAAAAAGGACACCGAAGAAATGAAAATGCTCGGCGAAAAAATGCGCGGCTTTTACCAATCGGCAGATTTTGTAGCCTCAAGAGACAGGATGCGCCAGATGGGCGATAGCATGCGCAGGGCATTTGATAACCCCCAAATGAAACTTCAGCAGGAGCAGATGCGCAAGCTAAGCGACCAAATGCGCGCTTATAGCAATAACCCAGAGTTTTTGCGCATGAAGAAGCAAATGCAGGATGCCGCCGCCAGGATGAGGGCTTACACTCAATCACCGGCCTTTAAAAAGAAGATGGAGGAATTTCGCAAGCAGATGAAAGCTTTCCAATGGAATTACAAAAACAATAATAACAACGACAATAATAACAACAACGACAATAATAACAACAACGACAACAATTACCACATAGACAGGGACAGCGTATCAAACCCTGTTCAGCCCCAAGGCCCCGGTAAACCTTAAAGAGCCGATGTTTTAGTGTATCAGGATTTTTTATGCCCGGTTACCAGGAGTGGTGGCCGGGCTTTTTTGTGGGGGATGAGGGATATTATCCCGCTCCTCCGCGTTAGGGGTAATAGTCCCCACGGCAGTGGGGAGCCCGCGCCTAAGGCCATGTGCGCGTATGAGCAAATAACCCGGGCCGCAGGCAACGCCCTTATTAGTGATTAAAGGTGGAAAATTAGCCCCCTTTGCAAGTCAAAATCAGTGTAATCAGTAAAATCGTAAAAATCCCGGTTCCGCCTTGTCCAATTATCAAAAGCCTGCTTGTTATTGGGGTATAAACAATTATCCAAATAACTATTAAATTTAACATCATGAATGAGTACATTTTGATTTTCAGGCACGAGGATGGTTCTAAGATTGCATCGCCCGAGCAGATGCAGGCCTGGATGAAACAAACCATGGATTGGATAGGCACCATTGCGGCGCAAAATAAATTCCTGAGCGGTACGGGCATCCCCCTTGCCGATGCGCGCGTGGTGGGCCACAACGGCGTGGTAACCAATGGTCCTTTCGGCGATATCAAAGAAACGATAGGCGGTTTTATTACCGTTAAAGCCGAAAGCGTTGAAGAAGCGGTTGAGTTTGCCAAAGGCTGCCCCGTTTTGCAGGGCGAAGGCAATACCGTTGAGGTGCGGCAGGTAGCTAAGAATGATGGGGTACATTAATATGTCTGAATCAGAATTTACAGGATTAAGGGATTTTCAGAATAAAATATAAAGGCAAATGGCAATATAATGTTCAATCCTGGTTCTTTAAATTCTGTTCATGCTATAATCCTGTAAATTCTGATTCAGAAATCTACCATGCAGCCCGAAATCATCCCACATCTGTTCCGTACCGAGCACCGCAAGATAACGGCGGTGCTGTGCAAGCTATTCGGCATAGAGAATGTGAGCATTGCCGAGGATGTTGCGAGCGAAACCTTTTTGGCGGCGATGGAAACGTGGCCCTATAAGGGCCTGCCCGAAAACCCTACTGCCTGGCTTTACACCGTGGCCAAGAACAAGGCCCGTAATATGCTGGCGCGGAGCGATGTGTTCGATAGTAAGGTTAGTCCGTTTATCAAGGCCCATACCTCTGAAGGTTACGAGCCGGAAATTGACCTATCGCCCCAAAACATAGCCGATAGCCAGCTGCAAATGCTTTTTGCAGTTTGCCACCCAGCCATACCGCCCGAAGCGCAAATTGGCCTGGCCCTTCGCATCCTCTGCGGCTTCGGGATAGATGAAATTGCCACGGCCTTCTTAAGCAATAAGGAAACCATCAATAAACGCCTGTACCGAGCCAAGGAAAAACTGCGTGCCGAGAAGGTGCCTATTGCCTTCCCGCCCGAAAGCCAACTGCACGGCAGACTGCAGCCGGTGCTTGCTACCCTTTATCTGTTGTTCAACGAGGGCTATTACTCCGAAAGCCAGGACGCCGTGCTGCGTAACGACCTTTGCCTGGAGGCCATGCGCTTAACCTATATGCTGATAGCCTATGCGCCAACCAACCTGCCCGAGGTGAATGCACTGTTCGCGCTGATGTGTTTCCATGCCTCCCGCTTTGAGGCCCGCACGGGCGATAACGGCCAAATGATACTTTACCAGGATCAGGATGAATTGCTTTGGAACCGCGAACTGATCGGCAAGGGCGCATTTCACCTCAAACTATCGGCCACCGGCAGCAGCCTCTCGCGCTACCACCTGGAGGCAAATATTGCTTACTGGCACACCATCAAGGAAGATACCACGGAGAAATGGGAAAGCATATTACAGTTGTTCAACCACCTGCTGGTGCTGGAGTATTCGCCCATTGCGGCGCTTAACCGCACCTATGCCCTGGCCAAAGTAAAAGGCAATGCTGCCGCCATCATCGAAGCGGAAAAACTACAACTCATCACCAACCCCTATTATTTTACCCTCCTTGGCGAATTGTACTCAACTATCGACAGAGAGAAAGCCCTCGAAAATTTAAATAAAGCCTTGAAGCTCGCCAAAACGCAGGTGGATAAACAGGTGATAGGCAAGAAGATTGAAGCGATTAATGGCAGTTAAAGCAATCAAGGAAATCAAAGAATCCTATGAATCATGGTTCAGACAAAAAGAAAATCAAGGTTCAGAAATCAACGAAATCATTTAATCATTCGAATCAACGGTCCTGTTTTGTACTTTTGGCGGATGAACACTACCCGCATCATTATCATATCTGCTTTTTTGAGCCTGACGGCTCTGGCCTGTAATAATTCTGCCAAAACTACTTCCCCAAAAACAGATAGTCCAGCCACCACGGCCAAACCCGCAGCACCGGCTACCGGCACGCTGATAGGTGCCTGGCACGATGCCGCCATCCACTCCGATAAAGGCGAGCAGATAGCTTACGAACTAATTACCAGCGGCGATAAAACCTATATACAGGCCATCACTTTCGTAGGTACTAAACTCAAACTGAACGATACCCCGCCCATCAGCCCATCGGCATCCGAACTGAAAAAAGACGGCGATAAATACACCAGCGTAGAACGCCCCGGCGAAAGCTACGAGATAGCCAAAGACGGCGACCTGCTCATCTACGACGGCACCGAGCTGATTACCAAGTGCAAGAAACTATTGTAAATAAATGGGCATGAATTAGTGGTCACTCAATTCGTGAAATTAGTGTCTATTCAAACAAAACCCGTCATGCATCCATTAACCCTAAATGGATGCAAAGGGCAATTTCTATTCGGGTACCAGTGGCTTGGTCTTGCCCGTCCCCAACAAATTAGCTTATCCGCCGGCCTTTCAGGATAAGAGCCGCCTCGAGTACTACGCTTCGCTGTTCGATAGCATCGAAATAAATAGCTCTTTTTACAAAGTACCCACGGCGGCTACCGTTCGTAAATGGGCGGATAGTGTACCAGCTACCTTCAAATTTACCTTTAAGCTTTGGCGGGAGATAACCCATAACAAAGGCCTTACCTTTAAGCCCGAAGATATTGCCCGCTTTATGCAGGTAATTGGCCAGGCCGGCGATAAAAAGGGCAGCCTGCTGGTGCAATTCCCGGCGAGCATAACCATTGCCAACAGGCAGCAAATGGAAAAGTTGCTGCAGGATATAAACGCCGCCAACACCGACGGCTGGCACGTTGCGGTAGAATTCCGTAGCAATACCTGGTATCGCGAAGATATTTATGCACTTTTGGAACGATTGAGGATGGTCGTGGTATTGCACGATATGCCCAAATCGGCCCCGCCCATGCTGGAGCAGGATGCAGCCTTCGTTTACCTGCGTTTCCATGGCCCGGGCGGCGGTTACCGCGGCAGCTATGGCGATGATATATTGTCCGAATACGCCGGCTACATAAACGATTGGCGCGAGGAAGGCAAAACGGTTTATACGTATTTCAATAACACCATGGGCGATGCCTTGCAGAACCTGCTTACATTAAATAAATACATAGGCGGGCTTGATTAAGCTTGGTTTCTGCTGAACTGTTTGATTAATGCTTCGTTCGCGGCCTCATCATCTAGCCGGCGGGAGTTCGGGACGATGAAAATCCCTATCGGCCATAGCAGAAGTCCCCACAGGAAAGCGTTAAAGCCGCCGATTACCCGTTTGCGGCCAATTCTATAAAATATATAGGCGATAATAAGGTTCATCTATACAGGCTAGCGTTTAAAGATATTAAAATCCTTTAGGCAATTATGGGTTATTGATTATAAATTTTAGTCGTATATTCAACCTTATGCCCGGGATGAAAAAGTATTTATGGAAATCGCTGTTATACACCTTCCTCGCCAGCGCATTCCTTGCATTCCTGCTTATTCAAATTGCTTTCTCAAAGGAGTCCGACGGATTGGAAGCAAATCAGGAGGTTTTCCTGTTTGCTGTGGCAGGTGTTTTTTGGTCGCTCGTACTCACCATCGGTTCCACAACGGTTTTCCTGAACCTGTATCCCCAAATCAAGCATAATGATTTTTATCGCTTTGTAAGTTACTATGGCGTACCGCTGGTGGCTGCATTGCTTGTTACCGTTGCCACATACTCATCCGGTTCGCTGAAAACAGCGGGCCAGTTTTTGATTTCTAATATTCCCTTCTTCGCTGTACACACTTATTTCTTTATTGATTTCAGTCGCAAAAATTTTGACTAGGAGAACGCCTTTCAGATTTTGACCAGCGTCCCCTTAATATTCGTAAACTCCCCGTCGCGGGACGTCCAATTGGAATAAATTGTCTCGTTCTCATAATCGTGAACCTGCGTTACGGTGGTGCCGCTGGCTTCCTGCCAGGTAAGCAGGTATAGCTGCGGGCGCAGTTCCGTCATTTTGGTTTGTACGGTTTCTACAATATCCACCCTCTCGCCGCCTTTCTCGGTGATGATAAAGGTGAGCTGTGTTTCGCTCTCGATGTGCAGCACGGCCTCAGCCATACCGAAGCTGACCCTGAATTTGTTGCCGATGATTTCCATAATCTGGTTTTTGATATACAAATATGAGCAGGAATATCCGGTATAGCAGGGTGTAAAAGCGGCTATTTATCGGGGCAAATGCGGCAAGCCGGGTAAAAACATAACTCGCCGGTAACCCTCCTAACATTCGTGAAATTCGTCTTAATCTGCTCAATTCGTGTTAACTCAATCGCCCCTTTTGTAACATCCTTGTGCATTTCCGCTGTAGGCAGTTTATTAGCTATCGTACCGTTAAACTATCCTTCGCCGCCCCCGTCTATCCTTACAAATAACAATAAAAAACATGAAAAAGATATTATTGATGATAACCATGGTGCTGGGCATAAGCGTTTTAGCCCAGGCGCAAAACAAAGGCAGGCAACACCACAACCCTCAGCAAAGGGCGCAGCATGTAAGCGATATGCTGCAAAAGAAACTGAACCTGAGTGCCGACCAAACCGCCAAAGTAAAGGATATCCTTTTGGCGCAGGCTACGCAAATGGACAGCCTGAAGGCCAATAAAGCCGGCGATAAAAAGGCCAACCGCGAGGCTTTTAAAGCCCAGCTGCAAAAAACCGATGGCCAGCTTGCCGCCGTTTTCACTGCTGACCAGAACAAGACCTACAGCGAGTTTAAAGCGCAGATGAAAGAGAAATTCAAAGGCGGCCGCCGTGGATTTATGGCACACAACCGCAGGGGCGATATGAAGAACCCCGCCAAACGTGCTGAGCGCATGACCGGTATGCTGCAAAAGAAACTAAATCTTGATGAAGGCCAATCGGCTAAGGTGAAGGCGATATTCGTGGCACGCGCAGCACAGCTTGATAGTCTGAAGGCTAAAAACCCCGGCGACCGTAAGGCAAACCACGCTGCGTTTAAAGCATTAAGGCAAGATACCGACAAGCAATTGCAGGCTATTTTAACAGCCGATCAGCAGAAAACATATGCCGACCTTAAAGCCCAGATGAAAGAACATCACAAAGCAAAAAGAGATAGCGTAGCTACGCCAAAACAAGGATAAGAGAACGATTAGATGGGTTGATTTATGTGTAGCGGGCGGTCCGATTGGGGCCGTCCGCTTTTTTTTGTGGATGAGTTTCTTCCCCCACTTTAGGATTTAGACTTTCGGTTTTAGGATTTCTTTTCCTTTAGCGTTTAGGTTTTCCCTTTTAGGGTTTATTTAGTGAGGTAGTTTATCGCGCAATAAGCCATATACCCAGGTACCTGCAATAGCACTAAACAAGGTAACCAATACCACCGCGAAGCCGCCGCCTATCTGCGCAAAAAGCGGGCCGGGGCACGCACCGGTGATGGCCCAGCCAAAGCCGAATATCAATCCGCCGTACACATTACCCCAATGAAAAGTTTTTTGAGGGATGATAACCGGCTCGCCGCTGATGGTTTTAATATTGAAGCGTTTAATGAGCAGGATAGAAATCATAGCTACTACGATGGCACTGCCGATGATGCCGTACATATGGAAGGCCTGCATATGGAACATCTCTTGTATACGGAACCACGATACCACTTCGGATTTGATCAGTATAACACCGAATAGCAGGCCAAGGGCCAGGAATTTGAGGTTTTTCATAAGGCTAACAGATGAGGGAGTATAAACCATACCATGATGAAACCGCCCGCCATAAAGCAGCAGGTGGCCACCAGGGACGGCCATTGCAGCGATGATATCCCCATAATGGCATGCCCCGAAGTGCAGCCCCCGGCGTACCGTGTACCGAAGCCCACCAAAAAGCCGCCCAACACCATAAACACCAATCCGCGCAGCGTAAGCAGCTGACTGAAGCTAAACATATCCTGTGGCAACAATCCGCTAAAATCCTTCACGCCTTGTTTTTGCAACAATGCAGTGGTTGCAGGGTTGATGGCAACAGGGGCAGAGTTAGATAAGTAATGCACGGCTACAAAGGCGCCCAGCATTATCCCTGCCACAAAAAACAGATTCCAGCTTTCCTTTTTCCAATCATATTTAAAAAAAGGGATGCCCGCAGGCAGGCAAGCCGCGCAGATATGCCGCAGCGACGAGGATATACCGAAAGCTTTATTGCCGAGCAATAGCAACGCCGGGACGATTAGGCCAATAAGCGGGCCGGCGATGTACCAGGGCCAGGGTTGTTTAATCCATTCCATAAGTTGAGGAAATCCTAAAATCTAATGTCTAAAATCTAAAGAAAAAAATTACAAAGCTAATGTAAACAAAGGATGGGCTATATTTCAAGATTTGGCGTTTCTTCTCCCATTTTAGAATTTAGACTTTCGGTTTTAGGGTTTCTTTTCCAGGATTCTGCCTCCCCTTTAGAATTTAGAGATTAGATTTTAGAATTTCTTGACTTATCTTAGTCCCTCCAAATCACCTATGAATATTACCCCACCTCAATTACGCACCGTTAATGTTACCCGCTACGTTACCCCGTTGCGCGAGGGTGGCTCGCTGCCTGCCATAGCCGAGGCCGACGACGGCTTCCTGTACGTGCTTAAATTCCGCGGGGCAGGGCAGGGGCCAAAAGCACTTATTGCTGAATTGATTGGCGGTGAAATTGCCCGTACCCTCGGTTTCCGGATGCCCGAGTTGGTCTTCGTGAACCTCGACGAAGCCTTCGGCCGTACAGAAGCCGACGAGGAGATACAGGATCTGCTGAAATTCAGCGTTGGCCTTAACCTGGCCCTGCATTACCTGCAGGGTGCAATTACATTCGATCCGACGGTGACTGTCGTGGATCCTAAACTTGCTTCACAAATCGTGTGGCTGGATGCCTTGCTCACCAACGTAGACCGCACCGCGCGCAACACCAATATGTTGATGTGGCACAAAGAACTTTGGCTGATAGACCATGGCGCCGCCCTTTACTTCCACCATAATATGGATAACTGGCAGGAGCAGGCGCTGCGCCCCTTCGTACAGGTCAAAGACCACGTGCTGTTGCGCAAAGCCGAATTTTTGGCTGAGGTGGATGCCGAATTCAAAGCCATCCTTACGCCCGAAGTTATCAGTGCCATTGTATCCATAGTGCCTGATGCCTGGCTGGTAGACAGAAGCTTTGAAACCGAAGACGACCAGCGGCAGGTTTACGCGCAGTTTTTGAACGCCCGGTTGGCAAACTCCAACATATTCCTAAAAGAAGCACAGCATGCAAGATCGCAACTTATTTGAGTATGCCGTTATCCGCGTGGTGCCCAGGGTAGAGCGCGAGGAATTCATGAACGTGGGCGTGATATTGTATTGCGCCAAACACAAATACCTGCGGATGATGTACCAGGTAGATAAGGAACGCTTGCTGGCCTTTTACCCGGATATAGATTTAGAAGGGGTAGAGGCGAACTTACGCTCGTTTCAGCAGATATGCATGGGCGGAAAAGATGCCGGACCGATAGGCTTGCTGGATGCGCCATCTCGTTTCCGTTGGCTTACCGCTACGCGCAGCACGGTGGTGCAAACGTCTAAAGTACACCCGGGGTTTTGCATCGATGGGGATGAAACGATAGAAAGGCTGTTTAAGCAATTGGTACTGTAATTTATAAGAATACGTCATTGCGAGGAACGAAGCAATCTCCCGATAAGCAGAGCAATCTGCAAAGTCACCTGTCCTGCGTAGAGATTGCTTCGTGCCTCGCAATGACGTGGTAGAAAGTTCCTCAATGATGTGGTCTCTTACATAGTTCAGAACAGAACAAAATATTAATCAACTAAATAAATCTCAATCTCACAACAAATGAAAATCAAATTCTTACTTATCCCGCTGCTGGCCCTTGCCGCCTGCAAACAACCCGCTGCCGACACGAAAACCGAAGAGCCTGCTGCACCCATACAAGGCACCTGGAAACTGGTATCAGCCCTGCAGATAACCAAAGGCGATACCGTGGTTACCTATCCCGAAAAAGGCCAGGAGCAGGAAATGATCAAAGTGATAAACGGCTACCACTTCGCTTTCTTTAAGCACGATTTGAAAAAAGCAGGCACCAAACCTATTTTCGATTCGGGCGCGGGCACCTATGCACTAACCGGGGCCGATTACACAGAGAACCTGCAATACTGCAACTACCGCGAGTGGGAGGGACATTTCTTCAACTTTAAAGTGAGCTTCAAAGGCGATACTCTGGTGCAAAAAGGCATCGAGAAGATAGACAGCCTGAAGATTGATCATGAGATAGTGGAAACTTATGTCAAGATTAAGAAGTAAGCGGCGCTGGATAGCGAACGGTCGAAGCAAACAATGATGGTCGCGTGGCAGGTCGACTCACCCGGTCTTTGCTTTGCTCGACCACCCTCCCTGCGCCGCAAAGAGAGTTTTAGTTTCTTTTTTTCCTGCCTTCCCCACCCTCTTTGCGAAGCAGAGAGGGTCGACAAGCGATAGCGATGTCGGGGTGAGTAAACTCTGCGAGCGGCATTTTTTCGATTTTGTTACCATTAACCCAACAACATGCGTCAATCAATCACCCTAAAAATATTTGCAATCGCACTGCTGTGCCTGTGCATAGCAGGCAGTTTGCATGCCCAAAATAAGCCCCGTTTCAGCGTCATCGCCTTTTACACCGCCAAAAACGACCAGGCACATATCAGTTTCGTGCACGAGGCCAATAAATGGTTCCCGCTGATGGCGGCCAAATACAACTTCGGGTACGATTCTACCAGCAACTGGAGCAACCTGAACGAGGCCTTCCTGGCCAAATACAAAGTAGTATTGTTTTTAGATACCCGCCCCGAGGACTCCGCCCAACGTGCAGCTTTCGAAAAATACATGCGCAACGGCGGCGGCTGGATGGGCTTCCATTTTTCGGCCTTTGCGCTTACGCCGTCGGATTTCAATGCGGATTGGGATTGGTACCACAACGAGTTCCTGGGCTCGGGGCAATATGGCAGCAATACCTGGCGGCCTACATCGGCTATCCTGAGGGTGGAAGACAGCAAGCACCCCGCCACCAAACACATGCCCAAAACCTTTAAGGCTTCGCCCAACGAATGGTACCGATGGGAGAAAGATCTCCGCAAGAACCCTGACATACGGATACTGATGTCGATAGACTCAACCAGTTTCCCGTTGGGCACGGGGCCAAAGCAAAACGAGATATGGCACAGCGGCTACTACCCTGTAGTATGGACCAATCGCAACTACAAAATGATATACCTCAATATGGGCCACAACGATATCGATTACGAGGGCAAAACCAACAAGGACCTCTCGCACACCCTAGGCAACCCTATCGAAGATAAGCTAATCCTCGATGCCATCGAATGGATGGGTACCGGCAAGCGTATTGTTGATAAATAATGCCCTTGCGACTAAGGCGTATAAATATTCAAATCACTTTTCCGCCCAGAGGATGGAAAGGGTTGATTACTAGCTCTTTTACATTTTAATTGCTTGGTATCAAAGCGTATCAAAAATTACATAAATAACTAAATATCAGTTATTTATGTAATTTTCCCTTGTTTATTTCAGCGAAACTTTAATAGATTTGGCTCCGTAAACAAATACCATTAACCTTTCCCGGCTTAATAATGAAGAAAACACTTTTATCAATAGGTTTTATATGCATAGCGGCGGCGGCATTTTGCCAGTCGACAGTGAAGCCAAAAAAGCTTTATTCTGCAGCCAATAAAACGGTAAAAGTATTCGTAACCGAGAAAGAAGGCAACAAAAGGCTTGCGCCTGCGGGCACATTAACCTTTACAGATAGTCCCCAGCCGCCCGAAACCGAAACACTGGTATTTGTAGACCCTACCAAAACATTCCAAACCATGCTGGGCATAGGTGGAGCGCTAACAGACGCCAGCGCCGAAACCTTTTATAAGCTGCCGAAAGATAAGCAACAGGAGTTTTTAGCTGCCTATTTCGATAAGAACATCGGCATTGGTTATACCCTGGCGCGTACCAATATACAAAGCTGCGATTTTAGCAGCGGCAGCTACAGCTATGTATCTGATAACGATAAGGGCCTGCGCACCTTCGATATCAGCCACGACAAGAAATACCGCATACCATTTATTAAAGAGGCTACCAAAGCCGCCGGCGGGAAACTGACGCTATTCGTTTCGCCCTGGAGCCCGCCGGCTTTCATGAAAGATAATGACGATGTATTGCACGGCGGCAAGCTGAAAAAAGAGTTTGCGCAGAGCTGGGCCAACTTCTATGTAAAATTCATCAATGCCTACGAAAAATTGGGCATCCCGGTGTGGGGCCTGTCGGTACAGAATGAGCCGATGGCTACGCAAAGCTGGGAAAGCTGCAAGTACACCGCTGAGGAACAGCGCGATTTCGTAAAGAACTTCCTCGGTCCAACATTAGTTAAAGGCGGCATGGCTGGCAAGAAACTCATCGTTTGGGATCATAATCGCGATTTGCTTTACCAGCAGGCCAGCACCATATTAGAAGACCCCGCTGCCGCCAAATACATCTGGGGCATAGGTTTCCACTGGTACGAAACCTGGACAGGAGCCGGCCAAAACTTCGAGAACACGCGTTTAACGCATGCTGCTTTCCCTGATAAGAATTTGATTTTTACTGAAGGTTGCGTAGAGAAATTCGACTTTAATCGCCTCGGCGATTGGTCGCTTGGCGAACGGTACGGCCTATCCATGATAAACGATTTCAATGCCGGCACCGTAGGGTGGACAGACTGGAACGTGCTGCTCGACGAAAAAGGCGGGCCGAACCATGTAGGCAACTTTTGCTTTGCGCCGATTCACGCCGATACCCGCACCGGGGAGTTGATTTACACCAACTCATACTATTACATGGGGCATTTCTCCAAATTCATACATCCCGGCGCAAAGCGCGTAGCAGCGGCTGCCAGCAGGGATAAATTGTTGACCACCGCGTACATGAACCCGGATGGTAAACTGGCCGTTGTGGTAATGAACCGCACCGACGAAAGAATCGAATACAGCTTGTGGATAAAAGGCAAAGCCGCCAAAACCACTGCCGAACCGCATTCCATAGCAACGCTTATCGTACAATAATTCATAATCAACTAAATCTCTGAGAAAGGGGCCCGGTTTACCGGCGCTCCTTTTTTAATTTTAAAAAGAATGGGCGGCGGTTTTTTTGTTACCCGTAGAGACGCAATATTTTGCGTCTCCCGTATGATGATAACGGATTTGCATGCGGAGACGCAAAATATTGCGTCTCTACCGAAGGAATCTCAACAATCCATATATTTGGCCTAACCAATTACATCCCGCCTATGAAAATCGCACATCGTTTATGGTTGGCAGCACTATTTTGTTTTATCGCGTTCACTGCATCCGCACAAACAAAACGCCTCACTTATTGCAATCCACTCAACCTCGATTACGGCTACACGCCTTTCGAAAGCTTTGCGGCCTGGGGCAAACACCGCGCCACTGCCGATCCAACCATGACGTTTTTTAAGGGCAATTACTACCTCTTCAGCACCAACCAGTTTGGTTATTGGTGGGGGCCGGATATGTTGCACTGGACCTTCGTTCCGCGTAAATTCGTACGGCCCTACAACCAGGTAAAAGGCGATGAGCTTTGCGCGCCTGCTACGCTGGTGCTAGGCGATACCCTGCTGGTTATCGGCTCTACCTATAATAAAGATTTTACCCTGTGGATGAGTACCGACCCCACCCACGATACATGGAAAGCCGCGAAAGACTACTTTCAGGTGGGGGCATGGGACCCGGGCATGTTTGCCGATGATGACGGTCGCGTTTACATTTACCACGGCAGCAGCAACACTTTGCCGTTGTACGGGCAGGAGTTAGACCGCAAAACCTTCGAACCTATCGGCCCGAAAAAGGAGATGATAAAACTCAATTGGGAGCAGCACGGCTGGGAGCGCTTCGGCGAGAACAACGATAATGTTTTCCTCACGGGTTTTATGGAGGGCAGCTGGATGAACAAGCACAACGGCAAATATTACCTGCAATACGGCGCGCCAGGTACCGAAGGCAAAGGCTATGGCGACGGCGTTTACGTGGGCGATAAACCGCTTGGCCCCTTCAAATACCAAAGCCACAATCCTTTCAGCTACAAACCGGGCGGCTTTGCCAAAGGCGCGGGCCATGGCGCAACCTGGGCCGATAAATGGGGCAATTACTGGCACATCAGCACCATGGTGATAGATGTGAAGAATAACTTCGAACGGCGCATAGGCTTCTGGCCGGCCGGTTTCGATAACGACGGCACGCTGTACGCCAACACCGCCTATGGCGATTATCCGCACTATCTATCCGCAGGTAAGGAAGACCATCTGAATAGCAATTTTACCGGCTGGATGCTGCTGAACTACAACAAGCCCGTGCAGGTATCGTCAACCCTTGGCGCGTATGTGCCCAACCTGGCGGTTGATGAGGATATCAAAACCTACTGGAGCGCTAAAACTGCCAACAAAGGCGAGTGGATGCAAACCGACCTGGGCGAGGTAAGTACCGTACGCGCCATCCAGCTTAACTACGCCGACCAGGATGCCACATTCATGGGCAAGTCGCACGGCGTGTACCATCAGTACCTAATAAGTTCTTCTATCGATGGCAAGACCTGGAAACCATTGATAGATAAACGCCAAAACAAGACAGACGTGCCGCACGATTACGTGGAACTGAAGACGCCTGCCAAAGCGCGATACCTCAAAATAACCAATTACCATATGCCCACCGGCAAGTTTGCTTTATCTGGATTCCGGGTGTTCGGCAAAGGGGCGGGCATGGTGCCGGATACCGTTAGTAACCTCATCGTGCTGCGCGGAAAAGAAGAGAACCGAAACTCCTGGCTGCGCTGGCGCCAAACAGATGGCGCTGTAGGCTACACTATTTACATGGGCATAGCACCCGATAAGCTGTACAACAACATTATGGTGTACAACGTAAACGAGTATTACTTTAACGGCATGGAGAAAGGCGTGCCTTATTATTTCCAGATAGAGGCCTTTAATGAGAATGGGATAAGTAAGCGGACGAAGGTGATAAAGGTGGAGTAGGCTGCGGATGTGCAGATTTTAGATTTCAGATGAGGGGATTTCAGATTTCGGATGGAAAAACGGGGCTCAAGAACTTTTCATCTGCACACCTGCACATCTGAAATCTGCACATCTAACCTTCCGTCTCGTGAAGTGTCTGCACTTGATGAAAGAAAATAGTATGTGTGGGCACGTGGCGCGGCCGGGTAACAGAAAATGTAATACAACCGCACGCAAACCGTCCGCTTACGAACGGGTAGGCCATTGAAAAGACGTGTAAGATATTACTAATCAATAAATTGCAAACGTGGCATAGTTTTGAAGTACAAAAAATACAATAACATCCTGTTGCCATGCTTAAAAACTACTTTAAAACCGCCTGGCGAAATTTATTTCGCAACAAATTCTATTCATTCATCAATATCGCCGGGCTTACTGCCGGGTTGGCTATTGGTATATTAATACTACTTTGGGTGCAGGACGAGTTAAGTTTCGATAACTTCCACAAAAATGCCGACAATATTTATCGCGTAGAACTTTTTGGCGGTACAGGAGCCAGTAAACAGATATGGCAAAATACGGTAGCCCCTATAGGCCCGCTGGCTAAACAGGAGCTTACCGACGTGCAGGACCAGGCGCGCATTGCCCCCAACTGGTTTTTCTCGTTATACAAATACCAGGATAAAGTTTTTGGCGAGCAATCCGTAGCCTTTGCCGACCCGTCGATGTTCAGGATATTTGATTTCCCACTGGTACAGGGCAATACCGCAGCGCCCTTTGCCGGCGATAACTCTGTGGTTATTACCAAAAAAACAGCACAAAAATATTTCGGTGCCGATAATCCAATTGGTAAAGTGATTACTGCCGATGGCCAGGAAAACTTTACGGTGAGTGGCGTTATCAACGATTTCCCGCAAAACTCCAGTATCAATTTTGATATGATAATGCCCATGAGCTACCATGTTAAATTCATACTGTTACGCAATAAGACAGACGTAAATACCAATTTTAACAACTACAGTTATCAAACCTACGTTAAGTTAAACCCGGGCGCATCGTTAAAAAAGCTCTCGGCCGATTTAAATAAAATACATCTTAAGCACCGCGCCGAAGATACCGATGCCGATTACCTGCTATTACCTATCAGTAAGCTGCACTTATACAACGCAGATGGTACCGACCATGGCATCCAAACGGTGCGTATTTTTAGTATTATATCCCTGGTAATACTGCTTATAGCCTGCATCAATTACGTAAACCTTTCTACAGCGCGCTCTTTACTACGCGCTAAAGAAATAAGCATGCGTAAAATTATAGGGGCGGGTAAAGTGCAGCTGTTTATGCAGTTCCTGGTAGAAACCGCCTTGTTATTCCTCATTGCAACAGCATTTGCACTGTTCGCCATTTACCTGCTGATGCCGGTATTTAATGAGTTAGCGGGCAAGCAACTGGTGTTCAGCTTGCTCAATCCTCATATTTGGGCTATCATTGCCATTACGGTTATAGCCACCCTGGCTTTATCAAGCATTTACCCGGCGTTACTGCTATCATCCTTCGAACCATTAAAGGCCCTGAAAGGCAAAATAAGCGCAAGCATTGGCGATGCGCTTTTCCGTAAAGCGCTGGTGGTAGTACAATTTACCTTTTCGGTAATACTTATTGCGAGCACATTGATTATCACCCGTCAGCTTAAATACATTCAATCGAAAAATTTGGGGTACGATAAAAGCCATACCTTCGGGATGTGGATGCGCGACGCCTCGATGCACTATGATGCTGTAAGGGCCGAGCTGTTGAAACAACCCGGCGTAGAAGATGTAACGCGGGCAACCGGCAATATCGTTAACAGCAGCATGTTTTCGGGCGATAACTCCTGGGATGGCAAGGCTCCGGGCCAAACCTTTATCCTGCATCCAATGGGGATTGATAAAGATTTTATTTCCTTTTTTAAACTGAAGATGGCGCAGGGCAGCAGCTTTACAGGTGCCGTTGCCGATTCTACACACTTTATCCTTAACGAAGCCGCCATAAAAGAAATTGGGCTAAAAGATCCTATTGGCAAGCATTTCAGTTTTCAGAAAACAAACGGCACCATAATCGGCGTAATTAAAGACTTCCATTTTGCCAGCTTGCGCGAAAAAATTGCGCCTGCCATTTTCTTTTACCGCCCGGCTAATTATCAAACTTTATACGTAAAAACCAGCACTAAAAATGCGGCCGCAGCAATCGCTGCCGCGGAGACACAGTTTAAACAATACAACGGCGAGTACCCTTTTAGTTATACCTTCCTGGATGACATGTTTAACAACCTTTACAAAGGCGAACAGCGCGAAGGTACATTGTTCAATTATTTTGCCGGAATGGCTATACTCATCTCCAGCCTGGGCTTATTAGGGCTTGCAACCTACACAGCCCAGGTACGCACCCGCGAAATCGGCGTGCGCAAAGTATTGGGAGCATCGGTTACAGGCGTTGTAAGCCTGTTGGCTAAAGATTTCATTAAACTGGTACTTATTGCCATTGTTGTAGCTACCCCTTTAGCCTGGTACGTTATGGCCAACTGGTTAGAGGCCTTTGCCTACCGCATACCTATCAGCTGGTCTGTTTTTGTATTGGCCGCATTTATAGCCATCGTTATTGCATTTGTTACCATCAGTTTCCAATCCATTAAAGCAGCACTAGCCAACCCGGTGAAGAGCTTGAGAAGCGAGTAGGGGGTTGTTAAGCGCGCTGAGAGGTTAGTACGTGTTCTGGTATCTGCTCGCCGCGTCAAGTGCCTACACTTGACGAAAGAAAATGGCAAACGTCCACGCTTGCGAGCTTAGCGTTGGATTAAAAGTAAGCGTGGACGCTTACCAACGTTATTGCCCCAGGTGTGGACACTTGGCGCGGCGGGTGATTTTGTCTTTTTCATCTGCACACCTGCACATCTGAAATCTGCACATCTATATTCCCTTCCACAATTCCGTAGCCGGGTGGAATTGTTTCCAGGAGCGCCAGTATTCCTGGTATGATTGTATGGTGCTGAGTTGTTTGCCTTTGTATGGGCCGGAGATGCAGGTGCCCGTCCAATCCCAGATGGAGGAGGTTTCCTGGTCGGCCAGGCAGTTCTCTTTATCCATCAAAAAGTGCAGCTGCTTGCCGTCTACTATACTGCTCCAGGTATGGAAGCTTTGCTTGTCCTCCTCTACGGCAATTACCAGCGGCATGCCGTTTATATTATCATTCAGTACCTGCTTTTTCACCAGTTGCCGCCAATCGTAGGCTTTGGGCTTGCCGTTGGCTATAATGCCTACCATCCAGCTTTTGCGCACTAAGGAATCTTTGTTCTTCAGGGTGCTGTCTTTATCTACGGCTTGTTTATGGTCGTAGTCTTTCAGGTCGATATAATCATCGAGGTAGCCGCCGTCGGGCTGCATGATTAAGGAGGCGGGGTACTTTGCCAGCCATGCGCCAAGCGTCATCTGCTCGTAGGGCAGTTCTTCCAGGTGCGCGCCTTTCATGGGTCCTACGGCTGCCACGCCTGTTGCCTGGTACCACCAGGTGCGTGTGCTTACGTCCTCAATAATAGCGTTGTAATGCCTTGCGCCCACCAATCTAAAGGTTTGTTGGATGCCTTTGATAACAGGGTCGTAAACGCGGCCGGTGCGGCACATGGTGCAATAAGTAACCAAAACGGGTTTACCGGCCAGGCTATCCTGTACCTTATGGTGATAGCCCAGGTAAATAATAGGGTAGGCCTTGGCCACGCCATTGCTCACCACGCCAATTACCAAATAGCTTTGCGGTACTTTATTCGTGAGCCCGTTGGCAAACCGCGCCTTTTGGGTTTCTTTGAACATGGTCTCGGCCTTGAACATATAGTCTGTAAAGTAAAAACTGCCCAGGCAAATAATGATGACCGCCACTTTGATAATTTTATGCTTGCGGGTGTTTTTGGCGAAGAAACGGATGAAGTACACGATAAGGAGTATGGCACCCAGGATGCGCAATGGCAGTACTATTTTTTCGAGGTAATAGCAAATGGTAATGGCGTTGATATCCTGGCTGCCGGGGAAAGGCATCAGCAGATAAGCATGCAGTAAACCGGGCAAAATAAGCAATACGATACCGGCCCAAAAAAGCAAAGGTTTATTGTTATTGTTCATTTGTCAGTAAAATGGGCTTATTATAGTATTGGTCAATCAGGTACAGAGATACTAAAGTATAAAAAATATACAAGCTGTCAATATCATGCTGAAAAATAAACGCTTAAAGATGTTTTGGCTTTTTTTTTGACTTTGCGTCGACCCGCTCTTTGCCGGGCATCTTTACCTTTACAAAAAATATAAATCACCATGAAAGTAGAGATATGGAGCGATGTAATGTGCCCCTTTTGCTATATAGGCAAACGCCGGTTCGAGGATGCATTGCAGCAGTTCGAGGGCAAGGATAAGGTAGAGATAGAATGGAAAAGCTTCCAGCTTAACCCACAGATGGTGACCGACCCATCGGTAAACATAAGCCAGTACCTGGCCGACTTAAAAGGCTGGACGCTGGAATATGCGCAGCAAATGAATGCCCACGTAACCAAAATGGCTGCCGAAGTTGGCCTTATCTACGATTTCGACCGCGCAGTTGTGGCCAATAGCTTAAAGGCGCACCGTTTTAGCCATTATGCCAAAAGCAAAGGCCTGGGCGATGCGGCCGAAGAAGCCCTTTTTAAGGCCTATTTTACTTTGGGCAAAAACACCGACGATACCGATACCCTTGCCGGTTTAGGCGAAGAGATTGGCCTCAACAAGGACGAAGTAACGGCTATATTGAACAGCGATACCTACACCGACGATGTAAAGCACGACATTGCCGAAGCCGAATACCTGGGCATTCGCGGTGTGCCGTTTTTTGTAATGAACGGCAAATACGCGGTATCCGGCGCGCAGGCCGTACCTGTATTTACCCAAACGCTGGAGAAAGCCTATGGCGAATGGAATGATGAGCAGGCGAAACCAAAATTTGATGTAATAGACGGACCTGTGTGCGGGCCGGACGGGGATTGTTGAACCGGCTGGTGATTTAAATCAGGCACAAAAATCACCGACACTTTAATTGGCAGGAAATAAATTATATATTTATAGGATCTGATGACCCTAAACTATCTGCGGCATATGAAAAGGATCTATTCCCATCTGTTTACGTTTATAATCCTTGCAACAGTTTTTTTCGGCTGTAAGATAGACCAACCCATATACCCCGACGGCACTGTTGGCGGCGGCACTGTTGGCAATGGCAATTTTGTAAGTTATACCTTTCAAGGTAAAACAACCAAGATCACAACCCTGGTTGTTTTCCAGGTGATAGCGCCAGGTGTGGTACCCGAAGGGAGCACCCAGGTACTCGGCGGCACCGACCCTTCCAACGCATTCAGTTTTATATCCCCAACTGCTGTTAAGGGGACATTCCCGGCAGAAATAATTGCGATAGGGTCAGATTTTGTAGGCGAGGGGACCGTTGTATTTACCGACTTAACTTCTGCAAACGGATTTAACGGTACGGTGACAGGCACTTTTACGGGGCAAATGCATGATAAGGCCGGAGTGGATGCCGGGGCAATAACCGGGTCGTTTAGTATCAAGAACTAAAGCGCTACTAAACAACATATTACACGGCGCGGTATCGGCCGGCAATGTCCTATATATTAATCATATTGTAATCTTTTACGTCAAATTTTTATATTTGAGATACGTTTCGCACCTTAGTGTAATATATACACTAAGAAGCATTTATTAATTTGGAAGCCGCTATATCACCATATCATCACTCACGCACCACATTACGCATCGCGGTAGCTGCCATGTTTTTCATGACGGGGCTGTGCTTTGCCAGCTGGACATCGCGCATTGCCACCATACAGCAAACACTTGATCTGTCTGAAGCGCAACTGGGTGGCGTTTTGTTTGCGCTGCCTGTTGGGCTGATGTGTTCCCTCCCGTTTTCGGGCTGGGTTATTACCAAAATTGGCAGCCGCAACCTGCTAATAGCAGCGCTTATAATTTACAGCATTACACTGGTTAGCCTCGGGCTTGCCCAAAACACTTTGCAGCTTATTATTTGCCTGGTGGTGTTTGGTTTTAGCAGTAATTCGGTAAACATATCTGTAAACACCCAGGCAGTAGCTGCCGAAGAGTTATACCAGCGCCCCATTTTAGCCTCCTTCCATGGGTTGTGGAGCCTTGCAGGGTTCACAGGCGGGCTTATCGGCGTTTTTATGATGCGCTTCCAAATGCCCCCACTGCAGCACTTTGCAATCATACTCGCCCTTATTGTTATTGTGGTTATTGCAACCATCCCCTATTTAAAAAACGATAAGGTAGTAAATACCGGGCCGGTGTTTGTAATGCCCGATAATTCGCTTATCAAATTAGGCGCAATTGCGTTTTGCTCGATGATATGCGAGGGCGCGATGTTCGACTGGAGCGTTATTTACTTTAAGAAAGTAGTATTGGCCCCTACCGACTGGATAGGAGCGGGTTTTACGGCCTTTATGGCTACCATGGCACTCGGCCGCTTCGTGGCTGATGGTTTTGCTCATCGCTTTGGCTTAAAGCGTACCATGCAACTCAGTGGCATACTTACCGCAACCGGGTTGCTTATTGCGGTTATCTTCCCTTATTTTTATACGGCATTAATTGGGTTCCTGTTTGTGGGGGCGGGTGTATCATCCGTTGTGCCTATGGTGTACAGCGCGGCCGGCAAATCAAAAACAATGGCACCGGGCGTTGCATTAGCGGCGGTATCTACCCTTGGTTTTATGGGTTTTTTAATTGGCCCGCCAATCATCGGCTTTATTGCGGGATTAGCCTCTTTACGGGCATCCTTTACACTGATAGCTATGATGGGGATTTGCGTTGCCGTTGTATCAACCAAAGCCAAAATTTAAGCCTCGTTCAAATCGGCTTCGCCGGGATTCAGCACATATTCAAAGTTTTCGTACCCGTTGTGGAAGGTGAATTTCAACCGCTCTTTGGGCAGGTTAATATCTAAAGAAATTGCCGCCAAAGTTTCGGGCAGGTTATCCCTTATCAGTTTCAGGTCGGTAACGTGAGGCATATCTATGTAGATATCCTCGCCCACAGGTTCAATCTTCCAATCTTTTAAATTGGCCGCCGCCAATACATCAATCCATTTTTGCTGGTACGCGTTCATAGGTGTTTCTGTTGGTACTTATAGGGAACAGGTGGAGGGGCGGAAAGTTTTATACCCTCTTGTCATTTCGAGGGAAGCGCAGCGACGAGAACTATCTCTTGAACGAAGTGGAAAAAATCTTGTTGGATATGTAAAGTAGCGAACTATGCTCGCCGACCAGCATGGTGCAATTGCATAACTAACAAGATTCCTCCCTCGTTCCTCGGTTCGGAATGACAAATAGGTTTTGATAATTCTTCATGCGGCAATTATCCCCACATGCTGCCGCGAGATTAGCGTAGCGTATCTCGTGGTGAGCATTGAGCAAGCTTCCAGCTTGCGTCAGCTGAAAGCTGACCTTGTGCAAACCACGGGTTGAAAACCCGCGGTAGTGGTTTTGAAAAAAACCAAAAAATCGCATAAATCCGCTCAATCCCGGTTCAGACGCCTCATCACCTCCAAACAAGCCCTGCTATTGTGGTAGGGGCATTTCCAAAGGCCGGCTTTGTCTTCGGTGGTCATAACGCTGCCATCGGCGTAGATGCCCCAAAACCATTCGCCATTCTTTTTATCGAGGATGTTCTGTTTTACGAATTCCCAGCTGCTGATGGATAGTTGGAGCCATTTTTCGTCGCGGGTAATTTGGTAGGTATTGTAGAAGCCTACCATGGCTTCCGCCTGTGGCCACCAGTGTTTTTCTTTCACCAAATGCTTTTGCGATGGCTCGTACTCGTACCACAGTCCGCCATCGGCATCCAGGCCTTCTAAAGTCGCTTTGGATATCTGTATGCAGATTAATTTAAGCTGTTCGATGAGCTCGACGTGGTGGATAGCCTCCGCAGCTTCCAGCAAAAGCCAGGTAGCTTCAATATCGTGTCCGTAAGATACCGTATCAGATTTAGCGTTCCATTCCTCATCAAAAAACAAAATAAGATGTTTGGTTTCGGCATCGATGATGTAATCGATAAAATTATGCAGCAGCGTTTCTATCTGTGCGCGCAGGCCTTCATCGGGCCAAACGGTATAAAGCGTGGTGTAGGCCTCCAGCACGTGGAGGTGGGTGTTCATGCTCTTTTTTTCGTTAGCATCCTTGGCGCTCAGGCGCAAATCGGCCATGGGTTGCCAGTCGCGGGTGAAAGCCTCGAGGTAGCCGGTATTTTTCTTGTCGTAACTTTTAGCAACTAATAGATGGTAGAGTGCCTTCGCTTCCTCCAGTACTTCTTTATCCTTGGTAGCCTTGTAAAACTCGCTGTACGCATAGATGGTAAATGCAGATGCATACACCTGCTTTTTCGTATCAAGCGGATTACCCTCGTGGTCTACAGTCCAATAAACGCCGCCATGCTTCGGGTCTATAAACCGATGCACAATGTAGCGATAGGCAATAGCAGCTATGCCTAGATGCAGGGCGTTTTTGCTATGGTTATAAGCGGCTGCGAAACTCCACAATATCCTTGCGTTCAGCACCGAACCCTTGGGTGAACCGGGAATAACCTTATTATTGTTATCTATTCTTCCCCAGAATCCACCATCGGCTTCATCTAATGTGTTATCCACCCAATAGTTGAGGATGTTCTCCAGTTCTTTTTCAAGGTCCTTTTTATACTTCTTTACCTGTTGGCTCATACCTCTTAAACCAATTCCTTCAGCTTTTTATTGTTATTGATAATCGCATTCAACGTCTCTACCGAAGCCGCCGAGCGGAGGCCATCCGCCGGGGTATTGGTTACGTAATCGATAAGTTTATCTACCGTAGTAGTAGCCACGTGCATCCGCGTGTCCGACGAGGCGTAGTAGATAAACACGCTGCCATCCTCGTCCTTTATCCAGCCATTGCAGAAGGCCACATTGCTTACGTCGCCAATGCGCTCCGAACCCTCGGGGGCTAAAAAGTAGCCCGCGGGTTTGTGGGTTACTTTGGTCGGGTCGGAAAGGTCTGTCATGAACATATACAGCGTATAACGCAGGCCGGCAGCGGTATTGCGCACGCCGTGTGCCAGGTGCAGCCAGCCTTTTTCCGTTTTGATAGGGGTGGGCCCCTGGCCGTTTTTGGCCTCATAAACGGTATGGTATTGTTTATTGTCGATAATGGTTTCTTCGTCTACCACCGCGTTTTCCATGCTGTCGCAAAGCCCGAAACCTATGCCTCCGCCTTTGCCTGCGCTTATGAAGCCATCCTGCGGACGGGTGTACAACGCGTATTTGCCATCCAGAAATTCGGGGTGCAATACCACGTTGCGCTGTTGTGGCGAGTTGGTTTTCAAATCGGCCAGGCGTTCCCAGGTAAGCAAATCTTTGGTGCGGGCAATGCCGCAGGCCGCAATGGCCAGGCTTTGGTCGTGTGCCGGGGCAGCCGGGTCGCGTCTTTCGGTGCAAAAGAGGCCGTATATCCAGCCATCCTCGTGCGCGGTGAGGCGCATATCGTAAAGGTTGGTGTCTGGCTCTTCCGTTTCGGGCATGGTGACGGGGTTTTCCCAAAAGGTAAAATGGCTGATGCCATTGGGGCTTTCAGCTACCGCGAAGAAGGATTTGCGGTCGGCCCCTTCCACGCGCACTACCATCAGATATTTGCCGTTGAATTTAATGGCCCCGGCGTTGAAAGCGGCATTGATGCCGAAACGTTCCATCAGGTAGGGGTTGGTGTTGGGGTTCAGGTCGTACTTCCAGGCTACAGGGGCGTGCGCAGCGGTTAGCACCGGGTTTTTATACCGGTCGAAAACACCGTTGCCCAAACCGTCAATTTCGTTAGGCGTATCTATCAATTGCCGGTAGGCAGCGTTTAGCTGCTCCAGCCTGTTCTTAAAGGCAGGGGTCATAAATATATTTGTGTATTAATATTCTTTGAGTTTGTTCCACCAGGTGCGTTTCAGTATCAGCATCATTACTGCCAAAATGGCTATAGTAATCAGCAGTGGTGAGTGTTGCCCCAGTACCAGGTACATGGGTAAAATGGTGAGGCAGCATTGGGCAATAGTGCCTATTACCACGTTGAACATATTGAGCTTGAAGTTTTTATTAGGTTGAAAGAACGGGTCGTTAGCTATGGCTATCTTTTTCACCGGTTCCCAAAAACCCCATGGGCGCACATTGGTGTAGAAGGATTGCAAAACCGCGGCATCGGTAGGGGGCGCTGCATAGGAACCAACGATGGATCCGGCCAGGGATACGCCAAACAGCACCGGGAACCAGTTTAACAACTCGTTTTCGGGGATATAACCGTATTTAACGAGTATCGAGAATGCCATGGCCGCCAGGATGCCGGAGAGCATCCCCCAGAAGAACCCGCTGGCATTAAAGCGCCACCAATGCCATTTAAGCACGTTGGCTGCTATGTAACCGCCATAAAGGGCCGACACGATCCATTGCAGCACGCTGTTGATATCCTTTACGAAAAAGCCAAGGAACACGCCCAAAGCCACCACAACCACGCCCACCAGGTAATTCATGCCGATGATTTTTTTGGTGGATGCTGCGGGGTTTACGTATTTGATGTAGATATCATTTACGATATACGCCTGCGCCGCATTCATGGTGCCGCTGAAGGTGCTCATGAAAGCGCCCAGCAAACCGGCAAGCAGCAGGCCCACAAGCCCAACGGGCAAAAAGTTATTGATAACGGCTGGCAGTATGCGCTCGAAATCGATGCCGCCTGCGCCGTCGGCCAGGTTCATCTGGTGGTAGTAGATGAGACCCAGGGCAGTCAGGCTGATGATGAGCGTATAGCGGATAGGCAGCAGGATAACGCTTACGAAGCCGTTCATCTTGCTGGCTTCCTCGGGTGAGCGGGTGCTTAGTATCTTCTGCATATCGTAGTTGGGCGCAGGGCCGGCCAATGCGGCAAAGAAGCCCTTGAAGGTCATCATCATAAAGAAATAGGCGAACAGCGAGTAGCCATCGCTCTTGATCTTGACGTTCACTTCTTTGATAATGGTAGACCAATCCAGCCCCAGGTGCTTGCCGAAGAAAGGCGTGTACCAGCCGTTGGGCACATTCAATTTATGACTGGCTATTTGTTCTGTGGCGATAACGCCTATCCAGATGCAGGCCACCGTCATGATGCCGTATTTGACCATATCGCCGGTTACGATACTGTGCATACCGCCAATGATGGAATAGAACATGGCAAACAACGTAAAGATGATGCCGTAAACATGCGGCACGTATTGCGGCGCAACCTCAAAGGGGATATAGCCTTTTATCAGATCCCAGGGGATGAATATCTGGATGAACTTACCCAACCCGATGAAGCCATAAGCCATGAAGCCCAGGCAACTGAGCAAGGCAAATGCAATTACCACCAAATGGGAACTTGTTACGCCCGCACCTGTTTTACCAAAACGTGTTGCCAGCCATTCGGCACCGGTAGTTGCGTTTGAGCGGCGCAGCCAGCGCGAGAGGTACATCATCAAAAATACCTGGTTGAATACCGGCCACAGCCAGGGTATCCAGATACTCTTCATGCCGTACACAAAGCAGAGGCTCACCATCCACATGGTGCCGCTGATGTCGAACATGTCTGAGGCATCGCTTAGGCCAAGCTTGTACCAGGGTAGCGATTTACCGCCCAGCATATAGCTGTCCTTGTTTTCACGGGCTTTTTTGCGGTACCATAGCCCGATGAAAATGGTGCTGAGTAGGTACAGGACAATGATGGAAATATCAATTAGGGACAATCTCATTTATCAAAAATTTTATACTACAGGAATGCTAAGAATACCACAGAAATTCAAAGAAAAACACCGATTTCTTTCCGATTTTCTCCGATTTTCAAGGGCGTTTTCGCGTATTTCCGGTATGGCTAACTGGTTTATGCCAAAAGTAGGCAGTTGCTCAACCCAACCCTAATACTATTTTAACCAAGTATTGGTTTATCACGACAAAACCACCCCAATTCTGTAGCATTAATCTGCACATTTGAAATCTGAAATTCGCACATCTATATAAATACCCTGTTACCGGTATACGTCTCCCTGAACTCTTTTGGGATGCAGAATTTCTTGCGTTTGAAGATGCGGTTGAAGTTGGAGATATTGTTGAACCCGCATTTATAGGCAATCTCGGCAACGGTGGTGGTGCTTTCGATGAGCATGCGCGAGGCGTGGCCCAGGCGGATTTCATTCAAGCTATCTATGAACGTCTTCCCCGTGCGTTTTTTGATGAAACGGCTGAAGGAGGCATCGGGCATGTTGGCTATTTTGGCTACTTCGGCAAGGGTTACTTGCGTGTTATAGTTGGCGTTCATGAAATCGAACACCTTCTCTATGCGGCGGCTGTTGTAGTTGAACTGCTCGTTGGTGAAGCTGGCATCAGATAAAGTCTTCATATTGCGGCTGATAGAGAGATCGTGCAGGATGCTCATCAACTCCAGCACCGAATCGAAGCCGTTCTTTTTATCCAGCGATTGCAGCCTGCCCCGTATAGCGGCAATGGTTTCGGGCGGGAAGGTGATGCCGCGCTGCGCCCTGTCCAACATGTTCTTCACGAAGCTCATCTGGTTGCGCCTCAGGAATTTATCGTCGAATAAATCCTTATGGAACTGTATGGTAACCTCGGTAATGGCTTCGCTTTTGGCCTGATGGGTAAACCAGGCATGGTAAAGGTTGGGGCCTATGAGCACCAGTTCCAGGTCGTCAATTACCTCTATACTGCCGCCTACTACCCGCTTGGCGCCTTTGGCGTTGATGATGAGGTTCAGTTCATATTCCTCATGGTAATGCAAAGGAAAATCGAACCTGGTTTTCACCCTGCTGAAAATAGTAAAACAATCGCTTGGGGTGAGGGGGGTAATCTCACGCATTACATTGTTAGGCATCTCAAAATCTAATTGGTTTTATCCGTAATAATACTGATACGAATTTAACATAATAAAATCAGAGTATCTCCAAAAAAGCGTATTTTGAGCTGAAATAGCCATTTTTACCTTCGTAAATTTCCGTGTTTTTGCAATAATACACCAAAAAAAGGTACAAAATTCCATCCCTTTTTATAAAAAGAGGCGGGCTATGTTTTGCCCCGTCCGGTCGCCCTGTTACATCGCAGCCCTGTATCGTTTTCACAAGTCGGGGTGGATATGCCGGGCGACACGAAACCGAAATGAAGAGCACGGGTCATCGTCCGCCTGCTCCAAATTCGTCCTTGCACATGTTGTACTTTTATTTCATTTTTACAGGCGTTTACGGCACCGCACCAAAAGCCAAAATGGCGTCGGTCTGTAATATGTAATAATAACTCCCCTTTAAAACATTTTGCAGCTTTACGCATTCTATATCTTCGTATTAGTTATACCTTTGCCCGCTTAAATGGATACCATAAAAAGTACAATAAAGCCAGTACCGTCCCGCTTTTCCAGAGCGAAGGATGGTATCAGCAATTTCTTCCTGATGCTGTATAATATCTACAGCTTCGTTATCCGCTTTTTTAAGGAAGTTTTGTTGCCTCCATACGATTTGAAAGAAATTGTTCGCCAGTGCTACGAAACCGGCGTTCGCTCGTTCACCCTCATTACTTTAACCGGGTTTATCGTAGGGGTAATCTTCACCAAGCAAAGTCGTCCTTCGCTTACCGGTTTCGGGGCTACATCGTGGCTGCCGTCGCTGGTGTCTATCGCCATCATGAAGGCGCTTGCCCCGCTGGTCACCGCGCTGATTGCTGCGGGTAAGGTGGGCAGCAGCATCGGCGCCGAACTCGGCTCCATGCGGGTTACCGAGCAGATTGATGCCATGGAAGTATCGGGTACCAAGCCTTTTAAATTTTTAGTGTGTACGCGGGTTATCGCTACCACCATCACTATACCTTTGCTGGCCACTTATGTGGCCTTTATTGCGCTGCTGGGCGGTTACCTCAACGTAAGCGCCAACGAGGGCACTACTTATATTACGTTTATGGAGCAGGCCTTCGAGCCGCTTACCTTCGTAGATTTTTGGGCATCGCTTAGCAAAGCCATCGTATTCGGTTTCACTATCGGCATCGTAGGCTGCTACCAGGGCTATAACGCGGCCAAGGGTACCGAGGGCGTAGGCAAGGCTGCCAATGGCGCGGTGGTTACCGCCATGTTTTTGGTTTTTATAGAGGAAGTTTTAATTGTACAGATAGCGGGCTGGTTCCGCTAATAGCCATATGCAGAAGCAAAAGGTAAATATCGACAAGACCAACGAGGTTGTTAAGATACGCGGACTGGAGAAATCCTTCGGCGATTACGACGTGCTGCGCGGTATCGACCTGGACCTCTTTCAGGGCGAGAACCTGGTGGTGCTGGGCCGGTCGGGCACAGGCAAATCGGTATTGATCAAACTGATATCGGGCCTGTTGATGCCGGATAGGGGCACCATAGATGTGTTGGGCCACGATGTTGCGCACATCAGCCAGCGCGAACTGGAGGCCCTGCGCATCCGCATCGGGTTTTCGTTCCAGAACAGTGCCTTGTACGATAGTATGACGGTGCGCAAGAATCTCGAGTTCCCGCTGGTGCGTAACCGTAAGGGTATCACCCGGGCCGAGATTGACAAGAACGTGGAGAGCGTGCTTGATGCCGTTGGCCTCTCTCAAACCATCAACCAGATGCCTTCAGAGCTTTCGGGCGGGCAGCGTAAACGTATAGGCATTGCCCGTACGCTTATCCTCAACCCCGAAATTATGATGTACGATGAGCCAACCGCCGGTTTGGACCCCATCACCTGCATCGAAATAAACGACCTGATAAACGAGGTGCAGCAAAACTACAACACCTCATCTATCATCATAACGCACGATTTAACCTGCGCCAAGCAAACCGGCGACCGCGTTGCCATGCTTTTAGACGGGCAGTTCCAACGTGTAGGCACCTTTGAGGAAGTATTTAAAACCGACGATGTAAGGGTGAAACCTTTTTACGATTATAATTTTACAGAATAACATTATCACCATATACCAATGGATGCAGCAGAAAACAGGAAATCAATAACAGTAGGCGTATTCGTATTGCTCGGCGTAGCAGTATTTGTAATAGGCATACTCACGCTGGGCGGCCAGAACAAAAGCTTCGTTAAAAGTATCAACATCAGCGCGGTATTTACCGATGTTGCGGGCTTGAAAAAAGGCAACAACGTGTGGTTCTCGGGCGTAAAGATAGGCACCATCAAAAACGTGCGCTTTACTGGCACCTCGCAGGTTGATGTGGATATGGCCATTGAAGCCAGCACGCAGCAATACATACACCGCAATGCGCTGGCGCACATCAGCAGCGACGGTTTGATAGGCAACAAGATCATCGTGATAGATGGCGGCAGTCCGCAGGCCCCTATAGTGCAGAATGGCGACATATTGCAGGCAGCCAAGCTACTATCAACCGACGATATTATGGCCACCCTGCAAAAGAACAACGAGAACCTGCTGGCCATCACCACCGATTTTAAGGCCCTTGGCCACCAGATACTGGCCGGCAAAGGCACCGTTGGCGCCCTTTTAGCCGATAGCACCATGGCTATGCAATTACGCGCCGCTATGCGCAACCTGCAAACCACCACGGCAACGGCATCGAAAATGGCAGTTGCGCTCAACTCCTTCAGCAACAAAATGAACACCAAAGGCGGCCTTGCCGATAAAATGCTTACCGATACCGTGGCCTATGCACGCCTGCTGCAATCAATGGATAAATTGAAAGAAGCGGCCAACAACGCCACCATACTTACTAACAATCTCAACACCGCCAGCAACAAGCTCAACAGCACCGATAACATCCTCGGCGTGTTACTGAACGACCCTAAAGGCGCCGCCAAAGTACAAAACACGATAGACCAGCTGCACCAAAGCTCGGTAAAACTAAACGACGACCTGGAAGCCGTACAAAGTAACTTTTTACTCCGCGGTTTCTTCAAAAAACGCGAAAAAGCCAAACAGGATAGTTTGAAGGGGAAGATATAACGGGGGTAATCTCTTGAAAAATAGCGATGGGTTGAAAGCTCATCGCTATTTTTTTGCACTTACCTTACTACTCCGCCGTGCCAAGTGTCCACACTTGGCGCAACAACTTTTGTAAGTGTCCACACTTACCCTTAAGTCAAATGCAAGGACCGGAAGCACGAACGCTTCCTGTTTACTTCCTTCAAGTGTGGGCACTCGAAGGAGCGGATGGGGGCTGTTACTGCAATGTATTTAATAATAATTCGCGGGTAACGCCGCGCACTTTAGTTTTGAGTGTTTGGTTGATGTACAGTGGTATACCGTTTCCGGTGGATAAAACCCCTCCGTTTGGCGTATAACCGTCGGTGAGGATGTTATCCTGTAAAATGCAAGCCATGCCTGATATATAGGGGTCATGTTTTAAGGCAAGGTCGGCAGTGTTTTGGAACTTGTTTTTAATAAGCAAAGGGCGTTCACCGTTTAGTTGTCTATCGGTAAACCAGGTAAGCACAGTTGTATTCTTTTTTGCCACATCATAATTAAATGCATTACGCTCTAATACGATACCGGTAGCATTTTTAAACTCGTTGCTTTGTGTCTCGGCACCGGCCAGGCCCTTAAAACTGTTGAATTTGATCAACAGGCCATCTGTGCCCTGAACCCTGAAGAATTTATCGGCCGAACTTACGATATTATCTGTGAAGCTTATATTGGTTTTCGGCTGCGTAATATCATTGGTAAAAAAGGCAAAGCCCAACTTTACGGTGATCGTGTTAGCTTTAAAAACAATGTTTTTGCAATTTGCATTTACCGAACTGATGTACACCGACCCTCCTGCGGTGGCGCAGGCAACCGCAACGCCTTTTCTGTTTAGATAGCTTGCCGTTCTGTATGTAATGTTGTTTATAAAAAAAATATTTTCCTGCTGTTGATTGCCTTCTATAGTTGTTTTAAAAATAGCAAGCTCGCCGTTATTGCAGGACGACACCGTGTTGCCCTTTACGGTTATACACCGCCCTCCCTCCCAATCAATACCTACGTCTCCGCTATTTTTTACGTTATTACCGCTACAAGTTATATTGGCTGAGTTTGCACCCCAAATACCGCCGGCATCGCACATGTTTATTTTATTATCGCTCAATACGCAATTATCGCTTAGCCATAGCTGGATACCGCTCAACGTATTGGTAATGGTATTGCCGGTATATTTAGTATTTACAGACAGGTAGTCTTGTATACCCTGCGATTTTCCGGTATTACTGATTATACAGTCAATTACAGACGAATTTTTCACTTTAGAGAGGCAAAAACCACCCGCGTTAAAATTTCTGCCATCAATTTTAAGTCCCCGAACCCAACTATTATTGCCAAGGATGAATATCTGCCCCTGATGCGACGAACCAGTTGCGGGATCGGTTTTGATATTAGCTGAGGCTACGATAACGCTCCCTGTTTTGCCGGTTAACATTACGCCATCAGCTACGCGGATGAATCCATCAATGCGGTAGATGCCTGCGGGGAAATAAACGATTGAACCGGCCTTACCCAGCGCCTTTTGAATAGCGGCTCGATCGTTAGTAATACCATCACCCCTGGCGCCAAAAGCTTTTACAGATATGCCGGGCTGAACAGTGGTATTAGCCGACGTTGTGCTACCCCACGCACTACAACTTTCCAAATTACACATGAAAAGTGCAAACAACATTACGAAACTAAAATTGCATCTCGATTTAACGTAAAAACTCTTTTTAACCATAGCTATCTACTGGCTTATTCAACGGGATCGGCTGTGTTATGTTTTATAGCTATCTACTGGCTTCGCGGTTTTTACCTGTTTATTTAGGTCTGATGATTTTTCTTGTCTCTAAAGGGGGTAAAAATTATTGAAAGCGATGGGTCTGGGAGCTCTTTTTTGAGTTTTCAATTAGTCGCTGCTGCCACGCCAAAAGAGTTGCTGTAAGCGGGACGCTTACATTTGCTTTGGTCCAAGCAGGACGCTTGAACCAGCCGGAAGGATACAGCAGGCCATTTGAGGTGTTAAACCAAGAGAGGAGGAAAACCCTGAGGCTACTAAACGAAAATCCAAAAAAAGCAGTAGACCGTTTTCGAAGTAGCCGCCCGGTTTAAAATTTCAGGATGGCGTTGACGATAAAAAATAAGCAAGTTAATCCGGTGAGATATTGCAAAAAGAAATACAGCAGGGCTTTAGTGCTACTGAAAGTGAGTTTATCAAAATCTATCCGCAGGGAAAAGAAAATGAACGCCGTAAAAACGAACATTTTTAAAGCGAGGTCCATTTTTGTAGCCGGATTTTCAATGGCTGCTACATCAATGATTGGGTAAGTGGTAAGGACCTGCCGCCATTTCCAAAAGTTGAGGGCCGAAAATACCAGGAGGAAGACAAAAGTCCACAAAATGATTAGCCATTTTTGATAACCGTAGTACCACCATATTTTATTCAAAAAATTGACCGGCCAGGAATGATCGAAATTGAAATACTCAATTTTTAACAATTCGTAACTTTTGAATTTTTTCTCCCGGTTAAATTTTTCCAGTAAGTTTTCGTAATTGGTGCGGTTTAACTCGTCGTCATCAAAGCGGTACAACTGGTATTCAGGACGGTAATCAAAATCGATATTGGTCAGGTCCGTGTGTTCAAATCTGAGAATAACAGGCCTTCCGTTATTGGTGCAATCCAGGACGATTCCTTGTTCGGAAGGATGACAGTTGATCAATGTTAAAGAATCGGTCACTAGTTTAAGTTTGGAATTCTTGCCAAAGTTACAGGCGTCGAGGGTGATTCCGGTGATATATTGCTGACCGGCGATTGTCACGTCCAAGGTATCCAGCCGACTCTCCCGGAAAAACAGTGAGCGCTGGTATGTTGAGGCAGACGATGGCGTGCTGTAAGGCCTTTGTTCTTCAATGTGCATTTGCCCTAGGGTATCTTTGATAAAATTCATGGTCAAATGATCTGACTGGTTGGCGTACATGGTCATATGCTGTATCGCAGAGTTTTCGATGTTAATTAAGGAAGGATAGGTCGTAAACCTCATCAGGTTTAAATACAGCTCTTCAAGTTTGGAATGAACGAGTTGCATCTGGCCCCGCATCGCGCCGCTGTCCAGCCAAAGGATGCCCTGAAGGTTATTAAAGCGGTAGCCAGCCTTGGCAAAACAATTCTTGATATTGATCCGTCCCCGAATGTTGCTGACGTTCAGTTCCCCTTCAATATGGTTATTGATCAATGACAATGCCGCTTTGGCGTCCAGTTGGATTGGCGGCTGGGTATATTTATTGAATATATCCCCTATCGACGCAGTGACAATGTTGGAGTTTTTAATGTCAATAGTTGTAGGATGGTCACGTAGCACTAATGGTTTGATCATCCGGTAAATGCATTGATTATCATCGTTGACGTCTATAATTTTAGCATCGTCGAGCACAAGGTTGATGCCCTTATCAGTTTTCTTACGATCAAAACTGGCAGGCTTGCGGTCTTTTGTGATTTGACTTCTTGCTTCTGGTGGTGCGATGAACAGGAGCAAGAAAAAAAGAAAAAAAAGGTTATGGCGCAAGTGCGGGTTGACAAAAGTGGTCTGTCGCTCTGAAATACCTGTATTTCGCTGATAGCAATTCGCAGCGTGCGGGAAAAATCGGATCATGAATGAAGGCAAAAGGTTATTGCTGCAATGTAAGTAAAATCCGGTATTAAATTACGGTTAAAAAATTGGGCACCCTCGTCGGTTCAAAACGTGTCAGCGTCCCGCTGACGTAATGAAATGACTTTTAGAGGGTTTTCCCGGCCCTCCGCTGCCATCATTAACACCTGCGCCGAAACTCACATACCAGCCGGCGCCCTGCTTACATCACCAAATAACCTATAGCGGGCTTTCAGGGTTCGCACTACTATACCAGTACGCATGTGCCGAACCCACGAACCCGGCCCTTACCGGATTCTCATGAGTGTTTTGCCGACACCAAGCGAGGTTTTTCGATGATAAAATCATTGTAGTAGCGACGGTAAAAATGTCTATCCGGTCTACTACTTTAGGGTGACAATTAACGTTCGTCGGTTGAGGCGTTGCGTTGCATGGTAATAAATATGCAGATGTTTTTCCGACATTGCAGAAGCGTTGTTGTAAGCGGGACGCTTGAACCGGCTAGTAACTCATCCAACGACACTTTAGGCAGAGACAATGACTCACTGTTGATAATTTATTGCTAATATTATTAGCAATAGTATTAGATTTGTACTCTGGTAATAAACCATTGCAGGAGCGTTTTTAAATCTTAAATTTAGAAGAAATATATAGCAAGCGATTTATTTACCTACGCAACAACTAAATTCTATTTTTGTAGGGGCTAATAAGATATGGGTACGACAGCATTTGAAGAAGGAATACAACACATGAATTTTTCTTTCTTACAGGAAAGAGGAGAAAGCGGTGTGCTTTTAACAAATAATTACGAAAGCAGCACGCAAGTGACGGATTCACCGGACATGCTGTTTGCACTCGAAACCGCTAAAAACAAATTTGGTGCTGATGCCGTATACTTCCGTTATTTTGAAGACGGCCGTGGTGAAGTGCCGCAATTGTACATTTTTAATTATACCGAAAAGCAACTAACCACTGAGGACAAGAACCGTATTCATATCCAAATGTGGAACGGTTACCAGGTGCCCGCCTATATCATTTTACAGCGGTCAGTGGTGAGTATATTCGATTCGCGCGAAAAACCAGTTGAAAGCCGGGAATCGTATGCAAGTGAAGTGTTGCAACTGGCCGGTGATGCGATTAAGAACTTTCCTGCGCGCGATTTCGATGACGGGTTATTTTGGGAAGAACAGGAAAAAAATAACCGGTTCCGCTTTGAGCAATCGGCGACCCGTGACCTGATCAGGGGCCTTAAGGAAGTTTATAAACACTTTCAGGACAGATCCGGCCTTGACCGCCACGTTGCATTGAAACTGCTCGTGCAATCACTGTTGATCAAATACCTGGAAGAACGTGATGAGGATAGCGCGAGCGGATATTTTGCAGGCACCTATTTCCGTAAGAATTTTCAATGTGATAACTTTTGCGATACCATCCGTAAAGGAAAGTTATTACAGCTGCTTGATCAATTGTCTAAAGACTTTAATGGTAAAATATTTGAGTGGGATAAGGAATTAGAAGATAGTGCCAGAACGGCTATTCAGCGTAGCGAAGTGAATAGCTTGGCGGATTATCTGGATGGCAATAACAAGGATAGCCAATATGTGATTTGGCGGCTCTATTCTTTTTCCCATTTACCTGTAGAGGTCATCAGTTCGGTGTATGAAGAACTGTTGACGGATAGTAAAGATATTGTGTATACACCGGAGATGATCGTCAGTACATTGGTGGACGAGTGCATGCCACTGAACGCGCCAAAAGCTGATTTCAAGCTGATGGATGTTAGCTGCGGCTCGGGTATATTCCTGGTGAAAACTTATAAGCGCATCGTACAATGGTGGCGGTATGAGCAATGGAAAAAGACTGGCTTACTGGTAAAACCGTCCTTAGCTGTATTGCGAGAGTTGTTATTGAATAGTATTCATGGTATCGATATAGAACAGGATGCCGTGCGTTTATCAATTTTCAGTCTGGCGCTTGCGATGCTGGACGAAGTTAACCTTGATCCGCCAACATGGGGTAAACTTCGTTTTCCTGACCTTAGCGAAAATATCGTACCACGTGACTTTTTCGAATTCATCCGGGTAGCCTCCCCTGAGACCCTGGACCTGGTGATCGGGAACCCGCCCTTTAATTTACAGGAGGTGGATGGAAAAGAGCCGAACAGAAAATTATTTTTTAAGGCACTCAAAGAAAGTATCGGTTACCAAGCTGCCTTCCCTATACCGGACGAAAATCCTGCACTGCATTTTTTAGTGCAATCAATGGGGCTACTGAAGCCTAACGCATTGCTTTGTTTGATCCAGCCATCCGGTCCATTGTTTTATCAAAAGGACGCTAAGTTCAAATTCCAACTCTTCTCGCGGTATAATTTGTTACAGGTAATTGACTTAACCAAACTCGCCGATAAGCTTTGGGGTAAAACCACTGTTTCAACTGCAGCGGTATTCTTTCAGAATGCTGAACCGGATAACGAGCCTGTTTTAGATCTCGTAGCGAATCGCAATTTTTCAAATAATAACAGGCTGTTCTTAGATTTCGATCATTACGACTTTCACTATGTCAGTAAAAAAGACTTGATTCATAATCCATACATATGGAAAGCGAATCTCTTAGGTGGTGGGCGTATGATGCAGCTGATCGACGACCTTTCTCATCAACCTAAGCTTATAGAGTTTTTGAAACGAAAAAAACACGAAAACCAATGGGTGTTTGGTGAAGGATTTATAAAAGGTAAGAAAGATGAAGATTTGGTGCCGGCAGATTTCGAAAAGAAGAAAGGTCGCTACAATGAGTTTACTTATCTTGACGGGAGCGAATGCATAGATACGAAGAGCTTCACTGAGGATGGCATCGGTGAAACGAGTACATTGAATGGTAAGTTTTATCAGTGGGGACGAACAAAGGAACTTTTTGAGGCGCCGTTGCTGTTGATTAAGAATGGCATCGGGAAGAAATATTTACCCACTTATTTTTCAGATGAAGACCTAAGCTATCGCGATCGTGTTTTTGGAATACATGCTCCTCAATCAGATAGGGAGGCTTTAGAAAAACTACATATTTATTTTAAAGATAACGCTGATCTTATCCGTTT
Organism: Mucilaginibacter sp. P2_D11; assembly: GCF_056404435.1. Taxonomy (NCBI): domain Bacteria; kingdom Pseudomonadati; phylum Bacteroidota; class Sphingobacteriia; order Sphingobacteriales; family Sphingobacteriaceae; genus Mucilaginibacter; species Mucilaginibacter sp. P2_D11. Next base: position 273,291 of record NZ_JBFUEA010000001.1, read on the forward strand.
TTTCATCATAGCGACCAGTGCAGAAATTTTGGTTAACCGCGCGACAGCGATTTTTAGCCAGGATATTTTGAATATACCCTACCCGAATGCAAATGACCAGCTAATTATCTCCGAGGCAGACCAGATTGTACTGAAAGACACGCTCCGGTACAACCTTAACGTTTTCGAGGAAAATGTTTTTAGCGAAGTAGAAGTTCCGCAATTAGAAAACTTTGCAGAAATATTCTGTAAAACCTTGAATTCTGTTTATGGCGCTGACGAAAAGAAATTTCAGCTGTGCAAAATACTTGATGCAGGGCAATATTATGCACTCCATTTTGAGTATCTAAAAGATCACATCAGTTCTTCTGTTCAGCAGCATGCCGATTTAGAAGAATATGTCGCTCATCTAATTCCAACAGCTAAAGAAACGCGTAGGCGAACACATATTCAACGCATCGCCAAAATTTACGGTAAAGATTGTTTGGTGCTGGCAAAACCAAAGCAATTGCGCTATTGGCTTTCCTCAATCGCTTTGCGGGATGCTGACGAAACTTTTAATGACTATATCAAAGCTCGTTATCATCATGCTTAAAGATAGTCAACCAGCCTTCCAGCCACCTCAGATCAGCGATCTCTCGCTAAAACCAGGTACAGAGATTGACGCGGTAATTGACTTCGTTGATAAAAACGTTGCAGCGTTTTTACCCTATTATAAGGCTAATGATGAATCTGATAAGGAAAACTGGATAAGTAACTTGTTAGTGAGACACCTACAAATCTGTAACCGGGAACAAGGCGGCTTCCTTCCTTTTGATTTCAGTAAAAACCCACCACAGGCTGCATCAGGAAAAGAAACCGACATTGGTGTGTATGTCAATACTCGAAGCGCAAAAGCTATTCCCTTCATGGAGTTTGAGAGTAAGAGATTCTCTGACTCGGCTAATAACAAAGAATATGTTTGTGGTGATCGAGGCGGCATTGAAAGGTTTAAAAGAGGAAAACATTCGGCTCATTTACGGACTTGCGGAATGTTTGCTTTTGTACAGAAACCAACAAATGACGACTGGCTTATCAAAGTAAACCAATGGATTGCCGAACTGGCCACCGGAAATACTGATCCAACCATCGACTGGACGGGCAAGGATGAACAGTTGAAGAAGGTTCAGCTTATCAGCAATGTTCAGAAACTCAGTTCAGATCACCCACGCAAACAGTCCGGCGATAGTATTTTTTTATGGCACTATTTTATTGACTTGAATTGAAGACTCCACCCCTCGCCCTGGCGCGAGAATGACGAGCGGGCTGGTGGGCAAAGGCTTCTCGTGCCTAACCATGCAATGGTAACGCCTCTGCGCTTCGATATAAGTATCTCTGGCTAAACAAGATTTACCGCCGCAGCCTCCTCATGCATAGAGACCCTGCAGGGACGTTAATATAAACAGTCTCAGCTTATTTGATGGGTTCATAAATAAAATTTTTAAATCTTACTGTACCTTCCCCAATTGAACAAAGCCCGAGCCGCAAACTGATAAAGCCACCCAGCACATTATGGTTATAACTGGAAACTTCTACCGAATTTTCTATTTTGATCCACTCTTTTCCATCATGACTGTAGTACATGTCTACCGTGCTGTTAATGTTTTTAAGGCGAAGGAATACCTTTCTTTTTATGACTGAACGAACAGTTGGGAACTGCCAGCCTCTTAGGTTAGCCAGGATATTCTCTTTATCTGCCAGTATACCCGAATAGACCTTGTCATTATAAAACAAAACCAGGCCTCCCACCGCATCTCCTTCCATTTCCAACTCAACCTGCGCTGTGTAAGAATGACTGTAGGGGATACATAATAATGGTGAACAATCGGCAACCGAACTCCCTTTTGCCGTAACGGTTAACTGACGATCTTCTAAATGAAATCTGCTGGTATCGTAGCCACCCCAGAATTGCCATTGCGGTTGTAGTTCCTTACTGCTAAAATTGTCATTTAATGAAATTGAACTAGTTGATTGTGCTTGAACGATTTTATTAGCAGGTTTGCCAGTTTTGATGTTATGGGGTATTCTATACCAGCCATCGGCAGTCCATTCAACAGGCGCCAGCAACGTTTGCCTGCCCATATTATAAAAACCTTTTTCATAAGCATGATAAACCATCCACCACTGCCCGTTTGCATCCTCAAACAAAGTACCGTGTCCCTTAGACCACCACTTTTCCGACTGGTCGTTCGTTCTGATGATGGGGTTATCGGGAGAATTTTCCCATGGTCCGAAAGGTGATTTTGAACGTGCCGATACAACCATATGACTGGTAGCCGGGCCTGCCGTGCCGCCTTCGGCTACAGTTAGGTAATAATAATCTCCTCGTTTAGCCATTTTGGGGCCTTCCATGCAAAAACATTCGATGGACCACTCGGCTGGTATTTTCCACCCGTCGTACACATGCTTAATCTCTCCGGCAACAGAAAGTCCATCGTCTGATAGGGGGACATATCCGCCGTTATTGAAGTACAAATAACGTTTGCCTGCTGCATCCACAAAATGGCCCGGATCGATATAATTCATCTTCAACTCAACCGGTTCACTCCACGGCCCCTCAATTGATTGAGCGGTTACCACATAGTTTGTATTATTTGCAGGAAAATAGATGTAGAATTTATTCTTATACTTCACCAGATCAGGTGCCCAAACGGAACCGACATATTTATGCAGGGCATGGGTGACAGGTTTCCAATGAATAAGATCGGTTGAATGCCAAATTAACAGGCCCGGATAATATTCAAAAGATGAATGAACCGTATAATAGTTTTTGCCATCGCGCAAAATACTGGGATCGGCATAATCTCCGGCGAAAATGGGGTTCAGATAACTTACAGGACTTATATGGCCGCGTTTATTCTGTGCGTACGCAGTCAGCGAAAAAAGGTTAAAGCAAATATCAAAAACCTAAAATATGTCTTCATCTCTTTAAATTGAAAAGTCTTACCGTTAACTGTTATTAAACGGATGGTTTATAAAGTTCAATTTTGGATTGAACTGTTCTGCTTGTTAAATGGATTGCCGTTGATAATAATTGTGCAATATACACTTAAATAATGTTTAACATTAGGGACTTCAATCGGCAGCTATAGTCAAAACGTGCTCGACAATTCATTCTTCCCGCCCTGGCGCGAATGACGTGCGGGCCTGGTGGGCGAAGAGACCCAGCCGCAACAATTAACTCCAAACAAATTTCACTTAAATTTATTACTATCCATATCACTATACAATAAAGAAAAAGGAGGTTTACCATGAAGGTACTTGTGTTTGGCGCTAATGGCAAAACGGGCAGGCTGGTTGTAGAACGCGCGGTTGAAACAGGGCATGAAGTAAGTGTGCTGGTACGCCAGCCGGGCTTAGCTGCACAAACCGGCGTGCGGGTTATAACCGGGGACGCACTGAAACCCGATGATGTGCTGCGTGCTATGGACCAGCAGGATGCTGTTGTGGAGTGCATTGGCGGTACAAAACCGTGGAAGAGCCAAACGCTGGAGCGCGATGCGATGCAGAACATTGTGAAAGCAATGAAAACATCGGGAGCAAGGCGGTTGTTGGTGGTGTCTGCCATGGGTGTGGGCGACAGTAAACAACAGTCGCCCTGGTGGTACAGGAACCTGATATTGCCTACGTTTTTGCGTGGATCAACAGCCGACAAAGCGGCTATGGAAGCCGTTGTGCAAGATAGCGGCCTCGATTGGATAATTGCCAGGCCACCGATATTAAAGGATGGAACTGCAACCGGAAAAGTACAGGTACTTGACCAAAGCGGCAAAGGTCACGGTATTACAAGGGCCGATCTGGCAGTATGGCTGGTGGGCCAATTGGATAGTGAAACTTATGTGAGGCAGCCTGTTGTAGTTGTGAATAACTAATCGATAGTTCATCCTGTCCGGTTAGTTCCGCCCATCCGGGTGTCCTCCGCCTGTATGCAACTATTTTAAGCGTGCAGGCTTAATTTAATTCGAAAGCGGGTGCCAATCAACTCTCTCATCTGCACATCTGAAATTTGCACATCTGCACATCGATTCACCCAAACTATCCGTCATCCCCCTTGTTGTACCATCATGAAAACACCTAATGTAATATGGCAAACTGTGGGGCTGGGCGCTGTTGCGGGTATGCGCGCTACTATGGCGCCCATGCTGGCCAGCCATTATTTAAGCAACCACCCCAATCCGGCCTTGTCGGGCACGGCGCTGCGGTTTATACAGATGCCGGTTACTGCCGTTATTACGAAGCTGCTTTCTGTGGCCGAAATTGCCGGCGATAAACTACCCACCGCGCCGGATAGGATTGGTATGCCGCAGCTACTGGGGCGCGTGGTATCGGGCGCGTTCGTGGGTGCAACCATATTCAAGGCCAACCGGCAAAGCGTTATAGATGGTATGCTGTTAGGAGGAGCATCGGCGCTGGCTGCCACCTTCGCCAGTTTTTACCTGCGCAAGTATGCCGATAAAATACCTCACGTAAAAGACCCGGTTGTTGGTGCTGTAGAAGATGTGGTGGCCCTTGGTACGGGCTTGTCTATCTTGAAGGGATAATTTAATTATTCAAAGTAGCTGGCTTCCGCTTATCGGGCGGCAGCGCCTGGTATTGCTTGTAGCTATCGCTCATGTAAGTTATCATATTAAAGTCCTTACGGTCGAAGACTTTCACGCTGGGGGTGTATAGGCTGATGAAGTTATCCAGTTCCTCGCCCTTAAGGGGTACGTATTGACCTACAGTTGCGGGCACAAAGAGCTCATGGATGCGGTCCATCATATCAAAATCATGCAGTTTTTTGGCCAGTTTAGCTTTATCGCGCTCGCCTTTTTTCCAGTAATGCACGCGAAAAACCGCGCCACCATCTAAGTTGCCCATGCGGTCGCGGTGGTAAACCATCGTCTGGCCATGGTATTCCTTATCGTAATCTTTGAACTTCTTCGCCAAATCGGTAGTGGTGATATCTACCTGCTTAAGCTGTATGTTCTGAGGCAACATAAATATTTCGGAATTGCCAAGGCTGGTAACCACCGCGGTATCGTTGTAGTAGCCAAAGCTTTTGAATAAAACCAGGTCGCCAAGTTTGGCAGGGATCGAAAAGTTGCCCTTTTTGTCTGATAGCGTATTCTGCTTATTGTTGAGGTTCTCTATCCAGATATTGCCGAGGCCTACGCGTGTTTTATCCTCAAACACGCGCCCCTTGAATGTGCCTTGGGCCAAAGCAGCCGAATAGGATAACAGGAGTGCAAAAACCAGCAGATATTTAGGCATGGCTTAAAAGTATAAAAAAAGGTAGCGGGCTGATGAAGTGTGCCGGGGATTTAACTAAATTTAACATTTAAAGATACACAAGGCTAGTTGACTTAGCTTGATTTAGCATAGAAGGAAATTTTTTTAACCCGGGTATTGTATTTAAACAGTATATTTATTGGCATAAAAACCTAATATCCTTTCATTTTTGATTACGCTCATACGCATTTATACCCGACCCCATTTTGGAACAGAATTTAACTAACAACGGCTCGGCTTTGCCAAATGGCGTACAAACCCGGCAAGATTTGTATAATAGCTACGGAAGCATGCTGCTTGGCTACCTTTTTGAGGTCACAAAGAGCAAGCCTGTTGCCGAACAATACCTGGTAGATATTTTCAACGGCTTGCAGTTTACCGATATACAGGCCATTACCAAGCCGGGTGTAAATACCTTTTGCCAGTTGCAGGTAATAGCGCGTAAAAAGCTGGCTTCCTTTTTAGAAACCGTTGTTGAATGTGCCGACCCGGCTGTAAAACCTAAAACCTTGCCCGAGCAAAGCAATAAGTTTACAGATTTGATGGAGCCCGAGCAACGCCAGGTGTTTTGCGGCATCCACTATCATGGCAAAAGCGCCGGCATCCTGGCAGCCGAGTTGAATAAGACGGAGGAAGCTATCAGGCAGATATTAAAAGAATCGTTCAACGTTATCAGGAACCAACGCAATGATACAACAGCAGTATATAGATAGTGGTATTTTAGAGGCCTATGTTACGGGCACAGCCACCGAAGCGGAGGTGAACGAGCTGATGTACATGAAAGCGCAATACCCCGAGGTGAACTTTGCCTTGCAACAGTTGGAACTGGATATGGAGCATATTGCCCAACACATGGCCATTGCCCCGCCGGCCGGCACCTGGGACAGGATATCTGAGACGATAGACGAGCTCATCCTGCGGCCAGAGTTTAACCCCGGGCAGTTCCGGGAAGATACTACAGATAAAGGCTATAAAGATCGCAAAGCAGATAACGGCCCGCATTTTATTGAGGTGGAAGCCGAATCGAACCACATGAAAATCCACAAAAACTGGAAATGGGTTCTTGTGGCGGTATTTGTACTGGGTAAGATATTCCTTGGTTGTGCCATCTATTTTTACCTGGAGAATAGGCAGGCACAACAGCAGGTACAGGAACTTAAGACAGAGCTGAAACAACTGAAGAAATAAGATTTGAATATCGAACACCGAATTTCGAATATCCAATGATGAAGGGCGAACTTAAGTTTTTGCGATTAGGCAGTTAGTTTTCGGTATTCATTTTTTGCTTTCCCGCCGTCTCCCTTAACTTTTCGTAAACCTTTTACAACATGATAAGTTATTCTTTGATAAGGAGAATAACATTATGGCATCATCAACAGAAAAGGCTGGGGATAAAAGTAAGGGCGCAAACAAATCCTCAGCATCAAAACAAAAGGAATTGAAAACCGAAGGACCACTAAGCGAAAAGGACGAGGTGAAAAAAGCCGAGCGCGCACTGGGCAAGGCCATTAAAAAGAACGCTTAACTATTTACCAGCACCGGCTCGCCACTAAGTGCGGCTGCAACGTTATCAATAAGGTTACGTTCTGAGAAGGGTTTCAGCACCACGCCGGTAATGCCTACGGATAGGTACTTATCCCGGTCTTCTTTCAATACATTGGCCGTAAGTGCCAATATAGGCAGCGACGCTTTTTGCGGGTTGCCATTTGCACGCACCAGTTGCGAAAATTCTATCCCGCCCATTTCGGGCATCTCTATATCGGTAAGGATGATATCGTACCTATGATCTTCAAAAAGCTGCAGGGCCTCGCGGCCATCGCAAGCAACATCGAAGATAAGGCCCCATTTTTTAAGGATGGTGCTTACCAGCAGCACGTTCAGCTTATTATCCTCGGCCACTAATACACGCTTGCCCGCAACCAATTCCCTGGGGTTAACGGTGCTTTGCGTTTCTGTTGCTTTGCAGGCATCCGTAGGGCTTAACTGCATGGGTAGCTTAAAACTGAATATAGAGCCCTTGCCAACATTACTGGTTACATTGATACTGCCACCCTGCAGCTCTACGATTTTTTTCACGATGGCCAACCCCAGGCCGGTACCCGGTGTGTTGGTTGCTTTTTGTGCCGATGACACCTGTGAAAACTCATCGAATATAAATGGCAGGTTGTCTTTATCGATACCCAAACCGGTATCACGTACGTACACGTTTAGTACATTGAAGCCGGGCTGCCGCCCATCGGTAATGAAAGCATTGATGAACACCGAGCCACGGGGGGTAAACTTGATGGCATTGCTCACCAAATTCATAACCACCTGCTTCAGGCGGAAAGAGTCGCCTTGTAAGCAAACATCCTTGTCGAAATCAAGCTGATGGTTAAGCACGATGCCTTTTTTTCCGGCTTGTACCTGCATGCTGGTAACTATACCGGCAATGGCTTCATAAGGCTTAAAGGGGGCCGCCTCAAAGTTCATCTTGCCGGTTTCGTACTTGCTAAAATCCAGTATCTCGTTCACCACATCCAGCAGCATTTCCGATGAACTGCGGATGGCATTGATTTGCTCTTTTTGCGGCTCGTTCATTTCGCTTTGGGTAAGCTGTTCAGAAAAACCGATGATGGAGTTGAGTGGTGTGCGTATCTCATGGCTCATGCTGGCCATAAAACGGCTCTTCGATAAAGCGTAGTTCTCGGCTTTTTCGGTGTAAATCAACATTTCCTCCTCGTTCTTGAATATCTTCCAGATGTTGTATAGGATTATCGCTACCACCAGGGTAAGCAGGATAAACATCAGGCCCGACAGCTTCCTTAGCTCGTACAACACCGTAGAAACGTTGCTGTTCACATCCTGTTTGCTGGCGGTTATGTATTGCTGCTCGGCCACTTTATATTTCTTCAGGCTGCTGATTATCTGGCTGATGAGGCGGTTGTTTATCTCCAGCATCTCCAGCTCGTTCTTGCGCAGGTTGTTGTTGGCCTCGTAAAGCTTGCTGTAATAATTGTTGTACACGCGGGCCACTTTTGGCGTAGGCGTCATGGTGGTGATGGTGGTATCGGTAGTGCGCTGTACCAGCAGGGGGGCTACCTTGGCTTCTTGTTGCTTTTCTTTTTTACCGAATAAACGGCCTAAGAAGCCCTTTTTCTTTACCGGAGCTGCCGCTGTAAGCAAGGGGCGTATGGTATCTACGCGTATCTCAGTTTTTACGCGCTTCACCACGGGCTGCATCAGGTATTTGTTATCGGCATTGCTTAAACCTGCGTTAATTTTGCGAGCCGACCTTAGTAAACTATCGGTAAGCGCCATCAGGCGGATGTAGCTATCTGTCTTTAACGATTTCTCGCTGATGAGCCTGCCCAGTTCTGCATCCTGCGCAAGGCTGGCGGTAGCTCTGTTGCGGTGGTTAATGGTATCAATAATACTGTGGATGCTGTTTATTTGCTTGTTGAACCGTACGAAGTAATCTTTTTTGGAGGTGAGGGCATACATGCGGCCGCTGTTATCGGCACTGTAAAGCTCTACAATGCAGCTATCTATCAGCGCAGAGTTTTCGCGGGCACTGATCATCTGCTGGAAACTACTGCGTATCTTTTCGGCTTTGTTGTAATGCAGGTACAAGTAAAAAGCACTGCCCGAAAGGACGACGATAAGCATTACGATAAGGCAGTAGCGTAATAGGGGGACTTTTTTTACACCGGCAATCATCATTCAGGTCTAAGTAAAATTTTTTAATAGCAAACCACTTTATTTGTGATAGTTGAAATAGAGGGCGTTAGCTTTGTGTTTTTTTTACACTTAGTGCAATGGTGATGCCACAGTCGGGTTTATTCCTTTTAAGAGTTGTTTTTAAACTACCGATAGATGACTTTTCGTTTAAGATAATTTTTTAAATGTAAAGTGTAGGAAATTGTGGGCAGGGTGCATGTAAAATGCCCTATTTACAACAAACCCTACTGTTAGCTTGTCAAAGCTAACAGTAGGGTTTGTGGCATTATACAGTGGACTGGCAGCATTGCCGGGTAACGGCGCCGCGCTTCAACCCCTTAGTTCAGTTCCAGTGTTACGATTGATTTAGATGGCAGCGTAACTACCAGCTTATTATCGTCTTTTTTGGCACCGGTGAAATTTTTCAAGGTTAATTTATTGGGCTGCTCAAACGTGTTTACATCGGTAATATTGGCCGAGGTAAGGATGGTGCCTTTCACCTTGGTCCATACGATATCCTTAAGCGCGGTGCTTATCGTAACGGTGTTGTGCAGATCCAGGTTTACTAAGGAGATGTGTATTTTACCGTTAGCATCCTGCGAAGCAGAAACGTTTACGGCAGCTATCTTTTTGCCATCCACCTCATAATCGGGCGAGTTGAGTTTGATGTTGAGGTATTTGGCATCCTGGTGCACCTGGTACATATCAAATATGTGATAGGTAGGGGTGAGGATCATCTTCTCTTTTTGAGTGAGGATAAGCGCCTGCAATACGTTTACGGTTTGGGCCAGTTCGGCCATTTTTACCCTATCGCAATGGTTGTTGAATATGTTCAGCGTGGTACCTGCTATCAGTGCATCGCGCAGGCTGTTCTGTTGGTACAGCACGCCAACGTTGGGACCTGGTTCCGGGTCGGTCCAAATACCCCACTCATCAACTACAAGGGCCACTTTTTTATCCGGATCGTATTTATCCATTATGGCGGCATGTTTGGTAACCAGGTCGTCCATACGTATACAGTTTACCATGGTGTTAAAGTACTCGGCTTCGCTAAAGCTGGTTGCCGATCCTTTTTTGCCCCAGTTGCCTGTAGGGAGGGTGTAATAATGCATAGATACGCCCCACATCATATTGTTAGGGATGTTTTTCATAAGGGTTTCGGTCCAGTGGTAGTCGTCGGAGTTGGCGCCGCTGGCAATTTTCTTCAGTTTTGCACCGGGGTAATCCTTAGCGAAGGACGCATAACGCCTAAACTCGTTGGCGTAGTATTCGGCAGTCATGTTGCCACCGCAGCCCCAGTTCTCGTTGCCCACGCCCCAAAAAGATACTTTATAAGAATCGGCCTGGCCGTTTGCCTTGCGTTGCTGTACTACTGTACTGGTACTGTTGCTGTTAAGGTACTCTATCCATTTGCTCATCTCATCTACCGTACCGCTGCCCAGGTTGCCGGCAATGTATGGCTCGGTACCCAGCAGTTTGGCAAGCTCTAAAAATTCGTGCGTGCCGAAGCTGTTATCTTCGGTAACGCCACCCCAGTTGGTGTTTACCATGCGGGGGCGGTTTGCGGTGGGGCCAATGCCATCGCGCCAGTGGTATTCATCGGCAAAGCAGCCGCCCGGCCAGCGCAGGTTGGGTATTTTTATTTTTTTTAAGGCGGCTACCAGGTCAAGCCGTATCCTACCCTGCTTTTTCACGGGCAGGTTTTTATCTACCCAAAAACCATCGTAAATGCCACGGCCCAGATGCTCTGCAAATTGACCGTAAATGTGCCTGCTGATGATTTCCTTAGAATCGTTGGTGATGGTGACGCTGCCGTTGCTTTGGGCAAACGCAACCGACTGCCCCGCCATAAATAGCAAGAGTAAGTACTTCTTCATAATTGGTTATAATTAATAAGTGTTGTTTTAACAATTATAAAAGTAGGTATTTTTTTGGCTTATGCAAACGGATTGCGATAAATTTGGTGAATCATCTCATAACATGAAAAAATACTCCATCGTTATAGTTCTGATCTCTATACTTTTTGCCGCCTGCAAGCCCGTGCTAAGTCCCGAACGCCTGTACGGCAAATGGAATTACACCCGTGTAGAGAAACCTGCATCGCCAAGCGATAGTGTAACCCGCTTTGTTATTGCAGACGAAAAGCCCAGCATCGTTTTCAATAAAGACAATACACTGCAGATATACTGGGCAGGCAAGGTGCTTTCGCACGGCAAGTTTACTACCGCCGGGCAGGATATAAAATATACCGAGGACCTGGGGGAGGGCAAAACCCGCGATTTCCCTTTTTCGGTAAACGAATTATCGGATAAGAAGATCATCTTTGAAACGCTGGGAGCGGATGGCTCGAGGGTGACGGCGGTTAGGGAGTAGGCGGTGGCAGTTTGTGGTGGCAGTAACAGTTTGCAGTTAATTTCTGAACTCGAATTTTAAGGGAAGTCTAAGAATTGCCAGAAGCACCCACATCGGCACAAATCAAATTCTGAATATTCGTTAATTCATTTAATTCGATTTCAGACAATCGGTGAAATCAACCTAAATCAGTGGAATCGGTGCAAAAAAAAATCATGTAAATCGCTCAATCAATAAATCGTGTTAATGTGCCGCTACACCGCCGCCTTGCTTCGCCTCTACTTTGGTTTTGATAAACCGCCTGCCAATCAACAACAAGCATAAAGCCATTGCGCTGGATACGAGAATAACCGATGCCATAGGCACGGCCGATTTGGCTTTGAACAAACTTATGCCAACCGATACTGCCGAGCCGATGGCCATTTGCGATGCACCTAACAGGGAGGAAGCCACGCCTGCGTTCTTCTCGAAAGGTGCCAGCGCTAACGCCGATGTATTGGGGCTAAGGAGGCCCACGCAGCACAGTATGCTGAATATCATGATGATGGTACCCACCAGGCCCAGCCAGCCTTGAAGCGCGCCGACTAAAAACACCACCGCTATACACACCATGGCTATCATCACCGCGTTTACGATTTGTTCGCTTTTGTATTTCTTTACCAGCATGCTGTTCACCTGGCTGGAGCCGATGAACCCGACGGAAAGCAGGGCGAATATCCAGATGTAGGTTTTGGCGCTCACCTTAAATACCTCCATAAAAACAATGGGCGATGCTGCGATATAGGCGAACAGGCCCGAAAACGCCAGTGCGCCGCAAAAACTATAGGTGTAAAACTGTGGCGTTTTTAATACGCCCAAAAAGCTGTTGATAATAGGCGCCGGCGCAAGCGAATAGGATGGATCTGGCGGATAACTCTCCGGCAGCAGGAATATCACCGCAAGGCTTATCAATACTGCTATTAAGGTGAGTATAAGGAATATCACATGCCAGCCCAATGATGCGCTTACATAACCACCCACCGTAGGCGCTATAAGCGGCGATGCGCCCAGCACCAATATCAATAATGCAAAAACCTTGGCATTATCTTTCACCGGGAATAGGTCGCGTACCATAGTCATAGAGGCTACCGCCGCCGCGCAGCTGCCTATCGCCTGTACGAAACGCAGCCCGATGAGCATCTCGATGCTGCCCGCAAAATAGCAGCCGATGGATGCGATGATGTATAACGCAAGCCCGAAATACAGCGGCCGTTTGCGGCCAAACCTATCCAGCAATGGGCCGTAAAGCAATTGCCCCGCCGATATTCCTACGAAGAAACTGGCAAGAGAGAGGGCTACCGTCTCGGTAGTGGTGTGCAGCGATTTTGCAATCTTGGGAAAGCTGGACAAGTACATATCTATAGAGAATGGCCCCAGCGCGGTAAGCGAACCGAGTATCAGTATCAGCAGGAAATAGCGTTGCCTGGTCATGCCCGTAAATAACGCGCTTTAATTTGAGATGCAGGAAAACTGAAGCGAATTATTGCATTAAAGTGAACCGCTGATTTTAATGATTAAATGATGTCGCTGATGATTGAGCCTTGATTTGCAAGATTATAGGATTGCTGGATTTTGAAAATCAACGAAATCATTTAATCAATTAAATCAGCGGTTACGCTGCTTTCTCGCCAATGGTTTTGCCGGCAACAACTGGGGCCATGCTCAGGCTGCCGTTGTGTACGCCGCCCACTTCAACCTGCAACGTAGCGGTTTTTATATCGCCTGCAATATTACCTGTGCTACGGATCTCTAAAGATGATGCGTTTATATTGCCGGTAACTTTGCCGTAAACCACGATTTCTTTGGTAATAATATTGCCTTTAACCACGCCTTTTTCGCCAAGGATGAGTCCCTCGTCTACAGTAATGTTGCCGTTTACGGTGCCATCTATACGGGCAAAGGCGGGGGCTTTGAGGTTGCCGTCTAACACCGCGCCTTCGCTGATGAGGGTTGATATTGCCTGGAGGTCCAGCGCTACTTTTTCTTTTTTACTGAAGATTGCCATGGGGGAGTGGTTGATTGGGTGAGTGGAGAGTGGTTAATATTGAGTGAATAGTTGATTGGGTGAGTTTGAATGGTTTATAGCCGGCGAATGTTAGTTGCAAAACCACTCACCACTCAACTATTCACCACTCACCATCCTCCACTCACTACTTATTCAGCGTTAAAAAATTAGTAGGATTTACAGGTTTGCCGTTTTTGCGTACCTCGTAGTGCAGGTGCGTGCCGGTAGAGTGGCCGGTAGAGCCAATCTCGCCTATTTTTTCGCCTACGGTTACCTGCTGCCCTACTTTTACTGTAATGCGTGAGAGGTGCCCGTACAAGGTTTCGAAGCTGTTGCCGTGGTCTATCCTTACGCAGTTACCATAACCGCCGTACCAGCCTGCAAAAACAACTTTGCCGTTGGCGGTGCTTTTGGCCTCATCGCCACGGGCACCTTTAAAATCAACGCCGGGGTGGAACTCTGCACTGGCCGAGTTGAATGGGTCGCTGCGGTAACCGAAGAACGAGGTGAACGAGCTGATTTTGGGGTATCCCATTGGCGTAAAGGCAACGTTGCCCACCAATTGGTTAAGATAATCGTTATAAAGGCTGTAAACCTCTTTATCCGATAGTTTTTTGCCCTCAGCGTTGCCATCACCGCCTGTGCCATTGGTGCTGAAGCCCTTTAGGCCGCGGCGGCGCAGGTAATCGTTTATGGTTTTAAGTTTGCTTTCTATTTGTTGGATATAGCCTTGTGCAGAATGCTGTTCGCCCGCTTTTTTGAGGGTTGCGGGTATCTCGCCCTTCAGTTTCACTATCTGCGATAGCAGCACCATCTTCTCCTGTTCCTGCCGGGTATTTTGGGCTTTTAGGTAGAAGATAAAGCCTGCCAGCATTATAAATATGGCACCTACTGCGGCTGCATAATGCTTTATTCTTTTTAAGTGTTTGGTTTTTACCTGCAACGACTGTGGGTTTCCATTGCGGTTCAAAATCATAATAGTACTTACATCAGATGGCTTTGGGTTCATCAGGTTAATTAATTGGGACTGCAAAGTATAAAACGGAATCCAATTATTCAAATTAACATTACGTTAACTGTAACACTTACAATTAATTAACTTGAAGCTAAAACTTTCTCGCCGTAGAATGCTCGCCTACGTTTTTTTCACGATATTATACTTTGCTGGCACTGTTTGCAGATAAGCATAAATTGCATCTATCTCTCTTTCAGTCAGCATCTCAAATTTGGGCATCGGGATTTTTAGTTGCCTGTCGGGCGCATGGCCATTATGCAATGCGTCAAAAAACTGTGCCTGCGTGTAGTTTCCTATCCCGCTGTTTTTATCGGGGGTAATATTTGAAGCATTTACTTCCCGCTGGTTTTCTCCTTTAAGTTTAATTCCACCGGCAAGGTACCCCTTGGTTTGATTGGGAGTAAGATAGTTTAGAGAGGTGAGGCTTTTAGAATGGCAATGGAAGCAGCCCAAATTATCCACCAGGTAATATCCCAGCTTTACAGGGTCGTTTCCCGGCATTTCAACATTTGCCTGGTACGGCACTGGTTTGGCTTTGAGATTCATGAAAAGCTTGCCGGCAACGCTCAGGTCAGTCAAGCCGACGGTTGTATCGCCACCTGTCAAAGAAGGGGCATCGGATCGGAACCATGCAATTATCGCATCAATATCTTTATCAGCCATATTTGGCCTAAGCATATATGATAAATAACGCCCGTCCCGTGCAATCCCGGTCTTTAGTAAATACTTTACTTCGGCATCAGTGTATTTGTGCATAATACCATTCGTTTTGGAATGCGTAAGATTTGCAGAATAAACTTTACCCGCAATGCCGGGTACATCTTCAATACGGTTGCCTACAAATTTATTAGCAGCCTGATTATAATGACAGCCTGCGCAAACGGCAAATGCAAGCACTTTTCCCCTCGCCAATGCATCGGCAGACGCCGCAGCTTTAAAACTGGTTTGTGTAGTAGGGAATTTAGTTTTACAACCAAAAATCATTATTGCTATTACGGCGCTAATTCCAATAATCCAGGTCAACTTTTTCATTCCGTGTATTTAATACAGGTAATACAGCCGAGCGGTCAAAAGGTTGTATATTAACTTAATCACAAAAATCCAACACGAAAAAAGCGACGAGATTTACTTCCCGTCGCTTTTTTAACCTCTTAAGAGTAAGCTATTCACCTTACATATTCAAACTCAAATATTGCTTCGGATTAACAGGGTGACCGTTCTTGCGTATCTCGTAATGCAGGTGCGGGCCGGTGGAGCGGCCGGTAGAGCCAACCCTGCCGATTACATCGCCTACGGTAACGCGCTGGCCCTCATGCACGTTGATTTTTGATAGGTGGCCGTACCAGGTCTCCAGTCCGTTAACGTGCCTGATGCGTACGCAATTGCCGTAGCCGCCTGCTTTGGCAGCATATATCACATTACCACTTGCTGTGCATTTTACGGCATCGCCTTTGTTGCCCTTGAAGTCTAACCCTGGGTGGAACTCGCTGTTGCCAAAATCGAAGGGATTGCCGCGGTAACCGAAAAACGAAGTGAAGGAGCTTAAGCGCGGGTAACCCATTGGCATGTAGGCTATGTTGTTCACCAGCTTATCCAGGTAGGTGTTAAACTCGCTGTACATTTTGGTGTCGCTTTTTGCTTTATTGCTGCTCAGGTTAACGGTTTTGAAGCCGATGCTGTGCAGCCCACGCTTGCTCAGGTACGTATTGATGTTTTTAAGCTTGGATTGTATGCTTTCTATATAGCTAACGGCCTGGCTGCGGTTGCCGTCTTTTTCAGAATTGGCCAGCATGGCTTCTTCGGTGGTTTTGTCTACCTCTGTTTGCAACGCGGCAATTTGCGAGTGCAGGCGGGTGTTCTCATGAGCCTGCTGGGCCACCTGGTTATTCAGCTTCATAATAGCGCTCATCAATACCATTACCATGATGAGGCCTGCCGCAATAGCCAATTTTAAGCTGTTGAAGTGCTTTGCTCTTACTTGTACAACCCTGGGTTGGGTTTGATTTTTTTGCGTAAAGATGCCCATTACCTAAACATTTTGTTTTTAAGTTTTTTCTTTAGTTAATTAATCAGGGATCAGCGTTAACCGACTTCGCAATATAATAATTAAATTTAATTGCGCCGCAATATGAACTGATTATAACCCGAACGTCAATTAATCGGGTTTATTCTTTGTACTTATATCTTTTGTTAAATGATTTGGTATTTTTGTGTATAAATTAAGAATTAAGCTAACATACATATGTACCCGGAATATTTAGTTGCCCCGATGCGGGAAGAATTGACCAGAGTTGGTTTTGAAGAATTGAAGGATGCAGATGCAGTGAACCAGGCTATAAAAAGCGAAGGTACTGTATTTGTGATGGTTAACTCGGTTTGCGGCTGCGCTGCTGCCAACGCGCGCCCTGCTGCACGCATGGCAAGCGCCAACGAAAAGCACCCCGACCGACTGGTTACCGTTTTTGCCGGCATGGAGCGCGAAGCTGTTGATGCCGCCCGTAACCTGATGCTGCCTTACCCTCCGTCATCGCCATCGATGGCTTTGTTTAAAGATGGCAAGCTGGTACACATTATAGAGCGCCACCAGATAGAAGGCCGCCCTGCACAAATGATTGCCGATAACCTGATCGGCGCTTTTGAAGAGTATTGCTAATTAGAGGCAAGACTTTTAGAGTCAAGATACAACACAATAAAAAGGTTCGGTGCAAAACGCCGAACCTTTTTTGTGTGTTATCTATTGATTCTTGTATCTTGATTTCTTACCCTACTCGCTCCTCAAACTCTTCACCGGGTTTAGCAAGGCTGCCTTTATAGATTGGAAACTAACAGTAACCGCAGCAATCAATATCATCAAGCCGCCCGATAAGGCAAACATCCACCACTCGATTGTTGTGTGGTAGACAAAGCCCTGCAACCAGCCCGACATAAAATACCAGGCTATTGGCGCGGCCACAAACAGGGCAATTACTACCGGCAGTAAAAAGTCTGATAGCATAAGGGTAAATAAGGATTGGACACCGGCACCCAATATCTTGCGGATGCCAATTTCCCTGGTGCGTTGCTCGGCGGTGAATATGGCCAATCCCAACAGGCCGAGACAGGATACAAATATGGCTATCACCGCGAAATAGTTGGATAGCTTGTTTACTACCTGTTCGCTCTTATACAGCTTTGCGTATTCATCATCTGAAAATTGGTAAGAAAATGTAAAATCGGGATTCAGTTCTTTACAGATCGATTCGAGGCTCGTCAGTACTTTTTTGGTGTCGCCTGCTTTAATACGTAACAATATGGTCCCCCACTTTTGGTTATCGGCCAGCCGGATAACGAGTGGCTCTATACTCTGGTGCATAGAGTTAAAGTGAAAATCTTTTAAAAGGCCTATTATCTTACCGGCGCGGCTGCCCATTGCTAAAGGCTTCCCAACAGGTTTGCTGTATCCTATTTTTTTTGCAGCCGCCTCGTTAATAAGGTAGTTGGCCGAATCGGCAAATTGTTTTGAGAAATCCCGCCCGTCCAATAGCTCCAGTTTCATGGTTTTAACAAAATCATAATCTACCATTGCATCCGAAAAAGGCGAATTGCCAGGCGCCTTTCCCGGCCAGGAAATATCACCCTTTGTATGCCCAATCACGGTGGGCGATTCCTTCATTTTAGTGATAGCCTGTATCCCGGGTAAACTACCCGCTTCATCTTTAAAAAGTTCGTACTTTTTTATCAGTTCGCCTTCCAAGGGTATATATACCAGGTTCTCGCGATCGTAGCCAAGGTTTTTCGACTGCACAAACTCCATCTGCCGCGATACAACAACTGCACCCACAATGAGAATAAGCGACATGGCAAACTGAAAGATCACAAGCGCTTTGCGAAAATATGCGGCAGAAGGTTTTATTTTATACCCGGCTTTTAAAGTACGTACCGGGTTAAGAGCCGAAAGAAACAACGCCGGGTAGCTACCCGCTACTGCACCCGTTATTGCAACCAGGCCAACCAATGTGAGCCAAAAAAGAGGCTGCCTATAGGGAAGCGATATCTGCTTGCCGCTGATGCCGTTGAAGGCTGGCAGCAATGCGATAACGATAACCAGCGATAACAGCACCCCTATAAGGGTTACCAATAGCGCCTCGCTCAAAAATTGCTTTACCAGGTTTGCTCTCGCCGCGCCGATAACTTTTCTTACGCCTACCTCTTTTGCCCGCTTAACAGACCGTGCTGTAGCCAGGTTCATAAAATTTACGCAGGCTATTAGCAAAATGGCAATTGCTACAATAGTAAATAGTTGCACATAGGTTATCCTGCCGCCATCCAGCTGCCCGTTTTTAAACAACGAGTGAAGGTATTTTTCGGTATATGGCTGTAGCAGCAACTCCGGTTGCGCACCTGCATCGCCTACCTTGAATTGTTTTATAAATGCTTTGATCTTGGCACCTACCACCACCGGGTCGGCATCTGTGCGTAGCTGTACAAAACTATAAGGGCTGCTGCTCCCCCAGGTTGCTGCCCATGCGTTTTCAGTGATAAAATCTTTCCATCCCTTTAAAAAATCAAACTGCTGCGAGGAGTTGGCTGGCAGGTTCTCAAAAACAGCGGTAATAGTTAAGTTATCCTTATTTTCATAACGGATGGTTTTACCGATGGCATCCGCCGGCGACCCGTAAAACGCTTCGGCCATTTTGCGGGAGATAGCTAAGCTACCGGGTTTGCTCAAAGCATTTTCAGGCCTCCCCTCCAAAAGTTTATAGCTAAACATTTGAAAGAAGTCGGCACCGGCATAGCTGCCATCCATTTTTAATACTTTATTGCCGGCTTCAAACGTAATGGGGTGGTTTTGTTCCAATCCGCTGGCATACAATACCTCGGGCACCTGTTTTTTTAGTTCTTCCGCCAACGGCCCTTGTGTAAAGTAGCCGGCCTCTGCAATGCCATCGTTAGTTTGGCGTTCGTAAACCTGGTATAATTCTTTTCCGTTTTTATGAAAACCATCCACACTGTATTCATCCCAAATCCATAAGCCAATCAGCATAGCCAGGGCCATACCAACTGCCAGTCCACTAATATTTATAAAAGAGAACGCTTTATTGTTAGCGAGGTTGCGCCAGGCAACCGTCAGATAGTTCTTTATCATACTTGCATTTATTTGAGAATATCCACCAGTTACCTGCCAATTAAACCGGGCTGCATTTTGCTGCTTGCTATTAATCTTATTGCGTATTTTATTAAATAGCAAAATACTATTGTCGCCCTCGGCTTCACTGCTGCTTAGCCACCAATCTTCAAGCCTGCTTAGTTTATTCGCCATAGCGGGATCATCTCTAAGCAAATCAGACAATTCTTTAAGCTCGTCTGCCGATGCTTCCCCCGCCAGTCTTTTGGCTGCAAGGTTCCAAATATGATCCTTAAGGTCCATGTTTAACCCTCTATTCGCTCCTCAAACTCTTCACCGGGTTGCTCAATGCAGCTTTGATGCTCTGGTAGCTTACCGTAAGCATGGTTATGCCAATAGCACCGACGGCAGTGGCTGCAAATATCCACCAGGAAAGGTCGGCGCGGTACTTATAATTTTGGAGCCAGCCACCCATAAAATAATAGGCTACAGGTATAGCAAACATCAGCGAGATACAAACCAGCGCAATGAAATCTTTCGACATTAATTGCCACAAACTGAATACCGATGCGCCAAGCACTTTGCGCACGCCGATTTCTTTGGTGCGCTGTTCGGCCATAAACGATGCCATGCCGAACAAACCCATGCAGCTGATGAAGATAGCCAGCAATGTAAAAAAGCCGGCCAGTTTGCCTACACGCTCTTCGCTGGAGAATTTACGGGCATACTCTTCGTCGGTAAATTTATAGTCGAATGGGCTGGATGGGTTGTATTGCTTAAACACCTGTTCAACTTTGGCCAATGCGTCGTGCGTGCTCATTTTAGGGTTCAGGCGCACATCCACCAAATCGCCGCCGCCGCCCGACAACGAAAACAGCGTAGTTTTTACCGGTTCGTACGGCGACGACATCACCAAATCCTTCACCACGCCAATAACATGGTATTTGTAGTCGCCGCTTTTTACAGTAGCACCTACGGGGTGCTTCAGGTTCATGAATTTCACCGATGCCTCGTTGAGGATAAGGGCCGATGAGTCGGCTTTGTTATCCCGCGAGAAATCGCGCCCGTCTATTACGTGCCATTGGGCTACTTTGCCAAACTCGGGACTTATCCTGATGAAGGCGAAATCGTCCTGCAGATCCGGCGCTTTTCCTTCCCAATCGAAACCGCTGCTGTTAGAGTACACATCCGTAAGCGGGCTGCCCGATTCGGCTATTTCTACGATAGCGCCGCTTGCCAGCAAATCGTTACGTACGGCGGTGAAGTTTTTGTGGATATCATCCGTTTTCATGCTCATTTGCACCACGCCGGTACGCTCGTAGCCTACGGGGCGGTTTTTGGTAAACTGAACCTGCCTGAATACGATGAGCGTACCGATAATGAGTGTAGCCGATACAAAAAACTGTAGCACCACCAGCACCTTACGTGGCAAGGCAGCATATTTGCCGGCCTTGAACGTGCCCTTTAACACCTTAACCGGCTGGAAAGACGACAAGTAGAACGCCGGATAACTGCCGGCAATGATACCAGTGAGCAGGGTAAAGCCAACCCCCAACAACCAAAACACTGGGTTACCCCAAAGCACCTTCATGTCTTTACCGGCAACCTGGTTAAACCAGGGCAGTGTTACCCACACCAGCAGGATGCACAGCACGAAGGCAAATGCCACCACCATTAACGATTCGCTGAAGAACTGGGCAATTAATTGCGCCCTTACCGAGCCAACTGCCTTACGGATGCCTACTTCTTTAGCGCGTTTTTCTGAGCGGGCGGTGCTTAAATTCATAAAATTGATACAGGCCAGCAACAGCACAAACACGCCGATGATGCCAAACAGCCAAACAAACTGTATGGCGCCGCCCGTATTTTTACCGTCTTTAAATTCGCTGTAGAGGTGCCATTTTTCCATAGGGTGCAAAAACACCTGCGGGTTAAAAGAGGCGCCTACCTTATCGCCTTGCGCGGCAATGTTCTTCTTTTTCAAATCCTTTATGCGGGCATCTACTTTAGCAATATCTGCGTTCTGATTGAGCTGGGCGAAAAGCTGGAAGGAGTTGTTGCCCCATTGCGTTGATGCGCGTTTAAGCCATTCCTCTGTCTGCACATAGAGCTCCCAGGGTAAAATATAGGTCAGCTCATTGAACTCGGTGTTGCGGGGCAGATCCTCATACACGCCGGTAACGGTTACGTCTTTTTTATTATCTATTCTGATGGTTTTGCCCAGCGGGTCGTCGCCCCCAAACATGGCGGTTGCCACCTTTTGCGATATCACAATAGATAGCGGGTCTTGTAAACCCTTGCGCGTGCCTTTCAGCATTTTCAGCGTGAGCATATCGGGTGCTTCGGGCTGCATGTAACTGCCCGTCATGCTCAGCTTTTTATCGCCAACGGTAAGGATGTGCTCAAAGTTCCAGCTCGAGAGCACCATGTACTTAAAGTCGCGGTTGGGGCCGGTATAATCGTTGCGCAACATGGTGCCCAATGGTATAGGGATGGCCACCTGGCTAAACGTAGTACCATTTATGGCCTGGTGTTGCATTACCTTCACCACACGGTTGTAGTTGTCGTGGTATTTATCGTACGATAGCTCATCCCATATCCAAAGGCCAATGAGCATGGCAACGGCCATACCTACCGACAGCCCCGACACGTTGATGAACGTATGCGTTTTGTTTTTGATGAGGTTGCGCCAGGCAACTTTAAGGTAATTCTTTATCATTTTTTTGGGATTACACCGATTAATATGATTTCACCGATTTGATTTTTTTGATTCCACCGATTTACACCGATTCCTTTTATTTTCTTGTTTCTTGTCTCTTGTCTCTTGATTCTTGATTCTTGATTCTTGATTCTTGATTCTTGATTCTTGACTCTTGACTCTTGTCTCTTGTCTCTTGCCTCTTAACTCTTTTTTACTCCGATTTCAAACTCTTCACCGGGTTCATTAGCGCTGCTTTGATGGTTTGGATACTTACCGTAAGCAGGGTGATGGCTATTGCGCCGGCGCCCGTCAATACGAACGACCAGCCCGAAATGGCCGAGCGGTACTCGAAATTCTGTAGCCAGTTGTGCATCAGGTACCAGGCTATGGGCGTTGCGATGAGCAGCGATGCGGTAACCAATATTACAAAATCGGTCGATAGCAGCCGCCACAGGTTGAAGACGGAAGCGCCCAGTACCTTGCGCACGCCGATTTCTTTTACGCGCTGCTCGGCCATGAATGATGCCATACCGAACAGGCCCAGGCAACTGATGAATATAGCCAGGCTGGCGAAGAATGCCGCCAGTTTGCCTATACGCTGCTCGTTGCCGAATTTTTTGGCGTATGCCTCATCCACAAAACCATACTGGAAAGGCTGCTCGGGGTTGAACTGCTTGAACACCGTTTCTATTTTGCCTACGGCTGCGTTCGCGCTTACTTTAGGGTTAATTTTCAGAACCACTGCGCTGCCCGGCCCCTTGTTCAGGAAAAACACGCCGGGCCTTACGGGCGCGTAAGGCGAGTTCACCACGATATCGTTTATCACGCCGATAATTTTATAGGTATTGCCGTAAAAGGTGATGCTTTCGTCGGTAGGGTTTTTCATGCCCATGAATTTTGCCGCCGCCTGGTTTATGACTACGGCTAAGGAATCGGATGGGTAGGCATCAGAAAAATCGCGCCCGGCTTTGAACTGCCAGCCCACGGTTCCGCCGTAACCGGTAGATACCCCCGCTTGCAGGAAATCTACGCTGAGGTTGGGGTCTTTAGCTTTCCACTCTATAGCGCTGGTACTGCCCGCCATGCCCGTTGGCGATACGTCGCCTTCGGCCATGGATACCACGGTGCCTGTCTTCAGTAATTCATCCTTTACCGATGCGATGCTTTTATGGATAGCATCGCCGCCAACCTGCACAGCCAACAAGCCATCGCGGGTGTAGCCCACGGGCCGGTCCTTGGCAAACTGTATCTGGCGGAACACTACGATGGTACCGATAATAAGCGTAACCGACACCGTAAATTGCAATACAACCAGTGCCTTGCGCGGTATGGCGGCTAAACGCCCCACCCTGAACGAGCCCTTGAGCACCTTCACCGGTTGGAACGATGATAAGTAAAAAGCCGGGTAACTGCCCGCTATGAGGCCTGTAAGCAAGCTGAAGCCCAAAGTAAGCGCCCAAAACGCCGGGGCAGACCATAAGATGCTCATTTGCTTATCGGCTACCTCGTTAAAGAAAGGCAGGCTGATTTGCACCAGCAAAACGGCGACCCCGAAGGCGAATGCCACGCATAGCAACGATTCGGCGAAGAACTGGTAAATAAGCTGCGCCCGCAACGAGCCTATCGCCTTGCGGATGCCCACTTCTTTAGCCCGCTTCTCCGACCGCGCGGTACTTAAATTCATGAAATTGATGCAGGCCAGCAGCAGCACGAACAAGCCGATAATGCCAAACATCCATACATATTGTATGCGGCCGCCAGTGTTGATGCCGTTCTTAAATTCATCGTACAGGTGCCATTGGCTCATGGGCTGCAAGAACAGGGCGGGTTTCTTTTTGGCGAGTACCGCGCTCACGTTGCGCAGTTTTTCGTCGCGTATTTTTAAGGATGCCGATGCCATACTGGCATTAGGAGCCATTTGTACCCATACAGTACAAAAATTTGGTCGCCAGGGCTCCTTCATCGATTTCATGTCTTGCGCAACGTACATCATTTGCCATGGGGCAATGAAACCTACATTGGCCAGTGTGGCGTTTGGGGGTAAATCCTGATAAACGCCGGCCACGCGCGCGTTTAGCAGGTTATCTATCTTGAGGGTTTGGCCAATAGGGTCGGCATCGGCAAAGTATGCTTTGGCTGTTGCTGCGGATATGATGATCGATGATGGATCGGCCAATGCTTTACGGTTGCCTTTAAGCATCTCCAGCGTAAACATTTCCGGGCCATCGGGTTCCATAAAAACGCCTAAGCGGTTTATTTTCTTGGCATCGAGGGCCAGCAGGTGGTCGCCCCAGCCAGCGGCCATTACCACATGCTTAAAGTCGCTGCTGTAGTTTTTGCGTAGCTCGGCGGCTAAGGGGTAGGGCAGTCCGTCCCAGGTTTGTACCTCGCCGTTATTGGTAACGTTTTGTTTTACCTGCGCAATGCTGGCGTAATTCTGGTGGTTTTTATTGAAGGAGAGCTCATCCCATATCCAAAGGCCTATCAGCATGGCAACAGCCATCCCAACAGACAGTCCCGCGATATTGATGAATGAATGCACCTTGTTTTTGATCAGGTTGCGCCAGGCTACTTTTAAATAATTCTTTATCATATTTTTTTGATTACACCGATTTAGAATTGATTCCACCGATTTACACCGATTTCTTTTTTTGATTTCACCGATTTATCTACCCTGTCTTAGCAAGCAAGCTTGCTAAGAGTATTGTATAAGATGTATGCCAATTTTGCAATTATTTGTTAGTCAGTAACTTGTGATGGTAATGAGTTATCCGATTGTTCGATAACGGACGGTGGGGTGTCCGCTTATATGGCGGCTGTGCCGGGCCGTCGGCAAATCTTAACAAACGGTGTTAAAAATTAATATTGAGGTAGTATTTGTTTTTTAATAAAAACCCTACATTTAGGTATTCAAACAATTAAAAACTAATTATGAAAAGGAAGATTTTTACTACGGCTTTATTATCGTGCTGCTTTATGATAGCCATGGCGGCCTTTGCCGACCTGAACGGCAAGTGGACAGGCACCCTTAATACGCCCGATGGACAGGCACTTGATATTAGCTACAACTTTAAGGTAGATGGCGAAAAACTTACCGGCACCGCTTCTTCGCCTGCAGGTGATGTTACAGTTGACGATGGCAAAATAAAAGGCGACGATTTTACCTTTAAAGTAAACGTAAACGGTACCGACTACCCGCACAGCGGCAAAGTATATGCCGACTCAGTTGCCATGAACATAGATTTTGGTGGTAACAACGCCCATTTTGTTTTAAAACACGCTAAGTAATTACAAACCTAAAACCAATAGAACCCTGCCCCAAAAAGGCGGGGTTTTTTGTTGGGGTGAGCCAGGGGTATTAAAAAAACGTCATGCCGAACTTGTTTCGGTACCCCACACGGCAGGTAGCCATTATGCAAAATGGCAATGCAAGATCGCTACTTTTATGATGGGGTGTTGAAATAAATTCAACATGACGACAAATTTTTAAAGTTCGAACCCGTACCTTTGCGGCCAAATGCTGCAACGTATAACCGCATATTTGCTAATTGTATCACTGGTAACGGTGAACTTTACGCGGCTGTTCGTTTACGCGGGTTTCGAGCTTAACCGCAATTATATTGCTGCCAAGCTTTGCGAAAACCGAGACAAGCCCTGGATGCATTGCAACGGCAAGTGCTACTTTATGAAAAAGATAAAGCAGGCCGAAGACAACAAAGCAGCCGGCGAACGCACAGCGCAAAAGAACCTTTTCCAGGAAGCGGGATTTAACGAGCCAGAGCAGGTTAAGTTCCACTCCGTTTTGTTGGCGGTTATTGCAAGCCCCGAGCTTCCTATAAGCCTGCCCACCCAGATCCGTCCTATCTTCCAGCCTCCGCGGCTTTCATAAACTCCATCTAAGTTTTCTTGATACAGCTTTTTGATGATGGCGTTCTCCGTTGTTATTATCATGCATTTGAATATCTGCATGGGCTGTAACCCATTTACGCACGGACGGCTAAGGCCGCCGGGCAACTTATATGTTTTTATGAAACCATCTACTTTACTATATGTTCTGTTTTCTTTCATCTCTGCGGCAGCCTGCGCGCAATCTACCGTAACAGGCCGCGTGGTGGATGCCCGCACCCACGAAGCTATCCCATACGTCACTATCGAAAGTACGGATGCGCCCAATTACCGCTTTGCTGCCGATGCCCGGGGCAACTTCGTATTCGATTTCCCCTCGAACAAAACCATGCGCTTTGCTGCGGTTGGCTATACCCCGCGTACATTCGTTTTTGCGCAAATGAAAAATGGTATTATCATCGAATTAGAGCCTACCACCGTTGGGCTGCAGCAGGTGGTGGTATCTGCCAGTCGCGCCCGGCAGGCGCGGGAGGATGCACCTATAGCCATCAGCAAGATAAACGCCACCCAGATACATGATACCAAAGCCACTGCCCTGTACCAACTGCTGAATAAAACCGCCGGCGTTTACATGGTTGATCTGGGCAATGAACAGCACACCATGGCCATCCGCCAGCCCATTACTTACAATGCGCTTTATTTATACATGGAGGATGGGCTGCCTATCCGCCCTACGGGCATCTTCAACCACAACTCGCTTTATGAGATAAACATGAGCGGGGTAAAAGATATCGAAGTGATAAAAGGGTCGGCATCTTCGCTTTACGGCAGTAATGCTATCGGTGGCGCGGTGAACTTCATTACCCAGGGAGCCCCCGCAGATTACGCCGCAAACGTATCTGTACAGGGTGATAATTACCACTACCGTAGGGTTGACGCTGATGGCGGCTTTACACGGGGCAGGTTTGGCCTGTATGCCGGTGGCTACGTGGCCCATCAAAAGGATAGCTGGCAGGATTATTCTGATTTCGACAAATACTCGGGCAATTTCAAAACCACTTACGATTTCGACCTCGCTACGAAACTAACTACAGCACTTAGCTACAACTACCTCGACACCAAAACGCCCGGCAGTTTAGATAGTACTCATTTTTACAACCGCAGCTATGGCGCCAATCAGCGTTTTACCTATCGCAAGGTTGATGCGCTTCGTGCGAACGCTAAACTGGAGCATAAATGGGCCGATTGGAGCAACACATCGCTCACGCTGTTTTACCGCCACAACTCCACCGCGCAACTACCAAGCTATTTTATATCAGATGTGCGCGATAACGCAGGCAATTACCTCAGCTCTAACGGGCAGGAGAACGACCAGCGTTTCCACAGCTTCGGCGTGCTGGCGCAGCACCGCGTTACCAGCAAATTTTTAAGTTCTGTACTAACCACGGGGCTTTATATAGATAACAGCCCTAGCAGCTACTACGCCAAATACCTGGAGATACAAAAGGATGTAGCCAATAACTACTATACCGGCTTTACCAATTCGGGCCGACTTATAGATGATTATCGCATCAAGCTGTTCAACACTGCAGCCTATGCGCAATACGAAATTAAACCGGTGGCCGACTTGCGCGTGGTGATGGGGCTGCGGTACGATCGTATCCACTACGCCTTCAGCAACAACATCCCGGCGGGCAATACCAAATACAAGCAGCAAGAAACAAACAACTTCAATATCCTGGCGCCCAAGCTGGGCCTTACGTACAACTTCGGCAATAATAAAGGCATTTATGCCAATTACAGCGTAGGCTTCCAGCCACCGGAGACGGGCGACCTGTACAGCTCGCGCCAGCTGGTGCAACTGAAACAGGCCACCTTCAACAACTATGAAGCGGGCGGTTGGCTAGCCTTGTTGGATAAGAAAATGTATCTCGAAGTAAGTCTGTACGATTTGGAAGGCCGCAACGAAATCATCAACCAGCTACTGCCCGATAACACCACCCAGAACCAAAATGCAGGCGCAACACGCCACCGGGGCATCGAGTATTCGGTGGCTTACGTGCCGGTGAAAGAGCTGAGCTTCCGCTTCAGCGGCACCAATGCGAGGCATACTTATGTAGATTACAGCGAGGTGAGCACGAACTACGCCACCGGCATAAGCACCGTTACCAGCTACAATGGCAAGCGTATGAACAACGCCCCGGCCTGGATAGCCAACAGCGAATTGACCTATAAACCGGCATACCTTAACGGGCTGAGATTATCGGCAGAGTGGCAGCACATCAACCAATATTTCACCAACCCGGCCAATACTAAAACGTATTCGGGTTATAATATCTTCAATGTACGGTTGGGCTATGATGTAAAAGCAGGCGCACTGAATGGCGCAGGCATATGGCTGAACGCGCTGAACGTTACCAATAAGCTTTACGCCACAACGGTAACCAGCAACCAATACGGCGATACCTATAATGCCGCGCCACCCCGCATATTTACCCTCGGCATCAGTTATTCTATAGCAAAACATTAGCATGGCAACAGCAAAACAAAACTTTTATAAATGGCACCGTATACTGGGTTTGATTGCTCTGGTGCCGGTAATCGGCTGGACGTTGAGCGGCCTCTCGCATCCTTTCATGTCCAACTGGTTCAGGCCGAGTATTGCGAAGGAGGTGTTCAATTCGGGTACGCTACGCGATATGCAGCCTGAGCTATCGCTTAAACAAGTGCTGGATAACAACCATATAACCGAATTCCGCAATTTTGGATTAGTCGGATTTGGCCATGTCATTTATTATCAAATATTAGGTAAAGATAGCGTATGCAATTATTACTCCTCGGATGATGGCAGCTTGCGGTCCGGTGGCGATACGGTTTACGCGGAATGGCTTGCCCGTTATTTTACGCAGGATACCGCATCGGCAATCAAAAGCATTACGCTGCAAAAAACCTTCGATGGCCATTATCAACCCATCAACCACCTGCTGCCCGTTTGGAAAGTCTCGTTCGACCGGCCCGATGGGATGGATGTTTACGTAGAAACCATGCAAAGCCGTATGGGCACGTTCAATAACAATACCCGTAAGGCCATGTTGGTGTTTTTTGAGCAGCTGCATACCTGGCAATTTTTAGCAGATATCGGCGGCGACCAGTTCCGCCTGGTGGTTCTATTAATTGTGGTGAGCATCATGTTCCTCTCCCTATTGAGCGGGCTCACCATTTACGGTTTGTTTTGGAAGAAATTCAAGACCGCGCAGCAAAACCGCAAGCAAGCCCGAAAGGAGGATACCCGCTTCGTGCATCGTTTCCACCGGCAATTGGGGCTTATCGTTTCGTTCGTGATGTTTACTTTCACTATCAGCGCAGCGTTTCACCTCGTGGTAAAGCTGCACAACATCGCCCCTAAAGAAAAGGCTTATGAGCAACTGATCAGCACTGCGGACTTAGCCGCTTCCAATTTGCATTTGCCTGTTGCAGATAGCACTATCGTAAAAACGGGCATCGTAAAGTTTTACGGCAACACCTATTACCAGGTAAGCACCAACAAAAAGGACATCCTTTATTTTAACGTGGCCGATGGGAAAGAATTAGCCGATGGCGATCAGGATTATGCAAGGTATCTGACGGGTTTCTACCGAACGACGTCTTTCAATGTTAAATTTGCCAAAGGGAGGCTAAAAACCACCCAGATACGCCAATTCGATAACGAATACGGCTTCATCAACAAACGCCTGCCCGTGCAAAAGGTGGAGTACCCTGCCGGCGAAAACTGGTACGTAGAAACCACCACATCGCAACTGGCAGAAAAAGTTACCGGGATAGACCGCGCGGAAGGCTTTTCCTTCATATTTTTACACAAATATTTCGGCATGACCTGGGCGGGCAAAAACATCCGCGATGTAGTGAGCATGCTGGCCGCCCTTGGCGTGCTGGTGGTGTCGCTGTTCGGCTTTGCCGCATTCATCAAAAACAAATAAACCAATTATGAAGATACGTTTCGTACTATTCGCATTAACCGGCCTGCTGGCCTTTGCCGCCTGCAGCAACGCCCCAAAAAAGGACGCCAAAGCTACCGCAACCGAAAAACCCAAAGGCAAATATTATTGCACCATGCACCCCGATATTACATCAGACAAACCCGGCACCTGCAGCAAATGCGGCATGGACCTGGTGGAGCGGGACACGACCAAGAAATGACCGTTGATTTTAATGATTTTAGATTGCGTTGATTTTAAAAATCCTTTCATCCTTTAATGCCAATCAAGGTTCAGAGAATCAACGTCATCAACGTAATCATTAAAATCAGCGGTTCAGACAAAATCCCCGATTGCCCTATGGCAACAAAACCGCTATGCCTTTCTTTAACGCGATTATATTATTTACTTTTGAAGAAAAAACAGAAAAGCTATGTCGACATTAGAGACCACATACGTAAAAAGCAAAGTGAAGGACCCTTCACTGGCCGCCTGGGGCCGTAAAGAAATTGAATTGGCCGAGGCAGAAATGCCGGGTTTGATGGCATTACGCGCCGAGTACGGAGAAGCACAGATATTAAAAGGTGCACGTATTGCTGGCTGTCTGCACATGACTATCCAGACTGCGGTATTGATCGAAACCCTGCAAGCGCTGGGTGCCGAAGTTACCTGGTCTAGCTGTAATATATTCTCTACCCAGGATCACGCTGCTGCTGCTATTGCTGCTGCGGGTACTTCTGTTTACGCCTGGAAAGGTATGAACGAAACCGAATTCGACTGGTGTATAGAACAGACCCTTTTCTTCGGCGAAGATCGCCAGCCGCTGAACATGATATTGGATGACGGTGGCGATTTAACCAATATGGTTTTCGATCGTTATCCTGAACTTGCTAAAGGCATACAGGGTTTATCTGAAGAAACCACTACAGGTGTTCACCGTTTATACGAGCGTATGAAAGCAGGTACTTTGCTGGTGCCAGCAATCAACATCAACGATTCGGTTACCAAATCAAAATTCGATAATAAATACGGCTGCCGCGAATCATTAGTTGACGCCATCCGCCGCGCTACCGACGTAATGATGGCTGGTAAAGTAGGTGTTGTTTGCGGTTATGGCGACGTAGGTAAAGGTTCTGCAGATTCTCTGCGCAACGCCGGCGTCCGTGTTATCGTTACCGAAATTGACCCTATCTGCGCTTTACAGGCAGCTATGGAAGGTTTCGAAGTGAAAAAACTTTCTACCGCCATTGCCGAGGCTGACATCGTTGTTACGGCTACAGGTAACAAAAACATCGTACGCGAGCAGCATTTCCGTGCCTTGAAAGATAAAGCCATCGTTTGTAACATTGGCCACTTTGATAACGAAATTGACATGGCCTGGTTAAACGGCGCATATGGCGACAGCAAAATTGAAATCAAACCACAGGTTGATAAATACACCATCGACGGTAAAGACGTTATCGTATTAGCCGAAGGCCGTTTGGTAAACCTTGGTTGCGCCACCGGCCACCCAAGCTTTGTAATGAGCAACTCATTCACCAACCAAACTTTGGCCCAGATTGAACTTTGGACAAACGCTGATGCTTACAAAAACGAAGTTTACACCCTGCCTAAACACCTCGACGAAAAAGTTGCCCGTTTACACCTTGCCAAAATTGGTGTTGAACTGGAAGTTTTAGACCAGGACCAGGCCGAGTACATTGGTGTTACGGTTGAAGGTCCGTTTAAACCGGAGTACTACCGTTACTAATTTTAGAACCAAGACTTTTAGAGTCAGGAATCAAGATAAGAAAAGGGATGTGGTGAGAAGCCATATCCCTTTTTTTTGGTGATGTGCTAACGTGAATTGCTAATTTTTTTTTATAAGTTGCTTTGCCCAATAAGGAAAAGAATATTGGTTCCGGTCAAATTTAAACCATATTGAGTCGTTTTGTCGTCAACGACTTGGGTGGTTTGGCCTTGTCCATGACCGCCTAATTTATTTCTAAGTGGAGGTATTCCACTTTCTAAAAGATTTTGTAAAGATGTGAACTGGTTTTGAGTAAATGTTGGTACAAGTCCATTCTGAAAGCATATTTGAATCAATTTCTTCGCGGTGTCGGTTTCATTATAAGCCCATTTTTTTTCTATACCGATTATTTTCATAGTGCTTTCGAAAGCCTTTAAACATTCTGTCAAACATTCTTTATTTCTTCTATGCCTATAGTGCTCATGGGCCTTTAAATACTCTTCGTTGGCTCCTTGAAATTTTTTATTATTCAATAAATGAATCGCCGGTTTTACAATCTCTGAGTGAATGTATGTAGAATCAACGCGAATGATTTCACCTTCAAATTGAAAGCCGAAACCGTGTTCTTTAAATCTATAATTCAATTCTTTTATCGCATCTATTGGGTTAATTTTGGTTTGAAAATATTGATTATAATGATGTGGATTAGGACCAATAATGCCTTCGATGTAATTAAAAATCATCTCTATAACATCAATAGCATGGTCCACATTTTTGGTTTGCAGAAAAAAGTTTAATACACACTCTTCCTCGGCTTCGTTATTCTTACCTGTTCCTAGTGTAAAAACACCATATTCTCGGCACAATGCATCGTGCACAACTTTATATGGGTTGAATGGATTGCTGTTAGAATAATACCTCGACGAATCTGGAGACATATTAAGACCGATAGCGTCTCTTATTATATGGACAATTTGAACTCGTAATTCTGTTGGTATTTTATCGTAAAAATATACGTCAACTATTTCACCTCTAAGTTTCTTTTGTCGCTTTGAAAATAGTTCGAATATTGGCATTTGATAAATATTTTCTATAAATATACTTGCAAAATGATACCCTTTTACCCAAGAATAATTAATTAAGTACACCCAGTTTTTTCAACTATATAATCATCACAACAATTCATACGATTCCCGTATCCAGCTAAAAAGCTGCGGGCGTAATTCGCTCACATCGTTCATGCGGATATTATTCTGAAACCTGCCTGCGGTGGCGATACTTTTGAATATGGGCGGGCCTTCCATTTTTTCGGCGGAGTAAAACTTAATGTCCAGCACTTTTTGCATGGGGCGGATAACGAAGAAGGTTTGCCGGTGCACAAAAGTGATGCAATTGGGGGTGGTGCCTACCAAAACGTCGGGCCAGTCGGCAACCTCGGCGAGGAGTTTATCGAAAAGTAGCAGCAACTCCGGCGATTTGCCTTTGAATAAGCTGTCCAAACTCACCTTGGCGCAGTAATGCCTTTGGCTTTCGCTGGTTAGTTCGCGTTCGCATTTGGGGCAGGTGTAGGGCATAGAATATCAAATGTAATGAGTTTCACGCAAAGCCGCGAAGGCGCAAAGTTTTGTAAGCTTCTTCTTTGCGTACTTGGCGCCTTTGCGAGAACAGAATCTCCCCCACCCCCCCTAAAACACTATCGTAAACTTCGTCCCCACGTTGGGTTCGCTTTCTACGGTAATCTTCCCACCGAAGGTTTCTATCTGGGTTTTGGTCATGAAGAGGCCCACGCCCTTGCTATCGTAACCTTTGTGGAACACGCTGTTCAGCTTGAACATGTTTTGACCGTGGCGGCCCAGGTCTATCCCCAGCCCGTTATCGCTGAATTCCAGCACCACGCGGCCATTTTCCGTTTTCGAACTTATCTGAATCTCTGGCGGCACGCCGGGCTTGCTGTACTTGAGCGAATTGCTTACTATATTGTAGAATATGCTCTCGAGGTACATCCTGGGGAACAACATTACCGGTACCTGCAGGCTGGTGGTTATTTTGGCCCTCGTGGCTACTATCTGCCCCTTTAGCATAGCATCGGTAACGGTAACCATCTCGGGCAGGAAGCATTGGTCGTATGCCATGTTTTTGTTGTTGCGTACTTCCAGCACCTTCATCAGTTCGTCGAGCGTATCGTTAAGGGTAAAGCTGCTGGTTTTCAGCATACCAAAAAGTGTATCTTTCTCTTCGGCCGTTTCCTCCTCCTCTATCATTTTCAGCAGCATCTCTATACTGGCGGCGGGGCCGCGCAGGTTGTGGGCTATGATGCGGTTGAAATCTTCAAACTGGCTTATCCTGTTTTCCAGGTTAAGCGCACGTTTGTATTCGTCTATATCGGTACAGGAGCCAAACCATTTCACTATTTTGCCCTTGTCGTTCTTCATGGGCAGCGCGCGCGATAGGTGCCAGCGGTAGGCGCCGTCAGATTTCCGCTTAAAACGTACTTCAGATTGGTATGGCGTACCGCTGGCCAGGCAGTTTGCCCACAAAAGGTAGTCTTTTTCAATATCGTCGGGATGCAAAACAGCGGGCCATCCAAATTTGGCGGTTTCGTCCAGCGTAAGGCCGGTATAGTCAAACCAATAGCGGTTGTAATAATCCAGGCTGCCGTCGGGGTTAGATGTCCATATAATCTCCGGTATCGAATCAGCCAGGAACCTGTACTCCTGTATATCCTGTATGGTTTTATCCTGCTTCTGTACCAGGGCCACTTGTTCTTTCAATTCTTTGTTCAGGTTTTTTTGGCTGATTACGGCCTGCATCAGGGCAATTTCTACGTGTTTATGGTCGTCTATATCCTGAAAGGTACCCCATAGGCGCTTGCAAACGCCGTCTTCAAAAACCACGTTGCCAATAACGCGAACCCAAATTTCTTTCCCAAGGGCATTGGTTATTTGCAGATCCAGGTTCCACGGGGTGCCCTTGCTTATAGCATTATTTATGGCCGCGGTTATCATTTCGCGGCTTTCGCCGGGTTTGTAAAATTCCAGGCCGCTGGTCAGACTGGGCTCATAATCGGCCGGCATGCCGTGGATCTCCTTGGTAACAGATGTCCAATACAGTTTCTGCTTGCGCAAATCAAGCTCCCAGCCGCCTACCCGTGCTACTTTGTTGGTGCGTTCCAGCATATCGCGGGTTCGGTCCAATGTTTTCTCTAGCTTTAGTTTTTCGGTAACATCGCGGCCTATGCCGAATATATTGCCCGTAACAGGTTCGGGGGTAGATGTCCACTGAATAGTTTTATACTGGCCCGTTATGGTTTTGAAACGTTGCAGGAAGTTGACAGTAGGCTCGCCCTCGCCCAGCCTTTCCATCTGTAGTGCGGTGCCTGCTACATCATCGGGATGGATAAATTCAAAGGTAGAGGTATTGAGCAGGTAGTCTTCGCTCCAGCCCAAAACGCGGGTAAAAGCGGGGTTAACCTTTTTAAAGTACCCATCATCGCCACCCACAAAAACCAGGTCGTTAGAAAGGTTGAATATCTTCTGGAAATTGACCAGTTCCTGTTTATGGCGGCGCTCCACAATAAGGTCAATCACTTCGCCGGCCAGTAATTGAAGGGCGCGTTGTTGCTTATCGCTGAGGTGGCGTTCTTTCCGGTCTATTACGCAAAGTGTACCCAGAGCATGGCCCTCCGGGTCTACCAGGGGGTAGCCGGCATAAAAGCGAATATCGGGCGGGCCGGTTACCAGGCTGTTGTGCTCAAAGCGGGCATCCAGGGTGGCATCGAGCACTTCCATCAATACACTATCCATAATGGCGTAGCGGCAAAAAGAAATCTCGCGCGGGGTTTCGCGCACATCAAGGCCCAGTGCCGATTTAAACCACTGGCGTTTCTCGTCTATCAGCGATATCAGCGAGATAGGCACATCGCATACCATAGCCGCCAACTCCGTAATACGGTCGAATTCAGATTCGCTTAGCGTATCTAAAATCTCGTACCGGTTTAACGCTTTCAGGCGTTCTTCTTCGTTGGCAGGAACTGGGCTATGGTTCACTGAGGCAGTTAATAATTTAATATTACGAATATATCAAATTATTACTTTCATAAAAGTATGAATTACAGCAGATAATGAAATTTATTTTAATATTTATAATGGGCTGTCTATGGCAGGTTTCGAAATGCTTATTTATCGGACTCGAACTCCTCGTCTACGGCCTCGCGCAGGTCATACAGCAGCCATTGCTTATCCGCTATAGCTCCCTTTTTGGTAGCCAGCAGTTTGATGAAATCCGCAACGCCGATAGGTTCGTTGCCGTTGCCGTGAATAAGCACGATGCTGCCTGCATGGGGTTGCTGGCCTTTGGCCAGCCAGGCATCGGAGCCAATGGGGATAAGGCCGAAACCGGTGATCCGATACACCAGCTGCTGATTGGACACCAGGCCTGGGAACCTGAAGAACACCGACGGCAACAAGCCGTTACGCAGCATAGCCTGCTCGGTTTGCAGCACTTCATAGTTGATGTCGGTGCCTGGTTCCAGCAAGAAATTCTGCCTGAGCGGGGCGGTGGTGCTCACCCGGTGGTTAAAGGAGTGATTTATCCAGGTGATGTGTATCTGGTGCATTGCCTCCATCTTTTTTAGCCAGTCGAGGTCTTGCGGGTGCTGCCTCATCCACACGCCGCTTATCGATAATGCGATGGGGGCGGGCCTTCCAAACTTTTTAAAGCCCGTAAAAATATCGCTGAAGATGCGCTTATCCAAAGGCCGGTGCGAGGGGCAAAGATCGGCCGTAAGGCTGATGCCGGTTTCGGTAGGCAAGCCGGTTTCTATGCCCGCATCCTGTATGGCGACAGATTGTTTTTCGGCACGGGCGAGCGCCTTTTGGTAAGGCGTATCTTTAAACAGCACGCGCAGTTGCGGCAGCGTCATGGGCGTAAGCCGGTAGCCGGCGGCTTCGTCTACCCGGGTCACCAGCGTCTGCGGATCTACCAGCAGCAGGGTTTGGCGGTTATGGTTCTCAAAGCTGCGCAACGCAACCCAGGGCTGCCCAAAACGTTTGGCAAGCGCATAATATATCCGGTAGTTCTCAACCTGCACGTTGTCAATCTGGGCTATGGCAACCGGCGTAAAGGTGATAAGCAGAAGTATAAAGATGGGTATTCTGATGTGT
The DNA here is from genome assembly GCF_056404435.1 of Mucilaginibacter sp. P2_D11. Taxonomy (NCBI): domain Bacteria; kingdom Pseudomonadati; phylum Bacteroidota; class Sphingobacteriia; order Sphingobacteriales; family Sphingobacteriaceae; genus Mucilaginibacter; species Mucilaginibacter sp. P2_D11. The sequence continues at coordinate 310,206 of NZ_JBFUEA010000001.1, forward strand.
TTCATATCGGCGAAGGCAAATATATGGCTGTTTGACTGTCATTGACGCCGATAGTCAACCCCTTATATTTTTTAAAATGTATTTGGGGGATGCTCGTCTACTTGATAAGCGGGGCCTAACCCTGCACCATTAAGATGAACACGATCAACGATAAAAAAATAGCCATTATAGGCGGCGGCCCCGGCGGTTTAACACTGGCCCGTCTACTGCAAATGAGCGGTGCCCACGTAAAAGTTTACGAACGCGATGCGCATAAAGATGCGCGACCTAAGGGCGCAACGCTGGATCTGCACGAGGAATCGGGACTGGCAGCTTTGGAAGCGGCTGGACTGATGGAAGCCTTCTGGGCCAACTACCGCCCCGGTGCCGATGCCTTGCGTATTGCTGATAAGCAGGCCAACCTGATATACGATGATAAGGACACCGCGCGCCAGGAAACCATGCGCCCCGAGATTGACCGCGGCCCGCTGCAAAACATCCTGCTCAATTCGCTGGAGGCAGGTACTGTAGTGTGGGATAGTCAGTTTGCAAGCATGCAGCCAAAAGGCCGGGGCTGGGATATCGGATTTAAGAACGGCGCAAATATTTATGCCGATTTGGTGATAGCTGCCGATGGTGCCAACTCCAAATTGCGGCCGTATCTTACGCCTATCAAACCATTTTATGCTGGCGTTACCGCGATTGAAGGGGCGGTTTATAATTCGGCTGAAACGATACCTGCGATGCACCAAATGTTGAACGGCGGTAAGATATTTGCTTTTGGCGACGAGAAGAGCCTCATCGTAAGCTCTAAAGGCGATGGCAGCCTGGTATTTTACCCCGGCTTTAAATGCGATGAGGATTGGGTACGCAACAGCGGGATAAATTTTACCGACAAAGCCCAAGTGCTGGCCTGGTTTAAAACGGAATACGCTGGCTGGGACGACATTTGGCTGGAACTATTCGAGAACGCTAACGGCCCATTCTTTGCCCGCCCGCAATACTGCATGCCTTTGAACCAAACCTGGGAGCCGCAAGCCAACCTAACCATCCTTGGCGATGCTGCCCACCTGATGCCGCCCTACGCCGGCGAAGGCGTAAACATGGCCATGCTGGATGCGCTGGAGCTATCGCAATGTTTATTGAATGATGATTACCCGGATACGCTATCCGCCATTGCAGCTTACGAAAAGCAAATGCGCGTACGTGCATCAGAGACTGCGGAAATGACGATGCAATCTACGGAGCTTTTGCATTCTGATGAGGCGATAGGGTTTATGATGGGGGTGATAGGGGGGTAGGTTGTTTTTTAACCACAGAGAGGCGCAGAGGAGCCACAGAGGTTCACAGAGCCTTGCAGGCGAATTATTTTCACGCAAAGGCGCGAAGACGCTAAGAAATCTCAAATAACCAATTGCAAGGCTTGGTGCCCTCTGTGGATAGCCGGTATCAAAATCTCTGTGCCCTCCGTGTTAAAAAATCACCATCCATAAAAGGTCTCTCAACCTAATTATTTTATCTGCACATCTGAAATTTGCACATCTGCACATCTTTTTTTTTCTGAGCAATTGTTTTTCAATGCTTTATGATTACATTCGTTCTGCCTGAAACTTTAACCACATGGAAAGAACACCAATGACGCCCGAGCGAAAGGACGAGCTGATCAAAGCCGTACTCGCCAACCGCATCACCGTCACCGATTTGATGGAACTAGCGCAATCCATAGATGAGCAGGACTTATCCATCATCATCCAGCGTATATACGATCTTAATCAGCAGCAGGTAGGCCGCATTGCCGCGCTCGATGCTGTACTCGGCAGGGTTGACGCCATCAAAAATGCCCGCCGCAACGCCGATTTCATGAGCCAGATAAAAAAGGGCTTCCGCGATGGGAAGGGCAACACGGTTATCCTGGCCGAGGGCGACTCCTGGTTCAATTACCCGGTTTTGCTAAGCGATGTGTTGGACCGTGTGGGCATGGAGCCCGACATGATCGTGTACAGCCTTGCCGAAGGTGGCGACTGGCTGCTGAATATGCTGAGCGCACGCAAGTACGTAGAGCAATTATCCATCATCCAGCCCGATGTGTTCCTGATTAGCGCCGGCGGTAATGATCTGGTAGGCCGCAGCAGGCTGGCCGCCATGGTAGATCCCATAGGCAGCGGCCTGGCAGAATATGAACAAAGCTCCTGGGCCCAGGGCCTCATCAATTTGCGAAAGGACCCCAAAAAGGCCATCGTACCGCTTGATGAGGGCAGGTTTTTTAACGGCATAAAATATATCAGCAAGGATTTTTATGCTCTGTTGATGTTCTTTTTCCTGCAATATTATTTTATGATTGGCGGTATTGTAAAGGGCGGCAAATTCCCGAAGATGCGTATCATTACCCAAGGCTATGATTACGCCATCCCAAACCGCGATAAACGATTCGGCATTAATCCTTTCCGCTGGTACCGGCCCTTTATCAGGATGTTTTTGGGGCACGGCGGTTGGCTAAAAACCCCGCTGCAGCTGCGCGGCATCCAAAACGAACAAGACCAGGCCGATATCATTTACGCCATGATTTACCTGTTCAACGAAATGATGATTGATATAGGCAATAACTTCTGCGGCGACGAAAAGGTGGGCAACCGCGTTTTCCATATCGATTCGCGCGGCTCAGTTGGTCCCAATGGCTGGAGCGATGAACTGCATCCGCTGCCGGCCCACTTCAGCCGCACCGGAAAAACTTTTGTCGATTGTATCCGTAACCGGCCATCCCCGCATGGCCAGGTGTATGTTGTTAAAGATTTAAATCCCTAAACCATGAAAATAGTACTGTGGTTGCTTTTTATTGCCCTCGTTCTTATAATGGGCCAGGAGGGCCTCATCATCGAAAAAAACGCAGGCCCAAGCTTTGCAATATTTAAACTGGAGTTTGCCAATTGCGATGCAGGCAAGGCCATGCTTTGCTTATGGCAAAGCAAACCCTACGGCGCGGGCACCCTGCTCACCCTGGCCCGTAGTGGAACCCATACCGACTTTTTATTCATCTTTACCTATACGCTACTTCTTATCATCTATTCGAACAGCCAAATGCAGCGCGAGCGGGTAAGCTGGCTCAACACCCTGCTGCGCCTCAACCTATTTTTAGCTGTGCTAGCCGGCCTGCTGGATATTAGCGAGAACCTCATCCTGCTTTACGATATGCGGCACGTGGCTGAGCCGGGGCGTTATGTTTCGAGCCAGATTGTCAGTGCCATTAAATGGGGCTTCGTGGCTTGGGCGGTATTGGTATGGCTGGTGTCCATAATCCATACCAGCGTTACCGGTAATGTGCGTGAAGGTCATGTGCCTGTTATTGCTAGTTGAGGTTTTTTACCGCAGAGTTCACAGAGGAGACGCAGAGATTCATGGAGCTTTGAAGAAAATCCCCATAAAAAAGGCCCCTAAAATAGGAGCCTCAATCTAATCATTTTATCTGCATCCCGAATATTCGGGACATATCAATTAATCACGTTCCGTATTCCGGTGTGGTTACTTCGCTTTCTTCAAATTCGTAATCGCTTAATGGCGGGCAGGAGCATATGAGCGTCCTATCGCCGTAGGTGTCGTTTACGCGGCCAACCGATGGCCAGAATTTGTAAGCAGCTACGTATGGCAACGGGAAACCTGCTTTCTGGCGGGTGTATGAGTGCTCCCACTCGTTGCCGGTAATAACGGCAGATGTATGCGGCGCATTCTTCAATGGGTTATCTGTTTTATCTGATAAGCCTTTCTCTACATCCTCAATTTCGTGGCGGATGGAAATCATGGCATCGCAGAAGCGGTCGAGTTCGTGCTTTGGTTCCGATTCCGTTGGTTCTATCATCACCGTGCCCGCAACAGGGAAAGATACTGTTGGCGCATGGAAACCATAATCCATTAAGCGCTTGGCAATATCCACTACCTCGATGCCGTACGCTTTAAACGAGCGGCAATCCAATATCATCTCGTGTGCGCAACGGCCTTTACTGCCGGTGTACAATACGTTATAATGCGCCTTAAGGCGGGTTTTGATATAGTTGGCGTTCAGGATAGCGTAACAGGTTGCGTTGGTTAATCCGTCGCCGCCCATCATGGCAATGTAAGCGTGGGAGATGATGAGGATAGAAGCAGAACCCCATGGCGCCGACGACACCGCGTGTATAGCTTTGCCGTTATCAATATCAACCACCGCATGGCCCGGCAGGTAAGGCACCAGGTGTTTCGCAACACCAATCGGACCCATGCCCGGGCCGCCACCGCCGTGCGGTATGCAGAAGGTTTTGTGTAAATTCAGGTGGCAAACATCCGCACCAATATTGGCGGGACTGGTTAAGCCTACCTGTGCGTTCATGTTAGCGCCATCCATATAAACCTGGCCACCGTTGGCGTGGATGATCTCGCAGATCTCGATAATCGATTCCTCGAACACGCCGTGGGTTGATGGGTAAGTCACCATCAGGCAGCTCAGTTCGTTTTTATATTGCTCGGCACGGGCACGCATGTCTTCAACATCAATGTTGCCGTTCTCATCGCATTTTACCACTACGATCTTCATGCCGGCCATTGCTGCAGATGCAGGGTTGGTACCGTGTGCCGATGATGGGATAAGCGCGATGTTACGGTGCGTATCGCCACGGTCGTGATGATATGCGCGGATAACCATCAGGCCCGCATACTCGCCTTGTGCGCCGGCGTTCGGCTGCAGGCTCATGGCGGCAAAGCCGGTAATTTCGCTCAGCCATTTGTTCAATTCATCAAACAATTGCATATAGCCACCAACCTGGTCGGTTGGTGCAAAGGGGTGCATTTTGCTGAACTCCGCCCAGGTAACAGGTACCATTTCGGTAGTGGCGTTCAATTTCATGGTGCAACTGCCCAGGGCAATCATCGAATGGCAAAGCGAAAGGTCCTTAGTCTCCAATGATTTGATGTAACGCAACATTTCGTGCTCGCTGTGGTGCGAGTTGAACAAAGCGTGTGTCAAATAAGCCGAGGTACGCTGCAAATCAGTAGGTATTACGGTCTCTACACTTTCGCGAAGCACATCGAAGTTGGCATCGCTCAGGCTTTTGCCTTTTACTTTGGCAAAGAAACGTACGACGTTCTTCACATCCTCAGGCGAGGTGGTTTCATCCAAAGATATGGTTACCTCGGTACCGTTGTAATGGAAATTTGATTCGTTGTTTAAGGCCTCTGAATGTATCGGCCCGGCCAATACGCCCAGGTCGAATTTCAGGGTATCAAAATATACTTTGTTCAACTGCTCAAAGCCTAATTCGTTAAGCGACGAAGCCAGCAATACGGTTAAGCCGTGAATGCGTTCGGCTATCAGCTTTACGCCTTTTGGGCCATGGTACACGGCATACATACCGGCCATAATAGCCAGCAATGCCTGTGCGGTACAGATGTTGGAGGTTGCTTTGTCGCGGCGGATGTGCTGCTCGCGGGTTTGCAGGGCCATGCGCAAAGCGTAGTTACCCGCTGCATCGATAGTTACGCCGATGATACGGCCGGGGATAGAGCGTTTGTATTCTTCTTTAGTAGCAAAGTAAGCCGCGTGCGGGCCACCGAAGCCCATAGGTACGCCAAAGCGCTGGGTGCTGCCCACCACAATGTCCGCGCCCCATTCGCCCGGAGGGCTAAGCAGGGTAAGGCTCATGATATCGGCAACAACGGTTAGTTTTATATTTTTCTCATGGAGCTGGTCGGCAAAGCCCTTGTAGTTGTACACCTCGCCATCGCCGGCAGGGTATTGTACAATGGCACCAAACATATCATCGGTTAGCTCCACGTTTTGGTGGTTGCCTATCTGCAGGGTAATGCCGTAAGGCTGGCTGCGGGTTTTTAAAATATCGATCGTTTGGGGGAACAGCTCCTCGCTCACAAAAAACACGGTTGCTTTTTGGTTCTTGCGCAGGCTGTATTGCATAAACATCGCTTCGGCAGCGGCAGTGCCTTCGTCCAGTAAAGATGCGTTGGCAATTTCCATCCCGGTAAGGTCGATAACCATGGTTTGGAAGTTGAGCAGCGCCTGTAAACGGCCCTGGGCAATCTCGGCCTGGTACGGTGTGTATTGGGTGTACCATCCCGGATTTTCGAGGATGTTACGCTGTATAACGCCCGGCACGATCACATCATAATAACCCTGACCGATGTACGATTTAAAAACTTTGTTTTTTGATGCCGTTACCTTCAGTGTGTTCAGGTAATCGAACTCGCTTTTGGCAGCGGGTAAATTCAACGGTGCTTTGAGCCTTATTTTTTCGGGTACCGTTTCATCTATCAGTTGCTCAAGCGTTTCCACGCCTACAGTCTTCAACATTTTTTCGGTATCTGCGGGGTTGGGGGCTATGTGCCTGTGCTGGAATTTTTCCTGGTAATCTATGTTCAGCTTCATCAAATGGGTGTCCCTTAAATTTAGCGCAAAGGTACAATTTTAGGCTGTGAGTAACAATTGACTAACATGATATTGACAGGGTATTTACAATAAGCAAAATAGTATCTTTATAGCTGTACCCAAATATGAAGTTGCTCAATTGCCTGATATTGCTGTTATTGATACGCGCCCCGCTCATAACTTTATGGGCGGCAGGGGCACCTTTGCCGAAAAAAAGTATTACCCGCCCATCTTTCGATTGCCCCACTATTACCTACGAGAACGAAAAAGTGGTGATGCCCGGCTGCGGCAAAACCGACGGCAGCATTAGCGGGCTCACCATCCACAGCGATGGCACCAAAGTAACCTACACCTGGCGTAATGGCAGCAACACCATAGTGGGCCACAACCTGGATTTGCCCGCCATAGGCGAAGGGATTTACCGGCTGGAGATTACAGATAACAGCGGCTGCAGTAATTCGGTATTTTCAAAACCGTATGTAATAGCCGGGGCAAACGCCATTACCTTAGATGATGATAACCCAGGTGTCGGCAGCGCAACCTGTACAACAGGAGGCTTTATTAAAGGCATAAAAGTAGCCAATGCTTCATCGTATTCGTGGAAGGATGTTTCGGGCAAGGAATACACCTCCACCACCACTGCTGATTTGCTGAACGCCCCGGCCGGCAGTTATATACTTACAGCTACCAATAGCAGCGGCTGTATTGCCGTAAGCAAGCCTGTTACTATACCTATTCAGCCCGATTTTAACCCGCCTGTGGTAACGGGCTATAATATTACGGATGCAGTGTGCAGTACCAGCGGAGGTGCGGTTGTTATCAATTTATCGTTACAATCCGGCGGGCCAACATTTACCCGTTTTTTTACCAGCACCAGCGACCCTACGCAGGCACGAATTAACGAAGGCCTGATTTTTGGCGACCGCTCTTCGATGGATGTGACGCTGAAGAATGTGGACGCCGACACTTATAATTTTTACGTGCAACTGGAAGATAAGTGTCCCGTATTGCTTGGTACCTATACCATTAAATACCTTTATGTAAATATAGAAATTGATAAAAGCCTGGTTGCAAACGATAAGTGCGGGCAGCACATAGGCGGTATCGTCCCGGTTATTAGTGGTGCGCCGAGTGGTGCCCCAAGGTACAAATGGGTTGATGTAAAAACCGGGAAAACCATAAGCGAGTATAAATCGCTGTTTAGGGTGGGTGCCGGGGAGTATGCGTTCACGGTAAATTACCAGGCCGGTTGTAAAGACACTAAAGTGTTTACCATAAAAAGCGATTCGCCGCCGCTGCCACCGCCGGTAATTGACGGCGCTACCCTTTGCCTGCCCGGCATTGCTGCTCTAAAGATAAAAGACCATGTAGATACCACTGATATCTTCAAGCTTTACTTATCAGAACAGGATACCATAGCGGTAGACAGTAATAAATTCGGCGAGTTTTACCGTAAGGTATCTCAGACTACCGATTTCTACGTGTCGCGCAAGCGTTTCGATTGCGAGAGCGAACGCATAAAAGTTACCGAAGTTGTGGTAGCCAGCATCGATTTTCCCAATGCCTTCACCCCTAATAACGATGGCGTAAACGATGTATGGAAGATATCGGGCATCGAGGCCTTCCCCGATGCGGACGTAAAGATATTCGACCGTTACGGGCACACGGTATATAGTTCCAGAGGTTATGGCGTGCCGTTCGATGGGCGAAGCCGGGGCCGTTTGCTGCCCAATGGTGTTTACTACTATACAATCGACCTAAAAAAGCGGGCCTGCTACGGCGAAATAGCAGGCAGCCTCACTATTCTGCATTAAATTGAAGAATTGCAAGGCAATTGGCTATTTTGCAGGTTGAATATCCGATGCGTTACTCCAGGCTTTTTACATTCTTAATAGTGTTACTATCTGCTTTTACTGCAAAGGCGGATGTGTTTACGGTAACCAGTAATGCCGATAGCGGGCCGGGCACTTTGCGGGAGGCATTGACCTTGGCCGCAGCGAATGGCAGCACTGTGCAGGATTTTATATATTTTAATTTGCCGGATTTGAGCGAGGCGGGGAGGACGATAACTATACTTGGCCGCTTACCCAATGTTTCCTCAAACCTTCAGATAGATGCCAGCACTCAGCCAGGCAGCAAATTTGGCATCAGCGATGCCAGGGTTAAAATATTGATGGCCTATGAGGACCACACCGCCAGCAATAATTGCCTCTACATTTATAAGCAAACAAATGTTGGCGTATACGCATTGTTTTTTGACCGTAACCCGGCATTTTTCACTAATAACCGCACTTATGGTATTTACGCATCGGTAGCTAAAAGGATAGAAATAGGCGCTCCCGGCAAAGGATGTGTTGTAATAAACTTTGAAGACAATATAGCATTTGATATAGATATTGCAAATGTGACATCGCTGGATGTCAACGAGGATGTAAAAATTCAGAGTAATTTTATCGCAATAAATGAAGATGGAGCGTCTGTTTGTTTGCTTGGCAATTCTGAGTGTAATTTTTTCAATGTAAAAAACCTTACCCTGGGCGGCAAAGGGTTTAGTTACGGTAATTGCATTTTCGGGCACTTTTTAATTGAGCCGGTTTTTTATGATATACCCAATGGCTTAGAAGGCTTATTTATCAGCAATAACAGGGTTGGTTTGAATTCATCAGCAACTGCCCCTTTAAGCAACAATAGCAAAAGCATAGCATCATCGGTAAGCATAACTGGTTTTGGAACAACGAAAACCTGCGAAATAACTAACAACATATTTTCAGACGGCATTTCGATAAATGTTGGTTGTTACTTTACCATTACCGGTAATAAATTCGGCACAGACATCACAGGGAATGTAATTTTTCCTCATAAATCCTTAGGGATTGTTGTTGGCTATTGCACCGGCGGAGGTAAAATTGGCGGAACGCTTACGGAGGAAAAAAATATTTTTGCCGGAAGTTACCTGGAACCGTATTTCCCCTTGAACGTTTTTGGAGTTATTAACAACATTTCTTCGCCAGGGGTTGAGGTATTAGGGAACGTTTTCAAATGTAATAGCGGTATAAGGCCTATTAAGCTTAATGGGATTGACAACAATGTGCCTGTAATCACCTCCCGATTGGTCACTAGCGTTAAGGGCACGGCTCCTGCAAATTCGCGCGTTGACCTTTATTATAGTATAGAGTGCAGCTATTGCGAACCGCAACAGCTTTTTGCGTCTGTAATATCCGATGCAAACGGCAATTGGCAGTTTAGCGGCAATATTTTGAACTATGCTGTTATTGCATCAAGCACAAACAAGGGCTCAACGTCGGAGTTTTCGTCCTTGCATTTTACCTATGCGCTCGAAGATGTAAAAATACAGCCCGCTTGTAACGGGAAGGATGGTTCTATTAAAGGTATATCATCAAATGGAGCCTCAACCTATGAATGGTATAATGAAGCTGGTATTGTGGTTGCAAACACACAAGAACTGGTTGGTGCTATACCCGGCAAATACTACCTCGTAATAACATCTGGTGATTGCGCTGCAACCTCTCCTGTTTTTGAAATAAAAAATACCGCTTTAGAGATAAATACATCGGCTATGCAAACTACCCCGGTTACCTGTAATAACGGTGGAAGCATCACCGGGATTACGGCAGGTGCCTCGCTTTTGGCGGAATGGAGAGATCAGCAACAAAATGTCCGCTCGGGAACACTGGACCTCATCAACGTAGAGGCGGGTAGCTATAGCCTCACGGTTTTTACTGCAGACAAAAACTGTTCGCAAACCATTGGCCCGTTCGAAATAAAAAATGCTACTGTGCCCAGCCTCGATTTAACAGGCCAAGGTGGCCGCTCGGCAACCTGCAACGAGAACAATGGCTCTATTACAGGTTTGAAAACAACCAATGCCAGTACCTACCAATGGACCATTACAGGCACCAATACCGTAAAAAGCACCCAGTTAGACCTGACGAACGTCCCAGCCGGCTTTTACACGCTCACTATCAGCAACGCCACGTGCAGCAAAAGCTACGATTTTGAGGTGGCGGGCTTCCCACCTACGGTTTTTACGGGAATCACTTATACCAAAACTAAAACCTGCGCTGCTTTTAATACAGGTACCATAACGCTGAATACCGATAAGGCCAATGAAGAACCCACGCAGTATTTATGGCTGGATGAACAAGGTACCCCTGTGGGATACACCAAAGAAGTACAATTTTTAAAATCGGGAAAATATACTTTGCAATTAACCAATAAGAATTTTTGCCCGGTTACCTACCCCGAGGTTTTTGTAATTGAGGCCTACCCCGAATTTAACGTAACAAGCTTTGGAACCGTGACCAATACCCAATGCGGCGTGGGCATTGGGGGCGTATCCGGCATTGCCGTAAGCGGAGGCACCGGCAATTATACCTATAAATGGCTCGATGCAGATAACAACGACAGTCCCCTGCCTGGTAAAACGCAACCCGCATTAAGCAACGTTTTAAAAGGCCATTATAAACTGCGCATTACAGATGGTGGCTGCAGCCTTGCCGAAATCCCTTACACCATAATTGATGAGGCGGTAACGCCTCCTTCGCCATCTGCAAATAATATACAAGTTTACAATACCGGCCCCGCTGTTATAAAGGTTAACAGCCCCTTCCCAACAGCCATATACCGCATATACGAAACGGCAACCAATCCGCAGCCCATTAAAGATACAATAGGAGGCAATATCAAAATTAACGTAACCGAAAGCCGCAGCTATTATGTGAGCCTTACCTATGGTTATTGCGAAAGCGCCCGTACAGAAGTTAAGGTGTTTTTGAGTGCCTTAAATGGCAACATCCCCAATACGTTTACCCCCAATGGCGACGGCATCAACGATTACTGGAATATACCAGGCCTGGATACTTATCCAAATGCTAAAGTGAATATTTTTAACCGCTATGGAATCCCGGTTTTCCAATCAATAGGTTATGCAAAACCCTTCGACGGCACAAGCAATGGCAAACCATTACCTGTGGGTGTGTATTACTATATAATCACTTTGAAAAAGGGCGATGCGCTATCGGGTAATGTCACTATCATCCGTTAAGCCAACTGGCGCAGGTACATCTGTATGGTGTTTTCCAGGCCGTAGTACAATGCATCGCTGATTAAAGCGTGGCCTATGCTCACCTCATCCAGCGCCGGTATATTCTGGGCGAAGTATTTAAGGTTGTGCAGGTCGAGGTCGTGCCCGGCGTTTATGCCCAGGCCGAGTTGATGGGCCACTTCGGCTGCCTTTATGTAGGGTGCTATGGCTTGTTCTTTGTCTTGGTGGTATTGGGTGGCGTAGGCCTCGGTGTATAGTTCTATGCGGTCGGTGCCGGTTGTGGCGGCTGCTTTTATCATCTCTACCACCGGGTCCACGAATATCGAAACGCGAATGCCTTCATCCTTGAATACCTTGATTATCTTTTGCAGATAGTGCTGGTTGGCTATCGTATCCCAGCCATGGTTGCTGGTAATCTGCCCCAAAATATCGGGCACCAGGGTAACCTGCTCCGGCTTGTTGGCCAGTACCAGGTTCACGAATTTTTCTTCCTCGCAGTTGCCCTCTATATTGAACTCGGTTTTTACCACCCGCTTCAGTTCAAAAACATCGTTGTAGCGGATGTGTCGCTCATCGGGACGGGGGTGTACCGTTATGCCCTGTGCGCCAAAACGTTCGCAATCTTTTGCAACCTGTATAAGATTGGGGTTATCGCCGCCGCGCGAATTGCGCAACGTAGCTATTTTATTGATGTTTACAGATAAGCGTGCCATAGGGGCAAAGTTAATAGTTATGGCAATATAGCGGTAAGGTTTATATTTATGCAGGAATTACCACAATCTCATTATCATTTCCTTTATCTACCACTTGTTTTACGCCCGCTGCTGCGAGGTCTTTAGCAAGGTTCATAATCATCCTGTTGTCCCAGCCATCCTGCCAGGGTACTAAAATTGCCAGGGTTTTGTGCTTGCATTCCATTTGGAGAATATTCCTAGGCGGCTTCATGCCGACGTGCCACATACTGCCGCCATAATAATCGAAACGTTTTTTATAAGTGAAGTATACATCACCAAATGATAATGTGTCTATTACCGTATTCGTCCTGCTTTTGGTTACTACACTTACCTGTTTTTTATCGGTCTCAATTACCACGCTGTAGGTGTATTCCCATCGTAACTGTACGGTTGTGAAGATAGCGGTAGCAATACCTGCTATTATCGTAATACCTAGCGGTGGTTGGCTATAAATAAGCATAAGAAGGATAAGGATTGCGATGAATGCTATCATCGCAAAGCCTTTTTTTTCAACTGTGTAAGTTATTGCGGGCATGCAAATTCAAATTCCTATTTCCCCCTCACCGCAATCACCACGCTATTCCGGCCATCGCGTACTTCGGGGTTTAGGCCTACGGTCATCAGGTATTTGCCCGAATAGGTTGCCGTGGCTATACCTGCGTTATAGCCGGGCATCAGGTTGGTTTCGCTTACTTCGTATAGCTTATCTTCCTGCAAGCCCTTCATGCGGATAGGCAGGTGGCTGCCGACCTGGTAGCGGTTGCTTACCAGGTAATTGAACATGATGGCGTTGTTTTTTGCGGCATCTACATACATAACAGATGCAAAATCGTTACCCCATGGGCTTTGCAGGCGGTATTGGTCGCCGTGCCAGATGGCTTCGCTGAATTCTTTATAGGTTGCCAATGCTCCGTGTGCATAGGTCAGTTCTTCGGGTTTCAGTTTGCTTACAACAATATCGAAACCTAGCTTGCCCATCATGGCTACATCCGTGCGGAACTTGATGGGGTGCTTGCCCCAATCGGTAACGTGGTTGCTGCTGGTGAGGGCAGGGTAAAAGTACGAGTACTCCCATTGGATAAATACACGCTCTATAGGCTCGGTATTGTCGCTGGCCCAAAATTCGGTGAAGTATTTCAATGCGCCGTAATCAACACGACCGCCGCCGCCGCTGCAAAGCATCATGGGCACTTTTGGGTATTTGGCCCGCAGCCTATCCAGTACGCTGTACAGCCCGCGCACATAGTCGAAATAAAAATTGCCTTGGTTTTTTTGGTATGGCGAGTATGCATTGTACATCAGCGCATTGCAATCCCATTTGATGTAGGCCAAATCGGGGTTCTCTACAAAAAGCTTATCTACCACGCCGAACACGAAGTTTTGCACGGCAGGGTTGCTTAAATCCAGCACCAACTGGTTGCGCATATAAAATTCGGGGCGGTTGGGTTGTTTTACCACCCAGTCCGGGTGTTTTTCATACAGCTCGCTTTTGGGGTTCACCATTTCGGGCTCTACCCAAATGCCGAATTTTACGCCGTTTTCTTTAGCTACTTTAACCAAAAAGGGGATGCCGTCGGGTAGTTTGGTTTTGTTTACTTCCCAATCGCCCAGGCCAGCATGGTCGCCGTTGCGCGGGTATTTGTTGCCGAACCAGCCATCGTCCAGCAAGAACAAATCAACGCCCAGGTCTTTGGTATCTTTCAGCAAAGCAGAAAGTTTATCGTTATTGAAATCGAAGTAGGTAGATTCCCAGTTGTTCAGCAGCGTTAAGCGCGGCCCCTGCCCGTCGAGCACCTTGTATTTTCGTGCCCAGCTTTGCAGATTGCGGCTGGCGTCGCCTTTGCCTTTATCGCTAAGGGTGTAAACAAATTTCGGCGTTTCGAAAGCTATACCTGCTTTAAGGGTGTAATTGGCGGCGTAGTTATTGGCACCGGCTATAATGCGCAGGTTGTTGGTCGGGTCAACCTCCAGGTCTATACGGAAATTACCGCTCCACTCCAGGTTGCCGTAAAGTACCTGGCCCTCGTCTTCGCCGGCGGGCTTGTTTAGCGATATCATAAATACCGGTGGCTGAAAGATATCTGCGCGCGACCCCAGCTTGCTATCCAGCGTTTTGATGCCGTGGTTTAGCTGCTCTTCCTCGGGGCGCATTTCCTGTGCCCACTCGCCATGGTAATGCTTCAGCCAGTAGCTGTCGGCCTGTACGTACAGGTTTGCCGATGCATATTTGTTCAGCACCACATCCTTTTTTTCGTGATGGGTAATAACGCTCCATTGCTCGGTTACGTTTTCGGCGTAATAGCTTTGGTAGTTCAGCGTCACCTCGAAATTGTAAAGCGAATCTTTAAGATGCACGCTCAGCAGCGATACATCATCGCTTATTTTGGTAACCGTATGGCTTACGTACTGCAGCTCGAGCGATTTATTGCCATCGGCATGGGTAACCTCAATGGCGGGCTCCAACAGGTTATGCGTGCCCGATGTGGTGTAGGCCGAGTTGTAAACGTTATCGTACCTATCCAGCTTAGTGGTTTTGGGTACTGCCGCATATTCGCCCGGGTTGTTTAGCCTGCCGCCGAAATACACCATGCTGAGCCGTTTATCATCGCCTACGCGCAGTACGATGGCGTTGTTTTTGGTTTCGATGGGGATAACGAGAGATTGCGCAAGTGCGAACAAGCTGTTAAATGTCAGTGCGACAATAATCAGCGCCGGGCGCAGGGACGATGAGCGTACGAAATTCATAATACAGGTTATATCGGTTGGCTTTGTTTATTTGTTAAGCGGATAGATAACCCCGTCTTTCATTACCAATGTAATTTGTGTTACTGCTTTGATATCTGTAGAAGGGTCGCCGTTTACGGCCACAATATCGGCTAAATAATTTACTTTGATGTTGCCTAAGTCTTTCAACTCAAAAACCCGGGCGTTTACAGATGTAGCCGAGCGCAACACATCAATAGGCTTCATACCATATTCTACCATCAGCACCATTTCGCGGGCATTATCGCCGTGCGCATAAACGCCTACATCGCCGCCCATACAAATTGTTACGCCGGATTTAAGGGCTTCGGTAAAAATATTTTTTTTGATCCTTACGCTTGCAGGGTCCGGGTCGATGCCCTTTTTCCAGCCGCTGTACGTGCTATAGGCTTCTGTTGCGGATAAAGTGGCACATAATGCGATACCTTTAGCTTTCATTTGTTTAAATAGCTCCGGTGTACCGCCGTCGCCATGCTCAATAGTGCTGGCGCCTGCCAATATCGCTCTGCGCATACCCTCTTCTGTACTGGAATGCATTACCACCTGCCTGCCGCTGCTATTGGCTACCTGCACAGCGGTTTTCAATTCATCCAAAGTAAAAGTTGGCGTGGTAGTATCGTTGGTTCCCCAAAGGTAGTCGGCATATATTTTTACGATATCGGCACCATAACCGATCTGCGAACGTACAACGTGGCTTATGCCGTCAATACCATCAGCTTCTTCGGCACCTTTTATCAGTTTAAGGTCGGTAACTTCAGTTTTTGGCCCATAACTGCCGGTTGCTACAATAGCCCTGGTGGCAACCAGCATACGCGGGCCGGGTATAATGCCTTTATTGATGGCTGTTTTTAGGCCTACATCGTCATAGCCTGCGCCTTCGGTGCCCAAATCGCGCACGGTGGTGAAGCCTGCCAATAAAGTTGCCCTGGCGTGGTTTATGGCACGGGCAAGGCGCTCGGGGCGGCTTTCGGTAAGCACCTGGTTGTCCCAGCTGGTTTCGTTATAGGGGTGCAAAAAAAGGTGCGAGTGGCCCTCAATCATGCCGGGCATCAGCGTACTGCCTTTTAGTTCGATAACCGTTGCATCGGCAGGGATAGTGATAGATGAGGGCAGGCCTACAGCCTCGATGCGTTTGTTTTTTACCAGCACCCACCAGCCGGCGTGCATATCCCGCCCGTCGAAAACGCGGTCGGGTTTCAAAAGGGTGTAATGCGTTTGCGCAAAAAGGCTTTGGCCGATAAAAAGCGCGCTTATCAGCAGGGCAAGTAATTTTTTCATAGCTATATTAGAAAGTTAGGTTACAGTTCTCAGGGCTCTTTATTGCAAGGTTTTCCGGCATCGGGGTTATGCGGAAATTAGTTTACTTTATTTTGCTTATCAAGGGTTTGATTGAGGGAATTAAACCAAATGCTTTGCTCTAGATAATAACGCTAATTGCGCCGGTAACAGCTATTTCTAACTGTTATGCAAGCTTCCGGGCTTTTAAGTCGTCTAATATAACAGTACTATTCGTTATTTTCTAATGCCAAAGTTATTTTCGTCGCGGTGGTAACCGGAAAATAACCACAATGTCTTCCTCTTTCGGGAGAGAGAGGGAGGGGGGAGTTGACCCGCGATGCGGACATTACCGCCAGGTCTCCAACCTCCTTTTTTAACTCCAGCGCTATTATCATTTATATTCGCAAGCCCTCGTAAAACGGGTCTTTACTTTTGTCTCTCAAAATAGTCAGAATTATTTTATTGTGCATGCAACCATTTTAACCAGTTTCCCATCTTACTTTTAAATGATGTTTTTGGAACCTAAAATCACTATTGACGAACTGGTACACCGTTGCAAAACCGGGCAGCGTAAAGCGCAGGAAATGCTTTACAAACGCCTGGCCGCAAAAATGATGGGCGTATGCCTGCGTTACGCTACCGATCGTATGGAGGCCGAAGACATGCTGCAGAATGGCTTCATCCGCGTGTTCCAAAAGATAGAAGATTTTAGGGGCGATGGCTCGTTCGAGGGCTGGGTAAGGCGGATAATGGTTCACAGTTCTATAGAGTATTACCGCAAACACCACCGCATGATGCAGGTTGTAGATATCGACGAGGCAGGGCAGGAGCCATCTGTAAATGCAGCTGCAGCATCGAGCCTTGAGGCGAAGGACTTATTGGTACTGATAACAACCCTTTCGCCGGGTTACCGCATGGTGTTTAACCTTTACGCCATCGACGGATATTCGCACAAGGAGATTGCCGAAATTGTGGGCATTAGCGAGGGTGCCTCCAAATCGCAATTATCAAGGGCCAGGGCTATTTTAAAAGAACAGATACTAAAGGCAGAAAAAAAAAGCTATGAATATGCAGGATAAGGATTTTGATGAGTTGTTCCGGAATAAACTGGGAGACCTGGAAGTAGAGCCAAGCAAAGGGTTATGGGATAATATTACTGCAGAAGTTGTCATCGATAAAAAGGACCGCTCGGCCCTGCCGTTCATCAGTATAGCTGCCAGTGTACTGGTGTTGGTTGCCGCGGGGCTGTTTTTTATCCCTAAAATAAAGCCCGATATTACCAAACCATCAAAGTTGATAGCCCTTAACCATACCGGCGGCCAAAAGACAAACACCGTTGTGCCAAAAGCTGCCGAAATTAAAGCGGTTGCGCCGCAAATTCAACAGGTAGCCGTGGTGAGCCTGCCCGTAAAGCAGCACAGTGTTAAGCAAAGCATCAAAAAACAAAACAGCGGCCTGCCGGCCTTGAATACCGATGCCATTGCTCAGCAACAACCTCGGCAAATTGCACCGCAAACAGCGCATAACGATGTTATATTGGCGGCCGTTAACCCCGATCCACTTGCGCAGGCTGCTATTACGCCAACCGTAACCGCCGAAGTAAAAGATACGCACATAGCCGCACTCACAGTGCCTGCCCTGCCTGCCCAAACCATTGCTACCGTGCAACCAAAGAAACCTCGCATCCGCAGCTTTGGCGACCTGATAAACGTAGTGGTGGCCAAGGTTGATAAGCGCAAGGATAAGCTGATAGAGTTCAGCAACAAAGACGACGACGAGTCGCTGATTACCGGGATAAACCTGGGCATCATCAGAGTAAAAAAAGAAGAAGTTATTGCAACTAATAAATAATCATGAAAGCATTTATATACACCCTCATCATATGTTTTGCAGCAAGCAGCCTGTTTGCCCAAACCGATACCATCAAAACCCGCTCCAGCGACAAAGGTGATGCCGATACCATCATCATTATCAAAAGCAAAAAGCGGCACAAGTACAAATTCGGTATAGGGCAGGATGTCGCCGAAGTAAACGTCAACAATAACGAATACGATACCACCTACACCGCCTCTAAGGCCCCCGGCTTTTCGTTTGGCCTTACCTTTACCCGGTTCGATATCGGGCTGGCCACGCTGAACGATAACGGCAGCTTTAAACTGTCGCCGCAGAACCAGTTTTTGAATTACCGCTCGTGGCGCAGCAGCAGCATTGGCTTTGATGTGCTGCAACTGAGTTATCGTTTTAGTCCGGCCTTCAGAATATACACCGCAGGAGGCTTCGATTGGTTTAACCTGCGCCTGCGCGAAAGCGGCACCGTACAACGCGATGGCGACGTACTCACTTTTGTGCCCGATGATATCAAATACACGAAAAACCGCCTGAGGGCAAGCTACCTGCGCATACCGGTGGCGTTTGATTTCCGCACGCACGATGATGCCGACGGCCGCAGGTTCCACTTTGTGGGCGGCCTGGATATGGGCGTACTATTAGGCAGCAGCCTGCTACAGGAGAGCAAGGAGAACGGCAGCCAGAAACGCGGCGGCGACTACCACTTCACCAAGTTTCGTTACGGCCCCTTCGTGCGGGTAGGTTATGGTGGCATAGGCGTATTTGCCCGTTACTACATGAACGATATGTTTGATGATAGTCCCGCCCAAAAAGGTTTAAGGAACTTCTCCTTTGGGATGAGCGTGGGTTGGTAAACACGATTGGAAGAGGATTTTTTACAGGATTAAGGGATTGAAGGATTAAGCAGGATTTTTTGCCTATTCGGGAAGGCGGGCTGATTGGTGTGGGTTGAAAACGGTTAGATTTGATAAATTATTCCTACTTTGAATTATGGATAAGTTTGCAAATATTAACGAGTTAACGCACAAAATAATTGGGTGTGCGATGGAAGTTCATCGGGTTATTGGAACAGGATTTCAAGAGGTGATTTATCAAAAAGCCCTGGGGATTGAATTAGCCTTTCAAGGACTATTATTTGAACGGGAAAAAGAAATGCACATCTACTATCGTAATGAACTGATAGGCACTCGCAGAGTTGATTTTTTCGTCGAAAACCTTGTGATGTTAGAAATCAAAGCCTTAGATAAAATTGAAGACATTCATAAAAATCAGGCCATTAATTATCTGGAGGTTTACAACATAGCTGATGGGTTACTAATCAACTTCGGTGCGCCTAGTTTAGATTTCAAAAGGCTTTACAATAAAAACTAATTAAGCCCTACAAGCCAAACAACAACTAATTTAAAGGGTATGAATTTTTGACGGTCTCCTAATCAGAAATCCCACAAAGCTATAAGTCGTTAAATCCTATTCTCTCTATCGCAAGTAAAAAATCCTGTGAAATCTATCAATCCCTTAATCCTGTAAAATGCTTTCAAAATCGTGTGTATCTTTGTTTGATGGCAGATGTACCTTTTTTGCAGGCGGTTTCGGTAAGTAAAATATACCCAGGGGGCACCCAATCGGGCGTAAAAAATATAAGTATTGAAATTATCCCCGGCAAGATAACCGCTATTATTGGCGAAAGCGGCAGCGGCAAAAGCACCTTGCTGCGCATGCTATACGGTTTGCTATCGCCAAACGAAGGCACGGTTTATTTTAAGGGCGAACGCATATGGGGTCCCGAGGAAAAGCTTATTCCCGGCCACGATGAGATGAAGATGGTTACCCAGCATACGGATGACCTGAACCTTTTTGCCCGGGTATGGGATAACGTGGCCGCTATGCTGCCCAGCACCAACGTAAAGCTTAAGGAAGAAAAAACCGAAGCCGTACTTACCCAGCTCAACATGATGCAAATGGCCTACAAACGTGTGGCCGACCTGAGCGGCGGCGAAAAACAACGCGTGGCCATTGCCCGTGCCATTATAACCCGCCCGCAGGTGCTGTTTTTAGATGAACCCTTTAACCAGGTAGATACCTCATTTAGGGAGGGCCTGCAGCACGATATCCGCCAGATAGTACGCGAAAGTGGCATTACGGTCGTAATGGTATCGCATGACCCTGCCGAAGTGCTCTCGATGGCCGATGAGCTGGTGGTGATAAGGGGTGGTGCGATAGTAGAAAAGGGTCACCCTAAGGAGCTTTATCAAAGCCCGCAGCACCTGTACACTGCCGAATTGTTGAGCAATTGCAACGTACTTAGGCCCGCAGAAGCAAACTTATGCGGCATAGATACCCAAAAAGAAAGCGTCGTAGTGTACCCCGAATGGATAAGGCTGACCACCACGCCGGAGGCCACACAATGGACGGTACGCGAAGTGCTTTTCAAAGGCTTTTATGAAGATCTGCTGCTGGAATATAACGGCGTTATCATCCGCGTGGTGAACGGCGAGAACGACAGGTTTAAGCCGGGAGATATGATTGGTATTAAAGTAAAGAAGTGGCTGGAGTATTAGGCCCCCAGCCTCTAAAGGGGGAGCTTTTGAATGGCGATGAGGATACAAAACTTATGGATAATAATATCGGACACCGAATGCCCAACACCGAGTAATGATTTGGAAAACTTTGATGCTCTACATTCGGAATTCATTATTTCCACCACACCGCGTTAGCGGATTGCAGCGGAAAACCCACAGCCGTGCGGGGGCGTGCGCGCCGGCAAAGGCGAGGATTTGCAGCGGAAAGCGCGGCCCGCAGGGAACGCCATAACTAAATTGAATCCTGCCTGGGGTGTTGGGTTTGCGCTTTTATTAAGGATGTAAGGACCAGAGGCAATGAAGATAGTTAGTTGTTCTTACACAGAACGCGAGCTATCAATCTTTAACAAAAGTACGCCAGTGCCTGGCCCAGTAGGTGCCCCGGTCGAAATCGATATGTGGCCCGGTTAAAACCGGTGTATTTCCATTGATGCGGACCATCCTTTTTTTTAACAAAGTTTTTTTCTTGCCTCTTATTTTATAAAAAGACAAACCGTAACCGTCGTCATATTTGATGTGCCCGATGTTAATAATCTTCGACGAGGAGATATGAAATAAATCGCTGCTCCAGTTACGCCCAACACAACAATCCTGATAGGTGTAGAAATAAATGGTGTTAGGTATTTTTTCTGCATTTGAACAGTTGCCGGCAAACACAAAGGTTTTCAACTTAGGCTCATATAACACCAGTAGCTGTTCACCTGCATCGGCCACCATCATATCCAGTACAATGTCTTGATACCCGTCGTTGTTAAAATCTTTAAACGTAAAATGTGCTATATCATTTTCGGGTTTTAATTCGAAAGCGATTAGGCCATTGCTGTATTTGATGCACAATCTTCTATATGCGGTGTCATCACTGCCTATATTTAAAACTTCGTATTTTGTTTTGCCGGCACGCAGTGTTCCTCTTTGCATGACCGAATCTTTTCCCAATGTATTGTGGCTGATACCACGGGCCATAACCGCACCAAACGCAGCAGCCGGTGCCCAAAAAAACAATAAAATTAAGAGCAGCTTACTAATCTTCATTGGTTTGATAAGTTGGTTTTTGCAACACCTAAAGATAAAAAATCTAATGCAAAACAAAGGCCCTGTGGTATGCAGGGCCTTTGTTTAAAGGTTACAGAAAACAAATTGCTTATATTTCAAAAGCTGATAGCTGCACAAACTGCTGTACGCGTGCGGCAACTTCTTCCTGGGTAAGGTTTTTGATTTTTTCGGTGCCGAATTTCTCTACGCAGAACGATGCCAGCGCGGAGCCAAAGATGATGGCGTTCTTCATGTTATTGAAGTTTACCGTGCCTACCTTGGCCATATAGCCTATGAAACCGCCGGCAAAGGTATCGCCCGCACCGGTTGGGTCGAAAACTTCGGCAAGGGGAAGGGCAGGGGCCGAGAAGATATGGTCCTCGTGGAAGAGCAATGCGCCATGCTCGCCTTTTTTAATGATGAGGTATTTTGGGCCCATCGCCAATATTTTGTTTGCAGCTTTTACCAGCGAGTACTCGCCTGATAGCTGGCGTGCTTCGGCATCGTTGATGGTAAGCACATCAATCATCTTGATCGTTTCCAGCAAATCATCCAGCGCAATGTCCATCCAGAAGTTCATGGTGTCCATTACGATGAGCTTAGGGCGGTTTTTAAGGCGTTTGATAACCGTTTGCTGCACCTGCGGGGTAAGGTTGCCCAACATCAGGTATTCGCAGTCCTGGTAGCTATCGGGGATGATGGGGTCGAAATCGGCCAGTACGTTCAGGTCTGTAATGAGCGTATCGCGGCTGTTCATATCATTATGGTACTTGCCGCTCCAGAAGAACGATTTTTCGCCTTGCTTTATCTGCAGGCCCTCGGTGTCGATGCTATGGGCGTTAAAGTCGGCAATCTCCTCGGCGGGGAAGTCGTCGCCCACTACGGCAACTATCTTCACCTTATCATAAAAGTACGAAGCGGCCAAACCGGCGTAGGTTGCGGCACCGCCAACGATTTTATCTGTCTTACCAAAGGGGGTCTCAATTGCGTCAAACGCCACAGTACCAATAACTAACAAACTCATGCGAAAATATTTTAATTTTTTTTTGCGCAAATATTGCGAAATTACCCCAATAATCATACTTTTGCACACTCCAAACCGGAAAATACTGCTGACGAGTTCAGGGGTATAAAAAAAGGAAGATTCCTGAGTAGCTCAGCCGGTTAGAGCATCTGACTGTTAATCAGAGGGTCGCTGGTTCGAGCCCAGCCTCAGGAGCATCAAAATCAATGATTTAACCCCACTCTGGCGAGTGGGGTTTTTTGTTTTTCACACATTTTTCGCCTTTTTTGGAGTTTTTGTATTTTTAGTTTAGCTTCCCCTTAGAAAATTCTTGTAATAAATGTGTCGGTATAGTTTTAAGGTGATAAGCCATGTAGCTATAATTTCTCTGAACTTTTTAATTAAATATATATGCGTCTGATAAACTGGAATGCTGGAGTAGTGTTGATTGTGGCAATAATAGTTATTAGCTGTCGTACATCCTCTCATTTGAGTAAAACCAGCTTTACTGTTATAGACAGTTTGCCGTTATTGCCGGCCCCTGCAGCCATCCCCGATGTGGGTGCTCCACTTCCTGCCGGAACCGTACCTTTTGGTGACCCTGCGAGCTTTGACGAAGTAAAGATGAATTTTCCCATGGCTGCTGGCCCATTCAAACCTACTTGGAATTCCATTAGTGAGAACTATGGCGATTATCCTGCCTGGTTACGAGAAGCGAAGTTTGGTTTCTGGGTACATTTCGGGCCGCAGGCCGCTGGTATGAGTGGCGACTGGTATGCAAGACGTCTTTACCTCCAGGGACAAACGGCCTACAAAAATCACATCAAAGATTATGGTCATCCATCGGAAAACGGTTATAAGGATTTGCTCCATACTTGGAATCCCACTAAACTTGATCCTGCATGGTATGTAAAACTTTATCATGATGCCGGTGCCCGCTTTCTTTTCATACAAGGTGTACATCATGACAATTTTGATTTGTGGAATTCTAAATACCAACCCTGGAATTCAGTGAACATTGGCCCTAAGCGAGACTTCCTTGGAGAATGGGTGACAGCTGTACGTAAAGCGGGAATGCATTACGGGGTAACATTTCATCATGAATACACTTGGTGGTGGTGGGAGTCTGCTTTCAGAAGTGATACCTCAGGGGCAAAAAAAGGAATACTTTATGATGGCAATCTTACACTTGCGGATGGCAAAGGCAAATGGTGGGAGGGATATGATCCACGACTGCTCTATGGTATCAATTTAAGGGAATACAAAGGAGCTGACAATTTTATGTGGACACCACCCCAAGGTATATTTACCCGGCACCTTGATTATGCACACTGGTATACAACCAATTGGGCTTTGCGCATAATGGATGTGATTGGCAAATACGATCCTGATTTTATTTACACTGATGGCAACGATACTCAACCATTCTCAGGATATAAAACAGGTACAGGTTATAAAAGCGACGCAGCACAGCGAGTAATTGCTTCTTACTACAATCGTGCATTAAAAAAACATGGCAAGACAGATGTGTTCAGCATCATTAAGTTTCATCCGGCGGGAAGTAAAGGTGTAGTTACAACATTTGAAGGCAAGTATCCAGAAGATATTAAAACTGATCAAGCATGGATAGGTGAAAATGCTGTAGGCGACTGGTACTATGCACCCGATTTTGATTATAGCTCAGATGCGGTAATTCGCTTTTTGTTGGAATGTGTATCAAGGGACGGATGCTATGCGGTAAATATTCCTATGAAGCCTGATGGTTCTTTAGATACTGCCTGCGTTCGCATGCTAACTGAAGTGGGAAACTGGATGAAAATAAACGGTCAGGGTATTTATGGCAGCAAAGCTTGGATGAAATTGGGTGAAGGGCAAAACGGAAAACTAAGAACACTGCCTTTTGGCCAGTTACGCAAAGCTCAGGCAGAGTTTAAGTTCAGTTCTGAAGATTTTCGTTTCACTGTAGGTAAAGATGGGAATCTTTACGCATGGTGCATGACTGTTCCTCCTGCAGGAACTGAGCTCGCCATAGCATCATTAGGCAAAAACAACGGTATTACTAAAACAACGGTAAGCTCAGTTTCCCTGCTTGGTTATAATGGTCTAATCAACTGGAAACAACAGGGGGATGCTCTTCGCATTACTTGTCCACAAAGTATGTCTTTCAACACAGCAATTTGCTTTAAGATCGAAAGGAAGTAAAATATCTTATTTAGAATATCATTAGCAACGCGTAATGTTCTCGGAAACATAGGGAAAGCAAATCTATTGACCAGGACAACTGCCGATCTATATCGTTAAGTAATTCTGTCAGCGAACAATTCCCTCTGTAGCGGATTCCCGAACATCAAAAACAACCCCTTGATGCAGATTAAAAGATTTGCAACTTTACAAGCACGCTACATCAAATTCAGGGCTTTAAAGAATACAGAGGGTAACGATAATATAGGATACGCCGAAGTGGACATAATTACGGCCGAACTATAATTTTTTGCGATAAAAGAATTAATTTACAATGCGATACAAAACTACAAAGCCATGAAAAAAAAGACGTGCATGTTTGTTCTTTCCTGTTTGCTACTGTTAGCCTGTTCCAATACAAAAAAACTGGCAGGCACAGGCGATGCCGACAAGGGCTGGAAGAAGCTATTTAACGGCAAAGATATTAACGACTGGTTTGTGAAGATAAACCATCACCTGGTTGGTGAAAACTACGGCAATACCTTCAGGGTAGAAGATGGCATGATCAGGGTTAGCTATGACCAGTACGGCGATTTTAATGATCAGTTTGGGCACCTGTATTACAAAACACCTTTTTCTCATTTTAAGCTTCGGTTCGAGTACCGTTTTGTTGGTAAGCAGCAAAAAGGCGCTCCGGACTACACACTACTTAACAGCGGCGTAATGTTTCATTCGCAGGACCCCAGGACAATGCTGAAGAACCAGGACTGGCCTATATCCATAGAAATGCAGTTATTGGGCGGTTTGGGGGATGGGAAACCAAGGCCAACCGGCAATATGTGTTCGCCAGGCACCGATGTTGTTTATAAAGGCAGCGTGTCGCCCGATCATTGTATCAATTCTACCTCAAAAACCTACGATGGCGAGCAATGGGTAAAGGGAGAGTTGATTGTTCAGGGTAGTAAATTGATCACACATATCATCAACGGCGATACCGTGCTGCAGTATTCCCGGCCTACCATTGGCGGAGGGATAGTAAAAGGCTACGACCCCAAATACAAAAAGGACGGCACCGTGCTAAGCAGTGGCTTTATAGCCTTGCAAAGCGAGGGCCAACCCGTCGATTTCAGGAACATCGAGATCAAGCAATTGCCCGATACTGATCGTTAAGCCTAAGCAATCTTTACGCCCGCGGCCGCATCACCGTGTTGAGGCTGTATAAACGGTAAAATGGGGCCTCTGAGAATTGCATAATAAGGAAACGTATTCTATCAAGTTGTCCGTTGGATTTAAAGAAATGAGGCTGATCGTGATTCATGATACAGCCTCTTTTTCTATGCATGCAACCGCCGCCGTTAAACCTTAATTATCTAATAAATGATGGGGGAACCTTTCATAGCTTGTTCTTTAGCAACATAGTGAACCAAAGTTGGCTTTTATTGGCGATTAGTGTGATGCTGTCCTTTTCTGTTAGCATAGTTTTGATTCAATGGTTTTCGCATGCCATTTTTTCAAAATCGGAGAAAGATTTAAGTTAATGTATCTACTATGAATATTAAACGCAACGCATTACTGCTAGCAGCTGGCTTTGTAATTTTGGCCGGGTTGAGGTCTCAGGCACAGTCTTTTCCTCCCAGACCCAGAATTGATAGTATAACCGAAAACGATACCCATCGAACGCTCGTGCCATTCTTTACCCGGGCAACCGCAGTAAAGAAGGGCCCCACTTCCGAAGGGTTTATCCAGCGCTGGTTACTCTTAGAGCCTATCAATAAGTCGATAAGAAGCAATCTTGTTTTTACGAATAGTTACCTGAAAAAGGAATTCGAAACCGATTATTTTCCAAACCAGTTCACCGTTATCCCGAAAGATGGAGACAAAGTAAAAGTTGGCGAGCAGGAGTTATTGTGGCACGCGCTGGAGAGTCCGACGTTTAATGTCAAACTATTCCGTTTTGCCTATGGACTAAGAAAACAGACTTATGCCGTGTTGTTCTGGGCGGTAACCATTGTAAACAGCCCGCGGGAAATACAAAATGTAAGATTAGCGGTAGGCTCAAACGGAGGGTCTGCATGGTGGCTTAATGGGAAAGAAGCGGTGATGCTTGATGGAGACAGGCGCATGGTAATGGACGATTGCGTATCGCCACGATTGACGCTTAATAAAGGGAAAAATATCATCAGGGGAGCGTTGATTAACGGCCCCGGACTAAGCGATTTTTGTGTCCGCCTGCTTGATGAAGACGGAAAGCCCATAAAAGATCTCACTATCAGTCTGCAATAAATTAATCGGCCATCCTATTTAACATCGAATTTGTATAGCAATTGTTTATGATGAAATTAACAGTAAAGGCAGTCAGTACTTTAGCCCTTTTTGCAGTATGGTCAACCCTTACGGCGGTGGCACAAATTGGCAAACCATTCATACACGACCCCTCAACAATCGTAGAATCTGATGGGAAATATTTTACATTCGGCACGTTTGGCGGCGGGTTGATATCCGAAGACGGTTGGACGTGGAATGAGGGCGGAGTGAGGCCCGGCAGGGGAGCCGCCCCCGATGTATTGAAAATTGGGAACCGATACCTTATTACTTATGGCGCCACCGGCGGAGGTCTGGCGGGCGGGCATAATGGTAAAATACTTACCATGTGGAATAAATCGCTCGATCCAAAATCGCCTGATTTTAAGTATTCGGAGGCTATAGTGGTTGCCTCATCCGATGGTATAGAGGATAATGATGCGATAGATCCCAGCCTCCTTCTCGACCCCACCGACGGGCGGTTATGGCTATCCTATGGTACCTATTTCGGCTACATCCGCCTGGTAGAGCTTGATCCCAAAACGGGCATGCGGGTGAAAGGCAACAAAGCACTGAATATTGCCATAGATTGTGAAGCCAGTGATTTGGTATACCGGGATGGATGGTATTATCTGCTGGGCACACATGGCACTTGCTGCGATGGCCCAAACTCAACTTACAATATTGTTGTTGGCCGGTCCAGAAAGGTAACCGGGCCATACCTGGATAACGTGGGTAGAGATATGCTCAAAGGCGGCGGCAAACTGGTGCTTGCCGCCGGCGACAGGCTGATTGGGCCCGGCCATTTCGGGCGTATAGTGGTTGGTAACGGCGTTGAAAAGATGTCGTGCCATTACGAGGCCGATTTGGACCAAAGCGCCCGTAGCGTATTGGGCATACGCCCATTACTTTGGAAAAATGGATGGCCTGTTGGAGGCGAAAACGTCAAAGACGGAACTTACGAAATTGAATCTGAGCGGAGGGGTTATGCCCTGCAATTAGCGGTTGATTTTACCAGGATGCCAGGGGGGATGCGTTTCAATCGTGATAATAACGAACCTATAAAACCGGTGCCTTCACAAGAATTGGCAGATGTTGTCGCAGGCTGGCCGGCCACCAACCTAGGGGTTACCATTGGAGATTATATGTTTCGCCCACATCAGAAATGGACAATTTCGCCGGTTGCGGGTGGGGGAGGATACCTGGGTGGCCCGTATTACAAAATAGTGATAGCCGGTACCAACCGTGCCTTAGCCGCAACTGCAGAAGCTGAGCTCATAACCGTACCAACATTTACAGGTGCGCCGGAGCAATTATGGCGGATAGATCAGTTGACGGATGGCACTTACAGGATTATGCCCAAGCTTGTTCCAAACTCCAAAGAGCAACTGGCTTTAGTATCTTCAGGAGACAGCACGCCCACGCTGGCCAAATTTGATATGAACAGCGATAATTCCAAGTGGAATTTCAGGACTCACTAAGGTCCGGAAAACATGCGTTTTGGTGAGTGGATTTTGTCCAGATTTATTTTATAGAAAGTTTGAAAAAAAGGGTGAAAGCGGGCCGGGCCGGGAGGCACTTACCTACCGGTTTGCCGCTTATGCTACTTGCGTAAATTTGCCAAAAAACCGTAAAAAATCTGTGTTTTTCGGAGCTTTTTCGGTGTTTTTATCGCTTTTTGTGGCTTTTTCTGTGCATGCATCAAAAGTGCCAAATTTGCATGGAATGGCTGTTTTTGCCAAAATTGCGAGTGTACGGGCCGAAAAAAATTTCCAGCTTTTTCCAATAAATCGCACCTGTTTTAGCTATAAATTTCCAGGAATTTCCAGCTGTTTCTGCGGTAGAAAATGTATCAAAACGCAAGCTATAAATCATTGTCGCTGATGTTTAGCGCTGTGCTCCAAATTAACCATTTGTGTAAAAATCAACAGGGGGTTTTATTAGAAGTTACCCATTGGCAAAACCAATAACTTGCCGCCACCAATTATAAAAGGGTTCCGCCGGCCATATTTTTTTGCACGAAAGGACCGCTTTTTATTTAAGCTGATAATTACCCATGAGATATTTAAACACAAGATGGAGCAAGCCATTTTTATTGATACTGGCTTGCAGCATTTGCAGCAGCGCACTCAATAAATTGAATGCACAAAGCAACTCGCTTCCGTTCCAAAACCCAAAGCTTAGCGCCGAGGCCAGGGCTTTCGACCTGGTTAAAAGGCTTACGCTGGAAGAAAAGGTATTGCAAATGCTCAACAAAGCACCTGCCATTACCAGGTTAAGCATCCCGGCATACGATTGGTGGAACGAGAGCCTGCACGGGGTAGCCCGCACAGAGTATAACGTTACCGTTTACCCGCAGGCTATTGGTATGGCTGCCGGCTGGGACCCTGCTGCATTTAAGTTAATGGGCACTTACATCGCCCAGGAAGGGCGCGCTATCTACAATCTGTCTGCTGCAAATGGCAGTACGGGGATCTACCATGGCCTTACTTACTGGACACCCAACATCAATATCTTCCGCGACCCGAGGTGGGGGCGGGGGCAGGAAACTTATGGCGAGGACCCTTTCCTAACCGGACAGCTTGGAAAAGGATTTGTAAACGGCCTGCAGGGCACCGATCCGCATTACCTTACGGCGGCGGCATGTGCCAAACATTTTGCGGTACACAGCGGCCCCGAGCCATCAAGGCATACCTTTAACACTACCGTTAGCAATTACGACCTGTGGGACACTTATCTGCCCGCTTTTAAAGAACTTATCGTTAATGCTAAAGTAGCAGGCGTTATGTGTGCCTACAACGCGCTGGGAGGGCAACCCTGCTGCGGCAACGATTTGCTGATGACGGATATCCTCCGCAACCAATGGAAGTTCAAAGGCTACGTTACGTCTGATTGCTGGGCTATTGATGATTTCTTTAAAAACCATAAAACACATACCGGGCCGGCAAGTGCCGCCGCAGACGCCGTGTTCCATGGTACCGATCTGGAATGTGGCACGGATGCTTATAAGGCCCTGGTGCAGGCCGTTAAAGATAAACTGATAGACGAGGAGCAGATCAATGTTTCGGTAAGGCGGTTGTTCACTATCCGTTTTAGGTTGGGGCTGTTTGATAAGGATTGTAAATACAACCTCATTGGTAAAGAAGTATTGGAGGCAAAACCGCATCAGCAACTTGCCCTTAAAATGGCCCGGCAGTCCATCGTGTTACTAAAAAATGAGGGGCAATTGCTGCCCCTAAAAAGAACTTACAAAAAAATCGCGGTTATTGGCCCCAATGCTGATAATGAAACCTCGGTTTTGGGAAACTACAACGGGTTCCCTTCGATAATTACCACACCGTTAAAGGCCATCAGAGCGAAGTTTGGTGCAGGCACTGATGTATATTATGAGCGGGCAACTAGCTATACCGATAACCGCGTAGCTGCTGCTATAAACAACCCCGCTGTTTTTTCGATGGATGGGCATCGGGGGTTCAAAGTAGCGTATTTTAAAAATACCGAATTGAGTGGCGAGCCGGTATTTACCAATTATGAGGAAACCATAGCGCACCGCTGGCCCGAAAATGGCGACGTGGCAGGCGGCATAAAAGCGAATGGGTTTTCGGCCCGTTGGTCCACGGTTTTTACGCCGGACAGCACGGGGCTATACAGTTTTAAAATTACCGGGAGAGATGGCTACCGCTTATTGGTTGATGGTGTAGAGAAAGCCGCCGACTGGAGGCTGCACGGCTCAACTACGATAGATTTTGTACAGCAATACACGGCAGGGAAGCAATATCAAATTGTGCTTGAATTTTTCCAGGGCAGCGCGCCCGGCCGGATCGCTGCCATAAAAATGATACCCGGCAGGGTGAAAGAAAATAAGCCCGCGGATATTGCTGCGCGGGTAAGCGACGCTGATGTTATTGTGTTTGTAGGCGGCATATCGCCCGAACTGGAGGGTGAAGAAATGCCTGTTAGCCAACCCGGTTTCTCGGGTGGCGATCGTACGTCCATTGCGCTCCCGGCTATCCAAACCGAGACTTTGAAGGCCCTGTATGCTACAGGCAAACCGGTGGTGCTTGTGCTGATGACCGGAAGCGCAATTGCCATGGATTGGGAAAATAAACATATACCGGCAATTGTAAACGGCTGGTATGGCGGCCAGGCTGCGGGCGACGCAATTGCCGATGTGCTTTTTGGCGATTACAACCCATCCGGCAGGTTACCCGTAACCTTTTATAAAAGCGACCGCGATTTGCCGCCATTTGAAAGTTACGCCATGGCCGGCCGTACCTACCGGTATTTTAAAGGCGAGGTAGCCTATCCCTTTGGCTTCGGGCTTAGCTATAGCAAATTCGGCTATAGGTTTGGAAAACAAAAAATGAAAGTTAGCGCAGGGAAAATAACCGGGATGGTTAATGTTAAAAACCAGGGGGCCAAGGCGGGTGATGAGGTTGTGCAGGTATATATACAATACCCGGATGGTGTTAATGAAATGTTGCCATTAAAAGAATTGAGGCAGTTTAACAGGATCAGCCTCAGCCCGGGTACCTCCAAAAATGTTGCAGTTTCTATACCGCTTAGCAGCCTCAAAAAATGGAACGAACAGGCCGGGAAGTTAACCTTGCGCCCCGGGAAATATAAAATACTGATTGGCCCAAATTCAAAAGACAGCGCCTTGCAGGCAGAAGTTTACCTGAACTAAGTTTACCGGCAAGCCGTCCTTTGCTCCGTACAAGGGGGCTTCAAAGAGTAATAGCCCATTACTTGACAGACGGATAATGCATAAGACGTTCCGATGGAACGTAAGGATGTTCGTCCGATTTTCTACCCATAAAACATCCCGAAGGGATGAAAAAAAGAAAACGTTCCAGAGGAACGTCTTATGGGTAGTAGAAACAAAAAACGACAATTTTTACGTTCCATCGGAACGTTTTATGAAATCTGTTTTATGGATGGGCTATTACTCTTCAAAGCCCCCATCTCGCTATTGGCTGTACCGCTGTTGCAGATCGGAGATAATATCGAATTCATCTGCCACTTTTGTAATCAGGCTTTCAAATACCTTAAAGTACTCGGCATAAACCTGGTGGTTTTCGGCCTTCGGATAATAGGTTTGCTGCATGGTAACAGTTTTAGAAGCTTCTTCCAGCGAAGGATAAATACCCATCTCGGTGGCGCTTAGCAGGAATGCCCCCCTGCCGATGCTATCGCCATGGCTGAGCGTGCTTACGGGCTTATTAAATATATCTGCAATTATTTGGGTACAAAGCGGTATCGAAGCGAAGTTGCCGTTAATGGAGAGGCCTTCAATATGGCGATGCTTTTCCAGCGTGCGGCCGATGCTGTACATTTCGTATAGTATGCCCTCAATGGTAGCCCTGATGAAATGCTTGCGCTCGTGCCTTATGTTTACCCCAAAATAGCAGCCCCGGGCATTGGGGTTCCATATAGGGGCACGTTCGCCATGTAAAAAAGGAAGGAAGAGTAAGCCACCCGAGCCAACTTCAACCGTGGCCGCTTCCTGTATCAGCATTTCCATCGATTGATCAATATCAAATGCTTTCGGGAAATCGCCGAATTGTTTGGTAAACCAATTGAATATCACGCCGCCATTACTGGTTGGCCCGCCGGTAATAATGTGCTTTTCGGTGAGCAGGTAGTTGAAGATCTGCTGTTTGGGGTCTTCTATTATCTTGTCGCCAATAATACGGAACGCGCCGCTGTCTTCTATGGTAATGGTGGCCATGCCAGTATCCCAAACACCCGCACCCAGGGTAGCCAGGCAGCCATCGCTAGATCCGATGAGGATTTTCACGGTAGGCAGCAGTTTCAAAACCCTTTGATATTCTTTTTTTAGCGTTACATCCGAGTAGAAAACAGGGTGCAAAGCGGGTAACTCTTCGGGTGTGATGCCTGCAAAATTCAGTGCCGCCTCATCCCAGGTCAAATTGTGGATATTCATTAGCCCGGTGGCAGATGCTATACTGTAGTCTATCACACATGCTCCCGTAAGCTGCTGGATGATATAGCTCTTCATCGGCATGAATTTTTTTGCCAGTCCGAACTTTTTCGGCTCATTATTCTTCATCCAGGCAATTTTAATCAACGACGACATGGGGTGTATGGGCGTACCGGTGGCTTTATAGATCTCTTCGCCAAGTGCGCTCGCTTTTAAGTCGGCCGCTTCTTTTTTGCCCCTGTTATCTGCCCAGGTAATGGCATTGCCCAGGGGTATGCCGTCTTTATCTACCGCCAGCAGGCTATGCATAGATGAACCAAAGCAGATGCAGGTTACCGTGTATTTTTTAGGGTAAATTTTCTCTATAAGCAGGTTTTTTAAGATGTATAACATCGTAATGAACATCTGCTCCGGGTCTTGTTCGCTATGGTCGTTTTGTTCATGAAAAGTGGGGTAATGCCCCTTAGAGGAACTGATTAAATTGCCCGAAAGGTCGAAGGCAAAAACCTTTACTGCGGCCGTGCCCATTTCTATGATGATGATACAGTTCATGATATCTATTATTGATCTGTTGTTTTATTTTTCCTGAATTCGGTTGGCGTGTAGCCGGTAAGTTTCTTAAACGTTGTGGAGAAATGCTGCGACGAATAAAAGCCGGTGTTAAGCGCTATATCCGTAATGTTTACCTCGTTCCTTTTTAAAAGTTTGGTGGCTTCGGCTATCCTGATGTTGATCAAATAATTCAGCGGCGAAAATCCGGAGTAATTTTTCGCTTTTTCGGTAAAGGCGGTGGTGCCCATGCCAATTAGTGTGGCCATTTCTTCAACCGTCCATTGGTGGGCCAGGTCTTGCCTCAGGGCTTGTTCTAATTTTAAGAAAGTTTGCGGAAAATCTCGCCTCGAATTATTTTGCCTGATAAACTGCCGGCTTATCAAAACAAAAAGCTCATCCAGTAACTGGTTTGCGCGGGTGTAAAAACCTACTTCTTCGTTTTGCAGCTCGGCTTGCAAATTATGCATCAGCGCCTGTGCCTCTTTTAGTTTTAAAACATGCTGCTCTTTGTTTACCAGTAAAATTTGGTTAATAGATGTTTTTTCTTTTTTTGTTAAGCCGCTCCATTTGCCCAGCAGCAGCCTGCCGTTATCTTCGGTAGATATTTTTACCCAGAACAGTGCACCAATATTCATGATACTGCTTTGGCCACCAATGCATTGCCCCGGTAATACTATTGCAAAATCTCCCGGATACAAAGTGTGTTCCAGCGAATCAATTACCCAGGTGAACTTCCCCTCCAAAATATAATACAGGCAAATACAATCTGCAACATTGCTGCTGAACGAGTTGAGTTGGATGGTATTATTTTTTTTGTGGACAAATTCAAGTATATGCGGAAAGTGCGCAAGCTCCTTGGATAAGCCCTGCTGAAGTATCAGTTGATTCATTCAGGATAAATAATTGGTATGCTGCTGTGGTGCTCACAGTACCGCAACAGGTATTCGGGAACCATAAACCGGCACCCATAAAAAGCAAGTTTACGCATTATCAAACCAACATTTGTATAAAAATCATCGCTGTTTTTTAATGGTATTTTGCGGGTTTTATATTGCCATTATTTGTAAACAATTATAACCAGTCCCAAATTAAATCAAGCTGCTGTTGCCTCGGGGTCACCTCGTAAAACAGTGCGCATATCAAATTGTATGATGAGAAAATGGCGTTTCCTTCCCGGCATTTTAGGTGCTGCATTATTGTATTGCTGTATCTTTTGTCAAACCGCTTCGGCGCAGCAAATCACCAAAGATGAACTGATATTCCTCACACCCGAGTGGAAAGGCGAGCGCTTTGCCGATGGCCGCCCCAAAGTGCCCGATGCTATTTTGGCAAGGATGAAAAAAGTGAGCATAGAAGAAGCCTGGGCCGTATTGAAGAATGCCGGCTACGCCTACCAAATAACCGAGAACTGGTTGGTAATAAACCCCGATAGCGTTTTGGTAGGGCGCGCGGTAACGGCAACATTTATGCCGGCACGGCCCGATGTTTGGAAAGCAATTGACGATAGGGGTAAGGCGCAGGGCAAAAAAGGCCAGAATACCTGGCCGGTAGATTTATTGGTAAAAGGCGATGTGTACGTGGCCGACCAATTTGGCGCGCATAAGAACGGGCCAACCATTGGCGATAACGTGGGTAACGCCATATACGCCAAAACAGGCAACGGTATTGTCTACAACGGTGCCGTAAGGGATATACGCGGACTGAAAGAGATTGGCGGTTTTACATCGTTTGTAGAGAGCTACGACCCATCGTACCATAACCCACCGGGCGACCTCAATACCATGATCATCGGCATCAACCAGCCCACCCGCATCAAACAGGCTACTGTAATGCCCGGGGACGTAGTACTTGGCGCAAACGGCGTAGTAATATTTATACCGCCGCACCTGGCCGAAAAAGTGGTAACCACTTCCGAGATTGTGAGGTTAAGGGATATGTTTGGCCACCTGCGGTTAAAAGAAGGGAAATATACCGCCGGGCAGATAGACGCCCGCTGGAGCGATGATATCGAAAAAGATTTTTCGGCCTGGCTAAATGCCCATATCAACGAGCTGCCTGTACCTAAAGAGCAAATACAAAACATCCTGAAAAACCGGACCTGGTAAAACAATCTACCTATAACGATAAAAATTTATGTCAAACAATCAAAACAGGCGTAGCTTTCTTACGAAGGCTTCCATAGCCGGCGCGGCGGTGCTGGCAGCACCGCTGAGC
Source organism: Mucilaginibacter sp. P2_D11 (assembly GCF_056404435.1). Lineage (NCBI taxonomy): Bacteria > Pseudomonadati > Bacteroidota > Sphingobacteriia > Sphingobacteriales > Sphingobacteriaceae > Mucilaginibacter > Mucilaginibacter sp. P2_D11. The sequence continues at coordinate 346,082 of NZ_JBFUEA010000001.1, forward strand.
AAAACATTTGGGCAGGGATTAATAGATGCCAAAGAGCGTACATCGCAGGCATCGGCACCAACCGACCTTAAAATAACCGAGGTAAAATGCGCCTACGCAGGGGGCGGGCTCTTTGTGAAAATATACACCAACCAGGGTATTTGGGGCTCGGGGGAAGGGGTTGATGCCATTGCAGGCACCTATTACCTGGTTAAACGGCTGGAATTTTTTCTGAAAGGGCGCAGCCCGCTAAACCCCAACCGCATAGCCGAAGAAATACGTAAGGCAAACTTTTTTGGCGGTGCCCAGTCGGGTATGTTCGTAGCGGTACTCACCGCAATAGAGGCCGCGCTATGGGATCTTACAGGCAAGGCTCTGGGTGTACCGGTTTATCAACTGTTGGGTGGTAAATACCGGGACAAATGCCGGGTTTATTGCGATACGGAATTATATACGGCTACGCACCCTGTCCCGGCAGATTATGCTAAAGCTGCCCGGGGCGCCATCGACCGTGGATACACCGCTGTAAAATTTGATATTGACGATGGGCGCGACCCGAATAAGTTCGACCGATATAACTGGACCGCCAGCAACGCCGAGCTTGACCGGATGTACAATGCCATTGCTGCGGTAAGGAAGGAAGTGGGGCCGCATATAGATATTTGTGTAGATATGCATGGCCGCTATGATGCTACCACCGGCCGCAGGGTAGCCAAAATGATGGAACCCCTTAACTTGATGTGGTTGGAGGAACCCATACCAGCTGATAACATTGATGTTTACAAATCGGTAACGCAGGAAACCTCCACACCTATTTGCGCCGGAGAGAATTTTTACCTGGCGTATGGTTATACCAGGCTGCTCTCGGAAGCTGCAATAGATATTGTAATGCCCGATCTGCAGAAGTGCGGCGGGCTGGGCGAGGGGCAACGTATAGCCAACCTGGCCAACCTATACTATGTGCCGTTTTCGCCGCACATGGTGGGCTCATTCCTTGGCGCTATGGCCACGGCCCATGTTTGCGCATCGGTACCAAACTTTCACATTCTGGAATGGCAAACGCTTAGCGACACCGAACCTAAATGGAAAGAAATTGTAACCTACGATAAACCCTTTATCGAAAAAGGCTTCCTGGTTTTATCAGATAAACCGGGTGTAGGCGTGGAGATAAACGAAGAGGGCCTTAAAAAATACGCCGTGCCGGGCGTGCCTTTCTTTGCCTGATGGTGTGGAGGATGAGTGCTTTTTACAAAGCAACTGCCGCTTTGGCTATAGCTGCATTTGTCACGCTTTTATTAACCATTGCTTTTAGGGGGCTGGCCTATGCGGGCCCCTACTTGCTTGCGTTTTTTTTGCTGCTGGCCATCAGTTGCCGTGCATTTCCAAAAACCAAAAGCTTTGCGTACACGGTAGTTATTTTTGGGGCGGCGGCAATGGCGCTTTATTACCCCACGCTATTTGTAAGCTATGGCAGTTTTAAATACGCTACGCTGATTATCCCGCTCATCCAGCTGATTATGTTTGGCATGGGCACCTCTATGCATTACAAGGATTTCCTGGGCGTTTTAAAGGCCCCTAAAGGCATCTTGATAGGCGTGGTGAGCCATTTTATCATCATGCCTTTACTCGGCTTTAGCATAGCCACATTGAGCGTAAAATTTGCCGGTATGCCGCCCGAGGTAGCTGCGGGTATCATACTCATTGGGTGTTGTCCCAATGGTATGGCATCTAACGTGGTATCGTACCTGGCCAAGGCAAACCTGGCTTTATCGGTTACCATTACCAGTATATCCACGTTGCTTTCGCCGGTGGTAACGCCTTTTTTGATGAATTTACTGGCCGGCCCGCTCATCAAAATAAATCCCTGGCTAATGGTTGCGGATATTTTTAAAATGGTGATGATACCCATAGCCCTGGGCTTGCTTTTTTCGTCGGTAGCCAAGGGGCGGGCAAACTGGCTCAAAAAAATAATGCCGTTGGTGTCAATGGCAGGTATTATTGGCATTATTATCATCATTACCGCCGCCGGGCGCGATAGCCTGCTTAAGGTGGGCTTATTATTGGCTGTGCTGGTGTTGGTGCACAATATCGGAGGCTATTTGCTTGGCTTCTGGTCGGCAAAATTATTGGGCATGGAAGAGCGGGACTGCCGCACCATAGCCATAGAAGTTGGGATGCAAAATGGCGGTATGGCAGCAGGGCTGGCAAAAGGCATGGGCAAAATAAGTACGCTTGGCCTGGCACCGGTTATATTTTCGACATTGATGAATATTACCGGCTCTTTATTAGCCTCCTACTGGCATAAAAAACCAATTATTTCAAATGATGAAAGTTTTGATTTAAAGGAAGTTAGTTCATAACACGGAGCTTGCGGCAGCGATTTTTTTGTGTAAAAATCATCGCTGTGGTTTTTTAGAAGATAAAGCGATTTGCATTACCATTCTTTGTATTGTAACCAATTGTAACCGAACGAACGCATTTTTCTTTGACCATAATTAATACCGCAGGTAATGCGGCATAATATAAACAGCTATGCATATTTTTAAGACTACTGATAAAGTTATCGTCAAATACTCGGGCCAGCTTTACAGCTCGGCAGCGTGGACCTGGGACGGTTTCATAAACCGGGAAGGGCTGCATAACGCGGTGCTTAAGGATATCTCAAATCTTTCTGCCAACGAGGCGCTATCATCGGATTTGGAAAAGCTGAGCGCGCCTATCGCCAACCAGGAAATTTGGGCATCGGGCGTAACCTATTTGCGCAGCATGGATGCCCGCATGGAGGAATCTAAAGACGCAGGCGGCGGCGATTTTTACGCAAAGGTTTACAGTGCCGAGCGCCCCGAAATATTCTTCAAATCGCCTGCACACCGTGCAGTTGGTACGGGCGGTACCGTGCGCATCCGTAAAGATTCTAAATGGAACGTGCCCGAGCCTGAGCTGGTGCTGTTTATCTGCAGTGCGGGTACCATCGAAGGGTACATGATCGGTAATGATATGTCATCAAGGGATATTGAAGGCGAAAATCCGCTATACCTGCCTCAGGCAAAATCATACGATGGCGCAGCAGCTGTGGGACCCTGCCTTTACGTACCCGCTGCGCCAATTTCGCCTGACACCAAAATTCAATTGGAAATACTGAGGGGCGAAGAGCTGATGTTTGCTGATGAGATTTTGATCAGCAGGATGAAACGCACGCACCGGGAACTCGCCAAATATCTTTTCATGGAAATGTCGTTCCCGGCGGGTGCATACCTCATGACGGGTACAGGCATCGTACCACCCGATTCGTTCACGCTTAATTATGGCGACGTAATCAACATCACCATTGGCAATATAGGCACACTTACAAACCAGGTAGGGGAATAAATGATGATGAACCTGGAAGGAAAGCAATTGATAAACGGCCAAAGCATCGCTTCGGGCACCGAATATTTCTACGCGGTGAATCGGGCGTCGGGAGAAAACCTGGAATGGCATTTTTTCAATGCCTCGGCAGAAGATATCGAAATGGCTGTTGCTGCCGCACAAAGAGATTTCGCGATAACCCGCAATAAAACGGGTATCGAAAAGGCCCTCTTTTTGGAGGCCATTGCACTTGAACTGGAGAAAGCAGGCCCGCAGCTTATTGAAATGGCCTGCCTGGAAACTGCCCTAACCACTATACGGATAGAAGGCGAACTGGCCCGTACCATCAATCAGGCTAAATTATTTGCTAAGCTATTGCGTGATGGCCATTGGGTAGATGCCAAAATAGATACCGGCGATGCGCAGCGCAAGCCTGCACCAAGGCCGGATATCCGGTCTATGCAGCGGCCAATTGGGCCGGTTGCCATATTTGGGGCCAGCAATTTCCCGCTCGCTTTTTCGGCGGCGGGTGGCGACACCGTAAGCGCGATAGCCGCCGGTTGCCCTGTTGTATTTAAAGCGCACCCGGGTCACCCCGCCACCTGCGAAATTGCAGGCAGGGCTATACTTGCCGCATGTGCTGCCAGTGATATGCCCCCGGGGTATTTTTCATTGCTGCATGGCGATGGGCCGCGGGTTGGTGCCGCGCTTGCCGTTCACCCCGCAATTAAAGCAATTGGGTTTACGGGTTCTTACCGCGTTGGGCGCTTATTATACAATGCCGCCGCCGCCAGGCCCGAGCCTATACCGGTTTTTGCCGAAATGGGCAGCACCAACCCCGTGTTTGTATTGCCGCAGGCTTTACAGCAGCGCAGGGACGCTATTGCCGCAGGCTATGTAGGCGCGCTTACCCTGGGCGTGGGTCAGTTTTGCACGAACCCTGGTTTGTTGATACATGAATCGGGCAGTGAAGATGGGCTGTTTCATCAGGGCATAGCGGATAATTTAAATGCCGCCGCAAGTGGCATGATGTTAACACCTGCCATAGAAGAGGCTTACCGATCTGGCGTATCGGCCCGGACTGGTCTTGAGGGGATTGAAATATTGGCCGAAGGCAATCAAACGGATAACGCCCGGCAACATGCCCCCGTACTTTTTAAAACAAATCTCGCGGCATTTAACCAGCACCATCACCTGGAAGAGGAGTTGTTCGGGCCTTCCGGAATCGTTATAACCGCGTCATCGCAAACAGAAATGCTGGCTTTTGCCGGGAACTTGTCGGGCCATCTGACGGCTACTGTACACGCCACTGATGAGGAATTGCCTGCTTACAAAAACTTGCTGGATGTGCTCGAAACCAAGGTAGGCAGGCTTATTATCAATGGTTACCCAACCGGCGTAGAGGTAGTAGCACCTATGGTGCATGGCGGCCCGTACCCGGCTACTACCGATGCCCGCAGCACGTCTGTAGGCACCGGGGCTATCTACCGCTTTACCAGGCCGGTGTGCTATCAGGGGATGCCCCAGGCTTTACTGCCAGAAGAATTAAAGGATACTAACGAGCTTGAAATTTGGCGTTTTATAAACGGCAATTTCAGCAATGCTTCAATATAAATTATAAAACGAATATATAATGTCACAATTCAGAAGTTCGGATTGGTTTGGTAAGTCGGGTAAAATGGGCTTTTTATACCGCAGCTGGATGAAAAACCAGGGAATGCCTGCCGACTTGTTCGATGGGAGGCCGGTTATCGGTATCTGCAACACCTGGTCGGAGCTGACGCCTTGCAACGCCCATTTACGCGATTTGGCCGAGTCGGTAAAACGCGGTGTTTACGAAGCGGGCGGTTTTCCGGTAGAATTCCCCATCATGTCCTTAGGCGAAACTTTGCTGAAACCAACCGCCATGCTCTTCAGGAACCTGGCCAGTATGGATGCCGAAGAATCGATACGCGGAAACCCTATCGATGGGGTGGTTTTGCTTACGGGTTGCGATAAAACTACGCCATCTACCATGATGGGTGCGGCCAGCGTTGGTCTGCCAACCATTGTAGTGCCCGGTGGGCCGATGCTGAACGGAAAGTTCCGGGGAACCGATATAGGATCGGGCACGGCAGTTTGGAAACTGACGGACGACCTGAAGACCGGCAAAATAACCAACGACGACTACCTGGCAGCAGAAAGCTGCATGTCGCGCAGCGCGGGCCATTGCATGACCATGGGGACAGCATCTACCATGGCCTGTATGGTGGAGTCGCTGGGCATGTGTTTATCCGGCGCGGCAGCTACCCCTGCTGTAGACTCGCGGAAAAAAGTGCTGGCGCAATTATCGGGCAGGCGCATTGTTGAAATGGTGAAGGAAGATCTGACCATATCAAAAATACTAACCCGAGCTGCTTTCGAAAACGCCATAAAAGTAAACGCCGCAATCGGCGGTTCAACCAATTTCCTCATTCATTTAACAGCCATAGCAGGGCGGGTTGGGGTAGAACTAAACATCGACGATTTTGACAAGCTTGGCAGCAGGATCCCCTTGCTGCTTAACCTGATGCCATCGGGCAAGTACCTGATGGAAGACTTTTTTTACGCAGGAGGCTTACCCGTAATTCTAAAGGAGCTCAGCAGCGAATTGGATATGAGTACGGTAACCGTTACCGGTAAATCGCACGCAGAGAACATCAGTAGCAACAGCATCTGCTACAACAAAGAAGTTATCGCGGACTACTCAGATCCTATTATCCCGGAGGCGGGCATAGCTGTATTGAAAGGGAACCTGGCCATTAACGGCGCCGTTATCAAACCCTCTGCAGCCACGCCTGCCTTGATGCAGCATACCGGCAGGGCCGTAGTTTTTGAAACCATAGAAGATTATCACGCCCGTGTTGATGACCCGGACCTGGATATAGACGAAACCTGCGTAATGGTATTGAAAAGCGTTGGGCCGGTAGGCTACCCCGGCATGCCCGAAGTCGGGAACATGGTGTTGCCCAAAAAACTCCTGGATAAAGGCGTAACAGATATGGTGAGGATATCCGACGGGCGGATGAGCGGTACGGCATACGGTACCGTTGTGCTGCATGTGTCTCCCGAATCGGCCATTGGCGGTAACCTGGCCCTGGTACAAAACGGCGATATGATAAGCCTGGATGTACCCGCCAGAAGGATTGATTTGCTGGTTGATGATGCCGTTTTGGAAGAACGTAGACTGTTATGGAAAAAGCCCGCCTACCATACTGATAGGGGCTATGTATCGATGTACCAGCGCCACGTACAGCAAGCCGATAAAGGAGCCGACCTTGATTTCCTGGTAGGGAATTCGGGATCAGTTGTAACGCGCGATTCTCATTAATAAAGATAGTTGACCAACGATGATGATATTCGTACTAATCTTCTGTATACTGCTACTGGTAGCGTTGATAACATGGGCAAAGGTTAATGCTTTCCTTGCCTTTATTATCGTGGCATTGCTGGCCGGCTGCTTATTCGGGATGCCGTTCTCAAACGTTATAGCCTCGATAAATAAAGGGCTGGGCGAGACCCTGGGTTCGGTTGCTATCATCATCGTATTAGGCGCCATGCTGGGCAAACTGGTTGCCGAAAGCGGTGCAGCCCAGCGCATAGCCCATTTTATGCACGATCTGTTTGGCGCCAAGTACGTTACCTACGCCATGGCACTAACAGGCTTTATAGTGGGTATCCCGCTGTATTACAATGTTGGGTTTATACTGTTGGTGCCCATTATTTTTTCGGTGGCTTCCAGCTATCGGTTGCCTTTGCTGTATGTAGGTATGCCCATGCTTACCGCATTATCTGTTATGCATGGCTTTTTGCCGCCGCATCCATCGCCCATGACGCTCATCAGCGTTTTTCATGCAGATATCGTTAAAACATTTGGTTACGGGCTGGTCATTACTATTCCGGCTATACTTATTGCCGGGCCAATATTTGCAAATACATTAAAAAAAATCGGACCAAACGGATCGCAGTTTGCCCACAGCACCGTCGCGCTGCCCGATGATGAATTACCGGGCATAGCCAATAGCATCTTGTCTTCGCTTTTGCCTGTAATCCTCATTTGCCTGGCCTATTTGCTGCCGGTACTTTTTGGGGCGGCACCAATTGTAAAAACCTTGGCCCAATGGCTTGGCGAACCAATCATTGCCATGCTGCTCACAGTAATTATCAGCACCTATACCCTTGGCTTACAAAAAGGCAGGCCCCTGGTCAAGATTATGGAGGGCTACGCAGGCGCTGTAAAAGATATAGCGATGGTATTGCTCATTATTGGCAGTGCCGGGGCGCTAAAGCAAATATTTATTGATAGCCAGTTGAGCAATGTACTGGCGGTAATGCTGGTAAAAAGCGCAATGCCACCCTTGTTGCTTGCCTGGCTGGCAACGGCCTGCCTTCGGCTTTGCCTTGGTTCGGCAACGGTTGCCGGCGTAACGGCGGCCGGGGTATTGTTCCCCATTGCACAGCATGCCGGCCTTGATACCAATTTACTGGTGCTGGCCATTGGTGCAGGCAGCTTGTTTGGCTCGCACGTAAACGATACGGCTTTTTGGCTGTGCAAAGAATATTTTGGCCTGTCGGTAAAAGAAACACTGCGCTCGTGGACGGTAATGGAAAGCATGGTATCCGTAATTGGGCTGGCTGGCGTATTATCATTAAACTGCCTGTTATAAAATGAATGCAAACAATTTAAATCATAAAACCCCTACCTAAATTATGAAGAGAAAAATACTATAAAATCAAAAAAGAGGCAGCAAATGGCCGCCATGGAACACCGTTTTCACAATTGCCAATTTTGTGAAGGGGTTGAAACACAGGATATACCAATTTAACTAACCAAAAATTATGAAAAAAAAGATTCAGGCATCCGGTATGATGCTGTCCGTTTTAATAAGTGTTCTTTCGACACTCATTTTTGCGATGGACGTAAAAGCGAGGGAGACCGGTAATCCTCGTATGTATGGCGAGATAAGCGCCCAAACCGTTACCGGTAAAGTACTCGACGAAAAAGGAGCACCCCTTGTAGGCGTAAGCGTAAGCGAAAAAGGCACCAGCAATGGCGTAATGACCGATGTGAACGGTAACTACAAATTGCAGGTATCTGGCGATAATGCCGTGTTATTGTTTAGCTACATTGGCTATAATCCCAAAACAGAACAACTGAATGGCCGCAGCGTAGTAAACGTAAGCCTGGAGCCAAAAGCAAATGCTCTTAATGAAATAGTGGTAACCGCGCTGGGTATCAAGCGCGAATCCAAGAAATTAGGTTATGCTGCCGAGAATGTGCGCGTAGGCGAGATTACCACCAACCGTAGCACCAACTTTGTGAATGCGCTGGAAGGTAAGGTAGCCGGGCTTGATATTACGCCGCCTTCGAGCGGGCCAGGCGGTAGCACCAAGATCAGGCTGCGCGGCCAAACTTCGTTCGGGAGTGATAATGCGCCGCTGATCGTGTTGAATGGCCTGCCGCTATCGCAAAGCCCCTCAGGCACCAATGGCTACACCCAGTCGGTAGATTTGGGTGATAACATGCAGCAGATAAACCCCGACGATATCGAGTCGATGACCGTATTGAAAGGTGCTACAGCTGCGGCGCTTTACGGCTCGCGTGCCAGCAATGGTGCCATCATCATCACCACCAAAAGCGGTAACAAAAACCAGGGCATAGGTATTGAATATACCTCGAACTTCACCCAAAGCCAGGCGCTGGATTTTACCAATTTTCAATACGAATACGGCCAGGGCGAGAACAACGTACGCCCCAAAACGCAGGGCCAGGCCCAAAGTTCGGGCGCATGGAGCTTTGGCGAAAAATTCGATAATGCGCCTACCTACCAGTTTGATGGCGTACAAAGGCCTTACGCGCCCGAATACAATCGTATAAGCAAATTCTTCCGCCTTGCCAACGCCTGGACCAATACCTTAGCATTCTCCGGCGGTAACGACAAAGGCAGCTTCAGGTTTGCTTACTCTAACCAGGATGCCCAGGGTATTGTGCCCAATAACAATTACAAGAAGAAGATATTCAACCTGGGGCTTAACTATAATTTCACTCCTAAATTATCGGCGCAGGTTTACATGAATTACGATCACGAGTTCAACAAAAACCCGCCGGTTATCGGTATTCAGGGTACTTCGGTTACCAACTATATGTACCGTTATTCCAACTCGGTTAGCCTGGATGTGCTTAGGGATGCCGCCGTTGATGCAAGCGGCAACGAAACGCCTACATCGCGTTTCACCACCCTTACCAATCCTTACTGGATAATGGCTAAGCAGTTTACCAGGCAAACCCGCGATCACCTGTTGGGTACTGCAACATTGCGCTACCAGTTTTTCGACTGGCTTTACCTGCAGGGCCGCGTGAACATGGAGTACAGCACCTCCTTCTACGAACAAAACGTGCCTACGGGTACCCTTGCCAATGCCGCTGCCCCTGCGGGTTTGTATAACGGTGGCTACAACTCCAACGATAACACCTACCGCTCACTCAACGCTGATTTCCTTTTGGGAGGCGGCCACAAGTGGGGCGATTTTTCTTTTGACGCCACTTTGGGGGGTAACACCTTCCCTTCGTCATCAAGCGGGTATAACGTAAGTACTACAAATTTCTACGTTCGCGATTTTTACACATTGGGTAATGGTGTAACCAGCACTTCGGGCTACGGGCTGTCCAAATCAACCGTAAATTCATTTTATGGAACTGCCGAGTTTGGTTATAAATCTTATTTGTTTATAAATGTAACCGGCCGTAACGATTGGTTCTCGGTGTTAAGCCCGGATCATAACCATTACTTTTATCCTTCGGTAAGCGGTAGCTTTGTATTCTCTGAAATGTTTAAGACGCTTCCATCGTGGTTGTCATTCGGTAAGTTAAGGGCCACTTATGCCAATGTAGGTAGCGCTACCGGTGTGGCGCCTTACAGCAATTCATTAACGTATGCTATTTCGCAAAACACCTTCAACGGCACTCCGGTAGGCACCATCAATAATACAACTACGCCAAATCAGGATATTATGCCGTACAGTGTAAAAGAAAAGGAAATAGGCATAGAACTACGGATGTTTAACAGCCGCGTTAATTTGGATATTGCCGCGTACCATAAGAAAACAACAAATCAACCGCTACAGGTATCCCTATCTAACGCAACGGGTTATACAGCCACCATTATCAACGTTGGCGAACTGCAAAACCGTGGTATGGAGTTCCAACTGGAACTGATTCCTGTGAAAAATGAAAACTTCACATGGCGCTCTGCTTTTAATACCGCTTTAAACACCACTAAAGTTATTACTTTGGCAAATGGTCAAAAGCAATTTACCCTGGGGACAGGCGAATTTTTCGGTTCTATTGTTAACCAGGTGGGCCTGCCGCTTAACCAGATACAGGGCGCTACCTACCGCCGCGATGCCAACGGAAAAATCATCGTTTCGGGTGGTAAACCCATAGCAAGTACGTCGCCCGCGCTTTTCGGCAGCGCATTGCCTAAGGCAACCGGTGGCTGGGTAAACACCTTTACCTATAAGAAATTTACGCTGATGGCGCACATTGATTATAAGGCCGGCGGAAAAGTAGTTTCAAGTTCAAACCTTAATTTCCTGAGAGAGGGCTTATCTAAACCATCGCTGATAGGCAGGGAAGGTGGCGTGAAATTCGACGGCGTAAATGCAGATGGTTCAGCAAACACCACAGCCGTTAATGCCGAGGATTTTTATGCCAACTACCGTTCGCAGGGCATCCTCGATCCGTTTATTTATAAATCAGATTTCATTAAGCTGAGAAACGTATCGTTAAGCTACGATTTTTCTAAAATGGTGAAGGCTAAATTTATAAAGGGTCTTGTAGTGTCGGCAGTATGCCACAACGTCCTTATCATCAAAAAATATATTGATAACCTCGATCCGGAAGCGATTCAATCGAGCAATGATGTCCTGGCAGGTTATGAGCAAAGCTCTTTGCCTACAACAAGGACCTACGGATTTAATCTTAACGTTAAATTTTAAAAGCGTACCAATATGAAAAATTATATAAAAATCATTTTATCCGCTGCGTGCCTCTGTTCTGTGGTAAGTTGCGATAAGGGGTTCAGAGACTTAAACGTCAACCCGAACAACCCGACAAGCCTGGATCCCACGTTCCTGTTTTCCAACTCGGAGGTATTAACCTACTCCTCACTTATGGAAACTGAAGCTACGGTTGTTCAACAGTTTATCGATCCTTTTGGCGGGGTAACATCGGCCTTCAACTTTAACGTGCTGAACCAAACGTATTCGGTTTTGCGCTGGAACAACGCTTATCCAAACAGCATTAAACTGCTGGAGCAGGTATTGGCGGCTGCCAAGGGCGATGCTTCCAAAGCCAATTTGTATAACGAAGCAAGGATATGGCGTGCCTACAACTACATGATGCTGGTAGATACTTATGGCGATGTGCCGTACAGCCAGGCGGGCCAGGCTTACCTTAATACCGTGTTTTTGCCTAAATACGATAAGCAACAGGAAATTTATGCCGACCTCGTGAATGAGCTTACCACAGCGACCGCAGCGCTGGACCCCTCGAAAGACATAGTAAAAGGCGATGTGTTTTATGGCGGTAACATTCCGCAATGGAAACGCCTGGGCTATTCGCTATTGCTGCGTATTGGTATGCGCTATTCCAAGACCGATGCTGCCAAAGCTAAAACCATAGTGCAGGCTGCATTTGCCGGCGGTGTTATGCAATCTAATGCCGATAACTGTTACCTGAAATATAACACTGCTTACCCTAACCCGGTTACCCAGCAAATTCAGCAATTGACCAATACCTACTACCTGGCCGAGCCTTTTGTTACCCAATTAAAATCAACCGGCGACCCCAGGTTAAAGTATATCTCTGCCATGTATGCCGACCCGGGAAAAGCGCTAAGTCTTGCTCCGGATACCACATCAGCTAATCAATTCGGCTTGCCGATAGGGTATGACAGCGGTACCTTGCCTTCAGCGCCCGGTTTTCGCGGCAGTAGCGGCTCGGGTTTCAAATATTCGCAGGTAAACTACAGCGTGTTTGGTAAAGTAACCGCACCACAGTTTTTTGTTACTTATGCCCAAACTCAGTTGCTGCTGGCCGAAGCCGTCTTCAGGGGTTATATTTCGGGCACAACCAGCACTTTTTACAATGCAGGTGTAAAGGCAGCAATGGATCAGTTTGCAACCTACGATGCCTCGGCGGTTATCAGCGCTTCAACTCAGGACGCTTACCTCAACAGCGCGCCCATTGTTTACTCAGATGCCAATGCGCTGAAGCTCATCAATACCCAGTACTGGATAAACTCTTTCGGTAACGGTGCCGAGTCGTGGGCCAATTTCAGGCGGAGCGGTTTCCCTGCACTGGCGCCAAATACCTATCCAGGCAAGCAAATAAAAGGCAGCTTTGTACGCAGGTACAGCTACCCACAAACCGAAGCAGGTATCAACGCCGAGAATTATCAAGCGGCAGTAGCCAGTATGGGCGCCGACGATTTGGACACTCCTGTTTTTTGGGATAAATAACGATAATCTCACCCCTTATTACTGTTCTTTCTATGCCCCGGAGCCAAAAGGCTTCGGGGCTTTTTTATTCTCAACTAAATTGCCTGCAAAAAAGCAGGATAAACAAAATGGTATTGCCTTTTGGTCCTGTTCAGCAAAGTTAATGTGGAAGGAGAAGCTGAGCAAGCGTTTACGCCGTTACTTGAGCATAACGCATAAGGCTTTTTATAAAGGCGACGAATTGCCTGGAAGAGGGCGGTATTAGAAAACAAGCGTAAAAAGACCCTACATAAAAAAGTCTCAAAAGCCCTTGCGGATTTTTGAGACTTAGCAATAAGTGGAGCTATCGAAAAAGATGCTGCACCTTAGTTTTTAAAAAGCAGCGAGGCATAACCCCTAAGGCTACGGCGCCAGGTTTGCCATTCGTGCGCTGTTCCGGGCGACTCGTATTGCGAGTATTTGATGCCCTGTTTATCTAACATATTGCGGAACGCGCCGATAGAGCCGGGAAAAGGGTTGGGTTCTTTACTGCCCCAGCTCAGCCAAAGTACGTTGAGTTGTTTGTTGATAGCTGCACCGTCTTTAAACTTGCCATCCAGGAAAGTGTTGGGGTCGAGCACATCCGCGCTTGGATAATTTGACGTACCGCTAAATCCGCCAATGGCCGAGAATTTATCCAGGTTGTTCATAATGATGCGCATGGTTTGGTTGGCACCCATCGATAGGCCGGCTATTGCCCTGTGCCCGCGGTTGGCAACGGTGCGGAATTTTGTATCGATCATCGGGATGATTTCATTAATCATTACTTCCTCAAATATCGAAACAGGGCGGGCGGTGTTATCAGCCGTACCTGTTACGGGTTTATTTGCGTATCCGTTATCCATCACAACAATCATCGGCACGGCCTTTTTATCGGCAATCAGGTTATCAAGTATCAGGTTTGCTTTTCCCTGTACGGCCCAGCCGGTTTCGTCCTCAAAGCTTCCGTGCTGCAGGTACAATACCGGGTAGCGGGTTTTAGTGTTTTCGTTATAACCGGCGGGTGTATAAACAAAACAGCGCCTCCATGCATTGGTTAGTTTAGAGAAGTAAATATTTTCGCTCACCAGGCCGTGCGGAACATCTTTTAGCGCGTAGAAATCGCGGTCGTTAGCCGGTATTTCAATGCCGCTTCCCATGCGGCCTGCACCATAAAAGTAAAGGCTCCCCGGATCGGGAACAGAGGCACCATCAATATTGAGCTGGTAATAATGAAAGCCTTCATCCTGGGGGAGCGACTCGCTCGTCCAAACGCCTTTGTCATCCTTTACGAGGTCGTACTTTTTGCCCCCCAAATCTAACTGTACTTTTGTTGCCTGCGGGGCGGAGATGCTTGCCCTTACCCTGGCCTGGCTGTTTACCTGGGGGTATTGTTTGCCCGGCTGGTTGCTGGTGGCGGGTTTAAAATCTTCAATAAGCGCAGCTTTATCCGATTGCGCCATACCGATGCTGCCGCGCAGGGCGGCAGCTATCAGTAGGATGGCTATTTTATAAAATAATGGAACTTTTTTCACGGTTTTTATTTTTGTGATTTAACTGCGGTTTACCGAAAGGCTTTTGTATAAAGCGTTCCTGTTATTGGTTGAATAACATCGGTGCCAGTTCGTGCAAGCTTCGGCGCCAGGTCAAAAACTCATGTGCTGTTTTATCAGAAACGAAAGAAACGGCATTGTAGCCGGCCTCCTTTAGCGCATCAGTTGCTTTTTTTACGCCGGTTGGATTTTCCTTGCTGCCGCAGCTAATGAAAATAAGTTTGGGTTTTGCTTTGCCGGTAAACTCTTCGGGCTTGTAAACACCGCCGCTAAGCAGGGCATAGTAATCAAAAACTTCGGGTTTGTTAAGCGTAATAGTATGTGTTTCCATCCCGCCCATTGATAAGCCGCCCATAGCACGATGTGCCTTATCGGCAAGCGTGCGGAAATTAGCATCTACAAAAGGTATCAGTTCATCAGTCAACACCGTTTGAAATGCGTCTATCTTAAAATTCCTCATCCCCCCGAATTTGATTTCGTTGGTCATGCCGTAGGTCATTACAATAATGAAGGGTTTTGTCTTTCCTTCGGCAATCAGGTTATCCATAATCAAGTTGGCATGCCCCTGGTTGCTCCATGCGGTTTCATCTTCGCCCCAGCCATGTTGCAGGTAAAGCACGGGGTAGCGCTTAGATTTATCTTTTCCATAACCGGGCGGGGTGTAAACGAATGCCCTGCGCGAGGTGCCGGTGCTTTTAGAAGGGAAAAGTATTTGCTGTACATTACCGTGGGGCACATCCTTAAGTGCGTAAAAATCCAGATCGTGCGCAGGGATCTCAATACCACTTTCCCAACGTGTAGAGCCATAAAAATTTAATGCGCCCGGATCGTTGAAAACGCCGCCGTCAATGGTAAGGTGATAGTAGTGAAAGCCCTCATCCATTGGCCCTTCGGTGGTTCCGGTGAAAAATCCGTCCGCCCCTTTGGTAAGCCTGGTTCCGCCGCGGCCGCCAAGGCCAAGGCTAACTTTTACGCTATCGGCCTGCGGGGCCATGATGCGGAAGCGGGCATAGCCCTGGGAGTTTACCTGTGGGTATTCCTGTCCCGGCTGATTAACGGTAGATGGTTTAAAATCGTCCAGTACTGCTGGTTGATTAGTTTGCCCATTGCAAATACCCGTTGCTAATGTGGCAGCTAAAATGATAGCTAAACATTTCAAGTTCATGGTTTGATAAATTAAGTTTATAAAATGGTGGTTTGGGTTTATTACCCTCGTGAGCGTATTGGTTTCGGTCACGATGCTCAAGTTTAACGATTAATTGTATAAATAACAATTAATTATGGAGATTTTTTTAAGCCTGATCGATTTTTTAGGGCAATGGGCCGCAATGCCGGAATTTGGTTTCCTTTTTAAGATTAATTCATCAAAATAACCCTTGTAATCCGGGCAAAATGCTAAAATTTTTTACCAGTTTTTAGTATAAGAAATCGATTGTAATGAAGATATTACATTGAAATCTATCTTTTGCAGCTTTTTTTGATTGATGATTATTTTGCATCCAGAAAGGCCTGGTTATTTCCGAAGCCAGGAATTTTAAGCTATATAAACAATCGATTGCAGATTTTATAAAATTAACTTGCTATTAAGTGTCTAAAATACATTTAATAATTAAAATGAAATTACATTAGTTACTATCAACCAACTGCTGAATGATCGTTGTTACCGCTTCTCTTATTTGTGAAAAAAAACATTCCTTGCATCTTTTTGGCGAAAACTGCCATCGATAATTGGCTAATGTGAAGATATTGGGCCGCAGGTAAACCATGCCGAAACCCAATGCATCCTCCATTTATGAAGTACATCTATCCAACCGTCGGCAAATTTGTTATTTGTTGTGCAGCAATATTAATTCTGGGGTACAAGCCATCCGCAGCTGCCGTAACAGACAGTACATATGTGCGCAATTCGGCTACGAAGGGCTCCTTCTCCCTGTCGGCGAATGGATTTTCGGCCCCCATCTTTACAAGTAAAACCGATTTCGCGGGCGTACTTCGTGCTGCCGGCGATCTGCAAAACGATATCGGCGCCGTAACCGGGGTGAAACCCGATGCTTCCACAGGCGCGCCCCGGGGGAAGAACATCCTGCTTATTGGTACGATAGGTAAAAGCCAGGTAATAGATGGTTTGATTAAATCGAAGAAACTAAACGTGGCGGGCATTCTGGGTAAATGGGAGTCGTTTGTTTTGCAGGTGGTGGATAAGCCCCTGCCTGGAGTGGACAAGGCGTTGGTGATAGCAGGCAGCGATAAACGGGGAACGATATATGGTATTTACGATCTTTCGGAAAAGATGGGGGTATCCCCCTGGTATTGGTGGGCAGATGTGCCGGTTGCTCACCACGCAGCCCTCTACATTACCGCCGGCAAATTCACAAACGGGGAGCCGGCCGTTAAATACCGCGGCATTTTCATAAACGACGAAGCACCCGCCTTCTCCGGCTGGGCAAAGCAAAAGTTCGGTGGCATAAACCACCTGGTGTATGCCAAAATGTTCGAGCTGATACTTAGGCTAAAGGGCAATTACCTTTGGCCTGCCATGTGGGGCAGTGCTTTTAATGATGATGATACGCTTAACCGCAAAACTGCCGATGATTACGGTATTGTGATGGGTACATCGCACCACGAACCTATGGACCGCGCGCAAACAGAATGGAAGCGATATGGGAGCGGCGAATGGAACTATGAAAAAAACGGTGAAGTGCTCCGTAGTTTTTGGCGAAAGGGCATTGAGAATATGGGCGACGCTGAAACCCTGGTAACCGTAGGCATGCGCGGCGATGGAGACATGGCCATGCAACAGGGAACCAATATCGTCTTATTAGAAAAGATAGTGGCCGACCAGCGCGATATTATTGCCTCGGTTACCAAAAAACCTGCGCGGAAAACGCCGCAGGTATGGGCTCTATATAAAGAAGTGCAGGATTATTATGATAAAGGAATGCAGGTGCCAAACGATGTTACGTTGTTATTATGCGACGATAACTGGGGAAACATTAGGAAATTGCCGGCACTGGATGCCCCCCTGCGTGAGGGAGGTTATGGTATCTATTATCATTTCGACTATGTGGGTGGCCCGCGTAATTACAAATGGATAAATACCAACCCGATAACTAAGGTGTGGGAACAGATGCACCTTGCATACCAGCACAAGGTTGACCGTGTATGGATCGTAAACGTTGGGGATTTGAAACCTATGGAGTTCCCGATTTCCTTTTTTCTGGACTATGCCTGGAACCCCGATAAGATCGGCCCCCGCGATTTGCTTGCCTTTACGCGCAAGTGGGCTACAGCGCAATTCGGTAACCTGCATGCCGGGGAGATAGCAGATATCCTTTCCGCTTACAGTAAATACAACGGCAGGTGCAAACCCGAGTTATTGAACGAGAACACCTACAGCCTGGTTAATTATAACGAGTTTGAGGGTGTAGTTAACGATTATAAGCGTTTAAATAAACAAGCGGATTCGTTATACCGCCTGATGCCGCCGGAATTCAAAGATGCCTATTACCAGTTGGTGCTGCATCCGGTTGAGGCATCGGCAAATTTGTATGCCATGTATTATGCTACTGCGCTAAATCACTTATATGCTGCTCAGGGGCGTTCGGCTACCAATCAAATGGCGGCAGAAGTAAAGACGCTTTTTGACCGCGATGCGCAAATTTCTGATTATTATAACAACCGTTTGGCAGGTGGCAAATGGAGCCACATGATGGATCAAACGCACATAGGTTATACCTATTGGCAGCAGCCGTCGGTTAATGCAATGCCAAAAGTTTCCCTTATCGATGTTCCCCAAATTGGCAGCATGGGCGTAGCGGTAGAGGGCTCCGCCGATTCATGGCCGCGGGCGGGCAATTCAGGCGCCCCATCGCTGCCTCAATTTAATGATCGCATAAATCAAAGCCACTTTTTCGAATTGTTCAACAAAGGCCTTAGCCCTGTCTATTATACTATCATTACGGATAAATTCGTCAGGCTGAGTTCTTATAAGGGAGCCATAGATAAACAAACGCGCATATCTGTCAACATTGATTGGCAGAGCGTGCCGGCAGGTACAAATCAATCCGTAATCAGCATTACTGCTTCTGATGGTATTAGGGTAGATGTTGATTTGAAACTGCAAAGGATATCATTACCGCTGCCCAAAGGATTCCTGCAGATGGATTCTTATGTCTCCATAGAGGCGGCGCACTATCAAAAAGCTATTCCGGGTAGCAGCTATGCATGGGCAGAAATACCCGACTATGGGCGTACCCTGTCGGCGATGACGGTATTACCTTTGAAAAAGGCCAGCGGCAAAACTCCCCTTAATGCGAAACCCTGCCTGGAATACATCGTAACGTTACGCGATACGGGAATGATAGAGCTGAACGCATACCTGGCACCTACCATCGACTTTACCGTGGATAAATCGCTTAAATATGCTGTAGCGATAGACGACGAGCAGCCCCACGTGCAATCATTCGATGCAGATAAAAACCCCCGGCTATGGAGCCAGGCCGTGAGCAACAGTATCAATATAGTCACCACCAAACACCGGGTAAGCAAGTCCGGTACCCACGTTATTAAATTTTGGATGGATAGCCCTGCAATTGTTTTAGAAAAGCTGGTGTTGCAAAACGCGGGCGCGGTTAAACACAGTTATCTGGGGCCGCCCGAAAGTTTGCATAATTAAGAAATCTGTAAGTGTATGCTGCCCTGCGCTTTGCAGTCGCCTTGCCGCGAAGAATACATTTGGTGTGTGATTGTAAACAAATGTGGTATTGTGAAAGCCACAGGATGTATAGATTTAACCCGCAGTAAATTTACCACCGATAACTGCACACCAATAAACTGTCGGCTTATTTAGTCGCTTACCAATGAAGCCAATTTATAACTCAATGAAAAGGATTGTGTACCTGTTGTTTTTTATTTCCCTGCGCGCGGCAGCTCAAAATGCGCCGGCCTATCCGCCGCTGGTGAATTTTACCGCCGACCAGGATAAGGACAATATGATGAAGCAATTGGGCATCATATCCTTACGGCCGGGACCAAGCGGCGATGAGAAAGCGCCCAACCACGCCAATTACGATGAAGCGCTTGCCAATCCTTATCCGGATTATCCAGAGATATTGACCCTGAAAAACGGCAAAAAAGTAACTACGCCCGAGCAATGGTGGAAACTGCGCCGCCCCGAAATAGTGGAGGATTTTGAGCGGGAGGTTTACGGGCGCATACCCAAAGACGTACCGAAAATCTCCTGGGAGGTTAAAATAACCGACCATGAATTTATGGGTTTTACGCCCGTTATTGCCAAGCAATTGGTGGGCCATGCCGATAATTCGGCTTACCCGCTTTTGGATGTAAATATTGCCATGACCCTGGTGCTGCCCGCCAACGCAAAAGGCCCGGTACCTGTATTGATCATGTTTGCTCCAAGCGCGCTTCCGGCCCCCGCGCAACCTTCAAAGGACGAACTCCAAAAAATCAACGATGCCCTCAAAGATTTGCTGTTGAATGCCAGGCCCGACTTGAAATCGATTTTTGACAAGTACCCCGCTTACAATATGATAGCCGCACAAAACTACGGCTTCAACCCTTTCGCACCTAGGCCCACAGGTGATTTGCCCGCTGCCCAGCAACTGATAGCCGATGGATGGGGCTATGTGCTTATCGATCCGGCAAGTATTCAGGCAGATAATGGTGCGGGCCTTACAAAAGGAATTATAGGGCTCACCAATAAGGGCCAGCCGCGCAAACCCGAAGACTGGGGTGCGCTGCGTGCCTGGGCCTGGGGTGCCTCAAGGGCGTTGGACTACCTGGCGACCGAGCCAATGGTAGACACTAAGCATGTGGGTATTGAAGGCGTATCCCGGTACGGGAAGGCGGCGCTGGTAACCATGGCTTTCGACCAGCGTTTTGCCATGGGGCTCATCGCTTCATCTGGCGAGGGCGGTACCAAACCCCATCGCCGCAATTTTGGCGAGGCGGTAGAAAATCTTGCTGGTGGCGAATACCATTGGATGGCGGGCAATTTTATAAAATATGCGGCAAGCAACGCCGGTTTTGGGAGTAGAACAGCCAATGACCTGCCCGTAGACTCGCATGAGTTGATAGCCCTGTGTGCACCAAGACTTACTTTTATAAGCCATGGCATCCCGTCGCAAGGCGATGCTAACTGGCTCGACCACCAGGGAAGCTATATGGCAACTATCGCGGCCGGTTCAGTATTTAAACTGCTGGGCGTTAAAGACCTTGGATTTTCAAACGATTACAAAACGGAAAAAATGCCGGAGGTTAACATAAGTATTTTAGATGGGCAGCTCGCCTGGCGGCAGCACGACGGAGGGCATACCGATGGGCCGAACATCAAGTATTTTATTGGCTGGGCCGATAAGTTCATTGGCCATGCCGCCGCCGGCCGTTAGCCCCTCAACTTTACAAATTTTAAACATGGATCAGTTTTCATTAAAAGATAAGGTAATCGTAGTTACCGGCGGCACGGGTATCCTGGGCGAAGCCTTCGTAAACGGCATTGCCGGTGCGGGAGGAACGGCTGTTATTTTGGGCCGTAAGTTAGAAGTAGCACAGCTTCGCGCTAAAAACATTATCGATGCCGGTGGCCGCGCACTAGCCATACAAGCAGATGTGTTGAAAAAAGAGGAAATTATAGCTGCAAGGGATAAGGTATTGGCTGAATTTGGGAAAATTGACGGTCTGGTTAATGCAGCCGGGGGCAATATGCCCGGCGGAATCGTTCAGCCGGAAGCCGATGTTTTCGAGCTGGATATGGATGGGCTGCGCCAGGTTATGGAGCTCAATTTATGGGGTACCTTGCTTCCAACCCAGTATTTCGGCAAGGAGATAGCTAAAAACGGAACGGGCAGCATCGTGAATATTTCCAGTATGGCATCTCAGCGGGCTATCACCAAGGTGCTGGGCTACACGCTTGCCAAAACGGCCGTAGACGCTTACACCAAATGGTTTGCCGTGGAAACAGCCAACCGCTACGGAGACAAAGTACGCATGAACGCCATAGCGCCGGGTTTTTTCCTTACCGAACAAAACCGTACCCTGCTTACCACGCCCGATGGTGGTTTTACCAGTCGTGGCAACCTAGTTATTAACCAAACGCCCTTTAAGCGCTTTGGCGTGCCTGAGGAGTTAGTTGGCGCTTTGATATGGTTGTTAAGCGATGCCTCGAAATTTGTTACCGGCACAGTGATTAATGTCGACGGTGGTTTCGCGGTTAATAGTGGGGTATAGAAATAACATGCAAACCACCATATTAAATAAATCATAGATATTTTATAAACGAACGGGCTATCAAAATGATTGAAAATAAAGCTACAAACTATCGGTGGACCGTATGCGCGCTAGTGTTTTTCGCAACCACCGTTAATTATCTCGATAGGTCGGTAATCAGTCTCCTTAAATCAAACCTTACAACGGAGTTTAAATGGGACGACGGCGATTATGCCAATATAGAGATTGCGTTTAAGGTAGCATACTCCGTTGGCTTGCTGGCTGCCGGGCGGATAATAGACTACTTAGGCACAAAAAAGGGTTACCTGCTTTCTACCTTGTTCTGGAGCATTGCAGCGGTTTGCCATGGCTTTGTGAGTAGCACGTTCGGTTTTGGTGTAGTGCGTGCTGCGCTGGGGTTGAGCGAGTCGGGTAACTTCCCTGCGGCCATCAAAACTGTGGCCGAGTGGTTCCCTAAAAAAGAGCGGGCCCTGGCAACGGGAATATTTAATTCGGGGGCCAATATCGGTGCCATCATCGCACCGCTCACCGTGCCATTTATTGCCCTGGTATGGGGTTGGCGATGGGCATTTATCATAACAGGGGCTGTCGGCTTTATTTGGATAGTGCTCTGGATAATCTATTATGAGATACCATCGAGGCAGAAAAGGTTAGGAGTAATTGAATTCAAACTCATAAATTCCACTGATGATCAAGCCGAAAGCCAATCCTCTTTGGTTAAAGTAAGCTGGTTTAAATTGCTCAGCTTCCGGCAAACCTGGGCTTTTTCTATCGGCAAATTCCTTACCGACCCCATTTGGTGGTTTTACCTTTTTTGGCTACCCGATTTTTTGCAAAGCCAATACAAAGTAACGGGCACGGCAATGGCATTGCCGGTGGCGTTGGTGTACACGTTTTCGGCATTCGGCAGTGTTTTTGGTGGCTACCTGCCAAAGGTATTGATAGAAAAGAACTGGCCGGTATTTAAGGCACGCAAGGTATCCATGTTTTTTTATGCGCTGGCGGTTGTCCCCATAATTTTCGTCCAGGTATTGGGCAGCATAAATATGTGGCTTGCGGTATTTATTATAGGCCTTGCTGCGGCGGCGCATCAGGCCTGGAGCGCTAATATTTTCACCACGGTTTCAGACATGTTCCCGAAGGACACCGTGGGTTCGGTTACCGGGATAGGCGGCATGTTTGGTTCGGTGGGCAGTGTTTTGCTATCGTTGTTCGTGCAGAAATCAATGTTTATCCATTACCGTGCAATCGGGCAGATAGAGACCGCCTATTACATCATGTTCGGCGTTTGCGGAGGTGCATATATCCTGGCCTGGCTCATCATGCATTTTATGGTACCCAAACTTAAACAGATTGCGCTTTGAACAAATAGACATGGCTTGCAAAAGACATAACAGACTGTATGTGTACAAGTAACTGAACCCGCAAGTTTATTGAATTGCCAGGAAGTAATGCACCGACGGATAAATATCCCGATGCATGACTGTATTGGGCCATAGCGGCTTTAGCGTCCGGAGAATATAAAAAATAAATCATGCAATCGATTGCAATTGATAAAATTTAAACTATTTTCGTTTTAAAATAAAGCCAATACCCGGCACCCGCAATATTCGAGGATTTTTCGGGGCTTGGTTAACCGTTATAATTTACAGCGAGACCCGCTGAAACCTAATACTAAATGAGTCATAAATGAAATCTCTTTCGACCGGCGATTACATCGTATTTTTAGTCTATTTCCTTATTGTAGCCTGTTATGGTTACTGGATATACCGCCGCAAGCATAATGCCGACGCTACCTCCAAAGATTACTTTTTAGCGGAAGGCTCCCTCACCTGGTGGGCCATCGGTGCATCCTTAATTGCGTCGAACATCTCTGCCGAGCAGTTCGTGGCCATGAGCGGCAACGGCTTTACCATGGGCCTGGCCATATCTACCTATGAGTGGATGGCTGCCCTTACGCTGATCATCGTAGCGGTATTCTTTATACCGGTGTATCTCAAGAACAAGATATTCACCATGCCGCAATTCCTGCACCAGCGTTACAACAGTACGGTTGCCATGATTATGGCCGTGTTCTGGCTGCTGCTGTACGTAATCGTTAACCTAACCTCGATACTGTACCTCGGGGCTATCGCGATCAACGGCATCTCTGGCATCGATTTCAAATTATGCATAGCCGGTTTGGCCATCTTCGCCATCATCATCACGCTGGGCGGGATGAAGGTAATTGGCTATACCGACGTTATCCAGGTGTTCTTCCTGATATTGGGCGGTTTAGTAACCACCTATATCGCCGTTACTAAAGTAGGTGAGTACTATGGCCACCCGGGCCTGCTGAACGGCATGTCTGACATGTACAACCACGCCAACGACCACTTCCAGATGATATTGAAGAAAGACAACAAGAGCTATGGCGACCTGCCCGGCTTGACCGTGCTGATAGGTGGTATGTGGATAGTAAACCTTAACTATTGGGGTTGCAACCAGTACATTACGCAAAGGGCATTAGGTGCCAACCTGAATACTGCACGTAGCGGTATCTTGTTCGCTGCTTTCCTGAAACTGCTGATGCCGCTGATCGTGGTATTGCCGGGTATTGCCGCTTACATCCTGTACAAAGAGAACGTATTCAATGCAGATATGACGGGCAGCATCACCGCCAACCACGATAATGCCTAYCCKGTATTGCTTAACTTACTGCCTACCGGCGTAAAAGGTTTGGCTTTCGCAGCTTTAACGGCCGCAGTAGTAGCTTCGCTGGCCGGCAAAGCCAATAGTATMGCTACCATCTTTACGTTGGATATCTACAAGAAGAAGATCCGCAAAGATGCTACCGATCACCAACTGGTGGTAGTAGGCAAGATTACCGTAGTAGTGGCCATGATACTGGGCGTAGCGATATCGCCATTCCTGGGCATCGACAAAAAAGGCGGCTTCCAGTTCATACAGGAGTACACCGGCTTTGTGTCGCCGGGTATCTTCGCCATGTTTATCCTGGGCTTCTTCTGGAAGAAAGCATCATCCAATGCGGCATTGTTCGCCACTATCGGCGGCTTCGCGTTCTCGGTATTCTTCAAATTCCTGCCCAAGATGGTCGATTTGACCTCGTTGGCCGGAAGCGGGTTCGCCTACAAGAACGCGGAAAGCGGCCTGTACGAGATACCGTTCCTGGATAGGATGGGCTTCGTATTCGCCATTTGCGTGGCAGGTATGGTTATCATCAGTTTGATAGATGCAGCCAAAGGCAAAGAAACCAACGGCCTGGAGATAGATGCCAAAATGTTCAAAACATCGAACGCTTTTGCGGTTGGTGCTATGCTGGTTTGCGGCATACTGGTGGCCTTATATACAATCTTCTGGTAACAGAATAATGCATTTTTATAAAAAAGGGCACCTTCGTCGGGTGCCCTTTTACATTTATGCTTATTTTCTTTGAAGCTTAGTTCCTGTGGCCATTGCCACGGTTATCGTGTTTTACCTGTTTCCGGTCGTTCCGAAAATCTTTGCGATCGTTACGGATGTCTTTCCGGTCCTGGCGTATATCCCTGCGGTCCTGGCGCACATCGCGGCGATCGGCTACCCAATGGTTTTTGTATTTATCATCGCGGCTATCGCGGATGATTACCTGGCTTTTGCGACCTCTGTAGCTGGCATATTTGGCACGGTAGACATTGTTGCGTACCCATGGGTTGCGTTCGTTTACCACTACTTTATAGCCATTGTACACGTTATAGTTGCTATACCTTGCAGGCAATGCCGCACGGTGCACCCACACATTGTTCTCTACGTAAACGTATTGGTGGGCGGGGATATCGTAGTAGGCATCAATATCCGGCATGTAGTAGTAGTCGGCGTGGTCGTACCCAACAGGGCCCCACTCGGGCTGGCTGCCAATATTTATATTTAAACTTATTTGTGCCTTAGCTGCCTGGAAACTCAGGGCGCTTAAGAATATTGCGGTTGTTAATATAATCTTTTTCATTTTCGTATGTTTTGCAGGTATGACAAGCAAACACACCAGATGGTTTAAATAGCATATAGCCGCGATGGGGTTATAACAGGGATGTTACAGGAGCGCGGAAAGAGCCGCCTGTAATTAATTGAGGCGATAGGGTATTAACGCGTCCAGTTCTCCGTTTTGCCGTTGCTTTCTATCCATACCTCCAAATAAACGTTTTCTGCTATTGGCTTGCCTTTATCTTTGATGATGTCAAACTGCAGTTTTCGTATAGCATCGAAAATAAGCGCCTTGCAGGTCTCTGTTTCTTTTACTTCATCGGGATCAATTTTTTCCTCATCCGACAGCATCACTTGAGAAACTGTGCCCGCCGGACCTATCGTGATGATGTATTTATAGGAGCAATCGCAATCCGGGGCCTTCTTCCATTTTATCTTTTTTATTTTCTTAAATAAGATGTCCGAAAGCTTTACGCCGTATTTTCTATCTATACCGCCGTGAACATCAGCGTAATTTGTAACATCTTCTGTTTTCAGAACCTTTCCGCCAAAGACATTCAGTACTCGTTCTTTCTCGAATATCCAATAAAACACACCATCCCATCTTACTGGGTTGCGGTTTATCGGAAAACTGATGTCTCCTGAAAACCAATCGATAAAAACCTTGCCGTTTACAAATTTATACCCGAATACCTTTTTCATCATCTCATCCGACCAGGCCCTGTACTTCTCGCCCTGGCGAAGCGTACCGCATGGTATCATATCAGTCAAAAAAAGACTGTCGTTTTCTATATTATAAACTGCCTGGTAACCCCTCCAACAGTTAACAGATGCTCCGTCCCGGAAACTCAAGCCAAATAGCCTCCCGGAATCTATCGGGAGCTGGCTTTGCAAATAGCGTTCAACAATGAGGTTGTATGTGACGATGGTATCGGACTTATAGATGATATAATCCGGCATCTGGGGACTGGCCAGGCTGCGGTATGCCGAACATAATAAAATCAGTGGAAGCAGCAGGATTAGGCACTTGTGTTTCATCTTCGTTTATTACCATGATGCGGCAGCTGGCGTTTTTTCATAAATTATTTTTAAAATAAACGAGCAAAAAAAAGCCCGCCATAAAAGAGCGGGCCAAAATCATACGGTTTTCTTAAGCTTCATTATATTAATCGTCGCTATCGTCTTTATCGTCTTGTTTGGCGGCCATAGCCAGTACGGGTTTACCAATCACCCTAAAGCTGCCTTCGCCTTTTAAGATAGATGCCAGCTGCAGTTTATCCTGCATGGTTTTGATGGCCTGAGCGAGTTCTTTGTCGTATTTAAAATTGGCTTCGTAACGGCCTTTTTCGTAGAGGTAGCGCGATACGATTTCGTTCTCCAATACCTGTTTTATTTCTGTTTTATGCAGCATCAGGTCGTTCTTTTTGGCGGCAACCATTTTGGCCCTGAGGCCGTCGTATTCCGTTTGTATCTCGGGGAATTGTTTTTCGCGCGTTGCTTCTATCTTCAGCTGGTCCAGAATCCTTTCCGAAGCTGTATTATACGTGTAGTTTTTCCCCGCCAGGAATTTGGTAAAATCGAGGTACTCGGCATCGCTCAAGTTAAATGCGCGTGGGTTGCCAATTTGGGGGTGCGCGTTGCGGTATTGGGTAGCATAATCAAAAATCAGCAATTTGTTTACCAGCGTTTGGGTAATGTTGGCAAACCTATCCTGCTTCACAAAAATATCCGGGTAAACGCCGCCGCCATCGAATACCGAGCGGCCGTTCTTGGTTTTGAATTCGTGCATCAATGAGTCGGCCACCTTAAGTACGCTTCCATCATCTTTTCGGTGGGTATAATCGAGCGCCTGCACACAGCGGCCCGAAGGCACAAAATATTTGGCAATAGTAATCTTAACCAGGCTATTATACGGGAGGCTAAACGTTTGCTGCACCAGGCCCTTGCCATAGCTGCGCTGGCCGATGATGATGGCCCTATCCAGATCTTGCAAGGCCCCGGCTACTATTTCTGATGCCGATGCCGAACGGCTGTTAACCAATACCACCAGCGGCAGGTTGGGTTCCAGCGGGGTAGCTACCGTATTATAGGTAAAGTTCTTTTCTTTTATCTTGCCTTTTTGCGATACCACGGTTACATCCTTGGCTACGAACAGGTTTACTATTTTGACTGCCTCCTGCAATATGCCGCCGCCGTTGGAGCGCAAATCGAGTATGACACCGTTAGGGTTGTTCTTTTTTAATGCGGTAAGCGCGTCGGTAACTTCCTGTGCCGAATTCTCAAGGAATTTATTGAGCTTGATATAGCCCATATTGCCACCAACCATGCCCGAGTAAACTACATTGGGTTGTTTTATCTCGTCGCGGAGAAGGTTTTTTACGACGGCGGGCTCGCCGTCGCGTTTCATCAGCAAGCGTATTTCCGCACCTTTGCTGCCTTTAAGCAGCAGGCTCACCTGGTCGTTGTTTTTGGCGGTAAGGTCGATGTCGTTTATCTTCATCATCTGGTCGCCCGGGCGTATATCTGCCTTTTGCGCGGGAAAGCCGGCAAACACATCGGCCACGTAAACTTTGCCGTCGCGGGCAAAAATGCTGGCACCAATGCCGCCGTACTGCGTGCTTACATAGTGCAGCTTATATTCTTCTATCTCAGACTCCGGCACGAATTCGGTGTAAGGATCCAGGCCATCAAGCATGGCATCCACACCGGTTTTAACCAATTTAGAGGAGTTTATCTCGTCTACATAGTTAATGTTAACTTCTTTATAAACCGCCGCAAAAACATCCAGGTTCTTGGTTATCTGAAAAAGGTCGTCGTTAAAGCCCCATGCAACAACGGCAACGGCCAACACGCCCGCAAAAAATGCAGGCTTCCTGTAATTCCTCTTCTTCGGTTGGTTATCGTTCATCTGCTGCCGGTGATCAAATATAAAGCTACAAAAAGCAATGCAGCTTTTTGTGTAATTAACTCATTTTAAAGGCGGTTATTATCAATATTCACCAAAGCTTTTTTAAGGGTGAATACTACATAAGCCCTATCGCGGTTTACCAGGTGCATTAAACGGGTAATCAGGCTGTCTTCCTGCCCTTCGGCGTATTGCAATTGCTCATCGGTAAGGTGGTTGTACTTGCGCTGCACCTTTATTTTTATACGCGACCAATCTTTGTTGTTTATCGTAATTTCTGCCATAAAACAATTTTATTTCAGCAAAAATATAAAAAATACGCTGTAGCCCACGTTTAATACCGGGCTTATAGTTAAACTTTTACCTGTAGCCCACATCTAACCGTTTTATTAACCAAACGGGGTAACCGGCGTGCATCTGCATAAACAACAAGAGCCGTCGGCTGTTATACCCTCGTTAAAAACAAACCGACAAATGAAAAAGTTATTTTTAAGCATTGCTATTATCACCGCTGCGGCCTTTAGTGCCAAAGCGCAATTTTCGCTGGGCATAAAGGGCGGCGTAAATTTTTCCAAAATCAACACCGATAACGTAAGCGAATCTACCAAAACCGGGTACCAGGCGGGCATATTCGCCCGGTTTGGCTCCAGCCTTTACCTGCAGCCCGAGCTTTATTTAGGCAGCAGCGGTGGCAAGTTTGCTTTCCAAACCAACAACAACACCGTTACTACCGAAGGCAAGGTAAAATTCACCACCCTTAGCCTACCTTTATTGATAGGTAAAGGTTTTGGAGGCGATAATTTGAACTTCAGGATTATGGCCGGACCTGTTTACAGCTATGTGCTGGATAAAAACGATAACTTCTCCAGCGCGGTAAACTCGGCCTATGCCGATTTTGGCGACTATAAGAAGAGTACACTGGGTTTCCAGGCTGGTGCCGGGGTTGATATCGGGCATATCACAGCCGATTTCCGTTACGAGGGCGGCCTCACCAAAATCAACGAGAATTTTGGCCAGCGCCAAAACCTATGGGCGCTTAGCATAGGTTTTAAATTGTTTTAAGCAAATAACTTAAAAGCTTGAAGGGATCCCGGTGCGCAGCCGGGATTTTTTGTGCGGTATATACCCATCATCACTAACGAAACGGGTAAATTATTGACGATGATTTTTTAAAGCGATTTCCCAGGCTTAGTTTACCGGCAAGGCAAGTTTGTTCGTAATGCAGGTTAATGGGACATTCGGCGCCATCTTGCTTACAAAGCAAAACGCTTCGCGCGGGTTTTATTTAAAAGCACAAACCTGCCAGTAAAGAACCGCGTATAACTACCCGATTTGAAAATATATTGTTGTTTTAGGCAACACGCTGTGTATTTTTACTTTACACATCTATCCAATATGGACAACACTTTATCAAAAATTGAGGCCCCGGTTACCGTTTGCACGGGCGAATATTTGGATAAGCTGCTCAACAGCCCCCATAATTCGTCGGCCATGGATACCGAGTTACAGAAGATAAACGCACATTTTGTGCATGACGAGAACCTGATAGTTAGGGTTATCGCGTTTATGGGCATAGCCTGCGTGTTGTTGGCTGTGGCGTGCCTGGTATTCCTGCCGGGCGCAGCATTCCGTTAAGTACTTGCACTCTCTCAGTACCCGCCATATACCTAAATTATTGATTGCAAAAACCTCGGGCCCAACCCGAGGTTTTTTGTGCGATTACCCGTACGGGTTTTCTACGTTAATTTCTCTATAAAGAAATCGATGGTGCGTTTCCAGGCAAGCTCGGCTGCAGTTTTATCATAGCGCGGGGTGGTGTCGTTATGAAAGCCGTGGTTTACGTTTTCGTATATAAAGGCCTGGTACTTTTTGTTGTTCTCTTTCAGGGCGGCCTCATAAGCCGGCCATCCGCCTGTAATTCGGGTATCCAGCGATGCATAGTGCAGCATCAGCGGCGCGTTTATTTTAGGCACATCGGCCGCAGTGGGCTGTGAGCCGTAAAAAGGCACGGATGCAGCTAAGGCTGGTACACGCACCGCCATCATATTGCATATACCCCCTCCATAGCAAAAGCCAACTACGCCCACCTTGCCATTGCAGTCGGGATGGGTTTTGAGGTATTCGTATGCAGCTATAAAATCTTCCTCCATTTCGCCTTTATCGCGTTTCCCTTGCAATTCGCGCCCGGCATCGTCGTTACCGGGGTAGCCGCCAAGCGGGGTAAGCGCATCTGGTGCCAGGGATACGAAGCCGGCAAGCGCGGCGCGGCGGCCAACATCTTCTATGTAAGGATTAAGGCCGCGGTTTTCGTGCACGACAATGATGCCGCCCAGCTTCTTTTTGGCATCGATGGGTTTGGATAAGAGCCCTTTTATAGTGCCGCCACCTTTCGGCGAAGTATAGTTGATGTAGCCCGATTTTAAACGAGGGTCATCGGCCTTTATTTGTATGTTGCCCTTATAATCGGGCATCAGAAAGCTCAGTAGCGCGGGCACAGTTAGGCCGCCCACTGCATAAAGCGATAATTTTTGGACGAAGGCGCGGCGATCCAGTCGGTTGTGCGCATAATCGTCATACAGGTCAAACACTTCCTGCTTAACGTCTTCTTTATTGATGTGGCTCATGGCAATTGGTTTTATCAAATTTAGTTATTCGATGCAATGGCTTGCTAACCAATTGGTAACAGTGTCGTTACTGTAAATGTTTTTCGAGGCGGGAGATGCTTATTGGTTATTTTAACACAGAGGCCGCAAAGGGAGGAACACAGAGGGACACAGAGCCAAATCGTATGTCGAGTGGGCGCTCATGTAATGTCGCTGTCTTGATTCCTGATTCTTAACTCTTGATTCTAAAAGCGGCTAGTTCTTCTTATCCCCATCTGTGATGGTTTTGATAAGGCTGCCCCATGCAAGCGGGTTAAGCAGCGGGTTGGTAATAGAGTGGGAGTTTACGATGTTGGTATGCATTTGCCCGGCGTTTGCGGCTTGTATCTCCTGGCCATCGCGCGGCAGGGTGGTGGTAAGCGCGGCCAAAGATGCACGGCTGATGTTTTTGCGGGCAATCTCCAGGTCATCGTCGGCCAGTTTGGCGGTAACAAAATCGCGGCGGAACTCATCGGTAGTTGCCCATGGGAACACGCGGAAAACCGGCAGGTTGGTGATCTGCGGCTTTATTTTTATTTGCGTAGTATAGCTTTTACTGGGCAGGTTGGTTGGGATAACCACCTGCAGCGGCGCATAGCCAACCGCGCTAAAGGTGAGGGTATCCTGCTCATGCACCACAAACGAGAAATAGCCATTATAGCTGGCCACGGTTGTGGCGTTACGGTAGCTGTTGTTGGTAATGGTTACGTAAGGCACCACCACACCGGCGCTATCGGCATTGTGTATAACGCCGGTAAATTGCACCAAAGGTTTTTCCTTTTGGGCAAATGCCGAAAGCGATACAAACATCAATAATATGCCAACTAGCTTCTTCATTATATCAGGGCTGCAAAACTACGCTATTTGCCTGTAATATACAGCAATTTAACAATTCTTAACACTACCTCAAATTCTCGGGCAGAACGGCATTCGGGTCGTCTATATCCGTTAGGTTTACAGCCTCTACGGCGGTAATTTCGGGTACGGCTTTTTTAATGGCCTGCTCAATACCAGCCTTAAGCGTCATGATGCTCATAGGGCACGAGCCGCAAGAGCCTAACAGCTTCAATTTAACAACATTTTCAGGCGTTATCTCTTCCACAGAAACGTTACCGCCATCGGCCTCCAAATACGGGCGGATGGTATCTAACGCTGCCTCTACCTGATCAATTAAACTCATTTTGATGATTTATACGTAAAGTTATTAATTATATTTCAATATACAAGTAAGCAGCCCTCAAGTGAACAATGCCCACTCCCTGCATTTTTTTAATCCTTGTTCCACTTTGAAGAGTGGAACACCATTTTTTTGCAAAAAATATCTTACGGGCTGATTGATAATGCTTTACGAAAAACAGGTGGAACAAATTGGAACATCCCCACGCTTTAAATAAATGCCATAACATACTAGCTAATAAACCCTTAAGAAAAAGCCATTTTTCGCGTTTTTAAGGATGGAACACTTTTTTGTAAAGACACAGGAACAAGCTTTCGACTTAATTCCCTACAGCCCCGGCTTTAACTGCATTCGCTATAGAAACCTGCTGCGCCACGCGGCGGGCCATTTCCATAAAGGCAATACTCATGCCGCCGTCGTCTTCCAGTACGATGGGTTTGCCCGCATCGCCGCTATCGCTTATGCCCTTTATCAACGGTATCTCGCCTAAAAACGGCACATCCAATGTTTGTGCCAGCTTTTGGCCGCCTCCTTTACCGAAGATATAATACTTGTTATCCGGCAGTTCGGCAGGGGTAAAGTAGCTCATATTTTCTACTACACCCAAAATAGGCACGTTGATAGCCGGCATCATAAACATGCCAATCCCTTTCTTCGCGTCGGCCAGGGCCACGTTTTGCGGGGTGGTCACAATAACCGCACCCGTAACCGGGAAGCTTTGGGTAACGGTAATATGTATATCACCGGTACCCGGTGGCAAATCTATTACCAGGTAATCCAGTTCGCCCCAGTCGGCATCGTTAAATAATTGCTTTACCGCTGTAGATACCATTGGCCCGCGCCAGGGCACGGGCTGGTTAGGGTCGGTGAAAAAGCCTATCGATAGCAGCTTGATGCCGTATTTTTCTATTGGTTCTATGCGGGTTTTGCCGTCCACGTTGCTGGCCATGGGCCTGGCACCTTCCAGGCCGAACATGATAGGGATAGAGGGGCCATATATATCGGCATCTATCAGGCCAACTTTCGCACCAGTCTTGGCCAATGCCAGCGCCAGGTTTACCGATACGGTAGATTTGCCTACGCCGCCTTTGCCCGATGCTACCGCAATAATATTCTTTACGCCCGGTACGCCGGTATTGCGCTGCGAGGTTACCCGCGAGGTCATATTAATACTTACTTCGATATCCTTGCTGATGAAATGCTTAATAGCGTTGCGGCAGGCGTTCTCTATCAGTGCTTTGAGCGGGCAGGCCGGGGTAGTCAATATCACCGAGAAGCTCAGCTTGTGGCCATCGATAACGATATCTTGTATCATGTTGAGGGTAACCAGGTCCTTTTTAAGGTCGGGTTCCTCTACATTGCTAAGTGCTTGTAAAACTTGTTGTTGGGTAATTTCCATATGCTTGAAGGCGCAAAAGTACGAAAACAGGGCATGCGCCGGGGTTGTTAAGAAAAAACAATTTGCCGCAACAAAGCGTTGCAAGGCATCATATTTAGTTTAGTTTTGAAAATAATTTTGTCAAATGCGCCGAATCAATCCTAAATATCTCCGTATAGCAGGCATCGTTGTTGCAGTTATCGTAGTTATTGCGCTTATAGCCGGCACCATTGCCTATTTTAAACGCGAGGCAATCCTGCAGTCGGTTATCAGCAAAGCTAAATCAAAAGCCAAGAGAGATTATAATTTAGATGTAAAAATAGGCTCGGCCCATTTCACAGGCCTTGCAACCGTTGCTTTTACGGATATTTCGGTAGTACCCTATCAACGCGACAGCCTGCTATCCGTTAAGAAATTCGAAGTTAGCGTAAAAATCCTCCCGATGCTTTTCGGCAACATCAAACTGGGCGATGTGGTACTGCAAAACGGGCACCTCAACTTCACCAATATTAAAGGGGTAAAAAACTTCGATTTCCTTTTCAAGAAGAAGAAAGACAGCACGCAAACCAGCCATAAACTTAACCTGGCCGAATTATCAGACAATCTCATTAACCAGGTACTGTACAAAATACCCGATAACCTGTCGCTCAATAATTTCCTGGTTTCGGCAACAGATGATAGCACGCGCATCACTATGCTGGCTAAATCGGCCCTTATCAACGATGGCAAGCTTGCGTCCACCATTTTAGTGAACGACGGCATCGCCACCTCTACCTGGCATTTCGATGGCAAGATGCACCCTTCTGACAAGGACATAGACGTGCGCCTGTATGCCGACGGCAAAAAGGTTGAGTTGCCCGTGTTGCAGAAAAAGTTCCACGTGCGCCTCAACTTCGATACCCTTACTACCAAGTTAAGCAGGGTGGAGAGTAACGATGGCGAAACCCAGATATTTACGTCCTGCGCAGTGCGTAACCTGCTGGTGAACCACGCCGGGCTTTCGCTTAAGGATATCATCGTGCCTTCGGGTTCTATCGATGCCAATATCTTCGTGGGTGCCAATTACCTTTCGCTGGATAGTTCATCGGTTATCCACCTCAAAAAGATAACCGCGAGGCCTTTCCTCAAATACACGCTGAACCCGGTTAAGATATACGAGATGAAGATAAACACCGGCTGGCTCAACGCGCAGGACCTGTTCGATTCGTTCCCTACCGGCTTGTTCGAGTCTATGGAAGGCATGCAGGTAGCCGGCCGATTGAATTATAGCCTCAATTTCTTCATGAACTCGCAGCATATCGATGATTTACTGTTCGATTCGCGGCTGGACAACGACAACTTCAAAATCGTAAAGTTTGGCAAAACCGATTTCAACAAGCTTAACAAAACATTCGTTTACACGCCGTACGAATATGGCAAGCCGATGGCACCGCATACCATCGGGCCCGAAAACCCGGAGTTTACGCCATTGGAGGAAATATCGCCCGATGTGCGCAACGCGGTAATGACGGCGGAGGACCCATCCTTTTACCGAAACAGGGGGTTCGTAGACGAGTCGATCCGCAAATCCTTAGCTACCGATTTCAAGACCAAGAAATTCACCCGCGGCGGCAGCACCATATCCATGCAGCTGATCAAAAACGCTTTCCTGGTGCGGAGCAAGACACTTTCGCGCAAAATAGAGGAGATACTGATTGTTTGGATAATAGAAAACACCCGGTTGATGAGCAAGAACCGCATGCTGGAGGTGTACTTCAATATTATTGAGTGGGGCCGTAACATCTATGGCATTGGCGAGGCTTCACATTATTATTTCGGCAAGGCACCATCAGAACTTACGCTGGGTGAGAGTATCTTTTTGGCCAGCATCGTTCCCAACCCTAAAGCCGGGCTTTACGCTTTCCAGCCCGATGGCTCTTTAAGGCCGGGCCTGCATGGCTATTTTAACCTCATAGGCCGACTGATGGCCGGCAAAGGGCTTACGGAGCGAGATACTAATGCCTACGGCTTCTACAGTGTGCGCCTGAAAGAAAGCCTGCGCCGCGAAATGCCGACTGATACCGCTGTAGTGGATAGCCTGATAAAACAGGCCGACGAAAACACGGATGTTGGCGTAGGCATACCCGCACCGGAATTGGAAGAAAAGCGACCTACTTTTATCCAGCGCCTGTTCGGTAAAAAGGATACTACGCAGGCCGCCAAGGTGGAGGAACGGATAAAAGAGACCAACGACATGATCAAGGCCCGCATCAAACTGGAAATTGAGCAGATGAAAGCCGATTATAAAAACCGGATGAACAACGTAGATACCACCGGTCGCACCAATAAAGAGGTGAAGGAAGAGAAAAAGCGGCTGAAACAGGAGATGAAGGACAAGGAAAAGGAAATGCGAAGCCACCTGCCGTAATCATGAAGGCATCAGTTTTTTGCTATAGCGAAGCAACCCAAACGTCATCCTGAACTTGTTTCAGGACCCCCATAAGACAGGTCGGCGGCACTCAAAGTACCTTAGCATGATGACGACTTTATGATGGGGTGTTGAAATAAATTCAACATGATGGCTGGTTTATAGCCACCCAAAATACATTATCTACTATTTAAGTAGTATTTACTTATGCATGACGAATATAAATGTTTAAACACGCAATTTTGTGTCAACAAAACATTTAGAACATCATGTCATTAACAGATAAATTAAAATGGCGTTACGCCACCAAAAAATTCGATACAAAAAAGAAACTTTCGGCAGAACAATTAGACTACCTGCTGGAAGCCATACAGCTGGCCCCATCATCTATCGGCTTGCAGCATTATAAAGTACTGGTAGTAGAAAACCCCGAAGTGCGTGCTAACCTGCGCGAAGCCGCCTACGGCCAGCCACAGCTTACCGATGCTTCACAAATCATCGTATTCGCCGCCGAAACCGGTATTGATGAAGCCTACGGCAAAAGCTTCATAGACCTCGTAGCTGCAACACGCAACATACCCCGCGAGAGCCTTGCCGGCTTAGAGGGCATGGTGCTTGGCGCGATAGCTAACCGCACGCCCGAGCAACGCCTGCTTTGGGCACAAAAACAAGCATACATCGCTTTAGGCGTATTGGTTGCAGCAGCCGCAGCAGAAGGTATTGATGCCGGCGCTATGGAAGGTTTCGACCCTGCAAAATTCGATGAGATACTGGGCCTGAAGGCAAAAGGCTTGACTGCAACCGTAATAGCCGCAGTAGGCTTCCGCGCGGAAGACGACCCCTTCAGCAAATTGGTAAAAGTGCGCAGGCCGAAAAGCGAGTTGTTCATACACATATAAAGACTGAGGATAAGGGAGGTTTCTCCCTTGAGTGTTGCGTGATGAGGCGCGGAGGGAATACCTCCGTGCCTTTTTTATTGTGCTGTAAGCCAATGGCCCGCTTGTAAAATTACGCTTACACAGGCCGTAATCTGCCTGAATTTTACAAAATTAGCGGTTAAACTTTTTACTGATCTTATGACTGTATCTCTCCATCTCCGCCGGGCGCTGTTGGTTGCGCTGGCCGTATCGGCATTATCCGCGCAAGCGCAAAAAAAGCAGCTTACTACCGGGCAAATGCTCAAGAACGAGCCTAATAAAATTATCACCGCACTGCCTAACATCACCGGCTGGGCCGATGATAGCCATTACATAAAAGGCGCAGCCCGTGGTCGTGGTGGCAATGGTGGCAGCAGCGTTTCGGTTGATGTACTTACCGGTACCGAAACGCCTTATACGCCGCCCGTTACCAACATGACGGTGAGCGTGCACGATAAAGATATTTACCTGAAACAGGTAGACGGCACCGAAAGCCGCCTCACTAAAACGAGCGACGAGGAACAAAACCCAAGCCTTTCTCCTGATAACAGCAAGGTAGCTTATACCTTCGGCGGCAACCTGTACATCCTTGATGTGGCCAGCGGCAAATCGGAAAGGATCACGAACGATGGTACCGATGTTATCTACAACGGTTATGCCTCCTGGGTGTATTATGAGGAAATATTAGGTCGCTCTTCGCGCTACAAGGCTTTCTGGTGGTCGCCCGACAGCAAGACTTTGGCCTGGATGCACTTCGACGATACGCAGGTACCCATGTTCCCGCTATACAATTCCGAAGGGCAGCATGGCTTTACAGAACTGACTCGCTACCCAGAGCCGGGCGACCCGAACCCTAAAGTGAAGCTGGCCTTTTACAATGTCCCCGCCAACAAAATTACCTGGGCCGATTTCAACGAGAACGACGATACGTACCTGGGCACGCCTATCTGGTCGCCCGATGGCACCGAGCTTTGGATGCAGTGGATGAACCGCGACCAGAACGACCTGAAATTATATGCCGTTACCCCGGCAACCGGCGCCAAAAAAGAAATTTACGACGAGAAGCAGAAAACCTGGATAAGCTGGTTTAAGGATGTCAACTTTTTGAAGAACAACCAGGGCTTCATCGTGATGAGCGATAAGAGCGGCTGGATGCATATTTACTGGTACGGTATGGATGGTAAGCTGAAACAGCAGATAACCACCGGCGATTACACGGTTACCGGTATCCAGTACATTGATGAAAAAAACAAGCAGGTTTATTTTACAGCCCGTAAGGAGAACAGCGCGCGGGTAGATCTGTATAAAACAGGCTTCAACGGCAAGGGCTTTACCCGCCTAACCGCCGGAGAGTTTAACCACTCGGTATCCATGTCGCCACAGGGGACTTATTTTACAGATACTTACTCCAACGTGGCAACTCCGGCAAAAACGGCAGTTTATGATGCCAAAGGCAAACTGATAAAAGAGATAGGCGATAGCAAAGGGCCTGAATATGGCGACTACGATTTGGCTACGACCAAACTTATACGCGTGAAAACGGCCGATGGCTTCGATTTGCCGATGACCATTATGCTGCCATTGAACTACGACCCTAATAAAAAATATCCTGTGATGATCAGCATCTACGGCGGGCCAAACGCAGGCACCGTTATGGACACCTGGCGCTTTAGCGGCATGGCGCAATGGTGGGCCAAAGAAGGCATGATACAAGTGGCTATGGACCACCGCGCATCGGGTCATTTTGGCAAGGTTGGCCAGAATTATATGTATAAAGACCTGGGCAAATGGGAAATGGCCGATTATATAGAGATGGTGAAATACTTGCGCACCCTTAGCTATGTAGATCCAACCAAAATGTGCATCACCGGCGGCAGCTACGGCGGCTATATTACCGCTTATGCATTAACCTACGGTGCAGATTACTTTACCCACGGCATTGCCAACTTCGGCGTAATGGACTGGAGCCTTTACGATAGCCATTACACCGAGCGTTACATGGGCACACCCAAAAACAATCCCGAAGGCTACAAACGCAGCTCGGTTTTAACTTATACCAATAAACTGAAAGGCGTTTTACGCATAGTACACGGTACAATGGATGATAACGTGCACGCCCAAAACAGCATCCAACTGATAAGCAAACTGCAGGACGAAGGCAAGCATTTTGAATTTATGCTCTACCCCGGCCAACGCCACGGTTTCCGCGACCCGCTGAAGGCCGCGCATCAAACCATGGAAACGAACCGGTTTATCTATCAATATTTACTGATGAAGCCGTTACCGGCGGAGTTGGCAGCCAAGTAGGAGACTACGAGTTCCCTATTTAGAAAGGGCGGACGGCGTTTGGCTGTCCGCCCTTTTGCATTAATTATCGGTGCTAAGCCAGTACTACTTCCGCTAATTCCCTCCCAAACCGCAAGATTATTCGCCGCGAGCGTTCAATGTTTCAAACGCTGCAGCAGAATTAGAGAA
Source organism: Mucilaginibacter sp. P2_D11 (assembly GCF_056404435.1). Lineage (NCBI taxonomy): Bacteria > Pseudomonadati > Bacteroidota > Sphingobacteriia > Sphingobacteriales > Sphingobacteriaceae > Mucilaginibacter > Mucilaginibacter sp. P2_D11. The sequence goes on from NZ_JBFUEA010000001.1 coordinate 385,602, forward strand.
GAAACCCTTGTAAAAATCGGCGGTTCCGCCTACGTGTATCTCAAAAATATCGTTTTCCAGGCTTTCAAGCAGTTCAGCCGCAACTTGTGATGCCGGTATGCCGTTTTCGCCGCCTATTTCCTTGGAGAAATCGGTATTTACCAGCGGGGGCATCAGTTCGAATACTTTTACGGTGCTACCGGCCTTTTGTAACGCATACCTTAACGATTGGGTATAGGCATGCAAAGCCGCCTTGCTTGCCGAATAGGTTGGGATTACGTAATGCGGTGCAAGGCCCAGAATGGAGCTGACGTTTACAATTGCCGCCTCGGGCTGTGCCGATAAGGTAGGCAGCAGTTTATCGGTAAGGCGCAATATGGCGGTATAGTTGGTCAGTATTTCGGCACTTGCTTTTTCGTAGCTATCTGCCTCTGTAGCCAGGTTGTAGTAAAAGGCTTGCCCTGCGTTGTTTACGACCACATCAAGGGTGGGGTAGTTAGCAGCGAGGTAGGCAACCAAGCCGGCGGTATCTTCGGCACTGGTAATATCGAAGGCGAAAGTGTCTACGCGATTCAGTTTTTCGGCGGCTTCTTTAAGCCTTGCTTCGCTGCGGCCGGTGATGATTACTTTATTCCCCGTTTCGCTTAATTGTTTTGCGATTTCCAAGCCGATACCCGAGCCTCCGCCGGTTACCAGTACTGTTTTATTGATCAGTTTCATGATGTTATTTGTTTGTTGGTTATGTATTGATATTTTATTTAATGATCGGATATGATTACCCCCGGCACGGGCTTTTTGGCATTCAAAACGAAAAGCAGCAGCGGGAGCGCCAGTACGAATAGCGCGCCGATGAGCAGGTAGCTATCCAGGTAGCTCATCAGTGTTGATTGTTTTACTACGGTGAGGTCAAGCAGTTTCATGGCCCTCTGTTTGGCTTCCTGCAGGCCCATGCCATGGCTTTGAAAGTTGGCCACGTACCTGTTCAGCCGTTCTGTAACGATGCTGTTGGTGGCGGTGATATGGGTAATGAGGTCTACCCGATGCGACGCGATACGCTGGAACGAATAGGTATTGATGATAGAGATACCGAACGAGCCGCCTAGCTGGCGCATCATGTTGTTGAGTGCCGCGCCTTGCGGCACGTCCTTAGCATCCAGCGAAGAAATAGCCAGCGCGGTTAGCGGTACGGTTAAAAATGCCAACCCCAGTGCACGGAAAACAAGCGTAAAAGTTATTTCTGACGCAGGCGATTCCAGCGTTATCTGGACCATGCGCCAGTTAAAGTAGATGAAGCAGAGAAATCCCACCGCGATGATAGCCACCGCAGGCACGCCCTTTTGCAAAAGCGTCCCGGATACCATCAGGCCTATGATGGCCAGTATTGCCCCGGGCAGCAAAAGCAGCCCCGTTTGCGAAGGGGTAAAGCCCAATAAGCGCTGCGCCACCACGGGTGTTAAGAATACGGAAGTAAACATGCCTATGCCTGTAACAAAGGTGAGGATGGCCGCGATGCTCAAAGTTTTGCTTTTCAGCACGCGGAGGTTTACTACCGGATGCGGGGTTTTCAGTTCCCAAAGCACGAATGCCGTTAAAGCGATTATGGCTATCACCGTAAACCAAATAATGTAATTGGTTTCGAACCAATCTTCCGTTTCGCCGCGCTCCAGCACGGTTTGCAGGGTGCTTACCCCAATGGCCAGCAACGCGATGCCCGTCCAGTCGATGCTTTTAACGACGACCTTAATAGGTGCCTCGGTAAGCAGGAAGTAACAAGATACCGCGGCAGCTATGCCTATGGGAATGTTGATATAGAATATCCATGGCCAGGAGATTTGCTCGGTAATAAAACCACCAAGGGTTGGCCCGATGGTTGGCCCCAGGAACACGCCCACGCCGAATAATGCGCTAGCCACACCTTGTTTTTCTTTAGGGAACAGCTCGAATACTACCGCCTGCGATACCGAGAGCAGTGCGCCACCACCAAGGCCCTGTAAAAAGCGGAACAGCACCAGTACCCACAAACTGCTTGCCTGGCCGCACATGAGCGAACAGAAGGTAAACAGGATAATGGAGCCGATATAATAGTTGCGGCGACCCAGCTTGGCGGTGAGGAAGCTGGTCATGGGGATGATGATTACGTTGGCTATGGCATAGGAGGTGATAACCCAGGAAGTATCTTCCAGCGTGGAACCCAGGTTGCCGCTCATGTACGATAGGGCTACGTTCACTATTGAGGTATCTATCAGTTCCATTATCGCGGCAAGGATAACGGTGAAGATGAGTAGTTTTCTTTTTAAGGGCGACATATTATTATACCAATTGGTATTTTTTATTTGATGTGAAATCCTATTTTAAACGGGCACTTATGCTTTGTTTTGATGGCGCAATATTACACTATAAAAAATACCGATCGGTATTTTTTATGTCAAATTTTTTAGACGCGTATCATTTTGATCAGCAGCTCGGCGGTCTTCATTATCTGGTTCAGATTACCCTGGCTGTCAGTCACTTTTGCAATCATGATGCCGCCCTCTATCAGCGCGATGAGCGAAAGGGCGATTCGCGAGTCGTCTACATCGTATTTGAATTCTTTAGCTGCGATGCCTTCTTTGATCAGTTCCTGTATCCGCTCTTTCCAATCGAGTACGGCTTTGGCGGCGCGTTCTTTTAACAGCGGATTGGTGTCGTCGGCCTCTATGGCGGTATTTAAAATGGGGCAGCCTCCTTTTGGGAAGTAGTTGGTGCGGGTAAAATGGTCGTAAACCTTCACGTAAACCATCAATTTCTCATAATAGGTGCTTGCCTGCGCTATTTGCTGCTTTATTACGGCCCTTACCCTGGCATGGTTATGGTCGAAAACGGCGAGGGCCACATCTTCCTTATTTTCGAAATTGCCGTAGATGCTGCCCTTGGTCAGGCGGGTGGCATCGGTAATATCAGACATGGAGGTACCCGCATACCCCTTCGTATTAAACACATCCGCAGTAGTTTCGATAATGAACTGCCGGGTTTTTTCTGCTTTGGATAATTTGCTTTCCATATTGCAAATATACCAATTGGTATGATAATAAATGTGCAGATTTCAGATGTGCCTAATCCAGAGAAGCTACTTGTGGTTTTTGTTCCAGCCTATTTTCAGTTTGCCTTCTTCCTCATGTGCGCGTATGTGCAACACGATGCCTTTGAACCGTTTCTTTTTCAGTTCTTCCTTATCGGTTATCTGCGCGTCGTTTTTGGGATTGCGTAGGGGTACGTCCAGCGCAATATCGGTACCGTTGGTTAAGCCGTACACGCCGGCCACATCCATATTGAGCACGCTCGAGCTGATCTCCATAGGGTTGATGATAATCTTGTCGCCCATCAAATCGAAATCGGCATCGAGTGCCGATAGCGTAATGTTATCCAAATCGCGGAAGGGGAAGGCAAATTTGCCAACGCTCTTTATCGGCTTAAAATTCAATAGCGCGCCGTCCTTCAAATTAAGCAGCACCTTGCCTCTTATAGAATGCTTTACGATATCGCCGGTATTGGTGATAGAGCCCACGGTGCTTGTCCTTGCAGAAAGGTAGCCCTTCAGGTTTTCGCTGGTCAAATCCGTCAACCCGAAATTATCGAACGCATAGAAGAACTTGCTTACGTTTACGTTGCTTATGGTGGTAGCAACTATAAAATCGTTCACTTTTTGCTTCTGCACCAGGTTGCCGGTCAGTTTTAGCGAGCCATCAGCTGTTTTCAGGCTAGCCTGGTTTATACGGATGCCATCTTCTGATAACAGCAAATCGGCGGTTACATTGGTGGCCAAAAATTTGCGGTAGTGCAGTTCGTTTATCCGCATATGCATATCGGCCCTTGCGCTGTTCAGTACGGTAGCCAGCTGTTCTACTACGTTACCGCTGTTGCGGCGTTTAACCGCCGCCGCCGATTGTTTTGTGCTGTTTAGGAAGCCAATGAACTCCGCCAGATAAATTTGCGGACTGGTAACCTGCCAGTCGATCAATATTTTTTCAGGCGCGCTGTAGTAAAGGTTAAGGAAATTCTTTACCTGTCCTTCCATGCGTACGATGCTTTTTCCGCTTTGCAGGCGGATGTTATTCAGCAGCAGATCGTTTCCTATAAAATTCATAGATATAGAGGAGTTGCTGAGGTTAAGGTTCCGCGGGATGTAGCTGATGCTGACATCTTTTAGGTTGATAGTGCCCTGTACTATGGGCTTATTTAGTTTCAGGTTAACGACATCGGCTTTGTAGCGTAGGTTCATGTCGGCCGTGCCTTTGGTAAATTTGGCCACTTTGCTGCCCAGCAAATAGTTGAAGTTGGTGACGGGGAAATTCGCTTTAAAGTTTCCGGTTGCTATGGGTACCTCCAGGTTGGCAACACTGCCCGTATCAATGGTAAAAGGCAAATGGCTATAACTACCCTTAAATTTTGCCAGCCGGATGATGGAATTGGCATCAGTGAAACCTTTGCCTTTGATATTTTCATTGGTGAAAACGGCATTGAAATTACAATCATCTATCACGGCACCAGGAATAGTAAGGCGATTATTACCAACTATGGCAGAAACATAAAAGTAAGGGTCGCCACCGCCAAAGCTGCCCGATATGAGGGCTTTCACGCCTATGGGATTATCCAGGTTGAAACGGTTTAACACCTTTTGGATATTAGGCGCGAGTAGCGCCGATGCCCTGCGCCAAAGCAATTTATCGTTTGCCAAATGGAAGGCAAAGCTATCATCGCCTTTGCCCGTAACAAACAGGGCGTTCAGGCCAAATACATCGCCGCCTATATCGAAATTATTTGATTTTACTGAAATCTTCCCGGTTTTCTCGTTAAAGCCGGCCTCCAAATCAGTTTGTATCTGCTTGTTTTTGATGAAGCTGCCGCGTTTGGTATTAAAGGCAAGGCTTTTTGCCAACACGTTCAAATGCACGGCGGCGTGCCAGCCGGTATCGGGGTAGTTCATTTTACCGTTGAGCTGGTCCACCGTAAAGTTGAACAGCTTGTTTGCCTTTTGGTTGTTGATGGTGAAGTTTACGTTGGCAAGGCTGAACTTTTTTAATTGGGTTGACGAATTGCCCTCATTAGCCTCTGTTTTGATGCTGTCTTTTTTGTTCTTTTTGAAAACCGCCGTATTGCTGTAGCCCGTGCTATCGGTGTACAAATCTATAGATGCGTTGTTGATGGCGATATTATTGATGCTGATAGCGCCCCTGAATAACGCCGCAGTATTTACCGATACATTGAAATTTTTCGACTCCAGTAAAGTATGATGGTGCCTGGCGAACTGCCTGTCGCGGATTACCACGTCCTTCAATGCCAGCGACACATCCGGGAAGTTGCTGAAGAACGACGGCTTGATATCGCCTACGGTAAGGGTGCCATCCAAATTCTCGTTGAGTTTTTTGATGACCTGCGCCAGCACCTTCTCTTTGTTGTTGGCCACGTAAATGGTTATCCCCACTGCTGTCACGATGAACAGCAGTATCAAAGCTCCCAGTATCTTCAATAAAATTTTTAACCACTTAGGCATTGCACAATATTTAAGTAACAAAGGTTATCGGCCTCTTTTGTTTTGATTTAGGCGATGGTAACCAACATATTACGTATATATAGCATAACTAACCGGAATGTCACTCCATAAAACAAAAAAGGCCGCCTTGTGGCAGCCTCGGTGCGATGAAAATCGCTGCTACTTTTTGATGGATGTTATCCACCAGGTGTTACCGAATGGGTCGGTAACGCCGCAGGTACGGCCATAATCCTGGTCGCTTAGTTCCATTACGGTAGATGCGCCATTAGCAATGGCGAGATTGTAGGTTACGTCGGCATCGTCCACGTAAATAAAAAGGTTTGCGTTGGCTACCGCCCATTGGTCGCTGGCTTCGCAAAACATGATGGTGCTGCCACTGATCATAATTTCGGCGTGCATAATGGTGTCAGCATCGTCGCGCAGGCGTTTCATACCCGCATCGGCATTAAAAACTCTTTGGGTAAAATCAATAAAACCGGCTGCGTTTTTCAGCATCAGGTAGGGCATAATGGCCTGGTGTACTTTTGGGATTTCCATTGTTGTTGGTCGATTAATTAAATAATACATCAAAAGTAGCCCGGTCGGCATGGCCAAAATTGGAAAAACGCGACATCATTCCGCTTCCTTCCAATCGGTGCCCTCGTTATTGCCATTGAAATAGGTTTTGGGATGATAGCCCGAGAATTCCTTAAAATCATGAATAAAGTGTGATTGGTCGTAGTAGCCGCAATCGTAAGCTATCTGCGTAAGCGAATGGTTTTTATCCTTATACTTTTCAATAGCAGCCTGGAAACGGATAATGCGGGAGTATAATTTGGGACTGAAGCCCGCAAACTCCTTAAAGTTGCGCTCGAATTGCCGGGTGGAAAGGAAATGCTTTTGCGCCAGGGCATCCACCGTAATCGTTCCCTTGCTTTTGATGATATGGCTAATAGCCTTGAAAACGGGCGGCGGCGCCTTATGATATCGGTTTAATTGCGATTCAAAAAAGGCAGTTAAGATGGCTGTGCGCTGATAGTTATCAGTTGCCAGCATTATTTTTTCTTCAATATCGCTGCCGGTTTGCCCCAACAAAGCTGCAAGTTCTACTTGCTGGTTAACCACAGCCGACGCGGGCACGCCAAACAAGGCAGCAATCGCATAGGGGTAAAGGTACACACCAAAAATGCCAAAGGCTTCCTGGGTATGAAACCTGCTGAAACTTTGGGAAGGCCCGCCAACGCCTGATGTAAAGGAGGGGTTGCTTGTGCCGTTGGCGGCGATATCCGTAAAGCGGCCTTTGTAATGGAAAACCATTTCACAGCAGCCATCAGCCATAGCACGGTGGGTATATGGCCGGGTCGGGTTAACGCCATCATACTCCAGCACCCAAAAAAAGCGCACATAGGCGCTTAAGTTTGGTTTGCATGCGATGGTATAATAGTTCATTTCAATGCAGGTGCTTATATTGTGGTGTTATCAAATATAAGCATCTGCACATAAAGCCTTATCGCTTTATTTTGCCATCTCTTCAAAAAGCTCATCCAGCCGCCAGTGCGAATCTTTTACGCCGCGCTCCATGCCGTGCTGTATCATCCCGTCCCTATCGGCAACGGATGAAAAAATGGACTGCACTACAACTTTGGTACGGCCACCAGGTAGCTCTTCCAGCCGGGCTATTTCCAGTGAAACATGGCCGCGCTCGGGCATGCCCTCAAATTCGAAGGTTTGGATGATGCGTTCAGGGGCTGTTACCTCGTGCATTACGCCATGGAAACCGAAGGCATTGCCCTGCGCATCCGAGTGTACATAACGGTAATGGCCGCCGCTGCGGGCATCCCATTTGTCGATTTTCATAGTCAACTCGCGCGGGCCAAGCCAGCGGGGCACCAGCTCAGGGTCGGTAAATACTTTAAAAACTAGTTCGCGCGGGGCATCAAACTCGCGGGTGATGAATAGTTCCTGTTTGCCGGGTTCGGCTTTAATGGTGGTTTCGTTATTGCTTGCCATAGGTGTATTATTTAGTTTTTCTTGGTGCCTTTAAATTTTCGTTCAGCCTGAATTCTACGATGCGAGTAATCAAGTCGAGCGGCATCGGCTTACCCAGCGGGAATTGTACCGAACCTTTAGCGCTTTTATAACCCGCAATGTCATCCGCAAAAACCTTTATAGCCAATGCGCCGGGGTAAAACCCGATATGACGTTCGTACGCAGCAAAATGTGCCAGCAGCCCTTTGTACTTATAAGTGGGCATAGCATAGCTAATGCTTTCCTCGGCCTGGGGCATTACCTTTAATATGGCATCCTTTACCAGGCTCATGGCATCCTGTGTTTCCTGCGGGAACCATGTGAAATACTCCGCGACGTCTTTTGGAGTCCTCATAATGGGTTATTTGTTGTAATAAGCAGCCTCCAATTCGGCCACGTTTATCTTTACCATTTTCATCATAGCCTGCATGGCTCGTTGCGCACCTGCAGCATCGCTGCCACCAAGGTACTTGCCCAATGCATCAGGGATTATCTGCCACGACACGCCGTACTTATCGGTTATCCAGCCGCAGCGCGATGGCGTACCCTCTTCGGCAATTTTATCCCACAGTTCATCTACCTCGGCCTGGTCCTTGCATTTTACGAAGAAGGAAATGGCAGGGCTCTCGATTTTATAATGAGACCCACCATCCAATATCATAAACTCCACGCCTTCCAGCTCGAAAGTGGCGGTAAACACTCTGCCTTTGTGCTCGGGGGTATCACCCGGGAAATGGCGCTTATTTGTTATTTTAGAATTTTTAAAAACCGAGGTGTAAAAGTCGAGGGCTTCTTCTACCTGGCCATCGAACCATAAAAACGGACTGATCTTTTGCATAATATTTTAGTTTTAAGTTTATCAAAATTACTGCCGCATATCCGTACGGGCAGGGTGTTAATGCGACCATTTAACGGGCCGGAAGCGGCTCAATTTCTGAACTCGAATTGAACGAGTTTGAGGAATGGGCAGAAAGTCACCTATATTAATTCTGTGAATTCGGCAAATTCTTTAAAATTCGAGTTCAGATATTAAGCGTTTACTTTTTTAATCCTCCCTTCCGGGGAGGATTTAGGAGGGGCTTTTTTCAACTCTTCCAATATCTCGTCCATCCTGTCGAACTTATCGGCCCAAAGCTTGCGGTACTGCTCTATCCATTGTGCCACTTCGTTTAGCTGGCCAAGTTTGGCTTCGCAGTAGCGTTCGCGGCCCTGCTTCTTCATTTCTATCAGCCCGCATTCCATCAGTATTTTAATGTGTTGCGAAATGGCGGGGCGGCTCACCTCAAAATTCTCGGCTATGGCATTTAAGTTTAGCGGTTTATAGGCTATCAAATTAATAATATCCCTACGTGTTGGGTCGGCAATTGCCTGGAAAACATCTCTTCTCATCAAATCCTCTTAATTATGTAAGCGTTCGCTTACAAATATAATACGTAAGCAATTGCTTACGCAAATTTATTTGAAAATAATTTCTGAGAGGGGGGATATTGAGCGGGGAGGTTGTATAGCGAGGGTTTAACAGTTGAGCCTCCCAAGCCTGGCGTCTATATTCGCGTCGCGAGTTGACTCACCCCGACGGCACTTCGTGCGTCGACCCTCTCTGCTTCGCAAAGAAGGTAAGCTGCAATTTTTTTCTTTTCTTAATTCTCTTCACCCTCTTTAACGAAGTTAGAGAGGGTCGGGCAGCGGAGCGAACCCGGGGTGAGTCAAATAGGCGAACGAGATGTTACCACCGCTCTTCGCCATATCCCATAACTGTGCTTAAGATATATTTTCAGACAACCCTTCCTTGCAACCAACCCTTTTTTATTACTAATTTTATGGACTATGAAAAACATACCAACCTTGTATAGCTGGGTGGGTGGCAACGATGCCTTAGAAAAACTTACCGAAGTTTTTTATGATAAGGTGCTGCGCGATGATTTGCTACAGCCCGTGTTCAAGAACATGTCGGCTGTGCATAGCAAGCACGTAGCGCATTTTATCGCCGAAGTTTTTGGCGGCCCACAATTATACACGCAAGACGATGATGGCAGCCACGCAAAAATGGTGGCGCACCACGTAGGCAAGCTGCTTACCGAAAAACAGCGACAGCGATGGATAGCCCTGCTGCTGCAAAGCGTAGACGAGCTTGGCCTGGCCGACGACCCGGAGTTCCGGTCGGCATTGGTGGCTTACCTGGAGTGGGGCAGCCGCATAGCCGTAATCAATTCCAAATTAACCGATAACCCTTTGCAGCACGATGCGCCTATGCCCAAATGGGGATGGGGCGTGCCAGGCGGCCCTTATATACCCGAAGAATAATGAACGCAATATCCTTAGAAGATTTAAAGGCCATCCCGGTGCTTACCGAAGTGCCCGATGTGCAACTGCAATGGTTTATAGATAACGGCGAAATAGTGGAGATGGAAGAGGGGCAGCGCATGTTCGAAGTGGGCGAACCCGTAAACATGACTTCTGTTATACTGGAAGGCCGCATACGTATATGTGTAATGCAGAACGGGAAGTTTCGCGAGGTAGCCGTGATCCGCGAGCAGGGCATTACCGGTTACCTACCCTTTTCGCGGGCCAAGAAAACGCCCGGCTTTGGCGAGTGCACCAAAAAAGGACGTATTTTTAGGGTGCCGGCCGAAAAGATAAAAGAAGCCACCCAACTCCATTACGAACTGACCGAAGCGCTGGTACACACCATGACCAGCCGCATACGCGATTTTACTTCGTTGCAACAGCAAAACGAAAAGATGTTTGCCCTTGGCAAGCTATCCGCCGGGCTGGCGCACGAACTTAACAACCCTGCGGCGGCCATCAGCCGGGGGGCATCATCCCTTAACGCGCAAATACAGAACCTGCCGGCCATGTTTAAAGCGATAGTAAGCTTGAACATGACACCCGAAAAGGTAGATACCATTAACGAGCTGCTGGTTACACGCGCCAACCAAACCGATAGGCCTGTACTAAGCATGATGGATAAAGCCGACCGCGAAGACGACCTGAGCGACTGGCTGATGGACCACGAAATAAAAAAACTGGAATTTGCCGAAAACCTGGTCGACTTTGATTTTAAGCCCGGGGACCTGGATCATATGAATGCCTGCACGCCGGTTTCGGAAGAATTAGAAATCGTACTGGCCTGGGTAAACAATTACCTGCTGGCCACCAAGATGATTGCTGATATCAAAGAATCATCGCAACGGATATCGCAATTGGTTACCTCGGTAAAAACGTTTACGCACATGGATAGGGATAGCGACAAGCAACTGCTGGATATACACGCCGGCATACGCAACACCCTCACCATGCTCGATTATAAGCTTAAAAAAGGAAATATTAAATTAGCCGAGGATTTTGACCTTAGCCTGCCGCAGGTGAAAGCCATGGCCGGCGAGCTGAACCAGGTATGGACCAACGTTATCGACAACGCCATAGATGCCATGGAAGTAAACGGCAGCGGCCTGCTGGAAATAAAAACAAAAAAAGACCGCCAGTTTGTAGAAATAATCATAAAAGACAACGGACCCGGTATCCCCGAAGAACTGCAATCGCAGATATTCGACCCGTTTTTTACCACAAAAGATATGGGCAAGGGCACCGGGCTGGGCCTGGATGTGGTTACCCGCATCATACGCCAGCATAACGGCACGGTAAAGGTAAAATCGGTGCCGGGGAGCACTGAGTTCATCATCTGCTTCCCCATAAACGACGATTAATTTATTTAGAAAGACATGGATCAACCTATCATATTTGCTATTGACGATGACCCGCAGGTACTTCGGGCCATAACGCGCGACTTGAAGAACCACTACCGGCAGGACTACCGCATCCTGAGCACCACTTCGGTAAAAGAGGCATTAGACAGCCTGCTGGAGCTGAAAAACAAAGGCGAGGTAGTGGCGATGTTCGTATCGGACCAGCGCATGCCCGAAATGGAAGGCGTGGATTTTTTATGCAAGGCTTTAACTTTTTTCCCTCACGCCAAGCGTGTATTGCTCACCGCTTACGCCGATACCGAAGCGGCCATCAAAGCAATAAACGATGTAAAGCTGGATTACTACCTCACCAAACCCTGGGACCCGCCCGAGGAAAAGCTATACCCTATCATAACCGATATGCTGGAGGATTGGCAGGGCAATTACCGCCCCGATTTCAAAGGGATAAAGGTAATAGGCTACCAATTTTCTCCGAAATCCCACGATATTAAGGAGTTTTTATCGGGAAACCTGGTGCCTTACCTGTGGCTGGACGCCAATTCCGAAGAGGCGAAAAAACTTTCGGCTATCAATAAGCTGGATGCGAAGCACCTCCCCGCCATCATATTTGCCGACGGCACGTTACTGAAAACCCCTGCCATAAGGGATGTGGCGGCGAAGATTGGCTTGAGCCAATCTGCCAAAAATGAGCTGTATGACGTAGTGATTATAGGTGCCGGCCCTGCAGGGCTGGCCGCATCGGTGTACGGTTCATCGGAGGGCTTGAAAACCTTGCTGATTGAGCGCAAAGCACCTGGTGGCCAGGCGGGCACCAGTTCCCGCATCGAAAATTACCTGGGCTTCCCGGCTGGGTTAAGTGGTGCCGACCTTACGCGCCGCGCCATTACACAGTCTACCCGTTTCGGTACAGACTTCCTTTCGCCGCAATCGGTAAAAGAAATCAGGCTGAAAGACAATTATAAAACCGTGGTGATGGATGATAACAGCGAGGTGGTGACCAAATCGGTAGTGATAACCACCGGCGTTGATTACCGGCAGCTGACCACGCCCGGCATCGAAAAATTCACGGGCGCGGGCATCTACTACGGTGCCGCCATGACGGAGGCCGCAAGCTGCAAGGATGCCAATGTGTACATCGTAGGCGGCGGTAACTCAGCAGGGCAAGGGGCCATGTATCTTTCCAAATTTGCCAGGCACGTTTATATCATGATACGCAAGGAGAGCTTAGCGGCTACCATGTCGTCCTACCTTATCGACCAGATTGCCGGCGTGGGCAATATTACCCTGCTTCCCTGCTGTGAAATTGTTGAAGCCAAAGGCGAGAGCCGCCTGCAACAATTGGTGATAAAAAACCTGGATAATGGCGAAACCCGTACCGAAGATGCCGATGCGCTGTATATTTTCATCGGGGCCAAACCCTTTACCGATTGGCTAGGCAAAGCCGTTATCAAAAATGACAAAGGCTTCGTAGAAACCGGCCGGGACCTGAACAGTTGCCAGGACTTCGAGAAGATGTGGAAATCTAAACGAGATCCATACCTGCTGGAGACCAGCATCCCAGGCATTTTCGCCGCAGGCGATGTACGTGCCGGCGCCATGAACCGAGTAGCTTCGGCCGTGGGCGAAGGCTCTATGGCCATCAGTTTCGTGCATAAATATTTGGCGGAGATATAGGCGCGTTTTCGGCAAAATCGCCAAAATTACCGTCGAAAATCTCCGTGTTTTTGTAACAATACATCAAAAAAAGGTAGCTTTTAGTGCCTTTTTTGGTCAGAATTTTTTTTGTTCCCGCGATAGCAAAGCAGCCCGGTAAAATAACTACAGGGCTGTTTTGTTATCGGTCGAAATCAAAATAGTTCACCATTTTCGTTCCCGAATTTCTATCGATGTTTTTTACAGTCCATCCCTTACTTTTATCTATGGTTTCCATAACGCTGCAGGTAAAAGTTAGTTCGAGGGTGTAATCGCCGATAAAATCACCTCCGTTAAACCAAAAAGTAATATTTTTCGACGTTAGCGGTAGGTTGGGGAATTCACCGCTGCTTTCCTGCAGGTATTGATATTCCTTCAGCGTTAAGTTTGTTGATACCATGCCGCCACGGTTTTTTGCCCTGATGGTTTTGCTGCAGATAGATTGCTCGGTAGCCCCCACTTTTAAATTGTGCCTCACTGTTAATATTGCGCCATGGAATACAAAAAGAGGCAACAGAGCCCAATAGGCGTATTTGAAAATTTCGTTATCCCATTTAAACAAACGGGTGACAATGAAATATAAGGCCACGCCGCCGGCAAACAGGGCAAGCGCCCAAAATTGAGAACTAACGTCCCCTAAAAAATCCTAGTTTAATTTATAATAATTTAAAGCGTCGCAAGTGCGGTCCGTCATGGTTACGGCCACCAAAAGCAAAAAACTGATTAAAACAAAAACGCCGACGAATGGCAGGTGCCTGTTTTGCATAATATATATCTGCAAAGTACTTAAATTACTCTACAAACTATAGGTGTAGACCGATGCCCTGAAGCATTTTGGGAGCTGATTAAATAGTCACTTGATTTATCGAAAAACGGCATAGCGGAGAAGCGTTGATCAAAAGCCAGGGAGTAAAGGTTATAGAAGAATAACATAGCGTTAATCTATTTGCCAAAACGCCCCCTTGACCGGGGGCATTTTTCTTTTTAACTTACCCTCATCTATTTATGCGTCTGCGATTGCTTGCGCAAAAGCCGGTGTTTGTTTCCGCTATGCGGATAAATAAGTTTGGCACTTTTTACAAATACAATTGCTTTTTTTGATAAAAAATGAGAGATAAATATTAAACTTGTATTAATTACCTTAATTTTTTCATAATTTACCAAAAAAATTAAGGCTTTAATGCGTTTTTTGATTATTATTACAATCTTATAGACCGTTCCGGCAATATTTTAGGCAACAAGGGAGAGTTTTTTATGTACCAATCGCAACATTTTGACAAATACAATCTAATAAACGGCGTATGGGACGAAATGTACAACGAAAAAAGCATCGTTCGCGACCATTATAAGAAAGTAATTGATTATTTGGCAAAAGAATCGCCGGATGATCTCAATAAAAAAGAAGAACTAGCCAAAAGGCTTTTCATGACCCAGGGCATCACCTTTACCGTGTACAACAGCGGCGAGGGCATAGAGAAGATTTTCCCTTTCGATATTATCCCGCGCATTATCACCGCCGCCGAGTGGGAATTCGTAGAGCGGGGCATCAAGCAGCGCCTCACAGCGTTAAACCTGTTCCTTAAGGATATTTACCACAACCAGTTCATTATTAAAGACGGCATCGTGCCGATTGATATCATCTACTCCTGCCCGCATTTCCTGCGCGAGATGTACCAGCTGGATGTGCCTTACGATGTATATGTACACATTGCCGGGATAGATTTGATACGCGATTACGACGGCACCTTTTACGTGCTGGAAGATAACCTGCGCACCCCATCGGGCGTAAGCTATATGCTGGAGAATCGCGAGATAACCAAACGCCTCTTCCCCGATTTGTTGCCTAATTGCAACGTGCGCAGCGTTACCGAATACCCGTCAATCCTGTACAAAAACCTGCTTTCGCTTTCGCCGAGGCAAATAAGTAACCCTACTATCGTGTTGCTTAGTCCGGGTATATACAACTCGGCCTATTTTGAGCATACCACCCTTGCCCGCCTGATGGGCGTAGAGCTGGTAGAGGGCAGGGATCTGGTAGTGAACAACCACAAGGTGTACATGAAAACCACTACTGGCCTGCAGCAGATTGATGTAATTTACCGCAGGGTGGATGATGAATTTTTAGATCCGCTGGTGTTTAACCCGGATAGCGTTTTGGGCGTAGCGGGCCTGATGGGTGCTTACCGCAAAGGCAACGTAGCCATTGTAAACGCCATAGGCAACGGCGTGGCCGATGATAAGGCCACCTATATTTACGTGCCCGATATGATAAAGTACTACCTTAATGAGGAGCCTATCCTCAAGAACGTACCTACCCACCGCCTGAACAACCCGGACGAGCGCGAGCACGTTTTCAAGAACATCAACAAAATGGTGGTTAAGAAAACGAATGGCAGCGGCGGCTACGGCATGCTGATGGGCCATGCATCCAGCGAGGAAGAGATTGAAGAATATAAGCTGGAGATACTGAAGGATCCGCGCAACTTCATCGCGCAGCCAACCATCAGCCTCTCGGCGGCGCCTTGTTATATCGGCGGCGTATTGCAGCCACGCCGTATAGACTTGAGGCCTTACGCCCTTTGCGGCCCCGATGGCATAGAGATAGTGCCCGGCGGCCTAACCCGCGTGGCACTGAACGAGGGCTCGCTGGTGGTAAACAGTTCGCAGGGCGGCGGCAGCAAGGATACCTGGGTGCTGGCGTAGCCCGGCCCCCCAGCCCCCTGAAGGGGGAGTAGGAGTTAAAGGACGGAGGCAAGACTTTTAGAATCAAGAGACAAGAAATGTTATTCGAAATAATAGAAAATACTAATCAAAAGTCCCCCCTTCAGGGGGCTAGGGGGCTCATATGTTAAGCAGGGTAGCAGCAAGTTTTTATTGGTTAAGCCGTTACATCGAACGGAGCGACGGTATCCTGAGGATGCTGAAGATAAACTACAATTCCTCGCAGGATTCTACCGAGGGATTCGATTGGGCACCGGTTATACGCATATTTTCGGGGCACGATGAAGAGTTGGAACAACGCCTGGGCAATGATAGCCGCACGGTTTTAAGGTACATGGTTACCGATAAAAACAACCCCAACTCCATCCTCAACATCATCACGTTCGCCCGCGAAAATGCGCGTAGCGTGCAGGAGCATATCCCCAAGGATTTGTGGCAGTGCCTAAACGAGTACTACCATACCGTTAAAGACCCTAACCTTGATATCCGCCTGCAGCGGGAGGACCCGATAACCGTGCTGGATATCGTAATCAAACAGGTGATGCTTTACTACGGCACCGCCGAAATTACCATGGAACGTGGCCAGGGCCGCAGCTTCATGAACATAGGCAAGTACCTGGAGCGGGCCATACAATCTATCGATATCCTGGATATTAAATACAAACCCACAAGTGCCAATCCAACCTTGCTTACGGATATCACTTACTGGAAACACCTGCTGCTATCCATCGGCGGATACGAATTGTACCTTAAAACCTACCGCGACGGGTTGGAGGCGCAAAACGTGATAGAGCAGATTATCCTCAATAACGATTTCCCGCGCTCGGTTATCTATTCGGTAAACAACATACAGCGATATTTCGAGCGGCTAAAAAACAATAGCAACGTAAACGATTACCGCGAGATATCGTTCCTGATAGGCAAGCTACAGAGCAGTATCAAATACAGTTCGGTAAAAAGCATCACCAACCAGGGGCTACACCAGTTTCTGACGCTGATAAAAGACGACCTGTACAAAATTGGCAACTCACTCAACGAATATTATTTTGCAAACTCCTGATTAATTGAATTTGAAAAAATACTACCTGAAGAAAAGCTAATTTGAAAATTTGGTGATTTGAAAAGTTGAAGATTAACCTACCGCGACAGCATTTTCAAACCTTCGAATTGCCGAATTTTCAAATTAACTGATCTTCAAACCCCCAAATTAACTATTGATCCCCATGCCCGAATTTAAGATACAGCACGTTACCAAATACTCGTACGATAGCCAGGTGCGCGATAGCGCCAACAGCATCATACTGTACCCCATAGCCGATATTTACCAGGAGGTTTTAAAACACGAATTGGATATTACCGGCCACCCCCAAATAGATACTTATATAGATTATTATGGCAACGAGGTGGGCAGCTTTACCTATAGTGAGCCCCACAATTTGCTGCTGATAAACTCTATATTGTCGGTAAGCACACACCCCAGGCCATTGCCTGTTGATGATGAGCCATCGGTAGCCCAGTGGAACGAACTGTACAACATTAAATACATCGTGCCATACATCGACTTTTTGAAGCAGGAGTATTTTGAAGGATTGAGCGAATTAACGCCCATCGTAAACAGTGTGCGGCTATCCAATGATACCCCTTACCAAACCGCACTTAAGTTTACCGAATACGTTTACAAAAACTTTGAATACATAAAAGGAGTAACCACAGTAGAAACTACCCTCGATGAGATTTGGCAACTTAAAGCCGGCGTTTGCCAGGATTTTGCACACATACTCATGGTGATGCTGCGCCTGGTAGGCATGCCTGCCCGTTATGTAAGCGGCTATATTTGCCCCAACCGCGATGGTATGCGCGGCGAGGGCGCAACCCATGCCTGGGCCGAAGCCTATCTGCCCGGCTATGGCTGGCTGGGTCTGGATCCTACCAACAACTGCATAGCCAACGAAAATCACATACGCCTGGCCGTGGGCCGCAACTTTAGCGATTGCTCGCCGGTAAAAGGTGTTTACAAAGGCTCGGCTAAGCATATACTGACGGTTTCTGTTTCCGTTGGTTACGAGGATGAAAGCCCGCTGCCCCACCCCGAAGAAGTGTTTACCGCCACCACTTTCCCCGTGGTTGAAAAGCCAACCCCGCCGCGCAACAGCTACGAAAGGTATATGGAGATTATCCAGCAACAACAACAGCAGCAGCAGTAGTTTTGTGCCCCGTGACCATCGCCCCGTAACGACCTGTTTCGTCTGTGTTTAAATAGTCGAAACGCTGAAACTTAGTCGGCACCTTGCTGTTGTACTGCAATGACATACTGTTTGGGGATAAAAGTTAAAGAGGGCCTGGTGGCCATTGCCGATACCCGCATTACCACCGGTACAGATACTACCGTAAAAAAAAAGATTACCATCGTACAGAAGGACCATCACTCCCTGTTCATTATGACCAGCGGGCTGCGTTCTGTGCGGGATAAGGCCATCGTTTATTTCAACGAACTGCTGAAAACCGAAGAGTTTACCCAGCTTTTCGAAGCTGTAAATGCTTTTGGGCAACAAGTGCGGCGCGTGGCCGACGAGGACCGTGCAGCGTTGGAGAAGAGCGGCTTCAGATTCGACCTGAATACCATCATCGGCGGGCAGCTGAAAGACGATGAAGAGCATAAATTATTCCTGCTTTACCCCGAGGGTAATTGGGTGGAGCTTGGCCTTGGCGCGCCATTTGTAGTAATAGGCAACTCGGGGCACGGAAAAGCCATCCTTAACCGTATATTGGAAGAGGGGTCGGATATGAAGCTTGCGCTTAAGGCGGGTTTCCTGTCTTTCGATAGTACCCGGGTAAGCAGCAATAATGTGGATTTTCCGATAGACGTAGCCTTGTATAAAAGGGATACTTTCGAACTGGTAGAGCAGCGTTATACCCAGCGCGATATGGCAGACATATCTGCGCAATGGGCCGATGAATTAAAAAGTGCGCTGATGAACATCCCTGGCGAATGGATGGATAAAGCGTTTGACAAATTACCTAAATAGCAACCATGAAATTTAAAGTATCGGCCGGGTTAGAGTATGATATCATAGCGCCGAGCACCTTAATACTAAACATACATGCGCTAAGGACAGCACATCAAACGGTGCTGGAAGAAACATTATTTATAGACCCCTACATAAAAATAGAAGAACTTAATGCCACAAACGGCGAGAACCGCTTCGTTCGGCTGGAGTTGCCCGATACCGGCCATATCAGCATTAAATACGAAGCACTGGTTGACACCTATTACGAGGTGAAAGATTATTCTTCCGTAGAAGAAATGCCTGTGGGCCGCTGCGACGCATCGGTACTGCCGTACCTTAACCCCAGCCGCTACTGCCAGTCGGACAAGCTGTCGCGCATGGCCAATAACAACTTCGGCCACATCAGCAGCCCCTTCGGGCAGGTGTTTGCCATTACCGATTGGATTTACCGCAATGTTGAATACCTAAGCGGCTCTACCGATTCGGAAACATCGGCCTATGATACCGTAACCCAGCAAGCCGGCGTATGCCGCGATTTTGCCCACCTGGGGATTGCGCTTTGCCGCGCGCTCACCATACCGGCGAGGTATTTTACGGGCTATGCCTATCAACTGAATCCACCAGATTTCCATGCCTGTTTCGAAGCCTACCTGGGTGGCGATTGGGTTTTGTTTGATGCTACGCGCCTGGTACCCTTAAACGGACTGGTGAAAATTGCCACCAGCCGCGATGCTGCCGATGCCTCCATCGCCAGCATCTTCGGCAACCTGTATTGCACCAACATACAGGCATCTTGCGAATACGCAAGCCAGGAGCCCTTTAGCCCTTTATATTACACCAAGTCGATTTTTGACGGTATTACGTATTTGTAGGGGGCGATTCACCACCTCGTCATTGCGAGGAACGAAGCAATCTCTACGTAGGACAAACCACTTTGCAGGCTGCTCTGCTAACCGGGAGATTGCTTCGTGCCTCGCAATGACGATGAGGAGAAAAAGGCTGAATCATCCAACCAACTTGCATATAACCTCTTCCACTTTCCTTTGCTCCTCCGCATCCAGGCATCGGGTGGCACTCAAATAACTTAGGGCGGTTATTAGTTTGTTAATGTCGGCTTCGGTACCCATACAGGGGAGGTACGCGGGTAACACCAGCGATAGTGGCCGCAACGCTTTCCGTTCGCACCAGGCGTTTATCAGCTCATCTATTGAAGCGTTGCCGAAAGATTTAATGCCGGTGCGGTTCAGGCCATCTGCTATGCCGGCTTTTAGCATATTGCCGAAACCGCCCTCGGGCAAATGGATGGCGTTATCGGCTGCCAGCTGGTAATAGCGGGCGGCGGCGGGTATATCCCGCAATGTTTCGTACGATTTGGCAATGTTGAGGTACAGCGATGGGTAGTGCGCCCTCAGCGTTGCGTCTGCAACAGCTTCGGCGTATTTTAACGAATCTAAATTCCATTGCAGGCTAACCAATGGGTCGAGCTGGTTGCGGGCACAGTAATGGGCTGCGGTAAAGCGTTCGAAATCGTTGGTTGCCGCTTCCCAGGCTTGCATAAAACAGGCATTGGCTTCATCGATACTACCCTCGGCCTCGGCCTGCATCCCCTTGGCGCATAATTGTACTACTTTATTTTCCGGGTCGAAATTCATTGGCTTATAATTTTAACAAGGATAGCTCAAGGTATTTCAATTCGCATTGATGCAGGTCAATAAATTCAATTAGATTTTAGCCGGCTTAAAGTTTCGGGGCTTATATCCAGGTAGGTGGCTACTATTTTATTGGGCACCCGCTGAACTATCTG
The DNA here is from genome assembly GCF_056404435.1 of Mucilaginibacter sp. P2_D11. Taxonomy (NCBI): domain Bacteria; kingdom Pseudomonadati; phylum Bacteroidota; class Sphingobacteriia; order Sphingobacteriales; family Sphingobacteriaceae; genus Mucilaginibacter; species Mucilaginibacter sp. P2_D11. Next base: position 406,050 of record NZ_JBFUEA010000001.1, read on the forward strand.
CGGGTTTTGCGCCAATACCTGCTCGTAGCGCGCTTTGGCGTTGAGGGTAACCACACTTTCCAGCCGGTGGTTATTGTGAATATAGGCCGATTCCAAAAGGCGGCAGTAAAAATCTTTCCACCCGGCAATCGTTTCGGTGAGCGCAAAAAAATCGTGGCGGGCAATAGCAAGCAGTTCGGTATTTTCCAAAGTTTCAACAAACTCGAATGAGGCCTGGCCGGAGATAAAACTTGCCAGCGAGGTAACCAGCATGCCTTCAAAGGCAAAAAGCCTTGTGCGCTCCACCCCCTGCTGCGATAGATAATAAACGCGCAGGCTGCCTTTACTTACAAAAAAAAGTTTATCGCAGGTATCGCCCTGCCTGTATAAAAGCATGCCGCGTTTAGCTTTCAGCAACTTGAATTGGCTGGTTGTGGCAGCCAGCTCATCCGCGTTCAGAGTTGCGTTGTGGGCCAGGTATCTTTTAAGCAATGCCAGCATAATGGTTGGTTGCGGCTATGCCGGATAAAGCTCCCGCTCTACAGTTTCTATCACATCAGATAGCTCATCGGCGCGGTGGTCCCAGGTATTGCCCTCGGCAATGGCCAGCCGGCTTTCGCGTTTAGCGGTGGTGTCGGTATTTATTTCCTGTAGCAGGTATTCCAGGAAATCCTCCTTGTTATCGGCTATCTTAATGATCCCCTCAAAGTCGGATAGGTCGCTAAAATCGGTACTCACTACAGGCAGGCCGGCGGCCAGGTATTCGTTTATCTTCATTGGATAAATACCCCGCGTAAAATCGTCTTTAATGAATGGGATTATCCCCACAGAAAATTGTTTGGAGTAAGCGGGCAATAACTCGGGTGCTTTGGCACCTTCCAACTTTACGTTTTTGTATTTCTTTAGTATCGCTTCCGATTTATCGCTCATGATGCGGCCCACGAAGGTGAACGTGGCATCGGGCATGTTTTTGAACAGATGCTCCAGGATCTCAAAGTCGAGTCGGTCGTCTACACTGCCTACGTAGCCGATATTTTTTGTGGTAAGGTTAACCTCCGGGTTAAAGCCTTGCCTAAAGAGCGAAGCCTTTACCGCATTGTGCACGGTGTAGCATCGCTTGGTTTCATGGCACTTACTGCTAAACAAGCCTTTCGAGGTTACGATTACGGCATCCACCATCTTCATAAACACCTGCTCCAGCTTTACACCGTGCTTGCTTAACCAGGGGTGCGCACCCTTTATCTCGTCGTAGCAGTGGTATATCAGTGTTTTTTCGTGGAAGCGGTGCCCCGTCATCACCCCCATGCCGGGGTTAAAGGATACGAAGTTGATAAGCTGTTGCTGCATATCCAGCTGCTTTAAAGCCTTGCGTATGCTGCGGCGCAACAGCCAGCCGTTGTAATTGAGCATGGCAGTAAAGAATTTCCCTGCAGGCAAAAAGCTCACCGGGAAAACAAGCGGAGGGGTAAGGATATGAACAGTGCCGCCCCCTTCGGGGTGTATTTCACTCAGGCGGCTTTTGAAGCCAAGGGCCTGCACATAATCTACTTTGTTTTTGTCCTTTACACCTGCAATGGCATCTTTATAAGTGTAGGGGTTTTCTACAAAAAGTATCTTGTTGCCGGCAGAGAGCACTTTCATCAGCTCTACTACCGCCTTAATGTAGTTACCGTGCCATTCGGTGCCGCTTATGCAGAGTATATTGCGGTTTTGGAGCATGCAGGTGTTTTCTTTTTGCTAAACTAACAATATTATTAACAACTTGTAATTGTATGTGCAGCATAATCATCCAAAACTTATTCGTTATTTGTTAAAATCATCTATCTTTAAAAACGGCAACATATAATGCCGTTTTTATTAACAGATAGCATATTTATTACCCCAAATGCCAATAGAAGAGAAACTGTATGTACACTATGGCTGCGGCCAGGCTGCTCCTCCCGAATGGAAGAATTTTGACGTATCGCCCACCTTGCGCATCCAGAAAACACCGATTTTAGGTTTCGTATTGAAAAAGGGCCTTGGCCAGGTTTTCGATAAAAACGTTCAGTATGGGGATATTACCGAAGGACTGCCCGGCATAAAAGACAGTACCGTTGATGGTGTGTACTGCTCGCACGTGCTGGAGCATATGTCATTCGAGCATTTCCGCATCGCGCTGCGCAATACTTACAAAATGCTGAAACCGGGCGGCATCTTCCGCATCATCATGCCCGATTTGGAGGTGCTGGTGCGCGATTATATCAATGATAAAGACGTAAAGCACGACCCCGAAGCCTCTATCACCCTTATCAAAAGGATGATGATGGGCATGGAGGTGAGGCCGCGCAATTTTAAGGCCGTTACCAAGCACTTGTTTGGCTACCTGGAGCATCTGTGGCTATGGGACTGGGAATCTACCGAGAAAGAGCTGCGCGATGTCGGTTTTACCAATATACGCCGCTGCGAATTCAACGATAGTGCCGACCCTATGTTTAAGCTGGTAGAAAACAAAAAACGCTGGGAGCTTGTAGTAAAGTTCGAGGCGATAAAGTAAATATTTTATAAGCAAAAAATAGGCTGTATCATCCGTAAATGGGTAATATGGCCTTTGTAATTTTGGGCCTCCCCCGCCTTTTCGTATAGCTGCCTGGTTTATGGAAGCATGCGTTTTTATGGGTTAATATTTAGTATATTAGTATTGTATAATAAACATTATATATGGAGGCGATAGGCACAACGGAACATAATACCATTAACCAGCTGCTGGATGATGCGTACACCAACCGTGTGCATAATTTAAAGTATAGCATAAAACTGGCTACCGAGGCCCTTCAGCTAAGCCGCAGGCACAACCAAAAGGCACTCATTGGCAAAAGCCTGAACCAGCTCTCGCTTTTTTACATGATACAGGGTGGTTACAAACGCTCGGTAAATATGGCCAAAGAGGCTATCCGCTGTTTTGAGGGCTTGCACGATGACAGGGGCATTGCCGATGCCAAATACAGCATAGCCGGCGTTTATTATAAAACCGATAACTTCCACCTTGGCCTCATTTGCCTTTTTGATTGCCTGAAGATCTACCGCAAGTACAACGATTGGCATAACCAGGCACGTACCCTAAAATCATTAGGCACCATTTACGAGTATTTTGGCGACCCTAAAAACGCAGTGCGTTCTTATGAAGGGGCCATAGAGGCGGCCCGCAGGGTAAAAGACCTAAACCTGGTATCTAACGCGTACAACCCACTCTCGGGCATATACCTTAACCAGGGCAAAATAGAAAAGGCCCTGCGTGTGATACAGGATTCTATTGGCATTAAATCAAAAACCGGGGATATACGCGGCCTGGCTTTTGCGCTGTACGGCCGCGGCAAGGTGTATACAGTAACCGGCCGCCTGCAGGAGGCCGAGAATGACTTTAAGAACGCCATAGACATACACATCAATGCCGGCGAAAAACTTGGCTTGGGCATGGCCTATCAAAAGATGGGGCAGCTGTATATTGTCTTGGGCCGGCTGGATAAAGCCAAACTGATACTGCAAAAGGGCCTCGATTTCAGCAATAAGTACAACATCGCCATTATACGCTTCAAGTGCAACTATCATTTGTATCAGATAAGCAAAATGGAAGGTGATACCGTAAAATCCCTGGAGTATCTGGAGCTTTACCTGGGCCAGAAGGAGGCAGTAATAAACACCCAAACGCTAAAGGTGATTGAGAACTACGAACTCATCACCAAAATGGAATCGATGGAGAAAGAGGCTAAGCTGAAAAAGGAGCGCGAGGCCATACAGGAAAAGCAGAAGCGCACAGAGCAATCGGCCAGGATGAAGCAGGAGTTCCTATCCACCATGAGTCATGAGATACGCACCCCGCTGAACGCAGTTACCACTATCACCTCTATGATTACGGCCAAATCTGCTTACGACGAGGAGTTAATGGATTCGCTTAAGTCGGCCTCTAATAACCTGCTGCTGGTAATAAACGATATATTGGATTTCACCAAGCTCGATTCGGGCAAGGTAGAGATAGAGAACCGGCCCCGCGTGTTGCAGGAGATACTGGAACGTGTAATAAAAACCTATAACAGCCTGGCCCACAAAAAGGGCATCGAGCTTTTGCTGGATGCTGATACCACGCTAGCCGGCTGCTACGAGTTGGACGAAACCAAGCTTTCGCAGATATTGGGCAACCTCATCAGTAATGCCGTAAAATACACCGATGCAGGCAACGTAACCCTGCAGGTACAGAAGCTATGCGCTAACGAGGATACCGAGACCTTACGCTTTGCTGTTACGGATACCGGCACCGGCATACACGAGGAGCATTTTGAAGAGATATTCGAAACCTTTTCGCAGCCCAAAGCCATCACCACCCGCAAGCAGGGCGGCTCGGGCCTGGGCCTGGCTATCGTAAAGAAACTTACGGGACTGTACGGCAGCACGGTTACGGTAAAAAGCAAGATAGGCGTGGGCTCGGAATTCACCTTTGAGCTTACCCTTAAAAAGGCGATTATCCCCGGTAGGGCCGTGCCCATGTCGGCCGAGGGGCTTAAGGGTAAAACCGTACTGCTGGCCGAGGATAATATGATAAACGCCATGGTAGCGCGCAAGCTGCTGGCCAACTGGGGCATGCAAAGCGAACACGCGGTAAATGGGATGGAGGCCGTAGAGAAAGCCAGCCTTAAGGCGTTCGACTTTATTTTGATGGATATACATATGCCCGAGATGAACGGTTTTGATGCCGCCGAGCAGATACGCCTTAATGGTAACCCTAATAAAAGCACCCCCGTTTTTGCCCTCACGGCCGATATTACCGCCGAAAGTAACGAGGATTATAAGAACTACTTCAACGGCTTTTTGCGCAAACCCATAGAGATAGAACGGCTGTACCTGGCGCTGCTGCAAGGCCAATAGCCCTGGGTGTCCCGGCGGCAAGTGTTCCACTTTGAATGCGGGACACTTGTTTTTAAATAAACATTGATTATCAGGAAGTTGTGTTTTTTTGTGGAACACCCCTGTTGTTTAAGTAAAGTCTATAATTAATTTATTATTAGATACTTAAATAAAATCAGCAAAAATGGGTGGGACACTTTTTTTACCACCGGCGGAACACTTGTGTAAACCCTGTTAAGGACTAACTGCACTCCGGCACAGCCTTCGCGGTTGATAATAAAATTATAAATCCTCGTGCTTTGTTGGTAATATTACCGCATTAAACCCTTCGGTTTAAATTATAACCGCCAACATGAAAAATTACGGGCTCATCGGCTATCCGCTTTCGCATTCGTTCTCCAAAAAATACTTTACCGAGAAATTCATCGCCGAAAAGATAAAGCATACGGCCTATGACCTGTATCCCCTGGAACATATTAAAGAGTTACCCACCCTGCTGCACCAAAACCCCAACCTTTGCGGCCTTAACGTTACCATCCCCCACAAGGTGAACGTGATGAAATACCTGGATTGGATAGAGCACGACGCTAAAACCGCCGGGGCGGTGAACTGCATCAAGGTAATTGCAGAAAGCCCGGTGTCCGCTGCATTTTCGGGCGAATTGGGCATCAAAGGCCACGATTTCAGGCTGGAGGGCTATAATACGGATATATACGGCTTCGACGGTTCACTTAGTCCGTTGTTGAATCACCATCACGATAAGGCCCTGATATTAGGCGATGGCGGCGCGGCCAGGGCCGTGAAATGCGTGCTGGAAAACAAGGGCATCGATTATGTGAGCGTTACCCGCAAACCCGCCGAGGGCAATATTCTTTTCAGCGAACTTACGCCTCACCATATAGCCGCTTATAAGCTCATCATCAATACCACGCCCCTGGGCACATATCCAAATGTAGATGAATGCCCGCCCATACCCTACGAAGCGATAGGCCACCACCACCTCCTGTTCGACCTGGTGTACAACCCGCCGCTTACCCTGTTTATGAAAAAAGGCCAGGAACGTGGCGCGGCTACCAAAAATGGCTACGAAATGTTAGTATTGCAGGCCGAGAAAGCCTGGGAAATTTGGAACACAAACGATTAATTCCCGTGAAAAAAGCTGCTTTTTCTTTAATTATCTTGTTTATCGCGGCCTGCGGCGGTCAGCCCGATTATTCGCCCAAACCGCGCGGGTACTTCCGTATCGTTTACCCCAAAAAAGAATACCAGGCCTATAGCGAGGGCTGCCCCTTTACGTTCGACTATCCAAAATACGGCAGCATCGAACCTGATAAATCGCGCGGGGCCAAGCCTTGCTGGCAAAACATACAATTTGCGCAATTCAACGCCACGCTGCACCTAAGCTACCAGCCGGTAACATCCCAAAAGGAATTTAATGAGCTGGTAGAAGATGCGCATAAACTAAGCTTTAAGCACACGGTAAAAGCAACCTCTATAGATGAGGGCGTAATTGCCTACCCAAATAAAAAGGTTTACGGCATTTATTACACCATAGATGGCAACGCCGCCTCATCGGCCCAGTTTTTTTTGACGGACAGCACCAAACACTATCTCCGAGGCGCCTTATATTTCAACTCCGAGCCAAGGTTAGATTCGATACAACCCGTGCTCGATTTCCTGAAAAAGGATGTGGATGTGATGATCAAAACGTTTAAGTGGAAGCAGTAAGAAGACAGGTCTTAAGTCGAAAGTGTGGTGTTAAACTGTTTTGGTTAGACGGGCATAGATTTGATGCTTTGCTTTTACTCCTTTAGACTTTAGACTGTCGGCTTCTTAAACTACCTTTGCGCCATGGCAAACGTTCAATCCTTTGTAAATAACCCTTACCAGGAGAATACCTATATTTTATTCGACGATAGCAAGGACTGCGTGATCATAGATCCCGGCATGTACACCGCTGCCGAGCAAAATACCGTGGTAAAGTTTATTAACGATAACGGCCTTAAACCCGTTGCGCTGCTCAACACCCATTGCCATGTAGACCATGTGCTGGGCAACCGTTTCGTGTTCGACCAGTATGGGCTAAAACCGCAGTTTCACCAGGGCGAATCGGATACGCTGGCGGCCGTTGTTGCTTACGCCCCCGCAATGGGCTTTAGGTACGATGCATCGCCCCTGCCGGATACCTTCCTACCCGAAACCGGCACCATCGCTTTTGGCAATACTACCTTGCAGCTGATATTCGCGCCCGGCCATTCCCCTGCACACTTGTGTTTTTACGATGCAGATGCCAATATACTGATAGGGGGCGACGTGCTTTTCCGCAACAGCATCGGCCGTACCGATTTGCCCGGCGGCGATTACAACACCCTGGTGAAAAACATCGAAGAAAAACTTTTTGCCCTGCCCGATGATTGTACGGTGTACCCGGGCCATGGCCCCGAAACCACCATCGGCTACGAAAAACAGCACAACCCTTATCTATAACGCTTGAACACCTCCATTTACATAGCCAAAAGGTATCTGTTCAGCAAAAAACAGACGCACGCCATCAATATCATATCGGGCATATCCATGCTGGGCGTGCTGGTGGCCAGTGGCGCGCTTATCGTTATCCTCTCGGTGTTCAACGGTTTCGAAAAGGTGATCCTATCGCTCTACAGCGATTTTACGCCCGAGATTAAGATTGAGCCGCGCGAGGGCAAAACCTTCGACCCTAATACCGCCCAATTAAAACAGTTGAAGGAAGAGGGCCGCGTATTCTCTTACACGCTGGTACTGCAGGATAAAGTACTCATCAGGTATGCCGATAAGCCTTTTATTGCCACCCTAAAAGGCGTAACCGATGACTTTTTGAAGAAGAAAGAACTCGATAGCATTGTTAAGCCCGCCCCCTTTACCATAAAAGACGAGCGGTACTATTTTGCTGTAATTGGAAGCACCGTGCAAAGCAGCCTGGGCATAAGCCTGCGCGACCAGTTTACGCCGTTGCAGATATACTCGCCGCGCCGCGCCGCCGGCAGTGCCAACAACCCCCTGAGCGATTTTATTTACCGCCCCATCACGCCATCGGGGGTGTTTTCGGTACAGCAGGATTTTAACGACATGGTTGTTACCCCCATAGAGTTTGCGCGCGATTTGCTGGAAGAACCCGTAAACGTATCATCCGTAGAAATAAACCTGAAGCCCGGCACCGATATAGATGATGCGCAGGCCGACATACAGGAAAAGCTAGGCAACGGCTATGTGGTGAAGAACCGCAAGGAGCAGAATACCGGCTTGTATAAAACCATCAATTACGAACGATGGTCGATATTCATGATATTGGTATTCGTACTCATTATTGCCATATTCAATATCATCGGCTCGCTCACCATGCTGGTGATAGATAAGCGGAAAGATATTGCCATCCTCACCAGCCTGGGGGCGGGTAAACCATTAATACGGGGTATCTTTTTCTTCGAGGGGATGATGATATCGATGATAGGCTGTGCGGGCGGCATTATCCTGGGATCCATAATCTGCCTTATTCAATTACAGTTCAGCCTCATCAAAATGGGTGGGAAGATGTTGGTATTGGATGCATACCCCGTAGCCTTTAAAGCCAGCGATTATTTGCTGGTGTTCGTTACGGTATTTGTTATAGCAATAATTGCTTCGGGCATAAGCGCCAGCCTCAGCGTGAAAAGATTGGACGAGATAAAGCAGGATTTGTAGGGGAGTGGTGAATGGTGAGCGGTGAGTAGAGAGTGGTTCTTATCTATACTTGATAGGCTTAAGAGTCAAAACGAAAATCGGTGAAATCAAAAAAATCGGTGTAATCGGTGAAATCAAAAAAAATCAATGCAACCAGTACCCAAATTTACTAGCTTTAGCTTTTTACCTCGCAATACATATAATAATTCAAACTCATTTGCCTAACCGGCGTTATCAATCATCATGGAATCAAAACGTCAGCAAAAATTTGCCGGGGTAATCCAACAGGACCTGGCCGCTATATTTCAACGCGAGGGCATGAACTACCTGCCCAATACCCTGGTAACTATTACCAAAGTGCGCGTAACGCCCGATCTGGCCATCGCACGCATCTTCCTCAGTTTTTTCAACGGTACCGATAATGCACACGCACTGGCCACCATTAAGCTGCACGCATCAGAAATACGCTATAAGCTTGGTGCCCGCATTAAAGACCAGGTGCGCGTAATACCTCAGCTGGAATTTTTTGTAGACGATACCAGCGAATACGTAGAGCGCATGGATAAGATATTCGACAAAATAAGCAAAGAAGAGCGCCAGCCCGATACTACCGAAGAAAGCTAAACCCTATGGGTGCTACCGAAAAATTAGCCGCATGCCTTGGTACATACAAAGGCGTTATTGGTAAAGTTGTGGATTTTGATGCCGGTACCGACAAGCTATTCCCGCTGGACCTTACCGCCGCCAATGCCGAGCTGGACCCGGACATGGTCGCCAATACGGAGGCATTCAGTGCTTACATCGATAAAAAACTTCTGGAGCATAATTGCCGTTACGCCATTGGCGGCTATATGGAGCATCGTACTATTTACGCCCGCAGCGCGCACTTCGATACCGCGGACGAACCACGTCGCCTCCACTTAGGCGTTGATATATGGGGCGATGCTGGCACACTGGTTTACGCGCCTCTGGCAGGCATTGTCCATAGCTTTCAGGATAACAATAACTTTGGCGATTATGGGCCAACCATCATTCTGCAGCACAATTTGGATGGCTTTAACTTCTATAGCCTGTACGGGCATCTGAGCCGGACAAGCCTTGCGGGATTAGCAGTTGGGCGACACATTGAGGCAAACCAACATATTGCCACGCTGGGTAATGCCACCGAAAACGGGCATTGGCCGCCGCACCTCCACTTTCAGTTGATGCTGGATATAGCCGATGCCAAAGGCGATTATCCGGGGGTGGGCAAGTATTCAGAAAAGGAACTGCTGCGGCAGAACATCCCTAATCCCGCGCTCCTGTTAAAGGCCTCGGGCCTGTTGATTTAATCCTTTTTTACCAGGTAGTCGGCATCAATCGACCTGATGGAATATTCACCGCCATCCGTACCAAAGCTTGCCTGTTTAATCTTAAAAGTTATGGTGTAGCCTTTTATGCTTTGTGTAAGCGCAAGCATGCTATCGGGTAGTATGCGCTCTCTATCGTTAGCCTTGCCCGGTTTATCCGTTGCAAGCTGTTTTAAGTGTTTCAACACGTCAAAGTATGCAGTTTGCCCATCAATTTGCAGCGCATAGACGTTGTTGTTAACTATTTGTTTGAAACTATGCGTATTGATGGTGTAGGTTGCGGTGTCCTCGTAGTTCATATTTTCCGCTATAATAAAATCATACCCTTTTACGTCAAGTACTACCATATTCCTGATTTGGAATTTATAGGTTTTTGATTGCTCTGCAACGGTGTCTACAGTTGCATAATCGTCGTATTGCGAGAACTTATGCAGCCCGAGTTGCTTTTTTGCCCAATCGAGTTGTCGCCAACGCAACTCCCAGTCAGAAACGTCAAATGTAATGTTACCTGGGGTTTTACCAACGGCCAGCGAATCGTGTATTTTACTCAAATTTTCCTTGAAAAAAGGCTGCAGGGACGACAACCCGTGTTTGTCGATGAGGTAATCTATGGTAGAAACCGCCTGTGTTGCGTCTTCGGTTTTTATTTTATTGCTGTCTATCGGCATCAGCATATCTTTATCAAATGCCTTATATTTTATAAATAAGCCTGTCAACACCCTTTGCTGCGAATGCATAGCCACCGTGAACGCGCTTTGCGGACCATACGCCGATAGCAATATCAGCAGGGATAGAGATATGGGTATAATTTTAATGCTTTGCTTTTTGGCCACGAGGAAGTAAATCGTAATAAACAGCAGCCAAATTGCAAGCGTTATCAAAAAGTAGCGCATTTCGGTTATGCCGTACCTGAATATGCGCGTACCCGCTGCGGCGAACAACAAGCCCAGCAGAGGGATGAGCAAAAAGTAAAAGTAACGCGCATAGGTTTTGAGCCACTTATTTTCTTCGCGCTCGCGGATGGGGTAAACCAGCAGCAACGAGAGGATGCCGAACACGGCATAGCTCAATATCAGGTTTGATACCAGGCCCTTTGGCAACTCCCATTGCAGCAATATCTTTACCTCATAGGCCAGCAGTATAGCTACGTAAACCGTAGCTAGCGGTATCAGCACGTACTGCGTAAAAATCTTGAGTCCCTTGGGGTAGCTATCGTCGGTCTCAAGGCTTTCAAAATTATCGGGCACGCCGGCCAGGAAGAACAGCGTGCTGAAGATGCCCACTATCCAGGCGAAAAGTATCGAAAAAGTATCCCATTCAAATTTAAAATTAAACAGAAAATTCATGGCACCGATTGCCGCTGCGAGGCCGGCAAATAGTACGATGCCATATAAAGCGCTGGTTAAAAACCGTAAGAAAAGCGTTTTATTGAACTGCCAGAAACCATTGATGTGGCCTTTATCCGTAAAGGCTGCAAATGCCACCAGTAAGTGGAACGAAAGGCACAGCAGCGCGAAACGGATATGATCTGACCCATGCTCACCGGGGTTGATGACGAAGATAAACAGGCAGGCAACAATGGCCGTGGCTATGCGGATGAGCAGTTTTTTGCTGCCGCCAATGCCCTTGCTCTCGGTAAACAGCGTTGCAGCAAGGCTGAGCAGCAAACCCAGGTTGGCCACCAAAATGGCGCGGAGGCTCCAGTTCTCCTGTATGCGGCTGGTGTAGGTAAGCTCTATTTTGATGGTTGCCGCTACGGTGCCGGCCAGCGCGAATATCGATTCGAAGGGGAATCGCTCAACGGTTAGGCCTACGCTTTGGAACAAGTTTTTTACCGATGGGAATTTCATTGGGGAGCGGGTTTTGGTTAGGGCAATGTAACAAATAATAGATAAACAATAAGTGTATTGCGCGGCTGATTGCATTTTCCACATTTTGATTATATTTGCCATCGCAAAAACTTCATTTTAAATAATAATGAGAGAAATACAATTCAGGGAAGCGCTTAGGGAAGCCATGCAGGAAGAAATGCGCACAGACGAAAACGTGTACCTAATGGGCGAAGAGGTTGCCGAATACAACGGTGCCTACAAAGTGAGCCAGGGCATGTTGGATGAGTTTGGCGCTAAACGCGTAATAGATACACCCATCTCTGAATTGGGTTTTGCCGGTATAGGCATAGGCTCGGCCATGAACGGTTTGAAACCTATTATAGAGTTCATGACGTTCAACTTCTCGCTCGTTGCTATCGACCAGATCATCAACGGCGCAGCCAAGATCATGAGCATGAGCGGCGGCCAGTTCTCGGTGCCAATCGTATTCCGCGGGCCAACAGGCAACGCCGGTATGCTTAGCTCGCAGCACAGCCAGTGCTTCGAAAACTGGTATGCCAACTGCCCGGGCTTAAAAGTGGTTGTACCATCAAACCCTGCCGATGCAAAAGGTTTATTAAAATCATGTATCATCGACCCGGATCCTTGTATCTTCATGGAATCGGAAGTGATGTACGGCGATAAAGGCGAAGTACCCGAAGAAACATATTACATCCCAATAGGCAAAGCAGCCATAACCAAAGAAGGTACCGATGTTACCCTGGTAGGTTTCGGCAAAATAATGAAAGTGGTTAACGCCGCTGCCGCCGAACTGGAAAAAGAAGGCATCCACGCCGAGGTTATCGATCTGCGTACCGTGCGCCCTATCGATTACCCTTGCATCATCGAATCGGTTAAGAAAACAAACCGTTTGGTTATCGTAGAAGAAAGCTGGCCATTAGGTTCTATAGCTACTGAAATTGCTTTTAAAGTGCAAAAAGATGCATTCGATTACCTGGATGCGCCTATCCTGCGCATAACCGGTGGCGATGTGCCTTTGCCATACGCACCAACTTTAATACAAGAGTACCTGCCAAATGCAGACCGCGTAGTAAAAGCAGTGAAAGAAGTAATGTACGTGGCTAAATAGTTTGCAGCCAACAGATATTTTGAAAGCCTTCCCGATTGGGGAGGCTTTTTTTGTTTTGCAGAAATTGTCATTGCGAGGAGCGGCGCGAAGGAATGAGCGGGGCGCGACGTGGCAACCTCATAGGACAAGCGGATATGCAAATTCGCTCTGCTATGTGCAATGTCCTATGAGGTTGCCGCGCTTCGCTCGCAATGACAATGATTTTTATAAGCTCGGCACGGTGGCACAAATATAGGGCCGGCATCTACTCCTTCACCTCATAAATAAACTTCGCCACCCCTGCAATCCCCTCATTATTCATTCCCTCAATAATTATCTGGTATTTCCCGGTTCCGTCGGCATTAAAGAAATCGTAAGATGCATCGCCATTTTTATCGGTTGTTATCTCGGGTATCCAGTGTATGGTGCTGCGCAGATCGGGGCGGGTATGGTTGTTTATTACATCGTAGCGTGGGGCGTAAAACTCGCGGGCTTTGTAAAAACCGGGAACGGTGAGCGGTAGTACGCCGCGGGATGTGATGTCTTTTGGGTCGCGGCCGACACCTTGTTTGGTGGTAATTATTAAAACGCCATGGCTGCCATTCGTGTAGATATGGCCCTTTACGCCTAATGGTGAAAGCAGCTCAATGGTCTCTACATCAGATGAATTGATGTCGTCGACGCTGCCATCGAGCCGCTCTAAGCCATCTACTACAATCAATAAGGGGCTACTGTCTACTGAGGATACCAGCCCGCCCTTCACAAACCTTACCCCGCCCCGCAGCCTGCCGTTTAAAATATCAGATAGCATCCCGGTTTCTTTGATATCAGCCATGTGTATCACCTGGTCGGCATTGCCTGCGCCTACCCGGCTTTGGGTGCGGTAGGTAGCCGGTTTTACAGAGCGGATAACCACCTCTTTCAGTTGCCTGGCCGGCCCATCATACTTCAGATAATCGTTATGCCGGCCTTTGCTGCTTTGCAAATATGCCCGCACGATATCTGCCGACGAAGTATCGGCGGCAGCAAAGTAAACCCCGGCAGCTATCGGTGCCGGTAAGTCCGGTTTGTAAAGCAACTCGGTATTATTGCCACCTTTGGCATTCACGGCGTTTAGTACAAAGCGGGTGCTGTCATAAAATGCCAGGTTTTTAAAGCTGAAGGTGCCCGCATTGTCGGTCTTTTCCGTCAGGAACGCCCCTCCGCTGGTTGGTACCAGCGTAACCACGCCGTCTTTTACGGGCTTACCCCATATGGATTTAGCGAGCCCGGCAATACTTAAGCCCTTTTCGGCAGGGGTGGTTGGCGGCAAAACATCATTACTGAGCAATGCCTTCCAGCTGAACCGGCGGTAACCATGGGTGAGCATTACCAGGTCTAAATCGGCCTGCTTTTTTGCATCAGTGCCGGTAAAATAATACCCCGGCTCTTCAATATTCCCTTTGAGGCAGGAGGTGAGCAGCAGGTAAGTCAGGATGTTTTCGGCCTTATTTTCGTCAATAACCACTTTGCTTCTGTCGATTACCGCTACCGAAAAATGCGCCTTGTTTGCCGGGGTATCTGCTGCAGCCATATGGATGCTTACTTTTACCTGCCCGCGCGGCTTGTATTCTTTTTTATCGACGCTTACCGTGATTGCAAGCTTATCTTCCTTATCAATGAATACCAGCCGTTCGCACAGGGGCTCGCCCGTTGCCGATAGCAGCGTTATTTGCGTAATGCCCGAGCCCAGGCCGCTCTTGTTGATATCGAAACGCATATCCGGCCCGTCCATTACGTCCGAAACGGTGGTGAGCCGCCCGCCCGAATAAATGAACAGGCCCAGCGGCTGGTTTTTATGCTGTTCGTAAAACATCCGCGAAGGGTTAACGTGTACAGATATTTTTGTTACAGAATCTGAAACAGCCATGGCTACCCCATCGGCCCTTACTGCGGGCAAGGGAATACTTTGTTTGCGGCCATCGGCGAATAAAACATCGGCATGATAGGTTTCACCTTCGATGGGCACTATGTTAAATACGCCCATCCCTAAATGGGCCGATGCAAACTTTACAACCGCTTCATTATTCTTGTTGAATACGGTACCGGTTACGTCAACGCCGTTCCCTGCGGGGATAATTGCTTTAAAAGCCACTTTGCAAGGTACGCCTGCTATTAGGTCGCCACCCTCCGGGAAGAATTGGATATCGGGCACGGCAATAACAGCGTCGGATTTTTTGGACTGCGAAGGAGGTTTCAATGCCGGGTTGTTGATGATAGCCGCGACAGGTATCACCTTATCGAAAAAAAGGTCGCTGCCGTAGCTCTGCATCAGTTTGGTATAAGCGCGGATGCGGTAGTTACCCGCAGGCAAAGAATCGGGCAAGGCAAAATCGCCCCAGGCCAGGCCGTTAGAAATAGGCAGCTTTATGGCTTTGGCGATTTTATTTTGAGGGTCGACTAAATCGGCGTACAAAACGCCGCTCAATTGGCTTAGTGCGTTCTTCTCGCCCGCAACCACGTAGGCTTTAAAGTAGATGGTGTCGCTTGCGGCATAGTACGGCTTATCAAAATGCAGGTAAACTTTCTCTATTTCGTGCTGGTCGAAAAAAGCCTTCAGCCGCGCGGCCTGGTCTTTTAGGGTAGCAGGTTTAACGGTTTGCGCCAAAGACATGCTTTCACTAAAAACCAGTAATATAAAGCACAACGTAAATGTCCTCATAGCCTGCTATTCCGTAACCTCGTAGCTGAATTTAGCTGCCCCTGCAACTCCCTCATTGTTTATTCCCTCTATAATTATTTGGTACTTCCCGGTGCCATCGGCATTGTAAAAATCAAAGGAAGCATCGCCGTTTTTATCTGTGGCTATTTCGGGCACCCAGTAAATAGTGCTGCGCAGGTCGGGCCGGGTACTATTGTTTATACGGTCGTATTTAGGCGCGTAAAACTCCCGTGCTTTGTAAAACCCCGGAATAGTTAAGGGCAAAACGCCATGAGATACGATGTCTTTTGCAGCTGTGCCGGCAGCTTGTTTAGTGGTAATAATTAGCACGCCGTTTCCGCCGCTTATCCCGTATATGGTGTTACTGGCATATTTGAGCACCTCAATGGTTTCTATATCGCCAGGCGCAATATCATTGATAATAACAGGTCTTCCCGGCGACGACACCCGTTGCAAGCCGTCTACAATCACCGCCATGCCGTTGTCGCCGCCTATCTGCATTTTCGGCAGGCCACCGTTCGGATTGTCTGCATCCAAAAAATAAACCCCTCCAATACGCCCGGATAACAAGTTGGCCAGCATCCCGTGTTGCGGCAAATCGCTGCCCTTTATCGTCACGTCGGCATTGCCGGCACCTGCCAGGCTTTGTGTTCGGTAAGTTGCCTTTTTAACGTTTTTTATATCAACTTGGCTAAGCTGGATGCCTTCGGCGTTGTATTTTAAATACTCGGTATGCTGTTTTTGGCTGTTTGCCAGGTACGCATGTATAATTGCCGCGTTAGATGTATCGGTACTGGCATATAAAGCGGGCGATACCGCCGCTGCCGGCTCGGGCTTGTAGGTAAGCGTTGTGTAGCTTTTGCCCTTATCATCCACGGCATTTATTACAAAACGCGTGGTATCATAAAACGCAAGGTCTTGAAACGTAAAAGCGCCCAACTCGTTGGTACTCTGGCTCAGCAAGCCGCCACCTTTTGTACGGACAAGCGTGATAAGCCCTTTGCTTAAAGGCTTCCCGTTAGATAGGTTTGCCTGTCCGCTAATGCTTAATGCTTTTTCGGGCCGGATGGCCAGCGGTGGTAAATCGTTGTTCACAATATTTTTCCAGGTGAAGCGGCGGTAACCATGGGTAAGCATCACTAAATCGAGGTTGTTGCGGGTGGTATCGTTGCTGTTGTTAAAGTAATAACCAGGGTTTTCTATATACCCTTTAAGGCAGGAGGTAAGCAACAAGTACGTCAGGATATTTTCTTCTTTGGCCTCATTGATGTCTACTTTACTTTTGTCGACAACCGATACCGAAAAATGACCGCTCACGGGTTTCCAGTCCTGGTTTTGTACATGTATTTTTAGCATAACGTGCTCGCGTTGGCGGTAAGTGGGTTTATCGGTAAGGGCATCTATGGTTAAATTATCATGGTTATCAATAAAAACCAACCGTTCGCAAAGGGGAGTGCCATCTGCGGCCAACAGCGTTATTTGCGTAATACCCGACTGCAGGCGGCTGCTCGCCAGGTCGAATTTCATCTCCCGGTTGGTTAGCTTATCAGTAAAAGTGCTGAGTTTACCACCAGAATAAAAAAGGAGGGTAAGCGGCTGATTTTTGTTATCATGGAAGAAGCCATCGCCTGCATTGATGACTAAAGCAAGCTTGCCGGGTAAATTATTCACGGCCAGGGCAACAGCGCTGCTATCCGGGGCCGGCAGGGCAACGTTACTTTTCGACCCATCGGCAAAGGTAATTTCGGCGCGGTAGCTTTCGCCGTTACGAGGTGTGAAACCTACTATGCCCATCCCCAGGTGCGATGAGGCAAAGTTGGCGACTGCTTTCCCCGCACGGTTAAAAATTATGCCGTTTGCTGCTATCCCGGTGCCATCTGCACGTACGGCTTTAAAGGCAACTTTAGCGGAAATACCCGGCACCAAATCGCCCCCTTCCGGAAAAAATTGAATATCGGGCAAGCCGCCTTGTATGGTTACAGCGGCGTTGTTAAGGGCTTTATCGGTAATAGCAGCTATGGGTATCACCCTATCGAAAAACAGGTCGCTGCCGTAGTTCTGCATCAGTTTGGTGTAGGCGCGTATGCGGTAATTACCGGCAGGCAAAGAATCGGGCAAGGCAAAATCGCCCCAGGCAAGGCCATCGACAATAGGCAGCTTTATAGCTATGGCGATTTTGTTTTGGGGGTCAATCAAATCAGCATATAGTACGCCGCTTAATTGGGTTAAAGCGTTCTTCTCGCCCGAAGCCACATAAGCTTTAAAATAAATGGTATCGCCCACGGCGTAGTAAGGTTTATCAAAATGCAGGTAAACCTTCTCTATTTCGTGCTGGTCGAAAAATGTTTTTAAACGGTCGGCCTGCTCTTTTAAGCTGGTTGGCTTATCTGTTTGCGCAAAAGCGTAGCCAACTGAGAGTAAAACACAGGCAATGCAGACGGTTACATTTTTCATATGCTATGTAGTTTAGGTGTTTTTGATAATTGGTTATCGGCAAAGGGACTGCTGATTTTGAGCAATTTAGGAAATTATTATCAGCAAATAAAATTCATTATATCCGCCGGCATGATTATCCGCTAAGGGCAGCCATTTAAAGTTATACGTAACTTTGCCCCCATGAGCGATTTTATAGTAAAAGACAGCAACGGCAACCAATTGAACGATGGCGACAGCGTAACACTGATAAAAAGTTTAAAAGTAAAAGGCGGCGGCACCACGCTTAAGCAGGGTACCCTGGTAAAAAAAATCCGGTTGACGGACAACGACGAGGAAGTTGATTGCAAAGTAGACGGTATGAGCATTGTGCTGCGCACCGAATTTTTGAAGAAAAGATAGTTTACGTAGGAGAGTTTTGCCCGGGAACGGAACCGTATAGTGCTGTTAATTAACTTTATCTGTTAAATTAATATTAATTGTATTGTTTTTTGTGTAACTTTAAATAATGGCAACACCCGAGAACCGCAAACTAATCGTACCGCTGATGATTTTCATCGGGATGGTAGCGGTAGGCGTAAATTCCATTAACAAGGCTATCGATTCGCACCAAACCTGGCGCCTGGTAGTGGCGGTTATCCCAACCCTTATGTTCAGCGCGGCTACTATACTGGTAATTATGAAATACAAATACCAGCATAAAGAGCAGGAAGAAGGCTCTGAAAACCATCTGGACCAATAAGCTGCCGGCAGCAGCCCTAAATATCCGTCAGTATATTTTCCCCAAATTTTTGCGAAACCGTAGTGCGCTCGCCGCCTGCTATGCTTATCACCAGCGAACCATCGAAGGGTATTTTTTCTATCAATTGAATTTTTGTGCCGATGCTGATATCCAGCTTTTGCAGGTATTGCAAAAAAGCACTCGTTGTATCTTTAACAGCAGCTACGCGGCAATGCGTGCCGGGCTTAACATCGGCCAGGGTAATGGAGTGGCGTTTGGCCATTTTGCCGTTGGCCTTAGGTATTGGGTCGCCATGCGGGTCGTACTCCGGGAAACCCAGGAACTTATCCAGCCTGTCGGCCAGGGTGGCATCTTTAATATGCTCCAGGTCCTCGGCAATATCGTGTATCTCGTCCCAATGGTAACCCAGTTTCTCCAATAAAAACACCTCCCAAAGGCGGTGCCTGCGCACAATTAACGTAGCGTCTTTCTGGCCCTGAGGAGTTAACTCCACGCCTTTCTTCTTATCGTAAACAATGAGTTGCTTATCGGTAAGCTTACGTATCATATCTACTACCGATGCCGGGTTGTTGCCCAGCCACTCGGCAATAGCCGTTGGGGTAATCTTCTCGCCCTTATCCTGCCAAAGGCGGTAAATACATTTAAGATAATTTTCTTCTGATAGCGTGTGCATGGCAAATATTGGCTTGTACAAACATAAACAAAAAACATTCGTTGTAAATAAAATTAGGCTTGCCTAATTTTATTTATTTAATTACTCAATTTTTATTGATACGTTTGTGCAAAATAATATCGAATGCGCTATCTAATACTTGCCCTATATTTGCTTTGTGTATCAACTGCTTTCGCCCAAAATGGGAGTTTAACCGGCAAGGTAACTGCTAATAATGCCCCCCTGGCTTACGCCACCGTAACGATTGCAGGCACCAGGCATGGCGCTAAAACCGATGAACAGGGGCACTACCAAATCAACAATTTGCCCGCAGGCCAATACCAGGTGGTATTCAGCAGCCTGGGCTATTATCCCGAGCGCAGCAAGGCTACCATAACCGATGGCGCAGCATCATCCCTCAGCGCCGACTTAAAAGAAGGCAACGCCCAGTTGAACGAAGTGGTGGTAACCGGTGTATCGCGCGCTACGCAGCTACGCAGCAACCCGGTGCCAATTGTGGTAATGAATAAAAAAGAGATAGACCAGCATGTAAATAATAACATCATCGATGCCATTATCAAAGGCGTGCCGGGCGTTACGGCGGTTACCACGGGGCCAAATATTTCCAAGCCCTTCATCAGGGGATTGGGCTATAACCGGGTGCTGACTTTGTACGACGGCATACGCCAGGAAGGGCAGCAGTGGGGCGATGAGCACGGCATAGAGATAGACCAATACGGCATTACCCGCGCCGAGGTGATCAAAGGCCCGGCCAGCCTCACCTATGGCTCAGATGCGCTGGCCGGGGTTATCAACCTGATACCTTACATCCCTAATGGGGATGACGGCAAGCTGAATGGCGATTGGATTGCCGATTACCATAGCAATAACGGGCTCGTCGGCTCGTCGGTAGGGCTATCCTACAAAAAAGCCGACTGGAAATACGCCTTTAGGGCAACGGGGAAAATGGCGCACAACTACCAGAATAAGATAGACGGGCCGGTGTATAACTCGGCCTTTAGGGAGTACATCCTCTCGGCCATGTTGCGTACCGATAAAAAGTGGGGCTACTCACAACTGGCGGCCACTATTTACAATAACCAGCAGGAAATACCCGATGGTAGCCGCGATTCGCTTACCCGTAAATTTACCAAACAGGTTGCCGAAGGCCCGAACGACGACATCAAAAACCGCCCTTTTGCGCCCGAGGACCTGCTAAAATCATACGCCATAACACCGTTGCATCAACACATTCAGCATTACCGTATCTACAGTAAAAACGAGTTTAAACTGGGCGATGGTGTGCTTGATGCATCTATTGGCGGGCAGCAAAGCGTACGCCGCGAGTATAATCACCCCACACAACCGCAGCAGGCAGGGCTGTATGTTACGCTGAATACCCTAAATTACGATTTACGCTACAGTCCCCCGGTTTTTGCCGGTTTGGAAACCAGCTTTGGTCTCAATGGCATTTACCAGACTAACCGCAGCAAGGCGGCAACCGATTTCCCCATCCCCGATTATAATTTGTTCGATGTGGGTGGTTTCTTTTTCGCGAAAAAAACTATCGGCAATGCCGATATTTCCGGCGGTATACGGTACGATACCCGAAATATCCGTTGGGACGATTTTTATGTGGGGCCAAACCCGGGCAACGGTTTTGAGCAGCGCGTTGCGGCCAATACCCCCGGCGGTCGACTACAGTTCCCCAATTTTAACCACAACTACCATGGTATATCGGGCAGTATAGGCCTCACTTATAACCTGAACGAACGGTTGTTGCTGAAGGCCAACATTGCACGCGGCTATCGCGCACCCAACATTACCGAGATTGGCAGTAATGGCCTTGACCCGGGCGCGCACATCGTTTACCTGGGCAACCGCAGCTTTGTGCCCGAGTTTAATTTGCAGGAAGATTTGGGCATTATTGCTTACCTCAAAGATGCCGACATTACCGCCGAGCTATTCAACAACCAGGTGCAAAACTACATTTACCAGTCGCGGCTTGATGATGCCGATGGCAACCCCGTTGTTATCGTGCCCGGCAATAGCACCTACCAATACCAGCAGTCGAAAGCGCGGCTTTACGGTGCCGAGTTTACGTTAAACCTGCATCCGCATAACTTAAAGTGGCTGTCGTTTAATAACAGCCTGGCCTATGTAGTCGGTCTAAACCAAAACGAGAAGCTGGTAGCGCAAAGCAACGGTGCCGCCAAATACCTGCCCTTTATCCCGCCGCTGCATGTGCGCTCGCAGGTGGGCATTAAGTTGCAGGGTGTATATGGTATATTCAGCAAGGTAAGCTTACGTGCCGAGGCCGATATCTATTCAGCGCAACACCGCTTCTATGCCCTCCATAATACCGAAACCGCCACGCCGGGGTATACCCTAATCAATACCGGTATCAGCGCAACGGTGGGCCGTAAAGGCGGCAAGCCCCTGTTTGATTTGTTTTTGCAGGCTGATAACCTCTTCGATGTGGCCTATCAATCAAACCTCAACCGGCTCAAGTATTTCGAATACTACAATGCCTCGCCAAACGGCAGGCTGGGCATATACAACATCGGGAGGAATTTGAGCGTGAAAGTGATTGTGCCGTTTTAGGCCCAGCCCCCCGACCCCCTGAAGGGGGAGCCTTTAATTTGCTCAAAATATTTGGGGGCTTATGGAAAATGGGTAAACCCGGCATCTTGTGTATATTTAACAAACACCTTAGCCGCCGTTGAAAACATTTATAATCACCCTTGCCATAATCGCCCTGCCTGTTTGCTGTCTGGCGCAAATAACCATTAAGGACACAGCAAAACTGCCTTTTTTTAGGGATGCTGTACAGGCCTCATTTAAACAGGCCCCGCAATTTGCCGGCAGCAAATTAGATAGCATTGGCAAAGCGCTAAGGAATGGCAATAAAACGGCCCTGTTGGCTATTGCTCCTTATCTGGATAGCACCAACCAAGTAACCAGATTTTTAGGTTATCATATACTCAAGCCCCGCCAAAAAGATGTAGCCCTGGATCTCATAACTGAAAACGTCTCCTTTTTGCAAAGCGAGATTAACCTTGATACCAAAACCTCCACTTCCGATTGGCTAAAATTTATAGACGCGAATTTTGATAAAATAACCTTCGATGTAGATGCAGGCGTGTTTTTGCTGACCCCAATGAGCCGCCGGGATGTTGAAATCGAAGCGCTTGAGCTTACTTATTTACGAAATGGCGATTTACACAGGGCAGCGGATAGGCTGTTAAACTTGCCATGGCTTAAGGATGGTGATATCGACATGCTTATCGGGTTAAAAGACAATTATGCACTTTATAAAATTGCAGCCCGGCTTTACCGCAACAGATACCGCTTTGATGAATATCATAACGATGCGGCTGATTATATTAATTTGCTTCAACTGCTCACAGGGGTTGATGTCGGCGTTCGGAACGAAAAGGGCGAAATAACGCATCACATTGAAAAAGAGTTTTTTTTACCCTCGAGAGAAAATTTGCTGATTTTTTTTGCAAAAAACTATGAGGCGTTTCAATGGGATGCAACTAAAAATGTTTTTATGAATTCCGGGATAAAGGCAGCGCCACCTTTGCGGATTGCGTCTTACTTTGAACGACTACAATCGGAAACAGATACGGCCGCGATGAATGCTTTTATATATTTAACTACCTGCAATCCGGCAGAGGTCATCAAATTAGCCGATAACTATAATAAGGCATCCATAGATGCAAATGGAGAATTACCCTCCTTTCCTTATCGGTTTTTAAAGCAAATGGTTTTGTTAACGGATTATTGTAAGCGTAATAACATTGATTTTAAAGGTACAGAGAGCTTAAGGCAGTTAGTGCAAATGTTGCGAGGCGAGCTATCTTTCGCGAAAAGGAGGCAATTGGAGGATAAAATCGTTGTCAGCCTATCGTTAAAAGATATTACCGCTTTTGAGTATTGGAGCCTTTTGTACGAGCAGGATTTCCATTATACGCATTCCGCCGGGAGGATAATCGATATATTCTATTCTAAAAATTGGAGCAAAATTATTGCCGATAAAACTCAATTGAGCCTCTATTTAAAGAAATCTAAGCTATATCATGATCTGGCCATCAGCGGCACAGGCTATAATTACCTGCTAAAGTTTGTAAAAACCGGCAACCTAACCCTGGAACGCCTTAACGCTTTGAGGCCTGTTGATAACGACGTTGTTATACAACTGCCAAGGGCTATAGCGCTTACTCAATCCGGTAAAAGCGATGGTAATAAGGCGCAGAAGCCTGGCGACACAAACAGTGATAACCGAATTAAGGATTTTAAAGGCGCATTTGATAGTATATTGAGAAGCAGTACAAATAAAGACACGCTAAAGTATGCGGTTAAAGAATTACTGGAAAAAATAAATTATCAGCAAATAGGCACAGCCGTTAAGCTTTTAGAGCCGGTTAATTTTTTTAGCTGGAAGTGGGAGAAGTACGCTTTTTTAGATAGCGATTTTGGCTTCACGTTTACTGATTTTGAGGATTCGTTAGCCAGGGAGGAATTCCTAAACTATTATACCAGTCATTCGGAGTATGAGGTGTACAGCCATTACCTAAACCAAGGTGGGGTAACCTACCTGCAAGCCAATGGTAAATTAAGCTACGATAAGGTTTATGATATTTTGAAGTATAATGTTGTAACAGCCTTTGTTGGTGGCGGCGGCGGGAAGCGAAACAACGAAGTGTATTTAATGGTAAAACTTTTAGAGCTTACGTTTAAAACCACCCTGGGCTTTCCTAAAAAGCTATGCCATTCGGGCGACTTATACAGTTGCAACGCCAATGAACGGGCCAAAGAATGGATGAACTACCTCAAAGAAAAAGGGTTATTAAAGCTGCCGCATAACGAACCTTACTCGTTCTCTTACTTTGATAATTAAATCATAGCGATGGGTTTGAAAACCATCGCTATGATTTGAACTCCCTCCTACCGCAATTTCCCCCATCTTTTCGCCGACCCTTTTCTACCGTTTACCGACATAATCCCGCCGTACATCTATTAGGCCCAAAACCGCTGTAACGGATGTGGTTTGGGTGCGTCATATGTGTGTATTTAATAAAACGAAAAACACAAAAAGCACTCACAATCAAAATATTATAATCATGAAAACTCAATTCTTAACCATAGCAACCGTTCTTACTTTAGCCTTAGGTACTGTATCAACAACCTTCGCAGCAACAAACAACAAAGCCGAAGAAGAAGTTAGCACCGTGCTGACTAACGTAAGCCAGATCAAAAAAATCGAAATCCGCGGCAACGTGCAACTGTTTGTATCAGACGGCGCAGCCGACCAGGTAAAGGTTTACAACAAGTACTACGCAGAAAGCGCCATGGTGCAAAACGATAACGGTGTATTGCGCATTGCATCCTACAACGCTAAAACCTTAGTGGTTTGGGTAACTGCTGCCGATCTGCGTGCCATCTCTGCTTATGACAACTCACAAGTTAAATCATTTGGCAACTTGTCTAAAATAGAGCTGAACGTTGATTTGTTCAACAATGCATCAGCACAATTAAACCTTGATGCCTACAAAGCCAGCATCACCGTAAACGACCGCGCCAAAGCAGATATAAAAGGTAACGTTAACGAGTACACTTTAACACACGACCAATCTGCAACTGTAAATCAAAGCGAACTGGTTGCCGCGGTAAAACAAGACAAAGTAACCAACAAATTCGTAGCTGCTGCTAACGATGCCGCAGCTTTGTAAGCAACACTTTCGTAAATTCCAATATATATGTTCAGCAGAGGCCTCCGTGTAAGCGGGGGCTTTTTTGATTTAAATAAACCCGCTCATCAACATTCCTTTAAAAAATTCTAATTTGATTTGTGGCTAAAGAGTGCCAACTTCGCAGTCCGAAATTGAAAGTATGATCAATCACGATATCAAAATAGCTCAAGAGCTTTCTGTAAGTTCTAAACAGGTAAACGCAACTATCGCCTTGTTAGATGAGGGCGCAACCGTGCCCTTCATTTCCCGTTACCGCAAAGAGGTAACCGGTAGCCTTGACGAGGTGCAGGTAGCCGCCATACGCGACCGCGTGCAGCAACTGCGCGATCTGGATAAACGCCGCGAGGCCATCCTGAAATCGCTTACGGATATGGGCAAGCTTACGCCGGACCTGGAAGCGAAAATAAACGCCGCCGAAACCATGGTGCTGCTGGAGGATATTTATCTGCCCTACCGCCCAAAACGCAAAACCCGCGCAACGGCAGCCCGCGAGAAGGGCCTGCAGCCACTGGCCGACGTATTGCTGGAGCAAAAGAACTTCGACCCTGAACTGGAAGCCGGTAAATATATCGACGAGGAAAAGGGCGTAAAGAATACCGAAGAAGCCCTGGCCGGAGCACGCGATATTATTGCTGAATACATTAGCGAGCATGCCGAAACCCGCGCCAAAATGCGCGAACTGTTTACCGAGAAAGGTACATTCCAATCAAAGGTTGCCGATGGTAAGGAGGTAGAAGGCATCAAATACAAAGACTATTTCGACTGGACGGAGCCTGTTAAATCGGCACCATCACACCGTATACTGGCTATGCGCCGCGGCGAAAAGGAAGAAATCCTTTGGCTGGATGTAAAACCAACCGAAGAAGAAGCATTAGCCCTGCTGGAGCGCGAATTCATCAAAGGGCGTAACGGCGCTTCATCGCAGGTTGGCCTGGCCATCAGCGATGGATACAAGCGACTGCTGAAGCCATCGATGGAAACAGAGATACGCCTGCTCACCAAAAAGAAAGCTGACGAGGAAGCTATCCGCGTATTTGCCGAGAATGCCCGCCAGCTTTTGTTGGGCGCACCACTTGGGCAAAAACGTATGATGGCCATTGACCCCGGCTTCCGAACCGGCTGCAAGCTTGTTTGTTTGGACGAACAGGGGCAATTGTTAGAGAACACCGCCATTTACCCACACACGGGCGCAGGGCAGGCCAAAGAAGCCGAAAAAACCGTACAGCATCTGTTCGAACGATATAAAATTGAGGCTATAGCCATAGGCAACGGCACTGCAGGCCGCGAAACCGAAGTGTTTGTACGTAACCTGAATTTGCCGGGAGCAGTTATCGTAATGGTGAACGAAAGCGGGGCATCCATCTACTCGGCATCGGATGTGGCAAGGGAAGAATTCCCGGATAAGGATATTACCGTGCGCGGCGCGGTTTCCATCGGCCGCAGGCTGATGGACCCACTGGCAGAGCTGGTAAAAATCGACCCAAAATCCATCGGCGTGGGCCAGTACCAGCACGATGTGGATCAGAATAAATTGCAAACCTCGCTTGATGATACCGTCGTAAGTTGCGTAAACGCCGTTGGCGTAGAGCTGAACACGGCATCTAAACAAATATTAGCCTACGTATCGGGCCTTGGCCCGCAACTGGCACAAAACATTGTGGAGTACCGCAACCAAAACGGTGCCTTTAAACGCCGGGACCAATTGAAGAAAGTTGCCCGGCTTGGCGATAAAGCCTATGAACAAGCAGCAGGTTTCCTGCGCATACGCGGAGCCGAAAACCCTTTGGATACCAGCGCTGTGCACCCCGAGCGTTATGCGTTGGTGGAGCAAATGGCCAAAGACATGAACTGCAAAGTGCAGGATTTGATGCGCGACGACAAGCTGCGCAAATCTATCCCGCTGCAAAGGTATATTTCTGATACGGTAGGTTTGCCTACGCTAAACGATATCATGGCCGAGCTTGCCAAACCCGGCCGCGACCCGCGTGAACAGTTCGAAGCCTTCAGTTTTACTGATGGTGTTAACGGTATCAATGATTTGAAAGTGGGTATGAAACTGCCGGGCATCGTAACCAATATCACTGCCTTCGGCGCGTTTGTGGATATCGGCGTACACCAGGATGGTTTGGTACACTTAAGCCAAATCACCAACCGCTACATCAAAGATCCTAACGAAGTATTGAAGGTGCATCAAAAGGTAGAAGTTACCGTTACCGAGGTTGACGCCAACCGCAAGCGCATATCTTTATCGATGAAAGAGAACGAGAAGCGCGAAGCGCCCGTTGCTGCAAAACCGCGCGACAACCGCCCGCCACAAAAACCCTTTGTGCAGCGCCCCGCCAATAAGCCGGCTCCGGAACCGGAGATGGATATGATGAGTAAGCTGGCGGCTTTAAAAAACAAATTCAAATAGCATCAAAGGCGGGGCGACAACCCCGCCTTTGTTTTTTGTAATATGAATGGCCGTCAACAATTTTTACGGCGTTGCGGGTAAATTAGCGCAATGGTTTGCCATTGGCCGGTTTTTTTCGTATCTATGGGAATAGATTTGTTAGAACCGACACCTGATGCACTATAGCGCTTACCGGCTTATTTTATTTTTCTGCTTGTGTTTAAGCTTCAATTGTGCTTTTGCCCAAGCACCCCGGTACAGTGTCACATATGCTGCGCCTCAACACAAAAAAACAATCAATTCAAGCGTTGCTGTAAACCAGGTTATAACAACTGTCCCTCCGCCCAATATCAGCTATCAAACGCCGCAGGTTTTTCTTATCAATGCGCCCATAACGCCAATTGTGCCGACTAACAGCGGCGGTGCCGTACCGGCCACTATTTATGGCCAGGTAAGTGACTATGCTTCGGGGTTTTCTACCGCTACCGGCGTAGCTGTAAATGCGGCAGGCGTTGTTTACGTGGCCGATTGGGGCAATAACCAGATTATCAAGGTAACCGCGCCGGGCGCGCAATCTGTTTTCGCCGGAAGCGGAGCCATTGGTACTGCTGATGGCCAGGGAACATTAGCATCTTTCAACACACCCGATGCATTGGCTACAGATGCCGCCGGCAATATATATGTGTCCGATCAGGCTAACAACATGATCAGGAAAATAACCCCCGGCGGGCTGGTATCTACTTTGGCGGGCAACCCTACACCCGGGGCAAATGATGGCACCGGGGCCGCCGCAAGCTTTAACAATCCCCGGGGTCTGACTGTTGATATTGCAGGAAATGTTTACGTTGCCGACCAGGCCAACAACCTCATACGCAAAATAACACCCGCAGGAGTAGTTACTACCTATGCCGGCGGGGGAACCCAAACCAATGGGCCCAGGCTATCTGTCTCATTTTCTACCCCAACCGCCGTGGAGGTCGACGCTGCGGGCAACCTGTATGTTTCCGACTCGTCTAATGGCGTTATCCGCAAGATAAACGCCGCCGGCGATGTAACAACTTTTGCAACAGGCTTTACTTTCCCCAGAGAACTTAGGATAGATGGAACCGGGAATTTATACGTTGCCGACCAAAATGAAGGCCGGATAAAGCGGGTGTCGCCGGCAGGTATCGTAACAATAATACCAGTGAGCGGAGACCCTAACGGACAGAACTTTTTTGGCTCTCCCATTGGAATAATGCTTGATGGACGCGGAAATTTATTTGTCGGCACAGCCGATCTCGCGAAAAAGCTAATCGTATCGGGCTATACTATTGACAAGGTGCTGCCGCCGGGCCTTGTTTTTGATGCCACTACGGGCATAGTTTCGGGCCAGCCTACAGCGCTTTGGCCTGCTACTGAATATACCATAACGGCTTACAATGGTGGCGGCAGCAGCACCACAACCTTAAGCATTGCGGTACAGGCTACCCCACCTTTAAAGCCTTCCATCATTACCCTTCCTTCGCAGCAGGATCCGCAATTAGATGCAAACAACAACTATGATCCGGGTGGAACAAGCACCAATACCGAAACGCCGATTGTTTACACCAGCAGCGATCCCGCTGTGGCCGTGCCTACAGCCAATGGCTTAATTCATTTAGTAGGGCCGGGCATTACTACTATAACAGCTAACCAGGTGGGTAACGCCAACTATTATCCAGCCAACGCGGTAAGCCAGCAACTTACGGTAGTAGAGCATTTGGAAGTTGATATGTCGCCTATTGCCGTTAAAACGGTTTGCGATGCCGATTTCGATACCGAAACATCCTCCTCAAATGCTGTTATACCCCTAACCTTTACCAGCAGTAACCCTGCAGTTGCTACGGTTTCTCCGGCTGGCAAGGTGCATATCATGGGCGTAGGGAACGCAGTCATCACTGTTTCTCAAAATGCAAACCCGCCCTTATACGTATCGGCCACGCCGGTATCGCGAACGCTAACGGTGGTAATGCCGCTGTTGCCATCTGTTAATATCTCGGCCAGCTATGCCTCGCCATGCGCAGGTGGCACCATAACTTTTACAGCCAGCGTACAAAATGGGGGTGCCCATCCAGGTTATCAATGGAAAGTAAACAACGCAAATGCAGGTACTAATAGCGATAGGCTGATCAGCACTTCGCTTAAAAAAGGCGATGTGGTTAGCTGTACCGTCACCAATACCGATGATAATTGCGTTGCCGGTTATCCGGTGCCTTCTAATGCGCTAACTGTAGATCTGGTAACGCCGCAAACACCCTCGGTAAGCATCGAGGCTTCGTTAAATTCGGTATTGGAGGGAACCACAATTACTTTTACGGCCACAGTGCAGGATGCAATTGGCGATGTTATTTACCAGTGGTATATCAATGGTAGCCCTGCGGGAGACAACAGCACGGTTTTCGCAAGCAATGATTTCACAAACGGCGATATCGTAACTTGTACGGCTACCCCTACAGCCATCTGCAGTACGCCGGCGCATAGCCAACCTATAACCGTTTATGTTGTAAAGCAGGTTACAGCGCCAAACACCTTTACACCAAACGACGATGGAACGAATGATGTATGGACCATCAGCGGCATTGCAAGCTACCCTAACTGCGTCGTAAATATTTATAATCGTTATGGCAGCCAGGTGTTCCAATCGCGTGGGTACCAAACCGCCTGGAACGGCACACGGAACGGCAAGGCTTTGCCGGCCTCCACCTATTATTACGTAATCTATCTTGGTTTCAAAAACCAAATGCTCAGCGGATACGTCACCATCTTAAGGTAAACCGGCTTAGCTTTATTTCTTAGCCGTTGCTTTGGCCGCCTTTGCTGCATTTGCCGTACGCTTTCCCTTCATCTTCAGGTTCAGCATCTCTACCAGTACCGAGAAAGCCATAGCGAAGTAGATGTACCCCTTCGGGATATGCTGCTCCAAAGCTTCGGCTATCAACGATACGCCTATCAGCAGCAGGAAGGAGAGTGCCAGCATTTTCACCGTAGGATGTTTATTTACGAATGCCGCCACGCCGCCCGATGCCCACATCATAATGCCCACGGCTATTACCACGGCGGCTATCATAATCTCTACATGGCTGGCCATGCCTACTGCCGTAATTACAGAATCGAGCGAGAACACGATATCCAGCAGCATAATCTGGAAGATGGTGGCCCAAAACGATTTGGGTTTTACTTTGCCGGCGTCGTCTTCTTCGCCCTCTATTTTATGGTGTATTTCGGCCGTGCTTTTGTAGATGAGGAACATCCCGCCGATGAGGAGTATCAGATCGCGGCCCGAGATGGCCAGTTTCTCTACCCATTCAGGGTCGGTAACACCAATCAAATCCGAAAGGTTAAACCACGGCTTGGTAAGTTTCATTACATACGTAATTGATAGCAGCAGCAAAACGCGGGTTATCATGGCCCCGGCCAAACCCAGTTTGCGCCCGCGTGCCTGTTGGTTTTTGGGCAACTTGTCCGACAGGATAGAGATGAATATCACGTTATCAATACCGAGTACGATTTCCAGTACAGTCAGCGTTATGAGGGATACCCAGGCTTCCGGGTCGGTAAATATTTCCATGGGGTAATTTTTTGTATGCGCACTAAAATAATAAACCCCTGCCTAATGCGGCAAGGGTTTTGCAAAAAACGCTATAAATAGCGCTTTTGTTTTCATTTTTAGCGGCTTAAATCGATAATATCTCTACTATCTTCAAAAAGTTGGCATTTATTTCTACGTGATGTTTACAGGCGTGCTCAAACGGCGTATAGGAGATTTCGTTGTGAACGATGCCGATCATCTCGTTGCGGTGCCCGTCGCGCAGGGCCTCAACAGCGGCAACACCCACGCGGCTTGCTAAAACCCGATCCATACAAGAGGGCTTACCGCCACGCTGTATGTGGCCCAAAATAGATACGCGGGTATCGTAATTCGGGAATTTTTCTTTTACCTGGCGGCCTATCTCAAATACGCCACCCGGGTCTTCGCCTTCGGCTACCATCACAATTTTTGATGATTTATCCTTACGCCCGTTCTCTAAGCGCTCCATCAAGGCATTGATATCCCTGTTGGTTTCGGGGATGATGATGGCTTCCGCGCCCGATGCGATGCCGGTGCGCAAGGCAATCAGCCCGCTATCGCGGCCCATTACCTCTACTATGAAAAGCCTGTCATGCGATTCCGCCGTGTCGCGTATCTTATCCACCGCATCAATTACGGTATTAATGGCGGTATCGTAACCGATGGTAAAATCGGTGCCGTTAAGGTCGTTATCTATAGTACCGGGAAGGCCAACAACCGGCATATCGTATTCGCTGCCAAATATGCGTGCGCCGGTAAAGGTACCATCGCCGCCGATTGCGACAAGGCCTTGTATGCCGTGATTCATCAACTGGTCGTAAGCCAGGCGGCGGCCGTCGGCGGTTTTGAACTGTTCGCTGCGGGCAGTTTTAAGGATGGTGCCGCCACGTTGTATAATGTTGGCAACAGATTTTCCGTCCATCGGGAAAAATTCGCCGTTTATCATGCCTTCGTAACCGCGGCGTATGCCAATTACTTCGATATTATAGTATTTGGCGGTACGTACTACCGCGCGGATAGCAGCATTCATTCCCGGCGCGTCGCCGCCCGATGTAAAGAGTCCTATTTTTTTAATCTGCGTCATTTTGTCTCAGAGGGAAACGCCCTATATCCTGTATAAGTGTGTTTGCATGGCTTTGAGGCGGCGTAAATAGTGTTAGCTATACACTGCTCCCCAAAATCACGGCGAATTTACACTTTTTCGGCGAGAATGAATGCTATAAAAGGCGATGAGCTTATATTGATTTAAATGGCGGGCTTATTTGGCAGCTTTGTAAGCGGCAAGGCCACTGGCAAGGTATGCTTTAAAGGTTTCTATATCGCTTGCCCCCTGTGGCTGCACAAGCGATTCGCCTTTTTCATTAACGATTACATAAAACGGTTGCGCGTTAGAGTTGTATTTGGATATCTCATAATCCAGCATCTTACCGCCAATAGTAGTAATGTTTTTGCCCGTCACTGTGGATTTATACTGCTCCGCAGCGGGCAGATCTGTCTTTTCGTCTATGACCATTTGAAGCATCACAAAATCGTTTT
The DNA here is from genome assembly GCF_056404435.1 of Mucilaginibacter sp. P2_D11. NCBI lineage: Bacteria > Pseudomonadati > Bacteroidota > Sphingobacteriia > Sphingobacteriales > Sphingobacteriaceae > Mucilaginibacter > Mucilaginibacter sp. P2_D11. Next base: position 438,696 of record NZ_JBFUEA010000001.1, read on the forward strand.
GCAAACTCTTCAAAATTGCAGGGTCTGGAAAAACTTCCTGCTCCATTTTGCGGCAATTAACACAGTTCCAGCCTGTAAAGTCAATCAATATGGGTTTATGCAGTTGTTTAGCAACCTCAATGGCCTGGTCGTAATCGTACCATTCCTCTAATCCTTTCACTTTCGGCAGGCGCTTAAAAAGCTCCTCGTATTTTTTTACTTTGATGGTGGTAGTGTTGGCCGGGGCCGCTGCAGTTGGGCTGCCGCCTGCAGATAAATCAAAATCCTGGGTGCTTAGCGGGGGAAGCAGCGCGCTGATGGATTTTAGTGGTGCGCCCCATAAACCCGGTATCATGTAAACGGTAAAGGCAAATGCCGCCATGGCAAAAAAGGTGCGTGTTACCGTGAGGTGTTTAATATCGCTATCATGCGCGAATTTTATTTTGCCAATCAGATATAAGGACAACAAAACCCCAATGGCTATCCATATAGATAAAACAACCTCGCGGTCTATCAGGTTCCAATGATAAGCGAGATCTACATTCGATAAAAATTTAAGCGCAAAGGCAATCTCTATAAAGCCCAAAACCACTTTTACGCTATTAAGCCAACCGCCTGATTTTGGCAGGCTTTTAAGCAAGGATGGGAACATGGCGAAAATGGTGAACGGCAACGCAATTGCTAACGAAAAGCCCGACATCACAATTATTGGAGCAAGCCTTTCACCCTTGGTGAAGGCACTTGCCAATACCCCGCCAATAGCCGGACCTGTGCATGAAAATGACACCACCACCAGGGTAGATGCCATAAAAAATATGCCTGCAAGCCCCCCTTTATCGGAGTTTTGATCAAGTTTGTTTGCCAATGAACTCGGTAGGGTTATCTCAAAAGCACCCAGGAACGATACGCCGAATACCACCAACATTAAAAAGAAAAAGAAGTTAAAAATGCCGTTGGTAGCCAGCGCATTTAAAGCGGCCGGACCAAAAACCAACGTAATAAGCAAGCCGAAAAAAACATAAATAAAAATAATGGATAGCCCATATAGAACCGACTGCCATATTGCGTTGGCCCGGGTGCCCCCTTTTTTTGTAAAGAAACTAACGGTGAGTGGCAACATTGGATAAACGCATGGCAGTAAAAAGGCTGCAAATCCCCCGAGGAAACCTATTACAAAAAGCTGCCAAAGCGATTTCGGGGCTTTTGCTGCTGCCGCTGCTTTCGCCGCTGCCTGCACCTTTGCAACCGAATCCGTCTTTGCTCTCGCTACCGAATCGGCTTTCTTGCGGATAGCTATGCTGTCTGCAGCGGTAGGTATGGCAGTAAATTGCAAATCGGAAGGCGCGCCTGCATCTGCCTTTTGGAATGCTTTTGCGCTGTTTGGCGCAAGAACAGCAAAGGTGAGTATAGCCGCAAGGAACAATATAAGGTTGCGCAGCTTGCTGCCACGGGTGTTAGTAGGGGTCATCAGCTATCCGGCGTTAAATATTATTTACCTAAAGGGATAGAGAATGCAACTTCATCGGGCGGCAGGCATTTCACGTTGTTGCAAACCATAAACTCTACCTTGCCATTAACCGCGCTGGCCTTGGCCGATTTTAGTTTTATCTTCTGGCTAAACACAACTTCTTTTTCAAAATAGCCTACGTTCATCTTAAAAACGTCTTCGTATTTGGTTATCGGTTTTGGCTCCAGGGCTTTGCCTACCGGCGCGTAATCTTTTGATGGAGTAAAGGTAAACGATGTTTTAATCGGGCCGCCATCCTTAACCGTTTGCGAATAAATGTGCCAGCCACTTTGGATACTCGCTTTCAAATAAACGATGGCTTCTGTTGCGCTTACTTTTTTTGCGGCATATGACCACTTCACCGGCGATTCTATCTGGGCCTTTGCGCCCACAGCCATTATCAATGCTGCTATTACTAAAAATACTTTCTTCATGTTATTTTATTCAAAAACGTAATTTCCTTTAAATCGTATATGTTTTCTTCGCTATTTTTCAATACCACTAGCAGGCCGGTTTCGGTAACGTTGATGATAGTACCCCGGAACGGCTTTTCATTAGATGCAAAATCGGCCTCTTCGTTTAACCGATATAGTCGGCCCAGGTACGTATTCCTTACTACATCAATCTTTCCGGCCCTCAATTGCAGGTACCAGCCTTCTATATGGCTGCAAATTTGGGATAATATCTCCTTTAAATCATAATCCCTATGTAATATCTGCCGTAATGATATGGCACTCCCGGCGCTTTCGGGATAATCATCCTGGTTTATGTTGAGGCCTATGCCAATTACCGAGTGGCGTATTTGTCCGCCCTGTATCATATTTTCAATTAGCATACCGCCCAGCTTGCGGTTGCCCACGTAGATATCGTTGGGCCATTTAATCTTGAGGGCACTGCCCAGTAAAGGGTGCAAGGCATCGTAAATCCCTATGCTAACGGCTCTTGTGAGGTCGAATTGCCTGGTTGGCGATAAAAAAGCAGGGTTCAGCAATAGGCTGAAGGTTAGGTTTTTGCCCGGCTGGGCATGCCATGTGTTTTGGTGCTGCCCGCGGCCCGCGTATTGGCTTTCTGCCATAATGACCGTACCTTCGGGTACTGGCTTGGAATTTGACAGGATATTTTTGAGGAAATTATTGGTGGAGTCAACTTCTTTTAGTGTCACTAAATTTTGTCCAACAAATAATCCTGAAATTATGTTATTTTGCAACGTATAATAATTTATAAACCCCAATCGTTCAAAACTAATTCTTTTTGATGGTAAAAAGTAAAGTGATAAATGAATCCACCTACATTTCTGAACTGGCCATACACGGCATGCAGGAAAAGAAGGGGAATGAACTGGTGAGGCTCGACCTCCGGAACATCAAAAGCTCGGTAGCAGATTATTTTGTGATTTGCCACGCCGATTCTGCCACACAGGTAAAAGCAATAGCAAACAGCGTTGAGGAGGAAATTTATAAAGCCACGCAGCAGGACCCCTGGCGCAAGGAAGGGCTGCAACATGGCGAATGGATACTGCTGGATTATGTTGATGTTGTGATACACATCTTCCGCACCGATAAGCGCGAGTATTATGGTGTTGAAGATTTATGGGGCGATGCTGAAATTAAAAGCTATAAAAGCGCTTAAGTAAGGCTCGACAAAAAATGCCCTTTTTAATGATTTATTATTGATAGATGAGCTTGTAAAAATGGAAAACGATAAAAAGGCCGATGGCCAGAAACCGATAAGGAAAATACCGAATAAAAAGATTACGCCTAAACCGCCAAAATTCAACCTGATGTGGTTGTACGCTATAGCCCTCATAGGCATAGTGATAGTGCCAACCCTAATAGGTGGCAACAGCGGCAAAGCAATCAACTTTCAGCGTTTTGCCAACAGCATGCTTAAAAAGCGCGACGTTGAGAAAGTAAGTGCTTACAAAAACGGCGATTTGATCGTGGCCGAGGTTTACATTAAAGCAGACAGCCTTAATAAACCTGAATATAAAGATGCCAACAAAAACACCGGCACGTTAAAGGTAAATTCCGACGGACCACAGTACTACTTTACCGATGCTTCTTACGAAAGTCTTAAAGCCTCTATAGCCGCGGCTGATAAAAGCGTAAACGATGGACAGGTAACCTCTATAGAATACCAGCAAAGCAAAGAAAACCTGCTGAGCAACTGGTTGGTGCAATGCATCATTATGGCGGTATTGCTGGTGGGCGTTTGGTTATTCATTATGCGCCGCATGGGAAGCGGCGGTGGCGGTGGCCCCGGTGGTCAGATATTCAACATAGGTAAATCAAAAGCTACGCTGTTTGATAAAGAGGCTCAGGTATCGGTAACGTTTAATGATGTTGCCGGTTTGGAAGAAGCCAAGCAAGAGGTTATGGAAATTGTAGATTTCCTTAAAAACCCTAAAAAATACACTAACCTGGGCGGTAAGATACCAAAAGGCGCATTGCTGGTAGGATCTCCGGGTACAGGTAAAACCCTGTTGGCTAAAGCCGTTGCAGGCGAGGCGCAGGTGCCATTCTTCTCGCTTTCGGGTTCCGATTTCGTGGAGATGTTTGTGGGTGTGGGTGCATCGCGTGTTCGCGATTTGTTCCGCCAGGCTAAAGATAAGGCGCCTTGTATCATCTTTATTGATGAGATTGACGCTATTGGCCGTGCACGTGGTAAAAACAATATTGTAGGTGGTAACGATGAGCGCGAAAACACGCTTAACCAGTTATTGGTGGAGATGGATGGTTTCGGTACCGATAGCGGTATCATCATATTAGCTGCTACCAACCGCCCGGATGTGCTGGACTCTGCATTAATGCGCCCGGGACGTTTTGACAGGCAGGTATCTATTGATAAACCCGATTTGATTGGCCGTGAGCAGATATTTAAGGTTCACTTAAAGCCTATCAAACTATCTGAAGGCGTAGATGCCAAGAAACTATCTGCACAAACCCCGGGTTTTGCAGGTGCCGAAATTGCCAATGTTTGTAACGAGGCTGCCCTGATTGCTGCCCGTAAGAACAAAGAAGCAGTAGATATGCTGGATTTCCAGGACGCGATAGACCGTGTAATTGGTGGTTTAGAAAAGAAGAACAAAATCATCTCTCCCGAAGAAAAACGCGTGGTTGCTTACCACGAAGCAGGCCATGCTATAGCAGGCTGGTTTTTGGAACATACCGATCCGCTGGTTAAGGTAACCATCGTTCCGCGTGGCGTGGCTGCATTGGGTTACGCCCAGTACCTGCCAAACGAACGCTTTTTGGTAGCCAAAGAAGAACTGATTGACGACATGACCCTATCGATGGGTGGCCGCGTTGCCGAAGACATTGTTTTTGGCAAGGTAACAACTGGTGCCCTGAGCGATTTGGAACGCATTACCCGCCTGGCTTACGGCATGGTGAAAATATATGGTATGAACGATAAGGTAGGTAATCTGTCGTTTTACGATCCGCAAGGCGAGAACCAGTTTATCAAGCCTTATTCTGATGCCACGGCCGAGTTGATAGATGCCGAGGTACGTGTATTGGTGGATGTGGTTTACGCCCGCACCAAAGAGCTGCTGATCAAACACCGCGAGGGCTTAGAGGCTGTAGCGCTGAAACTATTGGAGAAAGAAGTGCTGTTCCAGTCGGATTTGGAAGATATATTAGGCAAGCGCCCGTTTGAACATCGTACAGCGTACGATAAATTCGTTAACGGTGAGCCTACCCTGATACCGGATAACAACGCCATCCCGGATAGCCTGATAAACCCCGAACTTTCGAGGATTGAAGGAACCGAGGAAGACCCGATAGGCAAGGATTAATATTTAAAAAGTCTGAAGTCGTAAGTCTAAAGTCCTGAAATTAGGAACGGCTTACGACTTTTTACTTTATACTAAAGGCTTAACATGAGGGATATTACTACATCGAAAGAAAAGCTGCTGAAGAAAGTGCGCAAGGCGCTTTTAGAGAAGCGCGATAATCCCTACCCCTCTCTGGAAGACCTGCCGATGTACCCGCCCGATGACGAACTGCTGGAAGTGGTTTTTGCGGAGCAATTTACCGCCGTTAGCGGCCAGTTCGTTTTCTGCGAAGACGAGGTACAATTTATAGAAAACCTGCTGGAACTTGCCGAAGAGCGTAAATGGCACAAGATATACTGCTGGGAACCCGCCCTGCAGCAGGTGCTCAATACCTACGAGTATCCTTTTTTTGAAACCGATAAAGATTTTGAACAGGCCGAAGTTGGCTTTACGCTTTGCGAGGCATTGATAGCCCGCAATGGCAGCATTATGCTCTCCAACGCAAATGCAGCTGGCCGCAGGCTAAGCATTTACCCGCCGGTACACATCGTGCTGGCTTATACCTCGCAACTGGTAATGGACCTTAAAGACGGCTTCAAGCTGATCAAAGAAAAATATGCCGACCGCATCCCATCGATGATAACCACCGTAACCGGCCCCAGCCGCACTGCCGATATCGAGAAGACATTGGTTTTAGGTGCCCACGGGCCAAAAGAGCTTTTTGTTTTCCTGCTGGACGGTTAATCTTTTTGTTTCCCACTCAAGTTATCTACTTCAAGACGCTTAGGCTGGCACAGCGATAGGTTGAAGCTTTGGCTTTAGTACCCTGTCGCGCATCCTCAAAAATGGTTTTTCTACTATAACATGCAATAGTATGGCACCTATCGCCACAACGGTAAAGCATATCAGCATAGCCAGGTTGCTATTAGGGTTGATGCCGTAAGGTGCAAGCAACTTTTGGGTTAAAGGCATCAGCCCTTTGTGCGATAGGTAGAGGCTATAAGATAGCGTTGCGATTTTTTCGGTAATGGCAGAACGGTGCTTGAACAAGATGCTCGCCGGGTGCACTGCCGCCATCACGATTAGGCCGTAGCCAATAGCTACCAGTGGGAAGCCAAAAAGCGGGGCCAGTATTTTGCCTTCGTCTTTGGAAACAAAATAGGCTGCTATCAGCACCGTCATACCTGCTAGTATTAACAAATTGGCAGCCTTTGCTATTTTGGGAATAATACCAGGCCGGTAGTGATACCATGCAGAGATCGCGATGCCCACCAATAACGGATCTAACCGGTTGTAGGTTGGGTAATAGATATAGGTTCGGTATAATGCACCCTGGGCATCGGTATCCAGATAAGGCACCAATCTTTGCCAGCTCACCCATCTTATCGCGAAGCCCAATATAAACACACCGGCAAGCAGCAGCATGCCCTTCTTCCCTGCCTTAAAATAAGCCAGCCCAAGTAGAACCACGGGCAGCACCAGGTAAAATTGCTCCTCTACGCAAAGCGACCAGGAGTGCGAAAATGTACCTTCTACACGGGTATCCATCCCAAAGTTTTTGGTGAAGGTAAGGAAACGCCAAAGCTGCGATAATGCCTCGCGCTCGTGGTAGGCGGGTATCAAAAAATACACCGCCACAATAAACAGGTAGGCCGGCAATATGCGGAAAGACCGTTTGATGAAGTACGTTTTGAGCGATATGCTGTCGGTTTTGCCCAGTTCGGCAAACAGGTGCGAGGAGATGAGGTATCCGCTCAGCACGAAAAACAGGTCTACGCCCGTCCATCCGAAGGGAGCAATGTTGCCGACCCAATCCGGGTGGCCAAACAGGCGGTAATGGTATATCAGCACATAACAAATAGCGAATGCCCGCAGATGGTCTAGTCCGTAAAGTTTTTTATTCGCCGATACGGCTGTTGCTTGCATGCTTAATTAATTGCGGGTTGCCGGGGTTTGATAAAGGTATTTAAAATTGCCGCAATTATAATCACTGCAAAACAGCCTATTGGGTTTAGCCAAAGGTAGGCTACCGTTTCTTTGTAACCCATATAAAGGATAATCAGCTCGGTAAGTACCGCCGCGATAAATACAGGTGTTGCCCTTATGCTTTTCAAGTAAAAGGCAACAACAAATACACCCAGCACGGTGCCGTAAATGTAAGAGCCCAATTGGTTCACAGCTTCGAGCAGATTGCCAATTTTGCTGGCGTAAAGGGCCATGCCGATGCATACCACACCCCAGAAAACGGTGGCCAGGCGCGACGCGTTCACATAGCTTTTATCTGATGCGTTGGGGTTAATGATGCGCTTGTAAAAATCAACCGCAGTGGTGGATGCCAGCGAGTTTAACCCGCTGGCCGTAGAACCCATGGATGCCAAAAATATCACGGCGATGAGCAGCCCTATCAAGCCTTTAGGCAAATATTGCGTAACAAAGGTGAGGAATACGTAGTTGGTATCATCGGTATTAGCCTTATCGTTGCTTTTTTTGATAACGGCGATGGCATCGGCACGTATTTGTCCGGCTTGTTTATTAAGGCTGCTTAGCTCGGCTTTTGCCCTGGCAACCTGCTCCGGATTATTAGTATCCAGTGCTTTGGACAGGTTATCCACCTTAAGCCGCCGCTCGTCGAAGGTTTTATTATACTGCGCTTCCAGTTGGTTAAACTGCGGGGCATAGCTGCTTTTCTTTACCTGCTCTACCTCGTAATTGTTGAAGAACACAGGTGGGCGGTTAAACTGGTAAAAACTGAACACCAACACGCCCAACAGCAGGATAAGGAACTGCATAGGTATCTTGAGCATGCCGTTCATGATGAGGCCGAGGCGGCTATGCTCTACCGAGCAGCCCGTGAGGTAGCGGCCCACTTGGCTTTGGTCGGTACCGAAGTAGGCCAGCTGCAAAAAGAACCCACCTATAATACCGCTCCACACATTGTAGCGGCTTTTTGGGTCGAAGTGCCAGTCGATAACGTTCATGCGGCCCAGGTTGCCCGCCAGCTTGACGGATTTGAGGAAGCCGATATCTGAGGGCATCAGCAACACTACGAACAACCCTGCCAGGAACATCCCCGAGAAAATGATGGTCATCTGCAGCAGTTGCGTGTACGATACCGCCTTGCTGCCGCCATAAACGGTGTAGAACAGCACCAACCCGCCAATGAACAGGGTAGTATAGGTAATATTGATATGCAATATACCTGATAGGATGATGGAGGGTGCATAAATGGTGATGCCCGTAGAAAGCCCGCGCTGTATCAAAAACAACAGGGAAGTAAGGGCACGGGTCTTAAGGTCGAACCGGGTTTCTAAAAACTCGTAGGCGGTATAAACCTTTAATTTATGAAAGATGGGTACGAAGGTTACGCACAGCACAATCATGGCCAGCGGTAGCCCGAAGTAGAACTGCACGAAGCGCATGCCATCGCCATAGGCTTGCCCGGGGGCAGACAGGAATGTAATTGCACTGGCCTGTGTGGCCATTACCGATAGCCCTACATGGTACCATGGCAACGAGCGGCTGCCCAGGTATTGCCCTATATCTTTATTGCTACCGCTTTTAAAAACACCGTAAGCAACAATGGCAAGCAGTGTGCAGCCAAGAACTATCCAATCGGTTAAGCTCATTCAAAAGAGCGGGTAATAAGCCAGAATATAGAAATCAAAAAAACCAGCCATACAAGCACGATGCCGTAAAACTGGTTCCAGTTTCGTATAAATGAAGGGAGGCTGCTATCAGACCTCTTCACGGCCTTTTACCAAAAACTTAATGAATACAGCAGCAGTAAGCAAGCCGAAAATGGCGCCTACGGGTATCCATATAAAGCCCCTATCTATAATTGCGCCTACAAAAGCACCGCTGATCAATGCTACCAGGTAAAATACGTAATCAAAGTTTTTTTCTTCTTCGTTGTGATGCGACATAGTATTGGTATGTTATATATTCAGGTGCAAAAATATATTATTAAAGCGTTGCTGCCTAATTTTTAGTATGGTGGGGTGAAAATAATTGACGAGGCTGTTACCCGCAGATTTGATTCATCATTACTGCACCTGCCCCACAATAATCTTATCCAGGTTATGCAGGTAGCGGCGGCCGGTTTTAAAATCAGCGGCGGAGGTCATCTGGATGCTCTCGGGCATCCTATCTATTGCGATGCCGTTTTTCTCCATAATGATGTACACATGCTCGCCAACACTGGTGTTGTAAAGCTCGTTCCAGGAATACACTACTTTATAGCCATCTATGCCCGTACATACAAAATAAAAGCGGCTGAGCAATTTGGGGCTGGTGGTTTTAAATTTAGTGTGCGATAATACATCCTTCAGCAAAACGCCTTTTAGCTGATCGTCTTTATGTTTAAATGCACCGGTATGGTCGGTTACGTTGATGTCGCCTATTTCGCCTATTTTATATTGCTTCAACGAATCCAGGGTGATTACTGATGCTTTCTCCACTTCGCCTGTAATGGCAAATTGCAGGGTTTGCCGCGTTTTGTCCTGGGCAAGCGCATAGTTAGCATAAATAAACAGGAGGATAGTAAGTAATTTCTTCATGGCTGAGTTACAAAGCCGCTAAGGCTAATAGCAGGCAAATTAGTAAAATAAAAAGAGGATAGAAGAGTCTCTTTGAAAAGCCGATTGAATATCGAACCCCAGATGCCCAATTTCGAATAACGAAGTTATACTTCGGCGTTGGGCATTCGATGTTCGAAATTTCTTCCAAAAAAAGTGGGGGCTACACGCCCCCATCCTTCAAAACAAAAACAACCTCCCAATCATTTATTGCTTTTTCTTTTGGCCATGGTTACATTTTTGATGCAGTATCTTTCATCACTTTGGTATCCATTTTGCCCATCTTGTTTTTAGCAGGCTTCATTTTATCCATTTTCTTTTTGTCCATCATGGCGGGCTTTTTCATCATAGGCTTTTTCATTTTGCCCGTGTCGGCTGCTGCCTCCATAGAATGGCCGGGAGCTACTGCGGCATGTGCGTTTACGATAGGGCTGCATAAAGCCAATACGCCCGATAATACGATTGTTGCTAAAAGCGATGTTTTTTGAATTTTCATGGTTTAATTTACTTTTCCCTCTTTGTCGGCACCGGCAACTAACCCTTACAACATTTTTAATTTTTGTTTATCTGGTGGTCAATACGTTCTTGCAGGCCGGCTTTAAAATCATCAGCTAAGCGCACGCCCTGCGGCTGCTGTGATTTTAGCAAATCGCCAATCATCTCGCTTATTTTGGCGCTCTGCTTTACGTATAGCCGACAGGCCGCGCAGCCATAGAGGTGTATGCGCAGGGCTATACTTTCCCTGAATGTTATCTTTCCCTCCAGCCGCTTATCGGTTAGGTAGGTTGCCCTGCTGCAGTTGTATATTATAGCTTTTAGTGGGTTCATATTCAGATCCAGTTTTTTTGAAGGCAAGCCCTCAGGTTAAGTTTTGCACGGTGTATAATTACCCAATAGTTGGCTGCGCTTATCTTCAGTTCGGCGCAAACGGTGTCGGTAGGTTCTTCATCCAGGTGTTTCATGGTAAAAACAGATAGCCAAAGGGCGGGCAATTTTTCCATGCACATCTTTAGTATGTTGTTGAATTCTTTTCCCTCCAGCGGGTCGTAATCCTCTATGCCGAATGGCTGCGGGGCATGCTGCTCTTTCCAATGCCCGTCGGCCGCATCGAAAAAATCCACCACCTCGCCTTCGGCGTGCGTCAGTTCCTGCGTGCGCAAGCCGGATGAGCGCTTTCGGTACACATCTATAATCTTGTTCTTCAGGATGGCGGTTAGCCAGGTGCGTTCGCTGCTTTTACCGGCAAAGCGGCCCATAGCCTGCAAGCCTGCTAAAAAAGTTTCCTGTACCAAATCCTGCGCCTGTTCCTCATCGTTGATGCGGGTAATGGCGTACATATACAAATAATCGGCATAAGCTTTAACCCAGTTTTTTGGGTCGAGCTGATGGCTTGCGGGAGGTGTTGTCATTTCAGCTGTTTTATAAACAATTGCTTTGTCGTTAGGTTATGTAAAACCTTACAGCGAAATTTGCATTAATCCCTTGATTTTTTCGCCGCTGGTTTAGGTATCTAAAATAAACAACAATAAGCCATGTTATTATTTTTATTTATGTGTAAGGATATATCCGTAAGTGCTACTAAGCAGGTAAAAATACACCAGTTGTCATGAAAACAATCAAGATATTATCTACTGCCATCATCCTGCTTGCCGCTGCTTTTGCGTCGGCAGCATTCAGGGGCGCGAAGCCGAGTATGGCAAAGGCAAAGCCGCTTGCAGAAAGCAAGGGCTTTGCAGTAGTAGAGCTGTTTACCTCAGAAGGTTGCAGCAGTTGCCCGCCTGCTGATGCTGCAATAGCCAAAATAGAAAAAGAAAGCGCGGGCAAGCCAATTTATATTTTGGCCTACCATGTAGATTATTGGAATCGCCTCGGCTGGAAAGACGTATTCAGCAGTGCGGAGTTCTCGCACAGGCAAAACGTTTATGCCCATTGGCTAAATATCAGCCAGGTTTATACCCCGCAGGCTATAGTGAATGGCCGTACGGAGTTCGTAGGTTCGGAGGAGGGTAAGTTGCGTAAGGCCATAAGTACAGGCTTAACAACGGCTGCAAAATCAACGCTATCTTTAGAGGACCTGAAAATCGCCGGTGGTAAGGCAAGTCTTAAATACCGTACCGAAGGCGGCGGCGCAAATACTGCCTTAGTGCTGGCCCTGGTTGAGAAGAACGCAACTACCACCGTAAAAGCCGGGGAAAATAGTGGCCGCACCTTAGCCCACGTGCAAATAGTTGTTAAATTGCAGCAGATTGCCCTCAAAGGAGATAAAAGCGGAACTGCCGACATTGAATTGCCTAAAAACTTCACGGCACAAAATTTTGAAGTAATTGCCTTTGTGCAGGATACGCAACACGGTGGGATATTGGCTGCACAGCGCGCCGCGTTTCAGGCAACAATGACTGCCAGCAATTAAACTTTAGCAAGCCTCCCAAGCAATGAAAACCATAAAAGAAAAACACTCCCTGCTTATGCGCTGGACCCACTGGGTAAATTTCCCGGTGCTAACCATTATGATATGGAGCGGCGCGCTTATCTACTGGGGAAACGACGAATACAGCATCACCTTGTTTGGGCATACGTATTTCAAATTCTTCCCGCAGGGGTTTTATGATGCCCTGCATATTGAAGCCCGTTTGCGCGAGGGCATGGCCTTCCACTTTTTGTTTATGTGGTTTTTTGCGCTGAATGGACTTGTTTACGTGCTTTATACCATCATCTCCGGTGCCTGGCGCGAGCTGCTGCCCCAGCGCAATTCATTCAAAGAGGCCTGGCTGGTGTTGCTGCACGATCTGCACATCCGTAAGATGGCCCCGCCGCAAAACAAATACAACGCTGCACAGCGCATTGCCTATACAGCCATCATCGTGATGGGTTTTGGTTCGCTGGTTACCGGGCTGGCTATTTATAAGCCCGTTCAGTTTGCCACCATTACCTGGTTATGCGGCGGCTACCACTCGGCCCGCATCATCCATTTTATACTCACTATTGGTTACGTGCTTTTCTTCCTGATACATATCATCCAGGTAATATTAGCCGGATGGAACAACTTCAGAGCTGTTGTAGCCGGCTTCGAGGTAGTTAACGAGCCGCAACCCGATCCCAAAACCCAAAGCCCTGCCGAAGATGGAAAATAACAAGATGCCTAAAAAGGAGCTTACCGTGCAGCAAAAGATAAACCGCCGCAGTTTTATCTCTTTCGGCGTATTCGGGCTGATGGCTGCGGCGGCCTACAAAGGCTGGAGCTGGTTATACAACGCAGCACCCGAAACTGCCGGGATAACCGCCGGGGCCAGGGCGCCTTTGCGCCGGGCATTGAACCAAACCGAGTTGGCATTCCGCAGATTTTTCGACAAAAATCACCTGGTGAAAACCTACCCCAAATCAATGGCTGCCAAAAATGTGCGCTACAACAGCGATATAGGCATTGAGGGCCATTTCGATATAGCGGCCTGGGCACTGCAGGTGAACAAATACAACGGCGAGGTGATACAAATCACTATGGACCAGATAAAGGCCCTCCCCAAAACCGAGATTGTGTTCGATTTTAAATGTGTGGAAGGCTGGGACCAGATACAATACTGGGGCGGGTTAAAAATGATTGATTTTATCGAACACTTCGGCCTGGCACAGGATGCCACAATGGCCTATATGGGCTTGATGACGCCCGATAAGGCTTACCAGGTTGGGCTGGATATGCCAAGCGCCATACATCCCCAAACCATTTTAGCTTACGAAATGAACGGCCAGCCCGTCCCCATGAACCACGGTGCGCCGCTGCGGCTTATCATACCTGTAAAATATGGCATCAAAAACCTAAAACGCATCGGCAGCATAACCTTCAGCAACACCCGCCCGCCCGATTATTGGGCACGCCAGGGATATGATTATTATTCGGGATTGTAAATGTTAAGGCCTGGCACGTTAGTGAATTGTTTTGAGCCAATCGGCCGCTTCTTCTATCTTATCAAAGGTTTTATGTGTGATGTCGCCGGTGGATTTTTTTATGGTAAGATCCGCAGAAAGGCGGCTGAAGGTGCTTGGCGAGTACACCCATCCAATATATTTTAGCCCCGCTGCTTCGGCCAACGGAAACCATTCGTTTACCACCCAGTCTATCGCGTTATCCCAGGTGCCCAGCACGTTGGTATTGTCGTTTAATATTTTGCCGCAATTGTAGGCGGTGAGGGCCTCCAGCAATTGAATGCAGCCCGTTTTTACAGAATGCAAACTATGAAAGCCCCGCCAGTTGGCAATAATGCAGCCGGTAGCCTCATCGTGATCTATCTCTATCCCCTGGGTTTTAAATACCGAAGCATTTTTGCCCTTCACTTTAACATTAGAAAGGTGCGACAGCGGAAACCTCATGCTGAAAGTTGTGCCCTTGCCGGGTGTACTTTCTACCCAAAGGCTACCGTTGTGTTTATTTACCGCCTCAATAATTTTTAAAAAGCCCGAGCCTAGTTCTCGTGCTGCGCTTTTTTTGCTAAAGCTTAAAAATATCTTGTTTATTAGACGCTGATTTATCCCCTCCCCAAAATCCTTTACAGACAATACCAGGTTGTTATCGATGATCTGCCTGTCTATCACCACGCGGTTGGCTTTGGGCGAGAATTTTATGGCGTTTTTTATGAGGTTAGCAACGGCAACGGCAATACTTTTACGGTTGCCGTAATAAATAAAATCCGTTTTCTTTTTCAGGATGAGCTTATGCGATACGGTACCTGGCAGGTTGTGGGCAACTTCTGCTAAAAGCCCGTTCAACGAAAAGTCTCCCATCTCGTACTCCGAGTCGCCCCGCTCATCTTTATAATTTGTTTTGATATTTACCCTCTTAACAATTTCATCGAGCTCTGTGGCACAATCTCTGATGAGTTTTAATGTGTGCGCTATTTCATCGGGCGCTAAAAGGCCATCGTTAAACAGGCTGGTTAAACCCAATAAACTGGCTATGGGCTTGCGGATATAGTGTGAATTTAAAAACGACACTTCCGACATCTGCTCGATTTTTTCGAGCAATCTCTCTTCCATCCGCTGCTTGCTGGTAATATCGTTTATAGTTACTATGATACCATCTGCCACGGGATATATATCAATACTGAACCAACGCTGCACCGGCCAAAAGTATTCGGTAAACTGCACCCCCTCCAGTTTTTGCATTGCCCACTCGTAATGATGGTAAAAATCAGAACCTTTTAGTTCGGGGAATACATCCCACAAATTGCGGCCTTTTACATATTCGCGCTTATAGCCTATTAGTCTTTCAGATGCCTTGTTCCAATAAATTATCCGCGATTGGTAATCCAGCTGAAAAAAGCCGATTTTGGTTTCCTCTAAAATTTGTTCCAGCTTATGCTCGGTAAAATCCAGCCGCCCCAGGATTTCTTTTTTTTCGTCGATGTTTTGGGCAACCACAAGCCGCGCATTAACGCCTTTGTAAATAAACGGGTACGACATGATCTCCACATTCAATATCCGTCCGTTTTTGGCAACATGCTTAAACTCGCGGTACCTGGTTTTAGTGCCCCTGATATCTGGCAGTACTTTAATCACCAGCGGAATATCTTCCGGCAGGCGCAAATCCATAATGGTTTTACTAAGGAATTCTTTTTTTGTAAAGCCATAACGTTTTATTGCGGCATTATTTACCTCAAGTATCCTAAGCGAGTCTACATCAAACACCCACATGGGCTGGGTTCCCGAATAAAATAAAATGTCGAACTTTTCTGCGCTCATCAAGCCTGGTTTAGATGGGGTTTATCAAATATCGTGACTAAGCCTTTGTAAAATACAAACAAAATAACGAAAGGTGTGCATGTAAGGCCCATCCGTTTACGTTTTTAATTCCGCTTATATTTTGCATATTGCGGGTTAAGATGCCGCCTGCGAAACTGCCCCTTTCTAAACAGATAGCCTATGCCTGCGGGATGATAGGCTGGAGCACCATGACCAATATCATCATCGTGATGCTGCCCTACTTTTACCTGCCGCCAAACAACGCGGGCCTGAAGCCGCTGATACCGCAATTGCTGGTATTCGGTGTATTCAATATCCTTTCGCTCATCACCGCATCAGGCCGGCTTATCGATGCTTTTTTCGACCCATTTATTGCCTCGTTGAGCGATAAAAGCAATAACAAGCGTGGCCGGCGCATACCATATATGAAATGGGCCATTTTACCTGCCGTGGTTTTTTGCGGGCTTACGTTTTATCCGTGGTCCATGTCGCTCAATGTGAATAACGCCTGGTGGCTTACCGTAGCGCTGGTTTGCTTTTTTATGGGTGCCACGGCTTATATCATACCCTACAACGCCTTGCTGCCCGAACTCACCAGCACAGGCACCGAAAGGGTGAAGCTATCCTCGTTGCAGCAGGTGGGCTTTGTTATCGGCATCATACTATCGGCGCTGGTAAACAACTTTGCCGACCTGGTGCAGCGCTGGGCACACGTGGCCAATCGCGATACCGCCGTGCAATACACTATATGGGGCCTGGCGTTCTTCTCGGGATTGGTGATGCTGGTGCCTGTGCTGGCCATAAAAGAAAAGCGCTACAGCAGCAGCACGCCTTCGCACCTGGCCTTATGGCCGGCAATCCTCAAAACGTTCGAGAACCGTAATTTCAAATATTACCTCATATCCGATTTTTCGTATTACATGGCGCTCAGCATCATTTCCAGCGGGTTGCTGTACTTCATTACCGTGCTGCTCAACCTCAATAAATCGATGGGCGGCTTGCTGATGGGTACCATGGTGCTTACCTCGCTGGTGTTTTATCCATTGGTAAATTACCTCTCGAAAAAAATCGGCAAGAAACCTATCGTGCTGTTCTCGTTTGGATTGCTCAGCCTGATTTTCGTAGCGATATTTTTCCTGGGCAAGGTGCCGTTTAGCCCGAAGGTGCAGATATATACGCTGGTGCTCAGCGCATCGTTCCCGCTGGCCTCATTGGGAATTTTACCCAACGCCATCCTCGCGGAGATTGCCCAGAACGACGCCAAACGCACGGGCGAAAACCGCGAAGGAATGTTTTTTGCCGTAAAATATTTGTTTGTGAAACTTGGGCAAACGCTCGGCATTGCTCTATTCGCCTTCCTCACCGTGTACGGAATAGATCCGGGTAACGACTTCGGGCTGCGCCTCAATGGCATTTGCGGCTGCGTGCTTTGCCTGCTGGCCATCGTTTTCTTCAGCCGGTTTAGGGAGCAGAGGGGGAAGTAGGTTTTAGTAGCAGTGGCGGTTGCAGTAGCAGAACGTTATAATGCCCCGAGTGCTACTGCTACTTAAAACAGCAACTTCCGCAGTAACTCACATTATTCGGCCTTGAGTACACCTGATGCATCACGTTGATGTTATAGGAAATGCCCGTAGCCCATGCCGGCAATGCCGATGCCGATGATGGCCGTTTTGTGCACATTATTTGGTTACCGTGTTGATGAAACGCTCCACCACATAGGTCGATAACTGTCCGCCAGGGCCATACAGGTTATAATCGAAACCATGGGTTGCCCAGGGCAGCTTCAGCAAAAAATGCGGGATGTTATTTTCCGTAAGCTTTTTATCCAGCCTGCGGCTGTGCTCGGGCGAAACCAGCACGTCGTTTTCGCCGTGTAACAGCAGAGTGGGCACGGTGCTTTTGTTGACGAACTCAATCGGCGAGCAGGCCACATATTTTTGCGGCGTGGCTGGGTAACTGCCGCCGATGTAGTTCTCCATCACCTTGCGCGAATCCATAATGAGCGGGTTAGAAGGGACGGAATAACCCCAAACCATGTCTGCCGGGCCATAAAAATCCACCACGCCTTTAAGTCCCGGCTCGGGATGGGTATATGCAGAAAGCAACGCAATTTGCGCACCCGCGGAACGGCCAAGCAATACGAACTTACTGGTATCGATATGCAATTCATCGGCATGTGCCTTCAGGTAAGTAAAAGCTTCTGCCACGTCCAGCACAGGCGCGGGCGTTTGGTGTTTGGGTGCAAGGCGGTAATCGATAGCGGCTACGTTGTAGCCTTGCAGGGCCAGGTAGCTGTTCAGTTCGGGCAGTTCGGAGTTATCGCCGCCGGCCCAGGAGCCGCCATGTACCGAAACGATGCAGGGTCTTTTGCCGCCAACTGCCGCCGGGTAAAAATGGAGGCTAAGCGGCACATCCTTATCTGTATTATAAACAAACGATTGGTGTTTTACCGCCGGCTTGGTCTTGAACAGTTTAAAGAAGCTGAACGGGGCCAGCGTGCTATCACCATCAATGCTGGCGCTGCCCGGGCCGAATGCCGCGATAAAGTCTTTTTTGAGCGATGCCGCCACAATGTATGAGCGAACGATGGGCGATATGAACAATAGCAACGCCATTACCCCGATTACAGTGGAGGCCAGTTGGTATTTCTGCAGCCAGATGCCCGCGATGAGTAATAAGGAGGCAATCCCTACAAACAAAAGCGGAAACTCGCTTACACCGATAGCCAATAGCCACAGATAATAGGCGGGGGCCCTAAAAACTGCCAGTAACGAAATGAGGAAGAGTACGATGATGATAATCAGCTTAATCATGCGCCTGTTTTATGGAATAAATAATGGTTCACTATCCACTTGTTGCCTTTCTTAAAGTTTTCTCCGTCGTAAAGAAGAGGGGGAATTAAAAAATCATCCCGCAAAAAAGCCGAACGCCTTCCGGGTTCGGCTTTATCATATTGTTAAACCTATCGTTATACCAGGTTCTTTTTAATATAGCTGTAGCTCTGGGTGATGCTGTTGAACGGATCGCCGGGGCAAATATCCTGCTCGTTGTAAAAGTATTGCAATCCGGCTTTGCCTGCGTGCTTGAATATGTCTTTGAATGGGATAACGCCATTACCTACCTCAGTAAACATTTGCTTAGGGGTATTATCCATATCCTTTACGTGCCACAGTGGAAAACGGCCCGGGTTTTCATTGAAGAGCTTGATTGGGTCTTGTTTGGCTTTGTATATCCAATAGATATCCATCTCCATTTTCACCAGGTCCTTGTCGGTGTTGTGCAGCAAGGTTTCGTATGGGAATTTGCCATCTTCTTGCTTAAATTCAAAATCGTGGTTGTGGTAGCAAAGCTGTATGCCTGCTTTTTTACAGATAGCGCCCGCCGTGTTCAATTTATCGGCAGTTAACTTGTAATGGTCCAGCGAGCCGCGTTCGCTATCGAGCAAATAGGCGCATACCATGTATTTCAGGCCAACGGCGGCGGCATCGTCAACAGCTTTTTGCCACTCGTTATCAATGGTGCCTTTTGTAGTCGGCATGCCTTCGCCCAACATATAGTGGCCGCTGGGCATAATCAAGCCGTTATCACTTAGTACCTGCTTAAATTCTTCGGGTTCCATACCGTAGAATTTTTGGGTGCCCGTATAGGTAGCACCTTCTACGCTATTGAAGCCAACTTTGGCCACTTTGGCTAAAGTACCCACCGGGTCTTTGGCCATGGCATCGCGCACGGTATAAAGTTGTACGCCGATATATTTTTTGTTGCGGGCAAAAAGGTTCGGAGCCATTAATAGCCCTGTACCCAATACCGCCGAGGTTTTGAGGAATGAACGTCTGGAAGTCATGGTATGGTATTTAATTGGTTTGTGTAAAAGTAAAGCATTAGCTATTACAAATCAAATAGACCATACATTTTTATTAAGGTTTAACCAGCAGCCGGGCGAGGCTTATTGCCTTTATAACGGCTTGGCCTGCGGTGTTGGTTTTTGCGGTCGTCGCCTGGTGGGCGGGGCGTGGCAACATGCTCAATGCCTTTCAGCTCTTCGGGTAATTCTTTTTGGGCTATCGGCCTGTCTATCAGCTGTTCTATGCTTTTCAGCCGCTTAAGGTCGCGGTCGTTCACAAAGGTAATGGCTGTCCCCGTAGTAGCAGCGCGGGCAGTACGGCCAATGCGGTGTACGTAGTCTTCAGCATCGCCGGGTACGTCATAATTGATAACCAGGTCTATGCCTTCTACGTCGATACCGCGCGACAGGGCATCTGTGCCGATGATAACCGGCAGTTGTTTGTTCTTGAAACGGAGCAGGATTTCCTCGCGCTCGTTCTGCTGCAGGTCTGAATGGAAGGCAGATACGTCTAGCCGCGCCTGTTTCAATTCTTTAGCAAGCGCTTTTACGATTTCCTTGCGGGATGCGAAAATGATGGAGCTTAGGTAGCCACCATCCTTCAACAAAGCTTTCAGCAAAGGTGTTTTCTGCCCGTCGTGCACGCGGTAAACCTGTTGGTCTATCCCGGCAGCGGGTTGCGATATGGCTATGTTTATCTGCTGCGGATTGTTCAATATAGCCTTAGCCAGGTTGCGTATGCGGCCCGGCATGGTTGCCGAAAATAAAAGCGTTTGGCGTTTTTTGGGCAGGTAGCTAATGATACGCATGATATCGTCACTGAAACCCATGTCCAACATACGGTCGGCCTCATCAAGCACCAGGTGTGTGATATGGTTGAATTTAAGCACGCCCGATGTAAGGTGCGCTATTAAGCGGCCCGGCGTGGCTATGATAATGTTTACGCTGTTTTGTATGCCGCGGCGCTGCTGCTCGTAAGCCATGCCGTCGCCACCGCCAAATACGGCCTGAGAGCTGATGCCTGTGAAATAGGCAAGGCCCTCTACCTGCTGATCTATCTGCTGGGCAAGCTCGCGCGTGGGGGCAAGCACCAGGGCAGTAGTTTGGTGGGTATTGCTGTTAGCGATATGATTTAAAACCGGCAGCAAATAGGAAGCTGTTTTGCCTGTGCCTGTTTGCGCGCAAGCTATAAGGTCGTCGCCATTCATGATAACCGGTATGGTCATTTCCTGTATGGGGGTAGCCTTGGTGTAACCCATGCTCAATACGCCTTCTAATAATTGTTCGTTGAAATTGAAATCCTGGAAAGTCACTATATTCTGTAAGTAAATTACGCAAGGTAGGCATTTTGTTTTTAAAAAGGGTTAAATAGCATAAAACCAAGTATAAAAGCAGGAAGGCTTAGGGCTTGAAACCGGAATTGCCGGGCAGAACGCCTGCTGCCAGGTTCCTGTTGTTTATTGGCCATAATGATAAAACGCCTGTTAATGTCAGCCTCACGTCTTGTTTTGCCAAAGGATGCACGCATGACAAACTTTACTTCCCCAGGGCTGTACCTTTATCTCACCCTATGAAATAATCGTACATATATTGCTAATGTCTTCTTCTAAATATGTCTATTTTAAAATACTTATAGGTTTAATTATTTTAAATTCCTTTTCCGCCGGCAAAAGCACCGCTGCCGAAGCCGTTAAAAATCCAGACACCATAATCGTGCAAGGCACGCGCATCATACAGGATACCATTACTTCGCGCATTGCATGGCGCCTTATCAACCGCGATTTCAACGATATCTACGTACAAAACCTGCGGTCCTCGTTTTTCGGTCAGGAGCTTTTCCAGCCTATAAAAACGCAGCTGGTTGCAGATGTGGTGGCCAACTTTGTGGTGTACAATACGCCTAAATCGCGCTTGTTCGTAAACGCCTTTACCCGGGTGAAGATACGGCTGATGAGCACGCCCGGCGCACCGGTAAAATCACCAAGCTATATGCCCGGCATACAGCTGTTCTACAGGCTTAACCACGATGTGTGTAACCCGCAGTTTCTTTCCGGAGGCTATACGCACCACTCCAACGGCGTTCGCGGTCCAACCCTTCTGCCCGATGGCAGCTTCAATGTGGATAGCGGCAAGTTTTCTACCAACTTCTATACCCTTAACTATACGGCAGGCAAGCGTACCGATACCAAGGGTATGATTATCAACCAGTACAAAACCATAGGTATTGAGCTGCATAGCGGCCTGTTTGGCAAAGGCGCGGCGCAAGGCCTGCCGGGGCGCTATGGTTGGGTAAGGGTAAATGGCACCTATATGCTTAACCTGGCCCGCGCATATGAAGACCCCATAAAAAAAGATGCCAGGCTCTTTGCCAACTGGCAGCGCCTGCAGTTCGATTTTACCTACATAGCCGATAAGTACGAAAACTACAAGGCCTTCGACATTAAAAAAAGGCTGAACGTTAGCCTCAAATATTATTACCACCTGCCATTTCTGCGGGATGTATCTGTTATGGCGGGCGGCGGCTACCGCGGGCAGGACGATTATAACATCTCGTTCCAAAGCAGTTATGGTTACGGCATGATAGGGCTCGCATCGGGGCTATCGTTCTGGCTGAACAGGTAGGCCTCACCCCAGCCCCTCTCCGTTGAGAGGATTATTGCATGAGGGCTTCGCCGTTTAGGTGAGACCGCCAATTATCATTGCACCCGTAACAAAACATTTTATAGCTTATCTTAGTTTACAGTAAAAATCACGAAAGATATGCAATGGTTCGGCAGGCGCGAAAGCAGCAATACGGAAGAGGGTAGCAGCAGCGGCGGTGGCCGCGGCTTTGCTTTTGGCGGGGGTATTATCGGTATCATAGCAATGGCTATATACTTTTTTACGGGGATAGACCCTTCGCAGGTATTGAACCAGGGGCAAGGCAATGGCCAGCAAACCGAGCAGGTGAACACCGGCTCGGCCGGGCCGGATAACGACCAGAAGAAATTTGCCCGCGTAGTGCTGGCCGATACCGAAGACATCTGGGGGAAACTCTTCAGCGATATGGGCCGCAGTTATCAGCCCACCGTGATGCACTTTTTTACCGATGGCGTAAGCACAGCCTGCGGCGAAGCATCGTCGCAAAGCGGGCCTTTCTATTGCCCCGGCGACCGGAAAGTTTATATAGATGTATCTTTTTTTGATGAGCTGACGAATAAATTCGGGGCCGGCGGCGATTTTGCCCAGGCTTATGTGATAGCGCATGAGGTTGGCCATCACGTGCAGGATCTGCTCGGACTGAGTGCCAAGATGGACCGGGCGCGCCAGCAACTGAGCGAAGCCGAATACAATAAGCTATCGGTTAAGCTGGAGTTACAGGCCGATTTTTATGCAGGCGTGTGGGCGCATTACGAAAAAAGCTTGAAGAATGTGCTTGATGAAGGCGATATTGAAGAGGCTCTTAACGCCGCCCATCAAATTGGCGACGACCGCCTGCAGCAGCAATACCAGGGCCACGTAACGCCCGATAGCTTTACACACGGCACCAGCGCCCAGCGCATGTACTGGTTTAAAAAAGGTTTCGAGACGGGGGATGCAAGCCAGGGCAATACTTTCAGCGCCGGGGATTTGGAGTAACCACTAGATCTCCCGCTAAAACCCTTTCTTCCTAACGATGCCCGCTCGCCTGGGTTTAGGTTTTGCATCGGGGACTTCCTCCTCGCCTACATCATAACGGCGGGCCATTTTGGCTATGCGCTCTTCCATGGTTTCGGTAGTGAGTTTTTCGCGGCCCAGGCTATCTACCATAATAGGGAACGCGAACGGCGTTGGTCGCTCTATCGTTTTCAAAACGATGCTTTGTGTTTGTATGCGCTGTAACGCTGCCCGTAAACGGAATTCTTCCAACTGAAATGCCAAGGCCTCATTATAAGCTTGCCTCACGAGCAGATTATCCGGCTCGTACTCATTGAATACTTCGAATAATAAAGATGTGGAAGCCTGCAGGTGCTTGTTCTTCATGGGCTGGCCGGGATAGCCTGTAAACACCAGCCCGCCTATGTGCGCAATATCGCGGAAGCGGCGGCGGGCCATCTCGTTGGCGTTGAGGCTGTTTTGAATGTCCTCAATGAGGTTATTTATCGAGAAGAAATCGGCGTCTTCCAAAGCCTCCACTATAGGAATATCCTCATCGGCAAGCAGCTCGAAACCATAATCGTTCATGGCGATGGAGAAACTTGCGGGCTTTATTTTAGAGATGCGGTAGGCCAATAAGCTGGCCATCCCCTCGTGCACCAACCGCCCCTCGAAGGGGTAAAAAAGCAGGTGGTGACCCTCGCGCGATTTAAACGACTCTATCAAAAACTCGTGGCTTTGCGGCAGGTGCGATAACTGCGCCTGTAGGTCGAACAGGGGCTTCAATGCTTTCACCTCGATGTCTTCTTCCCTGCCATGCGCCACCTCGTCCAATTTATCGCGGAAAACGGCCGATAGTTGCGAAGAAAGCGGCATGCGGCCACCCGCCCAGCTGGGTATGAGTCCCTTGGTTTTGGTTGATTTTTTTACGTAGGCCGTCATCTCCTTTACCTTGATGAACTCCAGGCTGCGGCCCGCGAACCAAAAGGTATTGCCCGGCTTCAGCTTAGAGATGAAACCCTCTTCCAGCGTGCCCAGGCTGCCGCCGCTGAGCCATTTTACGCGGATGCTCAGTTCGCTGGTAATAGTGCCGATGCTGAGTCGGTGCCGCATAGCCACGCGGCGGTTGTTTACTTTAAACAGGCCGTCCGCTACCTCCACCTTTAAAAATTCATCGTATTGGGCAAGGGTTTTGCCGCCGTTGGTAACAAAATCCAGCAGTTGGTTAAACTCGTCGCGCCGCAAATCGGCAAAGGCGAAAGTTGATTTTACTTCTTTATACAACTCATCCGCGCGGAAGCCTTCTGATACCGCCAGCGTTACCATATATTGTATCAGCACGTCCATCGTAAGCAGCATCGGGTCGCGGCTTTCGAATATCCCGTTTTTAATGGCCTGCTTCAAGGCCGCGCCTTCCAGCAGTTCCAACGAATGCGTGGGCACGAAGTAGGCTTTGGATACGGCCCCCGGGTGGTGCCCGCTTCGGCCGGCGCGCTGCATAAAGCGGGCGACACCTTTGGGACTACCCACCTGCACTACGGTATCTACCGGGCGAAAATCCACCCCAAGGTCAAGACTGGAGGTACAAACAACCACCTTCAGGGCCTCGGCATGCAGGGCCTGTTCTACCCAGTTGCGCAGCTCGTTATCCAGCGAGCCATGGTGCATGGCCATAATGCCGGCATACTCGGGGTAGTTGTCAATAATGGCGTGGTACCATATCTCCGCCTGCGAGCGGGTGTTGGTAAATATCAGCGTGGTTTTACTTCTGGCTACAATCTCCATTACCTGCGGCAGCAGCTTTATGCCGATGTGCCCCGCCCAGCTATAATTCTCGATATTCTCGGGAATCACTGATTCAATCACCAGCTTTTTGCTGATGTTGGCCCGCACCATCCTTATCTGCTCCGGCGGGAAATCGTTACCCAACAAAACCTCAGCCGCCTGCTCCAGGTTGCCTATGGTGGCAGAGATACCCCAAACGCGAAGATTTGAGATTTGAGACTTGAGATTTGAGACCGAAGGTTGCTTCATATTATCCGAAGCAAGTACTTTCAGCTTACTCAAGCCCAGCTCTACCTGTACGCCGCGTTTGGTGCCTAGGAGCTCGTGCCACTCGTCGCATATGAAAACCTGCAAGCCCGAGAATATTTTTGGGTATTCCTTTTGGGCCAGCATCAGGTGCAGGCTCTCCGGAGTTGTGAGCAATACTTCGGGCAGCTTGCGTTTAAGAGCAGCCTTGTCGGCAGCAGAAGTGTCTCCGGTACGGGTCATGATGCGCCATGGGAGGCCGATGTCGTCGCACACTTCCTGCATAGCCTTGCGTATATCGTTGGTTAGCGCACGCAGGGGTGTTATCCAAAGCATCAGCAGGCCGTTGTTGCTTTTTGTGGTGTAATTATCGGGATGCTTATTGATGAAATCGGCCAGGAAAGGCAGGAATAGGGCAAAGGTTTTACCGCTGCCTGTTGGCGCGTTCAGCAGACCCGAAAAGCCGGCAAGGTAGGCCTCCTCCATCTCCTTTTGAAAGGGGAATTGTTTCCATTCCTTTTGCTTGTACCACCGCTGAATTACCTGTTGCCCCTTTGAACTCATTATACTAACAAAACCGTGTTTATGGTGTTATATACCAACCGTAAAGTACTTAAAATGTTATGATATGAGAGCGAGCAAATATTTATTGATACTGATACCCATTTTAATAGTTGCGGCATGCAGGCAAAAAGGCGATACGGCTGTAAGTAGCGAAACACCGGATTTGCCCGACACCACCGAGGTGCGCGCCATTCCTGCCGAGCAACTGATAACCCCCGGCAAAAGCATAGGGCATATCAGCCTTGGCGGTAGCCTGGATTCGCTAATACAAATGCTTGGTCGACCCGATGCCGGCGATGCAGCAATGGGCAGTCAGCTATCAACCTGGTACGCTAACCACGATACTGCAGGTTACCAAACCAGCGTATTCTCAAGCCGCAATATGGGGAACAAGGACGAAGCCCTGAGCCGCATTAAAAAAATACTGGTCACTTCGCCCTGGTTTAAAACCGCCGAATACATGAGTACCGGCAATACCATGCAAGACATTGATAAGTATTATACGCTAAAAGAAGGTAACAGCTACCAATCTAAACAAGGTAAAACCATCAAAACCTATTCAGATATAGATAAAGGCATTTCCTTTGAAATTGATGGTGCGGGCAAATGCGTAAGCATATTGGTGCATGCGCCGAATTCAACGGCCGATACTTATTTGGATATGCATTAGCGCTAGTTGGCAGTTTGCTTGGGCGGTTTGCAGTGAAAAATTAAAAGGCCTTTTCGAATATTTCGAAAAGGCCTTCTTTTTTGTTCGCAACACAAGTCACTGCCAACTGAAAACTGCTTACTTCTTCTCCGGCATCAAAATCAATTTGATCAGATTGCTGGTGTTTAAATATTTCGAAGCGGCATCCTTGGTGCTTTGCACGGTGATATCTTCCAGGTGGCTCACGTGGCTCAATATATCATCCGGATTCACGTTGTTTTGTGCGGCTCCTGTTAAGTATCCGGCCCAAAATACATTATCTTTCAATTGCACCTGGGTAGAGCGTGCCTCTTCTGCCACGAATTTCTGTATATCGGTAGCGGTGGCACCGTTCAGTTTCAACTTGCTTATCTCATCCATAGTGGAAGCGATCAGTTTATCTACATTGGCGCTGCCACACGTAAAGTATATGCTGACGGTATAGCGGCCGGTTGGTATTTTTGAGTACGAGATACGAACGCCGGGGGCATAAACACCGCTTTCCTGTTCGCGCAGGCGTTCGGTAAGTTTAATGTTCATAATCTCTTCCAGTGCATCTAACTGGATATTGTTGCTTTCTTTGTACTCATAAGCGCCGCTGAATACTAATTGCACGGTGGCTTTATCATCCAAGCCCTTATAAACGGTTTTGGTAACCTGCCCGGCAGGCGGGTGGATGGCCAGATCTTTAAAGGTTTCCTTTTTATGGGTAGATGGCAAGGAGCCCAGGTAGGCTTCTAAGTAGGGCTTTATTACTTCCGGGTCGAAATTACCCACTAAGGTAAAAGTGAAGCCGCTGGCATCGGCAAAGCGGTCTTTATAAAAGCTGTAGGCTTTATCAAGGCTGGCGGCATCTAAATTGGCAATGGTAGTTACCATAGAGCGCATATTGTAATTGCTCAGCACGGCCGATACCGTATCCTGGTACACGCTGCCGGGATCAAGCCCGCGATTAGTGAGTATAGAGCGGGTTTGGCTCATGTTGCCTTTCCATATATCCTCGTCCTTACGCGGCTGGGTAAAATACAGGTGTATCAATTGCATGGCCGTCTCAAAATCGCGCGGCGACGCGTTGGCGCTGATACCCTGCGCAACATCGCTGATGTAGGGGCTCACGCTCACGTTTTTTCCGGCAAGCATTTTATCCAATTGGCCCTGGTTAAAATCGGCAATGCCGCTGCCGCTGATGATAGGTGCGGCCAAATTCGCGGAGGTGAAATCTTTATCGCTCGCCAGTGAAGTGCCGCCCATGCTGTAACCGTTTATCAACACCTGGTCGTTTTTAAACTGGGTAGGTTTTAGTATTACAGTTAAGCCGTTTGCCAGCACGTAGGTTGTGGTGCCTATGGCCTCGTCTTTTGTTTCGGTTACAACCTTGCCCGGCTCTGGTGTTTTATCCATCAAAGGCCTGCTGGTTACGTTATCTACATAAGCAGTAAGGCCCACGCCTGCGGTACTTATCCAGCTTAGTACGGTTTTTTCGTCGGGCAGTTTGTCTTTGTCCTTATCCGGCCCTTCAATGATGATTACGCGGTTCTGGTCGCTGATGAACTGTCCCGCCAGCGCGTTCATATCGGCAGTGCCAATTTTGTTGATGTTACTTGCGATATAATTGTACTCGAATTCGATGCCGGGGATAGCCTCACCGGTAAGGAAATGCTTGCTGTAATCGCGCACGAAGTTTGCCGAGTTAGTTTTGTCACGTTCGGCGTAAGCGTTTTGTATTTGTACAAGGATGGCTTGTTTTGCACGTTCCAGCTCGGTAAGGGTAAAGCCGAACCTGCGGGCGCGCTCAACCTCGGCCACCATTACTTTTACGGCGTTCTGCAGGTCGCCGGGTTTGGCTATTACTAACGATGAAAATGCATCTTGTTTGGCAATCAAAGTGGAGAAACTGGCCCGGGCGTACAGGTACGGTGGATCGGGTTTCTGTAGCAGCTCGTTAAGCCTTTCGCCCATCATGTAGTTGAATAAGCTGATACGCAGGCTTTGCATGTAATTAGCAGCAGTTTTTACTACGGTTTGCGGGCGCTTAACCACAATTTGCGCCAGCGTGTAAGGGAACTCCTTATCGGTAGCAATTTTTACGAGGGTACCCGGCGTTGGCGGCACGGTATAAACCGTACGCGGCTTTTCGCCTGCGGGGTTGGTGAGCGACGAAAATTTGCTCTTGATTAATTCTTCCACGGCCTTCACATCGAAATCGCCAACGGCAATTATGGCTTGCAGATCGGGGCGATACCAATCATGATAAAAGTTTTTTATGGTAGCGGCATCGAATGTTTTGAGGATATTTTCCTGGCCGATGGGCAAGCGCGAAGCGTAACGCGAGTTATTGAGTATGGCCGGCAGGGTTTGCTGGCTTAAACGCTCCTGCGCATTTTTGCCACGCAGGCGCAATTCTTCCAGCACTACGCCGCGCTCTTTATCTATTTCGGCGGGGTCGAAGCTTAGGTATCCTGCCCAGTTGGCTAAAATATTGAAGCCGTTTTTGAATACCTCGGCGCTATCTGTAGGTAATGGCAGTTGGTAAACCGTTTCATCGAAGCTGGTGTAGGCATTTAAATCGGCTCCAAACCGTATGCCCGATTTTTGCAGGTAGTTCACCAAATCGTTCTTAGGGTAATCGCGCGTGCCGTTAAAAGCCATATGCTCGGTAAAGTGGGCCAGGCCCTGCTGAGCATCGGTTTCCAATATCGAGCCTGTTTTTACGATGAGGTAAAGCTCGGCGCGATTTTTTGGCTGCTCGTTATGGCGTATGTAATAGGTGAGGCCGTTGGGCAGTTTGCCTATCAGTACGTTGGGGTCGGTTGGCAATAAGGCCGGGCTTAGCTGCTGTGCTGCAGCAACCGGTTTGTTTTTGGGCGATGCTGCGGGTTTTCTTTTAACCTGAGCAAAGGTACTGCCTGTAGCAAAAGACAGCGCCAATACGGCGATAGCAACTTTTCTGTTGAAGTTCATAAATCAATTAAGAATGAGGGCACTAAGATGCGAAACGAAAAATATAGTTACAAATTGTTTTAAGGCATAGGTTTGCATCGGTGTTCCGCATTGTCGATGGCTTTGTTTAATTATTCCTTAAAGGCTTCCTGCATCATCTGCTGCAGTTCGGCCTGGTGGCCCTGCACGGCTTGCTGACCCAAAGCTGCGCCTTTTTGCATTAAGGCCGGTTGTTTTTCGCTCAGTTTTATGCCCAGGGGCGAGCGGTAGAACGCAGCCAGATTCTTCAGTTCCTGTTCGGTAAACTCCTGCGCATACATCGCAGCTAATTGGTCCTTCAGCACATCCCAACTGATGTATTTGGCTACGAAGCTGTTCATCACTTCGATAAACTTGGCGCGTTTTTCTTCGGGTAGCGATCCACTGGCTTGTTTAAGCATGGTAGTGATGCCGGCGTTGAATTGTAAATCGGCCTTTGATGCCAGTAATACGTCTTCGGCGGCTTTCAGTTGCGCGGGTGTAACAGTAGTGGTAGTTTGTGCCTTAACTGCGGTGCAGAATAAAACGAACACAAGTAGTAGTTTGAATTTCATGACTAGATTTTTATAAATATCTTCCGAAGATAAAAAACCCACATTACCAGCCAAAGAATTAATACAATTAAAACTGCGCCCAGCAGCGAGGCATTTACCGGCGAGAAATACGGCACGAACAGATGCTGATAGATGCTTTTGTCATCCCATTTGATCAGGTTATAATAATGCGGTATGAAACCCGACAGGACGTAAGCCGCTATAGCGTTGGTGCCAAATACCACGAAGGGATAAGTAAATCGCTTGTGGCCTTGCACATCAATCAGCCAAAAACAAAGGGCAAGGCCAATGGTAGCCAACCCGCCGGTGTACAGCACGAAGGAGCTTGTCCACAAGGCTTTGTTAATGGGGAAGAACAGATCCCAAACCAGCGCCGCCAATACGGCGATAACGCCATAGGCAAACATCCAGCTCACTTTTATGCTGTCGTCGCGGTCTTTGCGTTTTAGCCAGGTGCCTACACGTATGCCAAAGAGGCCTGTAGCTATTGCAGGGAGGGTGCCCAACAAGCCTTCCGGGTCCCAGGTATGCGAGGAGCGCCAGAGGTGGTCGGGCGTGAGCAGGGTACGGTCAATCCAGGCACCAAGGTTGGTTTCAGGTTCGAGGTTGGCGTAGCCAACACCGGGCACGGGCACGAATGTCATCAATAAATAATAGCCCACTAAGGCGGCAACAAAAACCCAATCGCGGGTTTTCTGCGAGGTTTTGAGGTAGAGCACGGTGCAAATGAAATAAACCAAAGCGATGCGCGGTAGGACGCCCGGCAGGCGCAGTTTGCTCAGGTCGAAATTCCAGCGGAGGATTACCTGGGTACACCAGGTGATGAGCATTAATACCACCATGCGGCGCAAGGCAGTAAGTATCATTTTCGACTGGTTCTCGCCCGAGGCTTTCCGGCTTTCCATGGCGTAAACGACGGATACGCCCACCATAAAGAGGAAGAAGGGGAACACCAGGTCGGTAGGCGTGCAGCCGTTCCAAACGGAATGCTCCAGTGGCGCGTAGATATGGCCCCAATCGCCGGGGTCATTAACCAAAATCATGGTTGCTATGGTGATGCCGCGGAATACATCCAGCGAGAGCAAACGGGGGGATTTGGTAAGGGCTGTGGTCATGGATATGTTATAACTATCTAATAAACTTTGTCATTGCGAGGCACGAAGCAACCTCATAGGACAAGTGGCAAACTTTGCATGCCGGAACTTCCTATGGGGTTGCCGCGCTATCGCTCGCAATGACACGGTGGTTAGTCATAGGTGGTTAATGTAGAGACGCAAAATATTGCGTCTCTACGGTTGTTATGTTAAAACTTATACCTCACAAAGGCCTCCATGGCGGCATATTCGGCCATGCCGAGCTTGTCGTAATTCACGGCAGTCTCGCGGTTGCGGTCTTCGGCACGCACCCAAAACTCGCGGGCATCGTCGCCCGGGAACACGGGGCGATCTTTTTGGCTCTGGTGCTTGAAGATAGCGTCGCGCTTGCGCAATACTTCGGCAGGCGAAAGCGGCACCGCCATCTCAATTTCGTGGGTAGCGAACTCGTGCCAGGCCCCGCGGTACAGCCACATCCAGCAATCTTTTACCCAGTCCTCGGTTTCTTTCAGGCGGGTTAAAGCAGCCAGGATGATGTTGAAGCATACGATATGCGTCCCGTTCGGGTCGGCGAAATCGCCGGCGGCGAAAACCTGATGCGGTTTTACCTTGCGAAGCAGCTCCATGGTCAATAATACGTCCTCTTCGCCCACGGCGTTCTTCTTCGTCTTGCCCGTTTCGTAGAAAGGCAAAGCCTGGAAATGGATATTGCTATCCGGCACGCCCGCGAACCTCGCACCTGCTATGGCTTCCGTTTTTCGGATGAAGCCTTTTACGTTGCGTATTTCTTGCGTATCTATCTGGTTAGGCAATTTGTTCTCGATGAAATGGCGCATCTCGCCGTACAATTTCTTTAATTCTGATGCGTCCTCGCCCACGCTTTCCTTGAAATCGATAGCGAACTCTACGTAGCGCAATACATCATCATCCCAAACGGCGGTATTGCCGGATGTCTGGTAAGCCACGTGCACATCATGCCCCTGGTCCACCAAACGGATGAAAGTGCCGCCCATAGAGATCACATCATCATCAGGGTGAGGAGAGAACACGATGGCGCGTTTGCGTGCCGGTTCGGCGCGCTCCGGCCTTTGACTGTCATCTGCACCCGGCTTGCCGCCCGGCCAGCCGGTGATGGTATGCTGTATCTGGTTGAAGATATCAATATTGATGTCGTAAACAGGGCCCTGCTCTACGGCGAGCTGCGCCATGCCATGGTTGTTGTAATCTTCTTCGGTCAGCTTCAGTATCGGTTTACCAACCGTACCCGAAAGCCAGATAACCGCTTTTTTGATCAAAGCGTTCACCCAAACACAATCCTTTACTAACCATGGCGTATCGAAGCGGGTTAAACCCGATGCTGCGCCTTCGTCCAAAACGAATTCCACATGGTCGGATAGTTGTAAGAAGGTCGCAGGCACATCACCCGATATTTCCCCTTCCACGGCCTTACGTATAATGGAAGCTTTTTTGGCGCTCCAGGCCATCAGGATGATCTCGCGGGCCTTGAATATGGTGCCAACGCCCATGGTGATGGCTTTGGTAGGCACGTTCTGCTTGCCCCCGAAATCGCGGGAAGCATCGCGACGGGTCAAATCGTCAAGCGTTACCAGCCTCGTGCCCGAGTTCGGCGCGGAGCCCGGCTCGTTGAAGCCGATGTGGCCGGTACGGCCGATGCCCAGCAATTGTAAATCCAACCCGCCCAGTTCCGATAGCTGTCTTTCGTAATCCAAACAGAAAGCCGCTACGTCTTCCTGCGCCAATGTGCCATCGGGGATGTGTACCAGGTTTTTGTCGATATCGATATGGTCGAAGAGGTTCTCATTCATGAAAGTGACGTAGCTCTGGGCGGCATCGGGCTTCATGGGGTAGTACTCGTCGAGGTTGAAGGTGATGACATCCTTAAAGGACAGTCCTTCTTCCTTATGCAGGCGGATGAGCTCGGCATAAACGCCGATAGGCGTAACGCCGGTGGCCAAACCCAAAACGGTTTGTTGCCCCAAAGCCTGCTTGCCGCGTATCAGCGCCGCTATCCTTGCTGCTACCGCCAGCGAGGCTGCTTTCTGGTCGGCATAAACGCTAACCGGCAGCTTCTCGTACCGTGTCTCTTCCAGTAAATTTAATCTTGCCATAAAAATTGTTCAGGTTGGTAATAGGTGTACAATGGGTTGAAACAAATATATACGTTATTTATATACAGGACATTTTAATTTACATTTGTGCGTACACCCATCCACCGGAAAATTACATATGCCGCCATTGAACCAAAACCTGCAAAAACTATTCGCCATTGCCCAAAAAGAGGAGCGACTGGGTATCGGGCTGATGTCGGGCACCTCGCTGGATGGGCTGGATATTGCGCTGTGCAGCTTTAGCGGCAGCGGACTGCAAACGCAGTTTAAGCTCGTCAATTTCGTCACTATTCCTTATGAAGAAGATTTCAAAAAGGAAGTACAACAGGTGTTTGCCCAAAAGCAAACGAGCCTGGAAAAGGTGACCTTGCTGAATGCCTATATCGGCAGTTTCCATGCGGAATTGATATTGCAGGCGTTGGCAGATTGGAACATCAGCCCCGCTGAAGTCGATTTCATCGCCAGCCACGGCCAAACCATTTACCATGCGCCAAAGCGTTTGCACGGGCAAGCCGGATACAACAACGCGACCCTGCAGATTGGCGATGCCGACCATATAGCGGTTAAAACAGGCATCTTAACCATCAGCGATTTCAGGCAGAAACATATTGCCGCCGGCGGCGAGGGCGCTCCGTTGGCTTTATATGGCGATGTGCTTTTAGGCAGCAAGCCCGGCGAGGACCGGATACTGCTCAATATCGGCGGCATTGCCAATCTTACCTACCTCCCCGCCGACGCCGATTACGCCAAAGTAATGTGCAGCGATATCGGCCCAGGCAATACGCTGATAGATGCCGCCTGTCGTGCATATTTCGATAAGCCTTATGATGAGGATTCGGAGATAGCGTACTCGGGCGAGGTTAATGAGCCATTGCTGGATGCCTTGCTGCACCATCCATTCTTTAACGAAAGCCTGCCAAAAACTACCGGACCGGAGCTTTTCAATTTGAATTTTGTAGCGGATGCGCAGCAAGCCACCCGCACCCTAAACCTAGCGAAAGCCGATTTAGTGGCCACCCTCAGCGCTTTCACCGGCCGAAGCATCGTACAGTTCATAGCTTCTAACTTTTCTACCGCCCGCATGAAGATATTCGTTAGCGGCGGCGGTGCCAGGAACCCATTTGTAATGGAGTATATCAAACAAGCATTGCCCGGCATTTCCCTGGCCGATACCAGCGATTTGGGCATTAACCCGGATGCCAAGGAAGCGATATTATTTGCCCTGCTAGGGAATGAAGCCCTCTCCGGCGAGCCGATGGCGATAGGGAATAACCCGAAGGTTTTGATGGGGAAATTTTGTTTTCCGATGTAATTAGCCATAACGATGGGTTTCAACCCCGTCGCTAAAAAATAATTCCTTTATCAGTAAATAGTTCAATCGCTCTGCTGGTAGGCATCTTGTCGGCTTTGACAGCCTGGTTAACAAAAGGTACTAATTCGTAATGTTCGTCTTCGGTTTTGAGTCTGAAGTTAACAATGTATTTGTCGCCCGCCCTATCAACATAGGTAACGTAATTATCTACACCCTGCGAAAATCTTGGGTTAAAACTTCTTCGTCCGTTTGGTTCAAGTTTTCGATAATAGTTTGAAAATAAAAAATCAATCTCCACAATATCATCAAATGAAATGGTTTCGTCGTTTACCATTATTTTATTGTTGCAGAATTCTATCGTTCCGGCCATAGTTCCTTCCAATGGTTTCTTTCGCCAAAAAGTTCCAATAAAAAAATAGACGCAGGCAGCAAAAGCACCGAAAGCAGCCAATGGCGCCAAATCTGCAGCTATCCAATTTGTTGCAATTACGGCAACAAACAATCCCAAAACTATCCCATCAGTAGAAAGCCTAAACCTTTTCTGATCGGGAATAAATACGTCGAAAGAAATGCAATCCATAAATTAATTAGCAGGATAAATGTAACGCTTTGCGTCGACTGGTGAAGGCATCAACCCAATGATTTTAATGGGAGAATTTGGTTTCACGTTAAAAAGGTAATTCCATTAACGAAGCACAGAAAAGCAAAGAAAAACACCGAAAAAACTCGGGAAAACCCCGGTGTTTTTGCGGTTAAATAAAACCCACTGCAATTCCACCGAAAAACTTTTATCCTTATATTCGGACAAAATTTTAACCCCATGGATTTATACAAATTCCTTCTCCTGCTGCACTCGGGCTTCCGGTACATCGTAATGGTTTTGATATTGCTTGCTATTGTGCAATCCTTAGCCGGCTGGTTTGGCCAAAAAGAATACACCGAAGGCAACCGCAAGCTTAACCTGTTTGCTTTGATATCGGCCCATACGCAGCTTTTAATTGGTTTGGTGCTGTATTTCAAAAGCCCCTTTGTAAAGTTTGCTAAAGAAACCATGCACGAAGCCACCGCCCGCTACTGGACGGTTGAGCACATCAGCATGATGATATTTGCCATCATTTTGATTACCATCGGCCACTCCAAATCCAAGAAAGAAATACTCGCTGTAAGCAAGCACCGCACCATCGCTATATTTTATTTATTGGCTATAATAGTGGTAGTTGTGTCGATAGCGCAAAGCAAACGCGCCTTTTTTGGCATGAGTAATTAAAAAAGAACAGAAAAAGTTTGCAGTTTCAATTTTCTTTATAAATTTGCTGCCCAATCATGAAAAAAACTTTGAACAATATCTATTGGTGGCACCAAACAAACTTTGGCAGCCGGATAGTTTTTGACATGCATTACTAATCAAATATAAACCTATTTTGAAACCCGGCGAGCACCAATTCGTCGGGTTTTTTTGTTTAATAAGCTATTGAAAATGACAACTTTTAAAATAAATACTACACATAAAAAGCTACTCGCAGATACCACCACGCCGGTGAGCATTTACCTCCGCCTGCGCGACGTATTCCCCAACTCGCTGCTGCTGGAAAGTTCCGATTACCACAGCCGCGAAAACAGCCTGAGCTATATCTGCTGCGCGCCCATCAGCGGCTTTGTGCTGGATGATGGCGAACTGAAAAAGAAATTCCCGGATGGCGGCATCGAAGTAAGCGCGCCAGGCACATTCGAACTGACGGACGAGATCAATAATTTCTTAAGCCGTTTCGAGACGGATAAGTCCGCGTCTAAGATCCTTTCTAATGGTTTGTTCGGTTACTTTACGCATGAGGCGGTAGAGCATTTCGAAACCATTAAGCTAAAGGTAACGCCAGACAATCCGCGCAAGATACCGGTGATGCAATACCATATCTACAGCTACATCATAGCGGTAGACCACTTTAAGAACGAACTATATATTTTCCATAACCAGATAGAAGGTCAGCCTGAGACCAACGGTTTGGAGAAACTGGAATACCTTATCAAAAATAAAAACTTCCCCGAGTACACTTTCGAGAGCAAGGAAGCCGAGCAATCTAACCTCACCAACGAGGAGTTTATTGCCATCGTAGAGAAGATGAAAACGCATATCTATCGTGGCGATGTGTTCCAGATAGTGCCCTCTCGGGCGTTCTCTCGCAGGTTTTTGGGCGATGAATTCAACGTGTACCGTGCGCTGCGTTCGATCAACCCGTCGCCGTATTTGTTCTATTTCGATTTTGGCGATTTCAGGATCTTCGGGTCATCGCCCGAGGCGCAGATTACCGTTAAGAACCGTGTAGCCAGCATCTTCCCGATAGCCGGCACATTCAAACGCAGCGGCGACGATGTAAAAGATGCCGAAATAGCCCGCCAATTGGAAGCCGACCCCAAAGAATCTGCAGAGCACGTAATGCTGGTAGATTTAGCCCGTAACGACCTGAGCCGCCATTGCGAGCAGGTAAGTGTAAAGGCCTTTAAAGAAGTACAATACTATTCGCACCTCATCCACCTGGTATCGCATGTGAGCGGCAAGCTGAAGCCGGGCGTAAGCTCCTTTAAAATCGTAGCCGATACGTTCCCGGCGGGTACACTAAGCGGTGCGCCAAAATACCGTGCCATGGAAATTATAGACGAGAACGAGAAAACCAAACGCAGCTTTTACAGCGGTGCCATCGGTTTCTTCGGCTTTAACGGCGATTTTAACCACGCCATCATGATACGCTCGTTTTTGAGCAAGAACAACACGCTGCACTACCAGGCAGGCGCCGGAATAGTAGCCGGCTCGGTTGCAGAAAGCGAGCTGAAAGAAGTAGATAATAAGATAGCCGCGCTAAGGAAAGCGATTGAGGTGGCGGAGTCTATTTAGAGATTAGAGGCAGGAAAACAAAGATTAGATAAATCAAGGTTCAGACAATGAGCAATATATTAATAATAGACAATTACGATTCGTTCACCTATAACCTGGTGCATTTGGTTAATGAGATTGGCCTGGAATGCGATGTTTGGCGGAACGACCAGTTTGATATAGCAGATGTAGATGCTTACAGCCATATCATCCTGTCGCCGGGGCCGGGCATACCGTCTGAAGCAGGGTTGCTGCTGCAGGTGATAGAAAAGTATGCGCCTACCAAAAGCATTTTTGGCGTGTGCCTTGGTCAGCAAGCCATTGCAGAAGTTTTCGGTGGCAAATTATACAATTTGCCCCAGCCGATGCATGGTATAGCAACGCCCATTAAGGTTACCGACGAAACCGAGCAGCTTTTTAAAGGCCTGCCCGAAAGTTTTAAGGTTGGCCGCTACCACAGTTGGGTAGTAGAAAAGGATTTGCCGGAGGTACTCACCGTTACTGCTATTGATGAAGAAGATAATTCGGTAATGGCTTTAAGGCACAAAGAATACGACGTTCGCGGCGTACAGTTCCACCCTGAATCAGTTTTGACTGAATACGGCAAGGAGATGATGGCGAACTGGTTGAAAGGATAATATAACATCGTATGCATTTGCTGTTAAGCTTACCATTCACCAAATTTGATAGCTTTGAGATAATCGTTTCGAGGATTTTTGCAGGCTGGATGGATATTGACGTCCTCAACGACGGCAACCGTATAAGCTATAACGCAAGCTATTTAACAGATCCGTTAAACGATTTGTTATCGGCAGCAGTATTATTTGTTAGTTATAAAAATGCGCCCCCGATGTATTTTTGCGCTACGCATGAATTGGAACCAAGCAAAATCACCTGGCTTTTTAAGTGGCAAGGAAGTGAAATGATCTTGTTGATATGGGAAGATATCGGCGCTGAGCTGCAGGATTTGATAGATAAAGACTTTGATGAAGAGTCTTACAAGTATAATATGGACGAAGACCGTCCGGATTTAACAAAAGGCTTACTGCTCGCGGTAAAAGATTCGCCTTTGAAATTTATACAGGCATTGGTAAACGTGTTTCCAACGCTTCAGCATCTTAAACGGGATGAAAACCGTGATGATTGGGGCTTTAAATATTCAAAAGACAAGTTAGCTATTCTAGAGAATTGGTTGGCAGCTCGTTAGGTTAAATAATAGGTTACAAATGAACATACTCGATAAAATAGTCGCATACAAAAAAAGGGAAGTGGCCCGCGACAAGCGCGAAACCACTTACATTGAACTGGAGGAATCTGAATATTTTCACCGGGAAACGTATTCTTTTAAAGATTTTCTATTGGCGCCCGAGCGCACGGGTATCATTGCCGAATTCAAACGCAAATCGCCATCAAAAGGCATCATCAATGGCGAAGCGCTGGTAAAAGAAGTAACCAAAGATTACGCCGATGCCGGTGCTTCGGCGCTGTCTGTACTTACCGATCGTAACTTCTTTGGCGGCCGCAAACTAGACCTGAAACGTGCCCGCCGCGCCAATACCATCCCGGTGTTGCGTAAGGATTTCATGATTGATGAGTATCAGATCGTAGAAGCTAAAGCCTTAGGTGCCGATATTATCTTGCTGATAGCAGCCATCCTCACCCCTGCCGAGATAAAGAAATTAGCCGCTCTTGCCAAAAGTCTGGAATTAAATGTACTGCTGGAGGTGCACAATTTGGAAGAACTGGAACGCAGCATAGATGCCAACCTTGATGCCATTGGCGTAAACAACCGTAACCTGGCCGATTTTACCGTATCGGTACAAAACTCATACGACCTGGTGGAGCATATTCCCAATGAGTTTTTAAAGATTTCGGAGAGTGCCATCAGCGATACGCAGACCATCAAAGATTTGAAAAAAGTTGGTTTTCAGGGGTTCCTTATCGGCGAAAACTTTATGAAACAGGCAGACCCGGGTAAGGCGATGCAGGAATTTGTGAATGGGTTGTGATCAACAAAATATGCTGCCACTATTTAATTGTTGATTAATTCTATAATTTAGTGATAGTATGGCCGATAACCTAAACTTTAATGCCGACCAAAAGGCTGCCTTTACGGCAATAAAAAAGTTCCTGGCGCACCCATCTATAAATGTCTTTATATTGAAGGGGTATGCAGGAACAGGCAAAACGTACCTGATGCAGGCCCTCGCTAAAAAGCTGAAGGAAGATAAGGAAGAGTTTTGCCTGTTAGCTTCTACCGGCCGTGCCGCCACGGTGCTCAAAGGAAAAACCGGTTTTACGGCACGCACCGTACATAGCGAACTTTATAACTTTATTGGTGTAAACGGGCTTGACGATAATCCATCTGGGGCAACGGCAAGCAATTCCGCCCAGCTTTCTATGCAGTTTAATACCCGTATAGCCGACAATAAAAAACGGCTTTATATTGTCGATGAGTCGTCAATGCTTTCGGGCGAATTTCAGGAAAGTGAATCCATGCCCGCCACATTTGGCTCGGGTGTGCTTTTAGACGACCTGTTTGAGGTGGCGGGCAACAACAAGATTATTTTTGTCGGCGATCCCTGCCAGTTGCCGCCTATAGGCCAGCCCTTTAGCCCGGCACTTGATAAAAATTGGTTAAACAGCCAAAATAAGGTAGCTGTATCCGTCACGTTATCGAAAATTGAGCGGACCGACAGCGGTAACGA
The DNA here is from genome assembly GCF_056404435.1 of Mucilaginibacter sp. P2_D11. NCBI lineage: Bacteria > Pseudomonadati > Bacteroidota > Sphingobacteriia > Sphingobacteriales > Sphingobacteriaceae > Mucilaginibacter > Mucilaginibacter sp. P2_D11. The sequence continues at coordinate 478,645 of NZ_JBFUEA010000001.1, forward strand.
CATATTAAAACTCGCCGGCGACATCCGCGATATGCATGATAGCGGCGTTTTTGAATTGTATCCAAAATTACCGGCGTCTAATCTTAACAACGTAAAGTTGCACCCTACCGATGACAAACAACTGGACAGGTATTTTGAGAAATACGCCGAAACAGGTCCGATCGAAACGCTTGCTATAGCGCGGACTAATCTAAGAGTGTATGAAATCAATCGTTTTATGCGGAATAAGCTGCTTGGCGATGCAAACTTAGACTTGCAAACGGGCGAAGTATTATTGGTAACTCAAAACAACCATAAGGTGCCGTTAACAAACGGTGATTTTGTAACCGTAACCGCCTTGGGCGAGGTTACCTGGCGGGGCGGGCTCAAATTTCAGAAAGTTACAGTGCGCACCTTCCTGTCTGATACGGAGTTTAAAATGCAGCTCTCGGTTAATGCGCTCAAAAGCATAAACGGTAGCCTGACTAAAGAGCAAACAAAGGAACTGATGGTTGATTTCCATAGCCGCATGCGCGAAAAAGGGATATCCTCTAAAAGTGAAGAATACCGGGAAGCGATGTTGGGAGATGATTATTATAACTGCTTAAAAGCTACTTATGGCTATGCAGTAACCTGTCATAAAGCACAAGGCGGTGAATGGAATAACGTCTATCTTTTCCTGGATAATGAAAATAATACCATGTTTAGGATGCCTCCTGCCAGCCTTTGCAAATGGTGGTACACGGCTGTTACCCGTGCCCGAAAGGAATTGCACTTAGTAAAACACTGGTGGGTGGTGTAGGGAAAGGTACCGCTACAGAATTCAATCTGGTTTTATCTTCCCGGCAAAAACATTATCTTTGTGCCACTACTGCTAAAAAATGTAATCCTCAAACACTCCACGCCATTCATCGTTTAATCGATGAATCTGATTGCTGGCAAAAATAAGCTGGCCTACTATTGTTTTATCGAATACGCCGCGCGCATTACTGCGTAAATCCGCGTATCTTTATTTTTATTTATGAAACAGAAATTTTATGATACTGCTGTGAAGCAGGAGAAAGTAGTGCTGGTTGGGGTGATTACCCCCAACGAAACGGAAGCACGCGAAAAAGAATACTTAGAAGAATTAGAGTTTTTGGTTGCCACCGCCGGCGGCCTCACCGTGAAAACCTTTACCCAAAAATTACAGCGGCCGGAACGTTCCACCTTCGTGGGTACCGGTAAGCTGGACGAAATAAAAGAATATGTTGTTGCCGAAGAAATAGACATCGTGGTTTTTGATGATGAGCTTACGCCATCGCAAATGCGCAACATTGAGCGCGAACTGCAGGTGAAAATACTCGACCGTAGCAACCTTATCCTGGATATTTTTGCAAGTCGCGCACAAACGGCGCAAGCCAAAACCCAGGTGGAGCTTGCTCAGCTGCAATATTTACTGCCACGCTTAACCCGTTTATGGACGCACTTAGAGCGCCAAAAAGGCGGTATTGGTATGCGCGGCCCGGGTGAAAGCCAGATTGAGACCGACAGGCGTTTAATCCTGAACAAGATCTCGTTGCTGAAAGAGCGCCTGAAGCTTATCGACCGACAGAACGAAACCCAGCGCAAAAACCGCCAGGCTTTAATACGCGTGGCTTTGGTAGGTTATACCAACGTAGGTAAGTCGACCATCATGAACATGCTGGCAAAATCTGAAGTTTTTGCCGAAAACAAGCTGTTTGCCACGCTGGATACTACCGTGCGCAAAGTGGTGATAGAGAATGTGCCGTTTTTACTATCAGATACCGTAGGATTCATCCGTAAGCTGCCGCACCATTTGGTAGAGTGCTTTAAATCTACCCTGGATGAAGTGCGCGAAGCGGATATATTGATACACGTGGTAGATATTTCGCACCCGACGTTTGAGGACCAGATACGTACCGTAAACGAAACGCTGAAGGATTTGAAGGTGCTGGATAAAAAAACTATCACGGTGTTCAATAAGATCGATGCCTTTAACCCTGCCGACCATAATATCGACATCAAGGACACCCCACTTACGATGGACGATTTCAACCACAGTTGGATGGCCAAGAACAATGCGCCTGCGATATTCATTTCGGCCACCCAAAAAGAAAACCTGGAAGAGTTCCGCACCATGCTTTACGATGCCGTAAAAACGATGCATACGGAACGATACCCCTACGATCATTTGCTGTATTAACCCCAAAACGGCCATTTCATCGGCCTTCCGGGGAGATAAAGTTGCCCTACGGCAACTTTATCTCCCCATACTTGCGCAGCCTTGCACATTACAACATTAATATTCATATTTGTAATGCTTATGGAGAAAGGCGGAGGGATTAGACCCTGCGATGTCTTGGCAACCTGTGCTTACAAGGTGCTACATTCTACTTAGCCGGGAGAAAATCGGTTAGGAAAGATAAGCGAAAGTCATTTTTTATACCCTGACTTTTCGAGATAAGCTATATACCAGTTTGCAGTAATCAGTTTACAGTTGGCAGTTTGCTATACGGTAAATTTTCTAGCTGCCTACTGCTAACCGGCAACTGCCAACTGTTTACAATGGACATTAGAAAAGAACTAGAAAAACGCATCCTGGTTATCGACGGGGCAATGGGCACCATGATACAGCGGTACGAACTCACCGAGGAGGATTTCCGCGGCGAGCGTTTCCGCGATCATGCATCCGACCTGAAAGGCAATAACGACTTGCTGAATATCACCCGCCCGGATGTGATCAAGGCTATCCATGCCGAATATTTAGATGCCGGCGCGGATATCATCGAAACCAATACCTTCAGCACACAAAAAATATCGCTGGCAGATTATCACCTCGAAGAACTCGATTACGAACTTAGCTACGAAGGCGCTCGCATAGCCCGCGAAGTAGCGGACGAATACACCGCCAAAAACCCGGCAAAGCCGCGCTTTGTGGCCGGTGCCGTTGGTCCCACAAACCGTACAGCATCGCTGTCGCCTGATGTAAACGACCCGGGATACCGCGCTGTTACCTTCGATGATTTGGCCGAAGCTTATTACGAGCAGGTACGCGGCTTGGTAGATGGTGGCTCTGATGTGCTGTTAGTCGAAACCATTTTCGATACCCTAAACGCTAAGGCTGCCTTGTTTGCCATCGACCGTTATAAAAAAGAATGCAAGGAAGCCGGTAAAGATTACCCGGCATTTAGGGATACCGGCGGTGTGATGATTTCCGGTACCATTACCGATGCATCCGGCCGTACGCTCTCGGGCCAAACGGTGGAGGCTTTCTGGAATTCAATCAGTCATGCAAATTTGCTTTCTGTTGGACTGAACTGCGCTTTAGGTGCCCGCGAAATGAGGCCGCATTTGGAGGAACTATCCGAAAAGGCAGGTGTGTATATTTCTGCTTACCCTAACGCAGGTTTGCCAAACGAATTTGGCGCTTACGACGAAACCCCGCACGAAACTGCCCACCAGGTTGATGATTTCATCAAGGCTGGGCTGGTTAATATCGTTGGTGGTTGTTGCGGCACCACACCAGATCATATTCAATGCATCGCCGAAAAAGCTGCCAGGCATCAGCCACGAAAGAAGCCGGAGATTGCGCCATTCCTGCGTTTGAGCGGTTTAGAATCCGTTACCCTTACACCCGAAACCAACTTCGTAAACATCGGCGAGCGTACCAATATCACTGGGTCGCCAAAATTCTCTAAACTCATCCTTGCCGAAGATTACGAGGCTGCCCTAACTGTTGCCCTGCAGCAGGTAGAAGGCGGCGCGCAGGTAATCGACATCAACATGGATGAGGGGATGATAGATTCGGAAGCGGTGATGGTGAAATTCCTGAATCTCGTGGCGTCTGAACCGGATATCGCCAAACTGCCAATCATGATAGATTCGTCTAAATGGACTGTGATAGAGGCCGGCTTGAAATGTTTACAGGGGAAAGGCATCGTAAATTCCATCTCGCTGAAAGAAGGCGAAGAGAAATTTAAGGAATACGCCCGCAAGATATTAAGCTATGGTGCTGCAACCGTAGTAATGGCCTTCGACGAAACCGGCCAGGCTGATTCGCTGGAACGCCGTAAAGAGATTTGCGGACGCAGCTACCGGATATTGGTAGAGGAGGTTGGCTTCCCGCCGCAGGATATCATTTTCGACCCGAACATCCTGACCGTGGCAACAGGTCTGGAAGAACACAACAATTACGCAGTAGACTTTATTGAAGCTACCCGCTGGATAAAACAAAACCTGCCTTACGCCAAAGTAAGCGGCGGGGTGAGTAATATTTCCTTCTCCTTTAGGGGGAATAACACCGTGCGCGAGGCTATGCACTCGGCATTCCTATACCACGCCATTAAGGCGGGTTTGGATATGGGTATTGTAAACGCAGGCATGTTGGAAGTTTACGAGCAGATACCAAAAAATCTGCTGGAACTGGTAGAGGATGTATTATTGAACCGCCGCGATGATGCTACCGAACGTTTGGTGGAATTTGCCGATACCATCAAAAGTAAAGGCAAAGAGATCGTCCGCGATGAGGAATGGCGTAAAGAACCTGTAGAAGCGCGCTTATCGCATGCCCTTGTAAAAGGTATCATCGAATATCTGGATGAAGATGTGGAAGAAGCCCGACAGAAATTTGCCAAGCCGTTGGAGGTGATAGAAGGCCCCCTGATGGATGGCATGAACGTAGTGGGCGACCTGTTCGGTGCGGGTAAGATGTTCCTTCCACAGGTGGTAAAATCGGCCCGTGTGATGAAGAAGGCCGTTGCTTACCTGCTGCCTTTTATCGAACTGGAAAAACAGCGCGTGATAGATGCAGGCGAAGATAGCAGCGGCAGTCGCGCAAATGCCGGCAAAATATTGATGGCCACCGTAAAAGGCGATGTGCACGATATCGGCAAGAACATCGTAGGTGTGGTATTGGCTTGTAATAACTTCGAGGTGATAGACCTTGGGGTGATGGTGCCTGCCCAGCGCATTATTGAGGAAGCAAAAAAGCAGGATGTAGATATTATTGGGCTGAGTGGTTTGATCACACCCTCTTTAGATGAGATGGTGCATTTTGCCAAAGAAATGGAACGCCAGGGCTTTACTATCCCGCTCATTATCGGCGGTGCAACAACCTCGCGTATACATGCGGCGGTTAAGGTTGCGCCAAACTATTCAGGTCCGGCTATTCACGTTTTGGATGCATCGCGTAGCGTTACTGTGTGCAGCAGCCTGATGAACCGGGATAACCGCGATGCCTATATCCAGGGCATCAAAGACGAATACGAAAAGGCCCGCGAAGCGCATGCCAACAAAAAGAACGACAAACGCTTTATCAGCATAGAAGATGCACGTGCCGGTAAATTCCAGATAAGCCTGGATGGCGATGTAGCGCCAAAACCAGCCATCACAGGCACTAAGGTTTTTGAGGATTATCCGCTGGAGGAATTGGTGCCGTATATCGACTGGACCCCATTCTTCCACACCTGGGAACTGCGCGGCAGCTACCCGAAAATATTCAACGACAAGTACGTAGGGACTGAAGCGAAAAAATTATTCGACGATGCACAGGTGCTGTTGAAGCGCATTGTTGATAACAAACTGCTGCATGCCAACGGCGTTATCGGCTTTTGGCCCGCAAACAGTGTGGGTGATGATATCGAAATTTATACTGACGATACCCGCACTACGCTGCTAACCCGCATCCATACGCTGCGCCAACAAGCAGAGAAAGCGAAGAATGAGCCCTATTATGCGCTGTCGGATTTTATTGCACCAAAAGAAAGTGGTGTGCCCGATTACTGGGGAGGCTTTGCCGTAACCACCGGCATAGGCTGCGACGAACTGGTTGCCGAGTTTGAGGCCGACCACGACGATTACAACAGCATTATGGCCAAGGCCCTCGCCGACCGCCTTGCAGAAGCCTTCGCCGAGAAAATGCACGAACTGGTGCGTAAAGAGTACTGGGGCTACAGCAAAGGCGAGCAACTGGATACCGACGAACTGATCAAAGAAGAATACCAGGGCATACGCCCGGCACCGGGATATCCCGCCTGCCCGGACCATACCGAGAAAACCACTTTGTTTGAGATACTGAAAGCCGAGGACAATGCCCAAATGCACCTCACCGAAAGCCTGGCCATGACGCCGGCCGCATCGGTAAGCGGGTTCTACTTCGCGCATCCGCAGGCGAGGTATTTTGGGCTTGGTAAAATCAGTAAAGACCAGGTAGAGGATTACGCGGTAAGGAAGAACATGCCACTGGAAGATGTGGAAAGATGGTTGGGGCCGAATATAAATTATTAATACGACGCTAATAATCAAGCGTCATTGCGAGGCACGAAGCAATCTCTACACATGCTAAGCGGCATGCAAAGCCTGGAGATTGCTTCGTTCCTCGCAATGACGTAGTAGAGAGACAATACTAAAATGAAGATAACCGAACACATCGCAAACGCTGCAGGCAAAACACTATTCTCTTTTGAGCTGATCCCGCCTTTAAAGGGGGAAAGCATCCAGGGTATTTATAACGCTATCGACCCGCTGATGGAGTTTAAGCCGCCGTTTATTGATGTTACCTCGCTGCGCGAGGATTATATCTACAAGCAGCACGAAACCGGCTTGCTGGAGAAGCTTGCCTACCGCAAACGCCCGGGCACAATCGCCATCTGCGCGGCTATCATGAATAAATACAAGGTAGATACCGTTCCGCATTTGCTTTGTGGTGGGTTTACTAAGGACGAGACAGAGAATGGCCTTATCGACCTGCAATTCCTCGGCATAGAGAACGTATTGGTACTTCGCGGCGATGCGCGCCGTGGCGATGCCTCTTTTGTGCCAACACCCAACGGCCATTGCTACGCTACCGATTTGCTGCAACAAGTAGTGAACATGAACAAAGGCATTTACCTGCACGAGAACCACGAAGGCATCCTGAAAACGGATTTCTGCATTGGCGTAGCTGGTTATCCCGAAAAACATTTTGAGGCACCAAACCTGAAAACCGACTTTAAATACCTGAAGCAAAAGGTAGACATGGGTGCGGGCTTCATTGTAACCCAAATGTTTTTTGACAACCAAAAGTATTTTGATTTTGTGAACAACTGCCGCGTAAACGGCATTAATGTACCCATTATACCGGGCTTAAAACCCATCACCACATCAAAGCAATTGGTGAATCTTTCCAAAACCTTCCATATCGATATCCCCGAAGATTTGAGCGATGCCATCCAGGGAGCTAAAGCAGAAAAGGACGTGAAAGACATCGGTATTGAATGGATGATAAACCAGTGCAAAGAGTTGGTGAAATTCGGCGCACCGGTGCTGCACTTCTATACAATGGGTAACCCTGGACCGACAAAAAGGATTGCAGAAGCGATATTTTAGGAATAGCATTCTGCCGCTATATCTTCTGCCTTGCCTTCAGCTCCAAATATCTGTTGATAGTATTGATGGTTAGGTTTTGAGGTGTGCTGAGGATAGATTGTATGCCATGGGCCGACAGTTCTTTCATGATCAGTTTCTTTTCGTAGGCGAATTTCTCGGCAATGGTTTTGACATAGATGCCTTCTACATCGCGTGCGGGTTGCTCGCTCACCCGTTTCAGTTCGGTATTCTCAAAAAACACCACCAGTAGCAAATGGTGACGCGCTATCCGTTTCAGGAACGGCAATTGCCTTTGCAAAGATGGGAGGCTCTCGTAATTGGTGAAGAATACCACCAGGCTGCGCTGCTTCAATACGTTGCGTATGGTGCTGTAAAGCGCCTCCATATTGGTTTCCAGGTAGCGGGTTTTCTCTTTGTACAAAATCTCCAGTATCTTATTTATTTGCGTCGGCTTTTTTTCGGCGGGCAATACTGAACCAATTTTTTGGGCAACGGTAATCAGCCCGGCCTTATCTTCCTTTAAAAGAGCTACGTTGCTTAGCACCAGGCTGGCGTTGATGGCATAATCCAGCAGGCTGAGGCCCTCGAAAGGCATCTTCATGGCGCGCGACTTATCTATCACGCAATACACCTGCTGCGATTTTTCGTCGGTGTAAGAGTTGGTCATCAGGTTGCCCTGCCGTGCCGAGGCTTTCCAGTTGATGTTGCGATAATCGTCGCCGGGGACATAGTTTTTAATCTGTTCAAACTCCAGGCTTTGGCCAAGGCGGCGTATTTTTTTAATGCCCAGTTCGTTCAACCGGTTAGATATCGCCAATAACTCGTATTTGCGCATCTGCAAAAAAGAGGGGTAAACGGGCAGCGTTTCGGCCTGGTCGAAATTATGCCTGCGGTTGATGAGCCCCAGCGGCGAGCGCGCGAACACCCTGATACTGCCAAAGGCATATTCGCCGCGTTTTAGCGGCCGTAGCGCGTAGGTGATGAGCTTATGTTCGCCGGCTTTTAGGGTGGTTTTAAACAAAACATCGCGCCGTTGGAACTGTACAGGTATCTCGTCTATTATCCCGGCCTGCACGGTAAACGAATAACGGTTTTCGATATAGATACCCAGCTCGTTATCGTCGCTGTTGCTTAGCCTTTCGGGCGCATGCCTTTTGGCAAATATGGCATTAGATATGCGGTAAAGCAACAGCAGGTCTGTAAACACCATGGCCATTATGCCCCAAAAGAAGAGTATAGGCACCACGCCCAACCATGGGAAAAAGAACCATAGCAAAAAAAGCACTACGCTGCTGCCCAGCAGGGCAAACAGCCTGCTGGTTATAAAAAGGTCGGTATAAAACAGTTTGAATAGCTTCTTCACCGGCGCTTATCGAGGTATCTCTATTTTCTGAATGATCTGCACTATCACGTCATCGGGCAATACGCCTTCCATTTCCTTATCGGGCGTAAGCATAATACGGTGCCTCAAAACAGGGGCAGCAACCTTAATGATATCATCAGGCGTCACAAAATCGCGCCCGTTGATGGCTGCTATAGCTTTAGCCGCATTGATGATAGCCAACGATGCACGCGGCGAGCCGCCCAGGTAAACCGAACGGTTGTTGCGTGTTTCGTGTGTTATTTGCGCCGCAAAGGCCAATAGCTTCGGCTCTACATACAGTTGGCGCACCTGCTGCCGCAAGGCTATAATATCTTCCGCTGCCAAAACAGGTTCCACCAGGTTCAACTGATCAATGGTTTTTTGCTGATGCTGCTGGGTTACTATGGCTATTTCCTCCTCCAGCGAAGGGTATTTTATCTCAATCTTGAACAGGAAACGGTCCAGCTGGGCTTCGGGCAATCGGTAGGTGCCTTCCTGGTCTACCGGGTTTTGGGTGGCCAGCACAATGAACGGCTCGGTCATTTTGTAGGTGTGACTATCCATGGTCACCTGTCGCTCTTCCATCACCTCAAACAAGGCCGACTGCGTTTTTGCGGGCGCGCGGTTTATCTCGTCGATCAGTATGATATTGCCGAAAATAGGGCCGCGCTTAAATTCAAAAGAGGCGTTTTGCGGGTTGAATACCGATGTGCCCAGCACGTCAGACGGCATCAAATCGGGCGTAAACTGCACGCGCGAATACTTCGCATCTATGGCTTTGGCAACAAGCTTAGCGGTAAGCGTTTTGGCAACACCGGGCACGCCTTCTATCAGTATATGGCCATCGGCCAGTATGCCGGCAATAATGAGGTCTATTACCTGTTGTTGCCCTACTATTATTTTGGCAAGGGTTGCTTTTATTTGCGCAACCGCATGGCTAAGCTTGCCAAGATCTGTGCGCTGTTCAAAATTTTCATTTTCCATAAGAGCCGGTTTGGGTGTAATAATTTTCTATGAGTAGGTTTAGTTGGATAAGTTCGCGGTCGGTAACTACGGCATGGCGTTCTACGTAACTGATGGCGGCCACCAGCTTTTCGGCAAGGTCGTAATCTATGCCGGTTTTGTTGGCAAAGTTTTGGGTAAAATCTTTGTCGAGTACGGTGGTTACCAGGCGGTGATCCTGCCGCAGGTGTTCTAAAAAATAGCTTGCTTTTTTCCGCGCGATGTTTTGGTTATTGCGCTTTTCGTAGTAAAGCTGGCCCACTACCTGCACAAAGCCCAGGGTACTGTTGGCCAATGGCTCAACAATGGGTATAATGCGCTGGTGCCGTTTCATTTGGTACAGCACATATATAATGAGCGTGGCAAACGCCAGGTAATAGGCCCATTTAAGGGGAGGCGATTTGAAAAATACCCGCATCACCGATTCCTCGCCATCGCGGCCCAGGGTGTAGTATTCGTCCCATATCAAATCCTTATCGGTTTTTAAGTATGATAAGGCCGTAGATGCATATGATGCTCCACCTTGTCCCAGCACACTGTAGTTGGTAAACAAATGCGGGTTGGTGTTAAGGTACAGCGCGCCTTTGCCCATAGGGAATTTGATGTACGTGCTTTGGTTATGGATGTTGTGCGCCAATACAACAGCTTTTAACGTATCGAAAGCCCCGAAATGAGCGCTGGGGAGCTCCTTTTGTACCAGGTAATTGATGTTGGTATCGAGCCTTGGGTTCATGAAATGGATGGTATCGTCATCCATGCGATACTCCGAATAACTATCCGTTTCCACCTTTAGCTCTTTGCCCAAAACATCGCCAAAATAAGTGGCCGCTATAAAAACATCATTACCTTGTTTTATAAAGGCACTGAGTTTTTTATAATCGGCTTTGTCAATGTTTACTTCATCAGCAATGATGATGTACGTGGCGTGTTTGATACCATGGTCGGCCAGTACATTGTACACCGGCTCGCGGTATGTTTTTATATCCGCTCTGGGGAAAATATCGCGCAGCTGATTGTATAGCACATAAGTACCCAGGGGTATCTTGTCCTTTTTCAGAAAGGTGGGTGTCCAGTCGATTGGTTTGGGGCGTTTATACTCGGCCACCAGGTAAACCAGCAGGAATATAGAGGCTATGCTGAGGTAGACTTTAAAATCTTTCATTTGATAGCCTTTTTGAATTGCTTGAATTGCGCACTCAGCTCGTTAAAAGCGTTGGTATCGATGTAGAAATTGCCGTACCAAATGTACTCGAACCTGTGGGTAAGCAAGCCGAAGAGCTGCCGCCTTTCTCCATCGGGTATTTCGCCCAGGTATGCAGAGTTTGTTTTTTCTATCTTCCAGTTTATCAGGTGGGCATCGTGCAGTTGCTTCAGGGTGTACAAATAGTACAGGCGCACGGCCAGCCGGTAGTTGCCCGCAGCCACCGCTTTTTCTATTTCACTATCGAAATCATACAGGTGTATATCTTCGGTAGATTCTGAATAATGTAGCGGCACAGCCCTCGCCTTGCCCCGCAGTAACGACGATGTGCTGATCCCGGATACGCGCATCAAAATATAGGTGGCTAAGCATACGCCTATGCCGATGATGATGTAATAAACTAAATCGGTTGTTTGTTTACTGGCAAACAGGTGCCTGTTTACCCAACGCCAAAAAGCACGCCAAAACTGATCCCAAAGGCTCTCGCCTTCCAAATCGTTCTTGTCGTATTTAAGCTCTGGGTCTTTTGAATAACCGCTTATCTTTTTGTTGTCGAAATAGCGCTGCTGCACCCTGCTGCTATCAACCCGTATTACTGCGGGTTTTTTGAGCGCGGGTTTGCCGGGTGCGCTATAAGTAATAGATATCACCCCAAAAACAAACAAGAGCATCAATAAAAATCTGCGCATATCCATCAGTACTCGTCGTGGGTTTCGTCAGGATAAGTAATTGTTGCTGCGGCGTCGCCAAGGGCGTTTATGCGCTCCCAAAGGCCCAGGCTTTCTTTCTCTTCCACATAGCTAAAGTAAGTAATGCCGGCTGTTACCATGGGTAATATGTTTATTGCCTGCATCAGGCTTATCACAATACTATAGATTACGATAATGTAGGTGTTAACGTTGTAAGCCAGGAACTGGACGCTGCCGCCCGATGCCACGCCGAACGGCAATGCAACCAGCAGGTAGGCCGCATACACTACAATAGCGGTTACGAAAACCACGCCGAAAGTGTTCCACCAACGGCTTTTGATTAGCCTGAAGCATTTGCCGAAGGAATACCAAAGGCCGCCGTTCTCCATAATCATGATGGGGAACAATAACGTTAATACCGTAATAAAGTAAGCCATCGGCAGCAACACGCAGAAGAATGCAACAAAGCCGCCAACCATGCTGCCGGCTATAGTGACGAAAAACATCCCCGGCAAAAAGCATATGAATATGGCAAACATCAATATGATACCCAGTATAAGGACAGAATAGGTTACCCGCCAAAAATAGTATTTGAAGTACACCCAAACTTCAGCAACGTTGGGTGGCTGGTTGCCCTTTTCTTTATATAAAGCAACATAGCAAAGGCTGGTTGTGATGATGGATATAATGTTGAGGAACGAGAACAGGAGCACCATCAGATACTCTACACCCAGGAACGAAAGCCCCGAACGGCGGTAATCGCTAAGATCGTTTTTGTGTATGGCTACCACTTTCAGTTGCATCAATATGGAGAAGATGATGTTACCGGCCATAAAAAAGCCACAAAAAACAAAGAAAGCTTTCAATAACGGTTTCCAGTTTTGGGTAACGAAGAGGATGCTATCGTTGATGATCTCGCCGAAATTGCGCGCCTGCCTCAGTTCTATATTCGGTTTCATTTTTGGGGGATATTAAGTTTACGGGCCAACATGGCTGGGTACACAACCGTGTAGCCTATGATGAATAAAAAAGAGCCGAGCAGGATGCTGCAGCTAAGCCATTTGGGCATTTCGGTGTGGCGGGTTACGAAGCTTTCGAAAATTGCTGCCAGTGCCACTATGGGTAATATGCCCAGCGTTATCTTCATGCCGTCGGCTGCGCCTTTTTTAAGCGAAGCTATCCGGCTGTAAGTTTTGGGGAAGATAAGGCTATTGCCCAAAATGAGCCCCGCACCCCCGGCTATGATAATGCAGGATATTTCAAGGGTCCCATGGATCCATACAACCAGTAAAGATTGCAGCCCCAGGCCTTTGGCGATGAAAAAATATTGGAAAGAACCCAGCATAATGGCATTTTGTAATAAAATGTAAAGCGTACCCACAGATAAGAAGATCCCGGCAACGAAATTGATTACAGTGATATAAAGGTTGTTTTCGGCTATCTGGAAGAACATCATCACCTGATCTTTATCTTTATACACGCCAAAGGGGTCGCCTTTATCGATGTTCTCGTTGGTCATATTTACGTAGTAGTCGCCCAATATCAACCGCACAAAGGTATCATCGTACTTGGCAGAGAGTGCTCCCATCATGCAAAAGGTAAAAAAAAAGATAAACGAGTAGAGCAGCTGCATGCGGTATTGGTAAAAAAGTAAAGGCAGTTCTGCCTTCCAAAAAAGCAGGAAACGGTTGTGGTCCTCCTTTTTGTTTTTGTAGATGCTTTGATGAAACCGCGATGCCAGCCCGTTTAAATAGTTGGTAGTGTTTGATTTAGGGTAGAAGGTTTTGGCGTAAGCAAGGTCATCGGTTATCATGATAAACTGGCTGGCCAGCACATCCGGATCGTTGCCGGGGATGTTCTCGAACTCCTTCCATTTTTCGGTACGTTGCTTAATAAACAGGGCCTCTCTCATTGCTTCTGTGGCTTAGGATATTTTTGTTTAAAATAACAACAAAAAAGTAAATGCCAATTAAATAAATGATAATTGGAAAGTATATTTGTTAGGTATGCATACCATCAGGATAAAAACGGCCCAAAATATTGATATTGACTACGAAGTTGCCGGTATTGGCGAGCGCACCATCGCCCGCATTATAGACTATGCTTTGTTTTTAGCCCTGTGGCTTATTTACCTGTGGCTGTTTGATGTTTTTATGTCAAAGTCGGTTTTGTTTGGCTTTACGCTACCGCAGATATTGTTTTTCGTGTTCTATGCCTTTTACGATCTGATATGCGAGGTAGTGTTCAACGGGCAAAGCCTGGGCAAATTCGTGATGAAGATAAGGGTGGTGAGCCTTGACGGGGGCAGGCCCCGCCTGGGGCAATACTTGCTGCGTTACCTCTTCCGTGCGGCCGATTTTACGCTGGCGGTGCCCGCAGTGGCCATATTTTCTGTAGCCGTAACCGAGAACAAGCAGCGCATAGGTGATATAGTTGCGAATACTACCCTAATCAAAACCAAACCTAAGGCCGGCATAAACGAGCTTAACACCGCCCTGCCTGATGAAGAATACCAGCCCGTTTTTATGGAAGCGACAAACCTTTCTGATCAGGACATCGCTTTGGTGCACGAGGTAATCAGGCATTTTCTCAAAACGGGCAATATGGCATTCGTGGATAATATGGCTAAAAAAATCCAGGATCATTTGGATATCACCCCGCCCGAAGGCCTGAATAATTATAAATTCCTGCAAACCATTATCAAAGATCATCAGCACGTTTTACTGAACCTGAACCCGCAAATAGGATAAGTTGCTTTAATTGTCCGCCATGTTTATTGTTGGTTAAACAGCCCGTATAACCCTATCTTTACGCCCATGCAACGCGAGCAAATTTCTGTATTCGATATGTTTAAGATAGGCATTGGGCCATCCAGCTCGCACACGCTTGGCCCATGGCGCGCGGCGCAGCAATTTGTGGCCCAGCTTACCCAAGAGGGCGCATTGCCTTTGGTGGTGGAGATAAAAGTGCTGTTGTATGGCTCGCTGGCCAAAACCGGCAAAGGCCACGGCACCGATATTGCCATACTGCTTGGCCTAAGTGGCGACGACCCGGTTACTTTTGAGGTAGATAAAATTGACAGCAAGATTGCGCATATAAACACCAGCCACCAATTGCTATTAGGCGGTACAAAAGCTATCAGCTTCCATTTCGAGGATGATATGTTGTTTTTGTTTACCGAGAGCCTGCCTTTTCACCCGAACGCCGTCACATTTCAGGCTTTCCTCAGCAACGGTAAAGCGGTAACGGCAACCTACTATTCAATCGGCGGCGGCTTTGTGGTAAAGGAGGGTGCCGATGCTTCGCATAAGGCGGAAGTAGATTTGCCCTTCCCTATTGATACCGCCGGCGATTTGCTGCACTGGTGCCTGAAAACCGGCCTCAAGATATCGGAAGTAGTTGCCGAGAACGAACTGGCCTGGCGCAGCGAAGCCGAAACGCACGCAGGCGTACTCCAGATATTTAAAGTAATGCAGGAGTGCATGCACCGCGGCAGCCATACCCCCGGCAACCTGCCCGGCGGCCTCAATGTTGCCCGCCGTGCATGCGCGCTCAATAAACGCCTGCTGGGCAAACGCACCTATAATAGCTATGCAGAGTGGGTGGCCGCCATCCGCGAAACAGGTAACAGCTTCCAGAATATATTAGATTGGGTGAGTTGTTTCGCCCTGGCTGTTAACGAAGAGAACGCCAGCTTTGGCCGCGTAGTTACCGCGCCTACTAATGGCGCAGCAGGAGTAATACCGGCGGTGCTGCAATACTTCATTTGCTTTTGCGATGGCTTCGACGAGGATAGGATTATACAGTTCCTTTTCACTGCATCAGAAGTGGGGAGTATATTTAAAAAAGGCGCCACTATATCCGCAGCTATGGGCGGTTGCCAGGCCGAAATTGGTGTATCATCGGCCATGGCCGCAGCTGCACTAACCGAAGTTTTGGGCGGCAGTCAACGGCAGGTACTCATGGCCGCCGAAATTGCCATGGAGCACCACCTGGGCCTCACCTGCGACCCTATAGGGGGACTGGTACAGGTTCCCTGCATAGAACGCAACACCATGGGTGCCATAAAAGCCATTACCGCAACCCAATTGGCCCTGCAAAGCAACCCCGATAAAGCCAAAGTAAGCCTGGATGCCGTAGTGCGCACCATGTGGCACACCGCCCTGGATATGAATTCCAAATACAAAGAAACATCGGATGGTGGGCTGGCGATAAATATCCCGATTAGTTTACCGGAGTGTTAGGAGCGCAACTCTTTTTCCATTAAATCACTTGCGAGGAGTATAACGATATGGGTTCAATATAACGCAAGCTCCGAGCAAACTAATGCCGTCCTTTCAATGGTAACGCTTGTACCCCTGTCGCTGTCGGGCGCGGCCTCTGTTACCGACGAGTGCGGCTCGATTTTATTAAAAGAAACGTACTCTTCCTTGTAAAGGCCGCCACTTGCTTTTATGTAACTCACTTTTACTTTCACCATATCGAGGGTATAGTCCGAATTATTGGTAACCGTAATTTTAAGGTCGGTAATACCGCCAAATAACCAGGCAACATGGTAGCTGTTTTGCTCTTCCGATACCTGGCTGTAAATATTGATCCTGGCTATCTCCCTTTCCCGTTCTTTCCTAATCCGTTCCTGTTCCTTTCGTAAGCTATCCCTTGCAGCTGCTTTTTGATGCTCTTTCTCTAAAACTTCCCTCATAATTGTCGCCTCCCGTTCCTTTTGAGAACTTGAATGCAAGTAAAGCCCTGCCATTGCGATCAGCGCCAGGGCCAAAACGGCTATCCAATAATTGGTTATAGGTTTCTTATGTTCTTTTTCCAGGTTTTGCGGTGCGGCTATAGTCTCCGTAAAAACTTCAATTTCAAGCGGTAATTCGTTCGGTATAAAACCTTTCGCTAAGGTGCCGTATGCTTCATCGTTTGTGGATAAGGCGGATTTTTCAAAATCATGAACGAAATTTTCCGGGAGCCTTATCCGCCCATTCGTGAGTTTTACAGAATAATCGAAGTCCTCGGTATAAACACTTTTCTGATAGCTCCCTATGCCGGGATTAAAAAATCTTAAACAATCTAAAATAGCTACGATGACACTTTTTTTTTCGTCTGATTGCGATGGCATAAAATGGGTTTAATGGCAGCAATGTACTTGTTTGGAAGTCTAAAAAAAAAGGCAAAGACAGGAAAGCGCAATGCAACAAAAAAGCCTCACATTTCTGTGAGGCTTCTGTGGGAGTTACTGGGTTCGAACCAGTGACCCTCTGCTTGTAAGGCAGATGCTCTGAACCAGCTGAGCTAAACTCCCTTTTTTATTTCCCTTTCTACTCGTGGATAAATCCCTTCGTTTTGGGATTGCAAATATAGAAATTGCTTCTTCACCCGCAAAAAAAAATTTAAAATATTTTTAAGTTGTAGATAGTGAGACTGTTGTACGGGCTTATACGGCCAGGTCTTGCCCCTGCCTGGGGTCCTCGGGCAAGATTTCCATCTCGGGGAAGTCGATATAATCGGCATACCATTGTATAGCACTCACCACATCCAGGGCATCCTCGGCAGAAATATGGATGGTTTCGAAAGCATATAGCTTATCATGGGCATAGCCATATAGCTGTATCTCGTTGGCATCGGCGCTAAAGGTGTCGTTATTCAGGCAGTACACCCTTATTTTCAGGCTGGTGTCCCTCGAATGGATTACGTCCCGGCAGGGGTTCTTGGGGTCGGTGGCTAATAAATATACATTATAATCCATCTGCTGTGATATTGGGAGCTTGTACTGCAATTACCTAATAACAACTAATTGGCTGCAATTGTGTTTTTTATAATGCAAATTATCGGTTTGGGGAAATACACACCATAAAACGTGAAGCAATTTCCACAATTTAATTATGCGGCATTTATAAAAGGGCCTTTTTTCGTTAGAATTAAGCCTTTTTGAGTTTCGGCACAAAGATTGAATTAGAGTTAATACCCTTCTCAAAGGGTGTTTTTCATAGGTAGATGTAGGGCCGGGATACTGCGAGAGTTTTCCGGCCTTTTTTTGTTTTAAAAAGCTTACGCCTTTTTTAGCTACTCCCGTTTTGGCTGATAAGTTTTCCGGCAAGTTAAATCCCTTAACTGCTAGCATTCGTTAATCTTCATAATTGAAACCTACAAGCTAATAATTGTACTTATGAAAACAGAAACTAACCAAACAACAGGCGGCGTAAATATGGCCAGGCGGTCATTCCTACGTTATGCCGGTACCGGCGCAGCTGCGGTGGCAGTGCTGGGTGCATCCTCATGCCGCAAGAGCTACGACAACCTTCCTGTAGATACCAGCGCGCTCCCTCATATCGATATCGGAATGGGAGATATCGGTATCTTAAACTATGCCTACGCTCTTGAGCAATTAGAGGCCGCATTTTACCTGCAGGTAATTGCTACGCCTTACAGCGGCATAAGCATTGCCGAAACGGCCTACCTTACCGATATCCGCGACCATGAAGTGCTGCACCGCGATTTTTTCAAGACGGCTTTAGGCTCATCTGCTATCGTATCTTTAACACCCGATTTCTCTACCATTAACTTCAGCGACCGCAGCCAGGTGCTTAAAGCCGCCAAAACACTGGAGGATACAGGCGTTACCGCCTACGATGGTGCAGGGTACCTTATCCAGAACCCAGATTATTTAACCATTGCAGGTAAGATAGTTTCTGTGGAGGCAAGGCACGCTGCTTTGATTGCCAACCTAATTACCCCCGGCACTTTTGTTGAGCCCGACCAGGTAGACGAGAACGGCATCAACCGATCGGCGACTATTGCCCAGGTACTAGCTGCCGCCAATACGCTGCTTAAAACTAAAGTTTATGCAGCCAGTTTTAATTACCCATTAAAATAATCCCACATTGCCATGAATTTATTTAACATACTAGACGGAATAGAAAAAGTTGATCCGGAGATACACGATAAGTTGAACCCACGCCGTGCCGCTATCAAAAACATCACCAGCTTTGGCTCTAAAGTAGCCCTGGCAGCAATGCCCTTTGCCTTAGGTACCATGTTTAAAAAGGCATACGGCGCCGCGGCATCTACCCCGGTTGTGGATGTTCTTAATTTTGCCCTTACGCTGGAGTACCTGGAAGCGGGCTTCTACAATAAAGGGATGGCTACCGCCGGCTTGATACCTTCGGCAGATCAATCTTACATCTCCAAGGTTACTAATGACGAGAACCTGCACGTTACCTTCCTGAAGAACGTAATCGCAGCATCGGGCGGCACAGCAGTTAGTGCGCCAACCGTTGATTTTACCGGCGGCAATAACAAAGGCGGCGGGCCGTTCCCTACGGTTTTCTCAAACTATAATACATTTTTAGCAGTCGCTCAGGTGTTTGAAGATACCGGCGTGCGCGCATACAAAGGCCAGGCCCCCAATTTATTGGGCAACCAGGTGGTGTTAACCGCGGCGTTAGGTATCCACGCTGTTGAAGCAAGGCATGCCTCGGCTATACGTAAATTGCGCAACGATATTGCCAACGGTGCTACCGCCATGCCTACCATTAAACCTTACATCGTTAGCACAGCATCATTAGGTAATGATACCGGTGTTGCTGCCGCAAACGGCAATTACGATGGCGAGCAAAACGTAACGCAAGGCGGCGTAAATTTAAGCTCCCTGGCTTCGGCAGCTGTAGTTACCGGTGCTTTTGACGAACCGTTAACCAAAGACCAGGTTTTGGCGCTGCTGGTTGGCAGCTTTATCGTAACACCGTAGTCCTTCCAAAAAAAACGAATATAAAAAGCGGCCCGGAATGTATTTTCCGGGCCGCTTTTTTTCAATTTGCTCTTAAGTTATATTAAGGTCGGGCAGGCCGCTGAGGGCGTTGCTGATCTTGCTGCTTTTGTTGGTCGCGTTGCTGATCTTGCTGGCGTTGTTGCTCTGCCTGTTGTCTTTGCTGCTCAGCCTGCTGTTGGCGTTGTTGTTCGGCCTGTTGCCTTTGTTGCTCAGCTTGTTGCTGGCGCTGTTGGCGTAGCTGTTCAGCTTGCTGGTCGCGGGCTTGCTGCTGTTGTTGCCTTTGTTGTTCTGCCTGTTGCTGGCGCTGTTGACGTAGCTGCTCAGCCTGCTGATCGCGGGCTTGCTGTTGCTGCTGCCTTTGCTGGTCGGTTTGCTGTTGGCGTTGCTGATCTGCCTGCTGCCTTTGTTGATCGCGAGCTTGTTGTTGGCGTAATTGCTCAGCCTGTTGGTCCCGCTGTTGTTGGGCTTGTTGCCTTTGCTGGTCGCCAATTTGCTGTTGATCGCGGCCCCGCTGTTGTTGCCTTTGCTGATCTGCCTGCTGCCTTTGCTGGCGTAATTGTTCAGCTTGTTGGTCACGAACCTGTTGCTGTTGTTGCCTTTGCTGATCGCCAACTTGCTGTTGTTGGCGTTGCTGATCCACCTGCTGCCTTTGTTGGCGTAGTTGTTCAGCTTGTTGGTCACGAACCTGTTGCTGTTGTTGCCTTTGCTGATCGCCAACTTGCTGTTGTTGGCGTTGCTGATCTGCCTGCTGCCTTTGTTGGCGCAGTTGCTCAGCCTGCTGGTCACGAACCTGTTGTTGCTGTTGCAGGTCGCGCAGCACCTGCATCTGCTGTTGTTGCTGATCGCGCTGCTGGCGTTGCTGGTCGGCTTGTTGTTGTTGGTTATTTACGTCGGTAGGCCTGCGTGGCTGTCTTACGCCATCGCCTTGCTGGCCGGTGGTGCCTGCGTTATTTGGCCTACGGTTAACACCGCCATTACCTTGCTGGCCGGCATTGCCTGTGTTTCCTCTGCGGTTAAAACCGCCGTTACCTTGCTGCCCGTTTTGGCTGCCCTGGCCATTGCCCGGGTTTCCGTTCAATACCGGTGCGTTGATACCTGCACGGTTGTTAGGGCGTATAAAGCGGCTATCGTTAGAACGCACCTCGTTGGCCAGGCGGGCTACGTTCCCGCGCTGCGTAACCTGCCTGTTGCGACTGTCGTGGCCGCCTATCTGTTGGTTAGGGTTCTGCTGCCTGTAGGCTGCACCATCTATCACGCGTTGAGGGCGTGCGCCTCTATCCCGGCGTACATCGGGCCTGTAAAAATTAACTGTATTGCGGTTAAAGCTGTTGCGCGATGGTCGGTCGGCATTATTGATGGTGTACAACCTTACCGGCCTGCGGGTATAACGCTGTATCTCGTCGCGGCGTGGGCCGCTTACATACACACGGTTGTTATACCGGTATGTATTGCGGATAAAATTACTGCGCCCGTATATAGTATGTACACGTGCATATGGCACGCAGTATTGATATACGTTTGTATAATTAATGTAAGCGTACGGCGCAAACGACCAATAAAAATCGGGGGTAGAATAGGTGTCGAAATAATCATCATCATATGATGCATTAAAGGCCACTTCAGGTGTCATCGGTGCCCAGCCATAGTAGCCGTCGCCTTCTCTCCAGTCAACCCAGGCAGGTGCCCATTCATTGCCGGGTACCCATTCCCAGCCGTAGTAATCGTCAAAAGTCCAGCGGCCATAATGGAAAGCAGCCCATCCCCAATCATAATCAGATACCCAGGTATTGCCATACGAAGTGTACACCCAATGCCCGTTGGTGGCATAAGGGCGAAAATCCTCGTCAACATCAGGCACCCACACGTCGCCGTATTTGGCATCGTAAACCCATATGCCATAGGGCGAAAGCTGATCGTAGAACTCCTGCGTGGAGATGTATTGGCCACCGCTTTGTGCGGAAGTTTTTGCAGGGGCTATAGCCATCAATAGTATGGCTAATAGTGCTGTCCCCCATATTTTGGTTAATATTTTCATAATAATTCAGGTGTAATAGGCTTATTTGCAAGTATGACTTGCCGAAATACAAAACGTTTAAACAATAAATAGTTTTAAGCCTTATATTGTATAGCAAAATGCAGGCCTACATTTTTTTCCCCGGTCATACCAAAGCATTTTTCTTTTGATAATTTTGTACGCAATAATCATACAACACACTTATGAGCACCGTAAACATTCCCCGTCTCGATCTTAATACCTATATAAACGGCACCGCCGACGAAAAGAAGCAATTTTCTGACAGCATCGGCGCAGCCTTTAACCAAACGGGCTTTGTTACCGTAACCAACCACGGGTTGAGCAAAGAGCTGATGGATAAATTATATGAGCAGGTAAAAGCACTTTTTGCATTGCCCGAGGCCGTAAAACAGCAATACGAGATACCAGCGCTTGCAGGCCAGCGCGGTTACACCGGCAAAAACAAAGAAACGGCAAAAGGCTTCAAGGTACCCGATTTGAAAGAGTTTTGGCAGATAGGCCAGGTAGACCCCGAAACTACCGCCAGCAAAGAAGACTATCCCGATAACATGGAAGTGGCCGAACTGCCGGAGTTCAATAGCACTACCGAAGAGGTTTATAAAAAGCTGGAAGCCGCCGGCAAGCACCTGCTGCGTGCGATAGCCGTTTACCTGGAACTGCCGGAGGATTACTTCGACGATAAAGTTGCCCACGGCAACTCTATACTGCGCACGCTGCACTACTTCCCGATAGAAAACCCGGATGCTTTGCCTGACGATGCCGTACGTGCAGGGGCGCACGAAGACATAAATCTGATTACGTTGCTTATCGGTGCCAGCGCCGACGGCCTTGAGCTGCTTACCCGCGAAAACAAATGGTTCCCGGTAACCGCTTTCGGCGAGGATTTGGTGGTGAACGTGGGCGATATGCTGCAGAGGCTCACCAACAACAAACTGAAATCTACCACCCACCGTGTAGTAAACCCGCCGCGCGAGCAGATGAAGAACTCCCGGTTTTCGGTACCTTTCTTCCTGCACCCCAAATCAAATATGGATTTAACCAGCCTGCCATCAACCATTGATGCTGAACACCCCAAGGTTTATACCGATATCACCGCCGGCGAATACCTGGATGAAAGGCTAAGGGAAATAGGCCTGAAGAAATAACAGGCAAGGGACTAAAAAAAAAGCCGCGTTGTATGCATTACAATGCGGCTTTCTTTTTAGTGTTTTTCTTTCAAGCGCGTTAACAGTGCCTGGAATTCTGCTACCGGGCTGCTACCTTACGCTAAGCGTTGCCTGCAGCACCGTTGGCGTTTCGCCGAAGCGTGGGCCGCCCCAGTCGGTTTCGTCGCCGTTGAGTATGCGGATGGGCCTGAACGCACCATTGCTGTACCGGCCCTCTTCTACTTTTACATATTGCCAAACTTTGCCGGCGTTGCTGCCCAGCGGCTTAAAGGTGATATGGCAAAGCGATCCTATCAGGATGAATTTGTCCTCGCTTAGTTTTACGATCATGGCACGGCCAAGGGGCTTGGCATTTGCCTGTGCATCGTTGCCGCGCCAGCCGCTACCAAAGGTTACAGTGGCTTCCCAGGCACCCAGGTTGATGGTTTGTTTGGCGTTATCCTCGCGCTCTACAACCGCGCTTATGCGGCCCTCAAAGGCCCATTGCGCCAGTTCGCGCATCATGGGGGCAGCCATTGTGTATTCCTGCGCGTAAGGGGAAAGGCGGTCGGTTGGTTCGGTGCGTTTGGCATCGGGGTGGTTGCTGTCGATGCCGAAGGGCGAAAAGCCTATGCCGCCGCGGGCAATCACCTCGTAAAGATATTTGGCCATATCTGGCGTTATGCTGGCCTCTGGCACGAAGAGGGCATTATCGGCCCTACCGTAAAGCTCCAGTACTTTCAATATCCGTTCGCTGCCTTGCAGGTAAATATCCGGGCTTAGTATGTCTATAGCCGGGGCGGCAGCTTTCCATATCGGTATCACGTTGTCAGTTGGGCCGCCGCTTTCGTAGCTGTTGGCCATGGGGTTAGTCAGCGGGTCGCGCAGGGCGGCGTTCACGTATAGGGGCAGCGGGTAAACAGCTTTGCCTGCTGCTGCAACTTTGCCAATGAAACTGGCCACGCTCCAGGCGTGGAAGTACTCGTCGGCCCTGTCGCCAAATACCTGTTGCCAGTTGCCCTGGTTGCTGCCGGTGTGGTTCAGTGCGGCTAATACGCCTGGCTTCAGTAGTTCGGCGGGTACCGCACCCTCGAACAGTTGGCGGGCGAGGGGACTATAATCGCGCATAGTATCCCAGGCGCCAGGTTCGTTCTCTACCTGCACCATAATCACGGTATGCTGCGGGTCGGCCTTTTTCAGATGGCGCATTACGTTGGTAAAGGCGTTGATGTCGGCATCCAGCGTAGCTTTTATGTGCGGCGAGGGCGAATCTACCGGCTGCCCTTTGCGCCCGGTTACGTTTGGATATTTGGCGGCATCAGCTTTCATCCACTGCGGGGTGTAGTGGTTGCTGCCGTTTTTCCAGGTGGCGAACCAAAGGAGCACCAAGCGCACTTTATGCTGCCGGGCTTGTACCAGCAGCGTATCTATTACCGAGAAATCGAACTTGCCCTGCGTGGCTTCTATCTGTTCCCAGTAAATGGGCACTTCGAGGGTGTTAAGATGCATGGTTTCTGCGGCTGCCCAAACCTGGGGCATCATGCGCGGCCAGGCACTGGAGTTATGGGCCTGCCCGCCCAGCATAAAAAAGGGCTTACCATCTACCAGCAGCGCATGGCGGCCATTTTTGTGGATGAGCACAGGGAGGGGAGAGGATGCAGACTGCCCAAAAACGCTGCCTGCTGCTGCAAGGGCCAATACGAACCAAATGGCGATAATTTTCATATACTAGATTTAACCGGTGCATAAAAGTAGGAAACATGAAGCAATAAGGCCGACCTCGAATGTTAAGGTTGATGCAATAAATGTTAGGAGGCAATGCCGTTTATACCCTTGCACCATAGGTGCGACAACACGGGTGTTGAATGTGATTTAGTTGCGTCAAGAAGCGAAGCACACTGGGTCAACATCGATAGCAACAATTCACATATAGCTTTTGGATGCTTTTGCCATGCAAACAGCGCTGGAATTTCCTGGAAATCTATAGCTGGAAATGTGCGATTTATTGGAAAAAGCTGGAATTTTTTTTCGGCCTTTACACGCCGGTTTTTGCCGAAAACAGCCATTCCATGCGAATTTGGCCCTTTTGATGCCCGCACAGGAAAAGCCATAAAAATTGCGAAAAACACCTAAAAAGCTCCGAAAAACACAGATTTTTTAAGGTGTTTTGGCAAATTTAAGCCTGTGTTAGAAGAGACATTCGGGCAAGTAGATTTACCTCCGGCAGCCCTAAATTCCACCGGGTTTTTCCAGCATTTCTGCAAAATAAAACCTGGAAAAAAACCATGTAGGCAGGGGCATAAAAAATGCGCCCTGTATCTCACGCAGGGCGCACCGTTACCGATAAATCAATAACCTCAACTAAACCCAATCTCATGGTTTACCCGTAAACCTGGTTGGACGCCAGCAAAAGACCATAAAATATTTTTGTGGAGGAAACAGGATAGATAGACCGCCCCTTTGTATAGATGAATAGCTGTTTTTAACCGATGGTATTTAGTGCCTATGCGCGCCTCAAATACGATAGAGCAACAGCGTTTCGGTGCTACCGGCCATCATAAACGGCCCCTGGTTTTGAAAGCCGAGCTTTTCTAACAAGTTTTTTGATGGGGTATTGATGGGGAGTGTAATGGCGCATAAAGCGGGTAGCTTTAAATCTTGTTGCGCATATTGGAGTACGGCGGCAGCTATTTCGTAAGCGTAACCTTTGCCTATGGCTTGGGGCATCAATGCGTAGCCTATATCAGGGCAATCGAGCGTATCGCGCTTGATGATGCCGCACATGCCAATGGGTTCCTCCTCGTCTTTGGTGGCTATTAAATACAGGCCGAAACCGTTGTCGTGGTAACTTTTTATGGGGCCGCTCAATAGGTAATTTTCAGCATCAAAAAGGGTATATACTTTTTTATCGCCGATGAATTTAAGCCAGCCGGGGGTATTGAGTAATTGGAGTATAAAGGGCGCATCGGCGGTGATGAGCTGCCTCAGGCTAAGGCGTTCGGTTTGCAGTATATCGCTCATCGGCAGGATGGATTAATCTACGCTGACGGTCAACCCCTCTTGCTGCAATATCTTGCGGTATATTTCCATTTCGGTAAATGAGCCCTCAAGCACGGCGCACTTGCCCTCGTTGTGTACTTTCCAGGCAATTTTCTCGCCCTGGGATTCGGAATAATCCAGGTACTTTATCATGCAGTATATCACATGATCGAAGGTGTTATGGTCGTCATTCCATAAAATGAGGCGGTGCATCTCTTTCAGCCCGGCCAGTATCTCTTCGAGGGTGAGCGTTTCTTCCTGTACTTCAGTTGACATATGAAGGGCAAATTTACTCAAAAAACTTCAAAACTAAAGCGTTAAGGCCAATTACTCCACCTTATATCGGTACACCTGCCTGCCCAGGTTGCCGTCATCGTCTATGCCCTCAATGATCACTCGGTAGGTTCCCTTGGTATCGGCATTGAAGTAATCGAACATGGCGGTACCGTCGGCCCCGGTCAGCACATTGGGTTTCCAGTATATGCCCGATCGCAGATCCAATATGCCGCTATCCTTATTGGCTGCGGTATATTTTGGCGTGTAATAGGTGCGTGCCTTATAATATCCTTTGAACGGATAGGTGATGAGCCCGGTGGGTGAATCTGCGGTGAGGTATTTGCGTTCGCTGCCATTCTTCATGGTGATGACTAATGCACCGCCCCCAATATCGCCGTAGATAGATTTAGCGAAATTAGTACGTAGCACCTCTATGCTATTTACGTCGGCCGCGTTGATGTTGTTAAGTTCGCTGCCCTGCAGTTGGTTTCCATCTACTATGATTACCATATCTGCATTGACGCCGCGCGAGCTATTTACCGGCGTTCCATCGGGCTTAAAGCTTATGCCGAACAGCTTACTGCGCAGGCAATCGGCTAAGTAGGCGCAATTGCCCGCCAGCTGGTCGCCCATAAGTACCTGGTCGGCATTGCCTGCGCCGTGCAGGTTTGATGAACGGGTAACCTCGGTTTTCTTTATCTTCTTGGCTGTAATGGTTACCTGTTTGAGCTCGGTGGTATCGGCACCTGCGCGTTTTTTTGTTTGAATTACGATATAGCCCGGCCGCGGCCCGCCATCTTCGAAACCGCCTGCCGAAACCAGCCGTATGTTGTCGATTTCGCCAGGCAGGTAGGCATATAACATATCCATAGATACCTTGATACCATCTAAAACTATGGATACCGGATTGCCCTCATACGTTAAGTTACCATTCATGTGTATCTGCAAAAACGGCACGCCCCGCAACAGGGCCTGATCTATAGCTACGTAATCCTTTATACGCTTCATGTCAACCAACCGCTCCGGCATTGTGCCGTTTAAATTATAATTATCGGGCTTTGCAAGTCTTTTTGCGGTAACGTTCACCGGGCCCAGTTGCTTGCCATATTTCAACGAATCATCGTGCAGCTGGCTTTGGTAAGCCGCATAACTTCTTTGCAAAGCATCGGGCGACAGATCGTTATTAGCCGCATCCTGTGCATTGCTTTTAAGTAGGTTAGGATAATCGGGCTGTTTTACATAGATGGATACCCGTTTGCCATTGTTTTGCTTGCGGGCCTGCAATACAATCTTGGCGGTATCAGACAGCACCAGGTCGGTAAATTTAAAATTGCCGCCAGCATCGGTAACGGTATCCAGTATGGTGTTTTCGCGGATGGAAGTGAGCATCAGCTTACCATTAGCAACTACGCCGCCACCGGTGGTTTTGATGGTGCCCTCCAGACTAAGGTTCTTTTCGGGCTTATTGGCTATGCGGACATCGGGCGCGGCAATGATTTGTTTCCACTCAAAGCGGCGGTAGCCCTGGG
The DNA here is from genome assembly GCF_056404435.1 of Mucilaginibacter sp. P2_D11. Taxonomy (NCBI): domain Bacteria; kingdom Pseudomonadati; phylum Bacteroidota; class Sphingobacteriia; order Sphingobacteriales; family Sphingobacteriaceae; genus Mucilaginibacter; species Mucilaginibacter sp. P2_D11. The sequence continues at coordinate 506,042 of NZ_JBFUEA010000001.1, forward strand.
TAAGCATCAGCATATCCAGTTCGGCGCGTTTGGCATCGGTCGTGTTTACAAAGTAGTAGTTGGGCTTCTCGACATAACCCTTCAAATCGGAAGTAAGCAGCAGATGGCTGAATATAGAGCCCTCGATGGTTTCATCGGCGCCAACGCGGCTCTCGTTGATTACTGCTACCGAAAACGTGCCGGCAACCGGCTTGCCCTCATCGTTCTTTACATTAAAGCTGAGCTTCACCGGCGAACGTGCGCCGTATGTTTTGCTGTTGGATGAAAGCGCCATCTTCAGTGTATCGTTATTCTGCACGAATACGATGCGCTCATTCACGGGCTGACCATCGGCAAAGAGGGTAAACTGCACGATGCCCGATGGGAAACGCGCCTTATCTATTCCCGCGCCGAAAACAGGGGTTTTTAAGGTGCCTGCTGCGGTAAAATACACCTCGCCGCCGCTTTGGCCAACCAAAAAGAAACTGCTGTTCCGTTTGGCCTGCAATTGCTGGGCGTTGACTGATACGCGTAGGAAAAGGCTATCGGCGCGGGTGTTGTTTACCGATAGCACGTAGCCCGCTTCCTGCGGCTTCGGCAGTGGTACGTTAAAGGTGCGCCCGTCTGCGAGCTGTACTTTGGCTGAATAGGTTTTGCCCGGTTGCGGCAACAGGGCAAATACGCCCATGCCTGCATGCGCGCTTTCGAACTCGGCCACCAGGTTGCCGTCGTTATCTACAATGCTGCCTTTGATATTTTCGCCCGAACCGTTTGGGTTGACAGCCTTAAAAGCTACTTTGGAGCGTACGCCGTTTACCAGTTCGCCGCCCTCGGGGAAAAACTGCACATCGGGATTCACTTTGGCGGCTATAGCAGCCACCTGGCCGGGCGTAATGCCGCCTATATTTATGCGTTGGTTGTAAAAGTAATCGGCCCCGGCGTTACGCATCCAGGCAGTGTAGGCCCTGATGTTGTAGTTGCCAGGCTTCAGTTTATTGGATAAAGCAAAATCGCCCATGGCGATGCCCGAAGTTAGCCTGAGGTTAATACGCTTTACTACGGAGTCGGTAGGACTAATCAATTCTACATATAAAACACCGCTTAAAGCAGATAGCGCGTGGGTTTTGCCAACTACTACATAGGCCTTAAACCATAGGGTGTCGCCGGGGATGTAGTTGGGCTTATCCAGGTGCAGATAAACCTTTTCGACGGGTTTGGCATTGTACGTAGCCTTGAGGTTGTTAACAGCGGTGCTTAAAAAGGAGCTATCCTGCTGGGCAAATGCCGATGTCGACGATACGATAATAATAAAGGATAGCAGGCGGAGGGCAATCTTCATAGGGCTTAGGGTAAGTGTTGTTTTACATCGCCAATATACCAAAGGTTTTAATCCCTAAGAAAATTAAATCGTGCTAATTTACGGTAAAGAAATTGTTACTGTACCTTATAGCGGTAAACCTGCCTGCCGAGGTTACCGTCGGTATCTATACCTTCTACCACCACGCGATAAGTGCCCTTGCCGCCGGCGTTAAAGTATTCGAATGAGGCTTTGCCCTGCGCATCAGTAATCACGTAGGGGTTCCAATAGATAGTGCTGCGGAGGTCGGCCAGTTGTTTGTTTACTTTGGGCTGATCGTACTGCGGTGAATAGAAGGTGCGTGCTTTTAGGTAGCCTTTGGGATAGTAGGGTTTGATGCCACGGCCGGCTACCGGGCCATTGTAGGTGTCGCCGTTTTCGTCGCCGTGTTTGGTGGTGATAACGATTACGCCATTTGCGCCCCTGCCGCCGTAAATGCTTGAAGAAAATCCGCTGCGCAATACCTCTATGGCGGCAATATCGTTGTAGTTGATGCTGTTTAAGAAGGTGCCTTCTACATAGATACCATCCAGGATTACCTGCATAGGTCCGTTACCCCGCGTAGAGTAGGGTATGCCATTGCGGAATATCACACCCAGCAAGCGCCCCTGCAAGCAATCGCTTAAAACGGCGCAGCCATAGTTGCGCAAATCTTTCGCCAGCAGCACCTGGTCGGCATTGCCGGCGCCGTTTAAGTTGGCCGAATGCTTAAGGGCTACCTTCTTCTCGCGGATGATTACCTCCTTTAAAGATACAACATGATTACCCAGGCCGAAGCGCCGCTGCATATCGTAAAGTTGCTTGCTGCTGCCTGCATAAACCGATAAGCTATCGCTGATGCTCACCTGTGTGGCAGCATGCCCGGCGGCGGTAACGGGCGGCGCGATTGAATCGAGTTTGATGACTACATCGCGTTTGTTTTTTTCTGTACGGGCCTGTATGATTAGCCGGATGCTATCCTCGAAGGCAAGGCCCGTGAATGCAAAACGGCCGCGCGCATCGGTAAGGGTATCAATCTGGTAGGCGGCGTTATCGATATCTATCAGCTGCACTTTGGCGTTTGCTACGGGCTTGCCGCCGGGCGTGGTAATGGTGCCGGATACCTGCAAGGCTGTCTCTGGCTGGAATGCAACCGACGCAAACTTGTCCTGCATAATTTCTTTCCATTCGAATCGGCGATAGCCTTGCGTAAGCATCAATACATCTAAATCGGCGTGCGCTTTATCGCCTGTATTATTGAAATAATAAGCAGGTTTTTCGATATAGCCCTTCAAATCAGAGGTAAGCAGCAAGCCTGCTAAGATATTGTTCTCGCTGTCCTGATCCACCGGTACCCGGCTTTCATCGATAACCGAAACTGAGAAGCTGCCCATTGCAGGTTTATCGCCGCTTAATGCGCTTAAATCAATCTTTACTTTTTGCTGCGGGGAGGATACCGGTTTATCGGCAGCCAGATTTAGTTTCAATTGCTCGCGGTTGATGAATACGATACGTTCGTTCAATGGTTCGCCCGAATCTGTAAAGAGGGTAAACTGCGCTATGCCAGCCGGGAATTTGCTTTTTGGGATGATAGCCTTGAACTCGCGGCTGCCTGGCGTACTTTTGCCGGCATAGTAAACCTTGCCGGCGCTTTGCCCTACCAGGCTCAATACGCGGTTGGGGTTCTGTTGCATGGTTGCCCGTGCTGTAGTTATCCTTACGGATAGGTTTTGCGCATCGGCATCGGTAATAGCGAGCCCATAACCTGTTTCTGTTGCTTGCGGCAGGCTGATGGCGCTTTTCGCGCCGTCGGCATAAGTTATGGCAGCGGTGTAACGCTCGTCCGGCATCGGCACGAAATTGAATACGCCCATACCTAAATGACTGCTTTTGAACGTGGCTACCTGTTTGCCCTGGCTGTTGGCTACTGTGCCGCTAACATCCACGCCCAGGCCATCGGTGCCCATTGCCTTAAAGGCCATATTGCATTCAACTCCAACTACTATCGAGCCACCCTCCGGGAAGAACTGCAGGGATGGCGCGGCAACTATTGCCCCCGCCGGTGCGGCTTTACCCGGCATGCTTTTACCCGTAGTTACGGTATTGGCATTGCTGATGGTATTGATGACGCTGATTTCCTTATCGAAGAAATATTCGCTGCCCGCATTGCGCATGTAATTGGTGTAGGCGCGGAGGTGATAAATGCCGGCCTGCAGGGTATCGGGCAGGGCAAAATCGCCTGCGGCGGTGCCTTTGTCCAGTTGCAGTTTAAGGGATTGTTTTATGGTGCCGGCGGCATCTGTCAGGTCCACATTCAGTACCCCGCTAAGGGCAGTTAACTCGTGGTAGCTACCACTGACAACATAGGCTTTAAACCAAATATCGTCGCCGGCGGCGTAGTAGGGTTTATCTAAGTGCAGGTATGCTTTCTCTAAGGGGTTATTATCGGCCCATTTTGCCAGCTGCTGCTGTATTTTGCCAATGGGCTCATCTATTGCCGCGAAACCAAAAATACCTGCTACGCAGGCAGCCAGTAATATGCCGGAAAAAAGTTTTTTGAATGCCATAACAGATAGAGGTAAACGTACTGCATTACAACGCTAATTGGCTGCAATACTTATACAGAAACTAATATAGGTTAAAACTTGTTCTTCCACATCATACTTTCTACCGGGCGGGTGGTAGGCTTGTTGTATTTGGCGTTGCTTTTGGTATTGTAGAGTGTTTCTATCTCGCCCTCTACCACAAAGTAAATGAGCTGACCAATAGGCATACCTGCGTAAATTTTTACGGGCTGCGCGCAGGAGATTTCCAGCGTCCAGGTGTTGCAGAAGCCTACGTCGCCCTTGCCTGCGGTGGCATGTATATCTATGCCCAACCGCCCCGTGCTCGATTTCCCCTCCAAAAAGGGTACGTGCTGGTGTGTTTCGGTGTATTCCACCGTTACGCCCAAATACAGGGTATTGGGTTGCAGCACAAAGCCATCTTTAGGTATCTCGAAGCCGATAATCTCGTTATGCAGTTTGGCATCAAGCACGCGATCCTTATAAGTAGCGAGGTGTTTGCCCAGATGCACATCATAAGAGTTGGTGCCAAGGCATTCGCGGTCAAAGGGTTCTATGATGATGGTACCTTTTTCTATTTCTTCGAGGATGCGTTTGTCTGACAATATCACGGGGCTGGCGATAAGGGGTTAAAATTACCACAAATAGCCGGGGCCGACAAGCTATTGTTCTGCACAATTAACTAACAATTATGGAGAAATATTGGGGATAGAGACGCAAAATATTGCATGTCTACACAGTAGAGTTTATTTCAGATTATCCAACACCACAGGTGCCAATGCCTGTACCCACAAGCTGTACATACCAGCGGCGGGATGCAGACCGTCGCCCGCAGTGAGGCTAGCATCCGATGTAGTTTTGCTGTACGCCGGGCCGATATCTACCCAGGCTACGCCTTGTTTGTTGGTTTCGTCTTTATTGATGGCGTTGAATTGCGCGATGTCATCGCCGATGGCTTTGCGGTCATTACCGCTTGCGTATGGCGTTAGGCCCCAATTGGGTATGGAGATAACGAATACGTGCGATTTATTACCGTTGGCATAATCGATAGCGGTACTTAAAAGCTTGGCGAATTCGCTGCGGTAAACCGTTTTGCTGTAGCCGCGGTATTGGTTGTTCACGCCGATAAGCAGGGTTACGATGCTGTATTTTTTGCCTGCGGTACCGCTGGTGTTGATGGCGTTGATCAGTTCGTCGGTAGTCCACCCGGTGCGGGCGATGATGGTAGGGTTAGCGGTATTATGGCCCGCCTGAGTCAACCACGCCGCCAATTGGTATGGGTACGATTGGGATGCATTTACCGCCTCGCCAATGGTGTAGCTATCGCCAAGCGCCAAATAGGTAAGGTTATCCACGACGACAACGGGCGGCGTGCTCGGGTTGCTGTTATTATACGTCACGGGTGCTTGTATTTGTTTTTTGCAGCCCAAAAAGGCGCCTGCTATAAATATCGCTGCTAATAAGTGCTTCATATTACCTCCATACCAAACAATACGGAAATATGCCCGGTAAGGATTTTTTGAACTGCATTTAAATCTACTTCGTGGCCCAATTCCTGCTGCATGCTGGTTACGGCCTTGTCATCTATGCCGCAGGGGACGATGTTTTTGAAATAATCGAGATTGGTGTTTACGTTCATGGCCAGCCCATGCATGGTAACCCAACGACTGCAGCGTACGCCCATGGCGCATATCTTGCGGGCCTTATCGTTATCAGCATCGAACCAAACACCGGTATAGCCCGGGTAGCGGCCGGCGGTGAGCCCATAATCGGCAAGGGTGAGTATAACCGCCTCTTCCAGTGTGCGCAGGTACAAGTGTATGTCTGTAAAAAAATTGTCGAGGTCTAAAATAGGGTAGCTTACAATCTGGCCCGGACCATGGTAGGTAATATCGCCGCCGCGATTTATGGGGTAATAAACGGCATTTTTTTGCTTGAGGTCTTCTTCATCCAACAGCAGGTGCTCGGCTTTGCCGCTTTTGCCCAGGGTGTACACATGCGGGTGCTCGCAAAAAACCAGATAATTGGGCGTGAGGATTTCTTCTACAGAATCATCCCCTGCGGGGACTAATTGCTGGCGGTTGCGTATTGCGGTCTTCTGGGCAACGGTTTCGGCAAACAGCTGCTCCTGCCTTTCCCAGGCTGTTTTATAGTCGGTAAGGCCCCAATCTTGTAGTATTACTTTTTTGTTCTTCATCACGCTTGCTCTTTCACGTATCCTATCATGTAATCTTCGTATTTGATATAATTCACCTCGTAGGTCCTATCTACAGCGCCTTTTTGCAGTTTGGCATCCACTACGCCATGCCCCTCGAAGGCGAAAGGCTGCAGCATTATATTATCCAAAAAGGATACTTCCTTTTGCCCGTAGCATTTGTAAACGGCCTCTTTAGCGCACCAGCACACGTATAGCTGGTCGATTTTATTTTGCTCGCGAATAAAGGCCAGTTCATCCTCGCTCATAAACCTATTGGCAATGCGCTCCACCTTTTCTTTGATCTGTTCTATATCGATACCTACCGGACTGGTTTTGCTTATCATCACGGCGGCATAATCAAAAGAGTGACTTAGCGATATGTGGTAGGGCAGCGTAACCAGGTAAGGCTTGCCGTGGCTATCCACCTTGCAATCTATATACTCCTCGGTGCGCAGCATTTTGCGGAGCAGTACGCGGGTACCCAGCCAGTGCAGGTAGCGTTTGCCTTTGCTCAGCTGTTTGGTAAAGGCTTTTTCGTGCTCATCTAATTGCAGCTGGCTGTATAATTCGTCGGCCCCTTCTTCGATACGCCAGAGGGCAAACTCTGTATCATCATCAATCTGGTGCCGGTATGCTATTGCCATAAAAGTAAAGTTGCAAAAAGGAGGGCAAACTTATATCAAATAAATATAATAATTCGTTTTTATGCCGATGTAATTGTAACAGTGCGCATGCAACTTACGTCATACCTATACTAAACATCTATCGCCATGAAAAAGATATACATAGCTGCCGCCATTTTAATAGCCGTAGCCTTAACAGAAAGCTGCCGCAAGCAACAAATAGAAGCCGGTATGGCCGGACAGAACAAAACGGTTAGAGGTTAAAATAGCCGTCATGTTGAATTTATTTCAACACCCCATCATAAAAGTGGCCACTATGCTCACTGCTATGCGTGCCGATGACCTGCCGTGTGGGGTCCTGAAACAAGTTCAGGATGACGTTTGTTTTTATTCACAGCTTCGGTTTGCTATTTCACTTTCGCGGCAATCTCCGTCAACGCTTTTACGAATTTATCCATATCGGCAATGGTGGTGTACACGTGCGGGGTTACGCGCACGCAGCTGAGGTTTTGCCAAACAATGCCTACCACATGTATTTTATAAGTGTTCCAGAGGGCGGTATCGAGTTCGGCGGGTGTCATGCCATCTATGCTTACGCCGCAGATGGCGCAGGAATATTGCGCTTTTAGAGAGGTGTGTATCTTTACTTTGGGGATGGCTTGCGCTTTTTCGGCCCAGTAGTTCTTGAGGTAGCGGATGCGGTCTTCCTTGCGCTTGGGACCAATGGCCTGGTGGAAGTTGATGGCTTCGCCGATGGCCTGCTCAATGGCAAAGCTGCGCGTACCCAGCTGCTCGAATTTGCGGATATCTGCGCTCTGCGGCTTATCGGCGCAGGTAAGGGGCCAGGTTTTTTCGATATGGTCCTTTCGTATCCACATCAGGCCGCTGCCGATGGGTGCCGAGAGGAACTTGTGCAGACTGGTGCCGAAGTAATCGCAATGCAAATCGGGTATCTTGAAATCGATGAGGCCGAAAGAGTGCGCCCCATCTACCACCACCTCAATGCCTTTGGCGTGCGCCATATCGCATATTTTGCGTACCGGCATCAGCTGGCCCACCCAGTTTACCATATGGGTAACATGTATCAGTTTGGTTTTCGGGGTGATGGCATCAGCATAGGCCTTTACAATTTGCTCGTCGTTTTCTATGGGGAAATTAAAGCTGAGTCTATTATACACGATACCCTCGCGGAGGGCGCGTTGCTCGTAGGCATGCATCATGTTGGGGTAATCGAATATCGAACCGATTACCTCGTCGCCACGGTTGAGGGTGATGCCGTAGATGATGGTATTGAGGGCTTCGGTAGCGTTTCGGTTGATGGCAATTTCGTCGGGCAGGCAGCCGGCAAGGGCGGCCAGTTTCTCGCGCAGCGGCTCGCGACCCATATCAAGTATGCGCCACATAAAATACGACGGCCCCTCGTTGCAAAGGGCATTGTACCGATCCAACGCCCGTTGCACTACCGTGGGGGCAGGTGATACACCGCCATTATTCAGGTTGATGATGCTGGGGTTTACTGTGTAGGCCTGCTGTATGGTTGCCCAGTAATCCTCATCGGCAGCCACCTGTTGCGGCGTTAAATGCGCCACCCTTGCCGATGCTCTTTCGAAACTTTCGGCATGAGCGTGGTTGAACATACTGGCGGCACCAAAGGCACCGGCCAGGGCGGTGGCTTGCTTTAAAAAAACGCGACGGTTGTTGTGGCTCATGATGAGGTGAATTTAAGCAATTGAGGGAGGAATTGCAAGGAGGGAAATTTTTGGTGCATCTATGGCACACCTTGATGAAAACCACTATCTGGAATGGGGAGGATTACTTTAGAAAACCGGTTCGGTTTAGCGAAATACTTTTTAGCTATTGAAGGTAAAAAAGCTTCTTAAGTTGTAATAAGTTTACATACATCTTCATAAAGAGATTTTAGGTGGTGATCCGAAATATCCAATAAAGGTTCGTACATAAATGAATTTACGTGTATATTTTCCGAAGTCATTAAATTGACTTGCTCTAAAAGTTTGATATGATCAATTTCTTCTGGGAATTGCTTACTGAAGCGATTTAGTAAAACGGCGGTTTGATACTTATTGATATTATCGGTAAAACATTCGTCGTTTATCTTATCGATCATAAAGAGTTCGGCTTGAAGTCTAATTCCGATGGACAAAACAAGTTTGTTTTCCAAACTCATATTTTCGAATTTATTTAAAATAAGGTTATTAGATAATTCGAATATGAGTTTAACAACTGATTTAGAACCATCAATTAATGGTTTATTTACTTTAAAAACGTCATTAAATATTACCTCGATATCTTTTTTTGAAACGTACAGAGAGTTTTTTATAGTAACCCCGTTAAATTGTTTTTCTTTTTTAACATGCAGTAAAGCCGTAAGTAACTGATAATTAATACACTTATCACCAATTGTATATTCAATCAAGTTTCTTACAAAAGGTATGCATGCAATCAAATACACGTCCTGTTCGTGATATTTCTTTTTTAAGGTGCCAAAAACATCAACTTTGTCTTTGCCACAAACCAGTTTCACTTCAGTTTCATTTTTTTCCGTCACTAAACTATTGTGCCACTTGTCTATTTGCAGCCTACTTAAAACCGTCCTATAAAAATCGAAGTTATGAGTTAGAATGATCAACTTAAATTTCGCGGAATCGAGGATATCCTTTAAATATTCGATGATTGCGTATTTGTTTTTATAATCAAATGAATCAGCGATGTCATCTATTATCAATAAGCTTTCACAGGTGTCATTTTTTCTAATTTCAATTTCAAAAATTATATTTAGCAGATATAAAGCTCGTTGCTCTCCAGTACTAAGAATTTTTATTAACTCGACTCCGCCAATCTCCTTTGTGTTTTCACCTTCAAAATATTCGAAAGTTACGTTTGGTGCAATATCTTTCAAAATCACATCATCTTGATTTTTTACCAACAACCGGTAAGGCACCGAAAAGCGTCTATTAAAAATATTTACCACTGCTTTCCATGAAGTTTCTTCTTTCTTAGCTTGGTCAATGATTTTTTCTATGTTAATTTTAGCGCTTTTATATAGACTTAATAACGACAGATATGCCTCAGAATTAGCTTTCAAATAGGAGCACCAAATCTTCCTTTTAAAAGCACGCAAATCATGTAACTCAGTTAAAATAATTATGTTATTCTCTAAGTAACTCCTAAAATCTCTCAGGTTAACATTTTTAATAATTGCGTCATCAATTGCTTTGAATTTTTTTGATAACTCGTCATTGTTTAATATTTTATTTTTTTCATTGCTAATTTCCAATTCAAGCTCTTCCTGAGAAACCAATTCTTTTCGTTCGCTACCATTATTTAAAGAAACGGAGTGATTGGCGGCAAAAAAACCGTTGCTTTTTAAAGTTTTACTTACAGTGTCAGCGTTGTTGTGATTAAAAATCCCCTTTTTAAAATAAACAGAATTATTAACTAATAAATCGTACACCTTCATGTACTCCTCAAGTTTTTCTTTAAAATCCTTAGCTTTTAAAAAATCGAATACTTTGTCATTAAATATTGCGCTATAATTTAGATTTGCATAATTGGAATCCAACGAGTCATTAACCAACCCTTCGAAAAGCTCCAAACATCTGAAGAAATCTTTCTCCCCCAAATTAAACGTCTTGGTAAATTCGCTAACCGTTTCACCTTTTAGGCCACTTAACGATTTTAATATATTTACCAGAATTGATTTTTTTTCCTCTATCGCACTTAGGGTGTCTTGATACTCCTGTTTGAGATTTTGATTTACTAAGAGTGTTGAAAGCTTTTCTGAGCTATAATTCTCTTTATATCGCTCTATTACAAATACTTGTTCTGCAATTATTTCTTCAGTCTCGTTACACTTAATTTCAATTTTGGTATTACGTTCCGTAAACACCCTATCTCTTGATTTTTGCTTTTTGGCTATATCGTCGAATATCTTAGCGAATGAAGATTTCATTGCGCCATTTGGCGCATATATAACATGCGCCGAACCTGTACTAAAATCAAAAGTGTGAACTAACTTTTTTATTCCGTAACAGTTTTCAAAATCAATAGTTAATTTATCCATATCTCTGAAAAGATGATATTAATTATTAACTATGGACACCCCAATCTCTTACGATAATCCAATTTGGAGCCCACGTAACAAAATCGCCTGGGTTGAATAGTTCTTCCAAAATTTCTAACTCAAGCAATTGGTCAGGCAAAATCGAAAGATTGTGTTTTCCATCAGGACTATCTAAATCGTACATATGAAGCCTATCCAAACCATCTTTATACCGCCTACTAGGTCCAAAATCAAAAGGTATGCACTTACGTTCAATTATACCTTTTTCCTTAGAATCGAAAATGACTTTTATTGTGTTTTTATTATGGATTGATGCTACAAATATGTCATAGTGTGTTGTCATGTGTTCAAAGTTTAATCCCGTTCAATGGGTTGTTAAAGCTATTGATTACATTTAACATAAATTCACCGTATAAACACCTGATTTTGCCTTACGAAGTGATAGTAAACCCCCTAACTATCCTCCGCTCCACCGGACAGTTGGTTTTATGTCCCCTTACAACAACACCCCACCCAAATCCGCGGGCGAATAATTGATGGATTTCAGCGTTTTGTTATCCTGCGCGCGGTAAACTAAAAACAGGCCGTCCTCTTCTTTGTGGTAGGCTTCGCTGCCGTCTTTTGCTTTGTAGTGGGCAATGGTCTGCTCAGCTTCTTCTACGGTTTTGCAGGCCTTGCTCATGTTAGAGCGGTGTACTTCATCAAATAGCGATTTGAATTTCTCGCCCAGGCCAAACTCCAGTATGGCACCGGCCAACACGTATTGTATATCGGCAAGGGCATCGGCTATCTCCACCAGGTTGTTATCGGCAATGGCTTCCTGTAGTTCTTTTACTTCCTCGGCCAGCAGCGAAACGCGCAAAGCGCAGCGTTCTTTTGAGGGTATGGCCGGGCTGCTTACTACCGGGTGTTTAAAGGTTTTATGGAATTCTGCTACCTGGTTGAGGGCGTTGGGTTCTTGCATGGCCTTATGTTTTTATTTTTCGGTGGCAAGATATTAATTATTTTGAGGGGGATAAAAAACAGTGCACCATATGCTTTATAATTTTAATTCCGCTATCTTGTATCCATATGAAAACCTCTCTCCTTATCTTCTTTTGTTTGTTATGTTCGCTCGGCGGAAGCCATTGTTATGGGCAAAGCGGAAAAAAATCCACCCCTAAAATTTATCCTGAAACACAACTAGGACTCAGTCACTTCAAGCGATTTACGACACCTCAAGGCAAAATCATCGATTATGAGTTCATTAAGAATTCACGGGTGTATTTTTTGCAATGGGGTACTAAAACCTATCTCCGTACGCACCCAGACACGTTGACACTTGATGACGCACCCGTACGAAACCCTCTTTACATCGCCGAGGGCAAAGATTATGTCTTGATGCGTTACGGTTGCGGTTCGCCTTGTTGGGTTGGGTTATTCTTGCCTATGGATAAAAACAAAGAACCAAGAGAAATTCATGAATATCAGGCTTATGATTTAGTCCATAATCTTGTGGCCTATTTTAATTACGATTCACCGTCTGCGGAGATAGTTGTGGAAAACTTAAAAACCGGAAAGAAACAAAGAATAGCGGTCAAAAGTCCCTGTACCAGCGCTTTTCCCGGATATTGTGGCAGCATGTACATTAAAAATAAGATTCTGTATTACGACTGGTCGCCCACAGCGGGCGATAAGCCTGATAACATTAGCCGAAAAATCAAGATACAGATATAATCCCTATATCGTCCTAATCACTCTGCAAGGGTTCCCCGCCGCAAATACCCCCGCCGGGATATCTTTGGTGACTACACTGCCCGCACCGATGGTGGTATTGCTGCCGATGGTTACGCCGGGGCAAATGATTGCGCCGCCACCCAGCCAAACATTATCGCCAATGGTGATGGGGGCCGCGAGCTCCGGGCCTTTGATGCGTTCCTGGGCCACGAGCGGGTGATAGGCAGTATATATCTGCACGTATGGTTCCACGCATTACGTTCGCCTGTTTGATAATTTATAAACAACCGGCAAAATAAAATCGCTAATTGGGTGTTTGTAATCAACAAGTTAAACCGTATTTTTGGCCATGGTAAAAAGGCAAGGGGCATTGTTATTGGCGTTGCTGTACGTAGTTACAGTGGCCGGCTTTGCTTTGAACCTGCATTACTGTGGCAATTATGTTGCCGATGTACAGATAAACGCCCCGGCAAAAACCTGCGGCCAGCCGATGGCCAAAGGTAAAATGAATTGCTGTAAGGATAGCAAGTTGGACGTAAAAGTAAAAGACGACCACCAGAAAGAATCCACATCATTTTTCTCAAGGTTGTTTGTTTTCGATTTGCCGAAGTTTGCCTGGGCCGATTTTCTTTTTTTCGCGCAGCCCGCAGCATCAGAAAGCGTTTCTGACCGTGGCCCCCCCGGCCTCTTTAGCGGCGGGATTGCTGTTTTCATCAAGAATTGCGTTTTTAGGATTTGATGGATTAATCGGTTTACACGTTAATCAATCATTGTCAAAAATTCAATTCTTAAAATCATGAAAACCTTAAAAATATATATCCTCCTATTGGTGGCAACCGTTTCTGTTGCCAAAGCACAATTCACCAAAGCCGAATTACAGGTTAGCGGCCTTACCTGCTCGCTGTGCGCAAATTCCACGGAGAAAGCTATAAAGGCGTTGCCTTTCGTAAGCGAAATAAAGCCCGACCTTATCCGCAATATCTTCAACATAACCTTTAAACCTGGTGTACCGGTAGATTTTGAGCAGATTGCCAAAAAAATAAAAGGAGCAGGCTTTTTTGTGAACTACTTTAAAACCACCTACAACTTCGCCAATACCACCGTTACCGAAAATGCCTTCATTTACGGCGGTGATACCTACAGGATAGTGAATGCCGATAAGCCCCTCACCGGCGAAGTGCTGCTAACCGTTGTGGATAAAGGCTTCGCGCCGAACTCGGTATCTAAAAAGTACCTGGGCAAAACGGTGGATACCCCAGTAGCATCGGGTAAAACTTATCACGTTACTATTTAAGCAGCTTCTTAAAATCTTTATTTTATGAAAGCTATTTTATTGGCATTTTGCCTTACGGCAGTTGCGTGCACCGCTTTTGGGCAGGAGCTGTATGTTAACACCGAGCCCGCCAGTAACATGGCTGCGCATTCCCTCGGTATCCGTTTAGAGAACCAGGGCTTTACCTCGCCGCAATTCAAAAACCGCACAACGCTGGAGATGATGTATGGTGCAACCGGCAAGCTGATGGTACACGCCTCGGCCTACATGTCAGATTTTTACCGGCAAAGCCAGCATCTGGAGGGTGGCAGTGTTTACGCTAAGTATCGTTTCCTATCTGTCGATACCGTGCAATCGCATTTCCGCGGAGCGGTGTTTGGCAAGGCCGCTATCAGCAATAACCCTTTCAATACACAGGAAATCGCCCTGGAGGGCGATAACAGCGGACTGCAGGCTGGGCTTATCTTCACCAAGCTTATCCACAAGCTGGCGCTATCCGGTTCGGCAAGTTATTTGCGGGGCTTAGACAATGCCGGTAGCGCGCCATCTATTACAGGCGCAAACAACGCCCTGGCGTACAGTTTATCCGCAGGTTATTTGTTGCTCCCTAAAAACTACCATAGCTATAAGCAGGTTAACGTAAACGTATATGCCGAACTGCTTGGCAAAAGCAATCCCGGCTATGCGCAAAGCTACCTGGATGTAGCACCCGCTGTGCAGTTTATTTTCAACAGCGTTTGCCGGCTCGATTTTTCGTATCGGGCACCGCTGTTCAATTCCATGGAGCGTTTTAGTAAAAACATGTATTTGGTACGGTTCGAGTACAACTTCTTTAATTTATAAACAGGCGGCGTGGCAATCCGCGCCGCCTTAAATGAAAAATCCCTCATGAAAAAGTATATTTTGATGATGGCCATATCGGTCATCACGGCAGCAGTACAGGCGCAGGATATGAGCCATATGCAGCACATGAAAAAAGACACCACGGCAAAAAAGCCCATGCAGCACGACCATGCTGCCATGATGCGCATGCAGCAGGACACCACCCATAAAATGGGCATGATGAGCAGCCAGTTCTCGCTTGATTTGCCCATGAACCGCGATGGCTCCGGCACATCGTGGCTGCCCGACGAAACTCCGATGTATATGTACATGATACACGGAAAAAAATGGATGCACATGGTACACGGCAGTGTTTTTCTGCGCTACAACAAACAAGATTTGTTTAATAACGGCAGCCGCGGGGGAAGCCAAGCCGATGCACCCAACTGGCTAATGTATATGGCCCAGCGCAAGGTGGGTAAAAACGGCCTGTTCGCCATCAATACCATGTTTTCGTTCGACCCCATTACAGTTGGATCGGGCGGGTACCCGCTGCTTTACCAAACCGGCGAATCGTACAAGGGCAATAAACTGGTAGACCGCCAGCATCCGCATGATTTGTTTGCAGAGCTAAGTATAGCCTATACCCAACGCATCGCCAAAAACACGGATATATCCCTATCGGTTGGTTACCCGGGGGAGCCTGCTTTAGGTCCGCCGGTTTTTATGCACCGGTTATCGGCTATGAACAATCCCGATGCGCCGCTTAGCCACCACTATGCCGATGCCACGCATATCGATTTTGGTACAGCAACCCTCGGTTTCAGGTATAAAAACGTAAAGCTGGAAGGTTCGGCATTTACCGGCCGCGAGCCGGATGAGCACCGCTACGGCTTCGATAAGGCCAGGTTCGATTCTTATTCGGTACGCTTATCCGTAAATCCATCTAAAGAATGGGCGTTGCAGGTATCTAACGGGTGGCTGCACAGTCCCGAGGAAGCGGAGCCATTGGAGGACATCAAACGTTTCACGGCATCGGCCATCCATACCAAAATGCTGGGCGACGATAGTTTTGTGGCCACCACATTGGTTTTCGGGCAAAACCATCACAATAGCAGCGGGGCTAACGAACCAGCTTTATTGGTAGAAAACAGTTATCAGTTCCGCAAAAACGCTATTTACGGCCGGTATGAGTATGTGCAGAAAGATGCCGGTGAGCTGGATTTGGAAACGCTTTACCCTACAGACCCGCGCTTTAATATCAATGCCTTTACGCTGGGCTATAACCGCATAGTGGCCAACTTTAAGCAAACCAACCTAACAGCCGGCCTGCAGGCAACCGCGAATTTCTCGCCGGCCGCACTGAAGCCTTTGTATGGCGGCACGCCAATTGGGTTCCAGGTGTATTTGCGGGTTACGCCGGCCTTAATGAAGATGGGCGGCAAGCATAAGATGGATAAAATGATGGATATGAATATGTAGGCGATGCCTAAAACGGTTAAAAAAATAGCGATGAGTTTGAAACCCATCGCTATTTTTCTTTTAGCCGAAGTGGTTATTGATTCACGCCAAAAGCTTCCCACCCTGCGGCGGTAACGCGGGTACAGGTCATGGCCTGCGTGCCGTTTTCGCTGGAGATGAATTTGCCGTTGTTGCCTCTAAAGGTAACCTTCCCGTCGGCTGTGGGCACCCAGTCGAATTTTTCCCAATCGCCAATGGTTGCGCGGTTACAGGTAATAGCCTGCGTACCGTTTTCAGATGATACGTATTTGTTTTGGCTGCGCAGTGCAACTTTGCCGCCGCCTGCATCAACCACAGTAAACTGCTCCCATGCCGATGCAGTTGGGCGGTTGCAGTTCATAGCTGCCGTACCGTTTTCGCCGCTTACGTATTGATTGTTGAAACCTTTTAACGTAACCGTTTGCCCGATTGGCGCGGTAGTACCCGTGCCGCCGGTAATGTTGTACACCCGCACATAATCTACAAACATGCTGGCCGGCAATGCGCCGTTGTTGATGGTATTGCCTGGCAAGTCGCCGCCCACAGCTAAATTAAGGATGATGTAAAACGGTAGCTGGAATTCCTCGGTGCCGTTGATATTATTTTGGATATTACCCGTGTTGAACAGCGTGCCATCTACGTACCACTTGATGGCATTTGCATCCCATTCTACTGCATAAACGTGGTAGTCGGTAGCCGTAGCGGTGATGCTGTTGCCGTAATATACGTGGCCGTTGTTGTTCCAGTGCATGGTGCCCAGAATGGTGTTGTTGGTGTTCACCTGCTCCATAATGTCTATTTCGCCGCATTGGGGCCAGCCTACAGTGCCGATGTTCTGCCCCAGCATCCAGAAAGCCGGCCAGCTGCCCTGGAACGCCGGCAGCTTGATGCGCGCCTCTATACGGCCATATTTGATGCTGAACTTGCCCGATGTATTCAGTTTGGCCGAGGTATAAGGTTGCCCGCCTACGCTTTGGTTTTTGGCGGTGATAACCAGATTACCACCAGTTACCGCTGCATTGGCAGCCTGGTAATATTCCTTCTCGTTATTTACGTTGGGGTTGCCGTTATCAATGTTCCATTTGCTGCCATCAACGCCCGTGCCGTTGAACTCGTCTGACCACACCAGCGTTAACGCCCTCGGCGTTGCGGTTGCAGCGGTGCTCACGGTTTTATCATCTATCGGAGATTTCACATCCTTTTTACAGGAAACGGCCATAATGCCCAGCGCCAGTACCAGGCCCGCGCCTTTCATAAAGTTTAATAATTGCTTTTTCATAAATATTGGTATTTGTAGGTAATTGGTTTTGTGTTAACTAACCGTAGCGATGGGTAATTATCTGAACTCGAATTTTTCGTGAATATTAATTTTTTAATGGTACTCAAGAGGGCTTCGCCGTTCAACGAATTTTAGGAATGAGCAGAATTTTGTATGCTGTATTCTTTAATTCTGCTCATTCGGTAAATTCCATTAAAATTCGAGTTCAGACATTTTATTGATTCACCCCAAAGGCTTCCCAGCCCGATGCGGTTGCGCGGGTACAGGTCATGGCTTGCGTGCCGTTTTCGCTGGAGATGAATTTACCGTTGTTGCCCCTGATGGTTACTTTGCCATCGGTAGTGGGCACCCAATCGAATTTCTCCCAGTCGCCCACAGTGGCGCGATTACAGGTGATGGCCTGTGTGCCGTTTTCGCTGCTTACATATTTACCCTGGCTCTGTAAGGCTATTTTGCCGGCACCCGCGTCAACTACTGTGAACTGTTCCCAGCCGCCTGCAGTAGCACGGTTGCAATTCATAGCCGTTGTGCCGTTCTCGCCGCTTACGTACTGGTTATTGAAACCTTTTAGGGTGATTGTTTGCCCTATAGGCGCACCTGTGCCGCCACCGCCGCCCGGCGTGCCGCTCCATTTAAAGGTGACTACCGCGCCTGCTGCCAGGCTGTAGGTGAATGATTCGGTACCCCATTTTACTTTGAAGCTGGTTGTGCTGCCGCCGCTGTTTGATGCGATGAGTACTTTGGTGCCGTCGCTATTTTTGAAAGCTACGTTTTGTATGCTGCCGGCAATGTTTGATGCTATGCGCACTGCGCCGGGGCGCACTAATTTAGAAGCGTGGGCAATAATGTAATAGCCAACGTTGCGGGTAATAGAGGTGCCGCTAACAGTAATACCACCCAAACAGGTGCTGCAGCCACCATTGGTATGCGGGTTATTGTTAGGGTCGGCAGCCAGATTCCATTCCAATACGTTGCGGCTCCAGTTGCGGGTTGCACCTATGATGAGGGTGTTGATGTGCCAGCCCAGGTCGCCGCCAAAATTGCTTGGTGCACCCACCCACTGCTCGGTAAAGTAAAGGTTTTTGTTAGGATAAGCGTTGTGCACCCCGGTAAGCGCGCTGATGTCGCCGGCATAAAGGTGGAAGGCTGAGCCGTCTACATAACTGCCTGCCTGGCCCACTACCGTTGTAGCGTAGCTGGGTACATCGGCATTATGATCGTAAGCGATGATTTTGGTATTGAAGCCGGCCGCTCTAATTTGCGGACCGAGGTTATTGTTGATGAACGTAACCTGCTCGTTGGCCTGCATTACCATGCTGGGGTTATTATAGGGGTTCAGCGGCTCGTTTTGCGGGGTGATGGCATCAATGGTAATACCCTGCGCCTTCATGGCCTGCAGGTATTTTACGAAGTAGCGGGCATAGGCATCATAGTAGGCGGTATTGAGGCTGCCGCCGGTATAGCCGTTGTTGCCCGTGGTGTTTACCTTCATCCAGGTAGGGGCAGTCCATGGGGTGGCTATGATTTTGATGGATGGGTTGATGGCGATAATCTTCTTGAGGATGGGCAGGAAATCTGTGTTCTCCTGTGCCAGGCTGAAGTTGTTCATGTTTACATCACCCGCGGTTTGGTTATAGGTAAAATCCGACGAGCTTAAATCCGATGCGCCGATGCTGATGCGCAGGTAACTGATGCCGATTTGCCCTGCCCCGGTGCCGAACAACTCATTAAGCACGTTGGCCTGGTTGCCGCCTAAGCCATTGAGCAAGCTTGCGCTGCCGCCTGTTAGGGTAAAGCCAAAGCCATCTATGCCCTGGTAGGTGGTGCCTTCGTCAACCGTGATGGTGTTTGGGTTGGTACCGGCGTCTGCCGCAAAACTTACGCTACCCTGCGCCAGTTTACTGCTTTGATCGGCGGTGGTGAGGAAGGTGGTTACTGCGCTGGTGGCATTGCGGGCCTCGGTAGTAGAGGTTTTCTGCCCGTCGATAGTTTGGGTACGGGCATCTTTTTTACACGCGTTTGCCAGTAAGACAAAGGCGATAAACATAGCCATTAGCAGCTTTAGTTTGTAAGCGATTTTCATAGTTTTTGATATTTGATTGTTAATTGGTTTTGTACAGGTGAATAATTGCACCGCCGATGCCTGCAAGCCATTAACTTTCATGTAAACCAAAAGGCACACTAAAACCAACCGGCAATAGGTGTTTATGGATGTCATCAGGAAAACAGGCAGACGCAGATATAATCGGTTAGGACAAATTTAAAGTAAATTTTACGTTACAAACAAGTGTATTTGTTTATAAAATACTGATAATTAGATAATTATGTGGCATTTGATACGCTTGCCTCACACGTTTAAAACCGGCAAAACCTGCTTTAAACGTGTTAAAGCAGGTTTTACAAGAAATAAAAAATAGTTGCGATACGCTTGCCTCACAACTTACTTTTTAAGCAATATAGCTATGGGGAATAAGCGGATTGGTTTTAGAGATTGGGTTGGCATTAAAGATTCGTCATTGAGCGTAGCGCGGCAATCATCGGGTGGAAGGTCCGGTAAGCAGAGAGGTTATGCAAGCCGGAATTCCATAGTCGCTCTGCTTGCCGAGGCTTGCCGCGCTGCGCACGCAATGACGTTGGGGTTCGGTTGAGACTATAGCGAAGCTTACCACCTATCCCAAAACGCAGGCGGCTCAATGCCTAAGGCGCGCAGATAAACGGTGCCTTGTGCGCGGTGGTGTATCTCGTTATCGATAAAATAAAGGATGCTGTTGATGATAGTGTTCTCAAACTGGCCAAAAGCCTTCTCCACATCATTGAAATGGTCCGCCGGTATTTGTGGCCAAAGCGTATCAAGTTGAATGGTTACCTCATCCCATGCGGCTAAAAGTTCGGCTTTCGATTTGATGTCGGCTTCGGGGTTAAAGTG
This sequence comes from Mucilaginibacter sp. P2_D11, assembly GCF_056404435.1. Taxonomy (NCBI): domain Bacteria; kingdom Pseudomonadati; phylum Bacteroidota; class Sphingobacteriia; order Sphingobacteriales; family Sphingobacteriaceae; genus Mucilaginibacter; species Mucilaginibacter sp. P2_D11. The sequence goes on from NZ_JBFUEA010000001.1 coordinate 526,338, forward strand.
GTCCATTTCGGGCGTGGTAGACCAATCGCCGGTAACGATGCCATTGATGCCGCCGCTGGTAAGGCCGATAATTTCTTTTGCCAGGCCGGCATAAGTGCGCATTCCGCCTATCGAGAATCCAAAAAGTTCATTCTCCGGGAAGGTAGCCAATACCTTACGGCTGAGTTTACGATGGCCCTGCCAATGGTTTAAAAGCGCGCCTGCGGTTATTACGGCTACATCGGTGTTGGTAGTTTCCATTACTTGATTTTCCATGATTGCTTGTTGTTTTTATTTGTTGATACAAAGATGGGATGGGGTAATGACAGCAGTATGTCAGTAGGAGAACCGGGATTAAGCGGATTTTTAGGATTAATGCGATTTTTTTCATGTAATCCTATAATCAAGCAAATCATGGTTCAGAAACAATCCGAGAAATCGTATAAATCCGTTTAATCCCGGTTCAGACCTCTACTCCTCCGATGTATCAATCACCAATTTGCTCCAGCCTTTGCTGCCGGCGTTCTTGATTTCTTTTTTACGGGCCTCCATCGCTTTTTTGATGCGGCTGCTGTAGGCCCAGCAGGTGCTCTGGCGGATAGAGAGTATCTCCGACAGCTTGTGCGACGATATTTTGCCCTTGGTGCTGTACATCAAAAATATCATGTAAAAGGCCTTGTTGATGGGGATGCGGGTATTCTGCAGGATGGTGTACGCGATAACAGATTCCTCATACCCGCATTTCGAGCAGCGGCGGCTATAAGGCAAATGCCCGTGGCCGTAATGCGTATTGCTGCATTTTTTGCAGGCATAGCCGTGCTCCCATTTTAGGTCGGCCAGGAATTTGAAGCAGGTTTCGCGGTCGGGGTAAATGCGGCTAAACTCCTCAAAATCCACTTCGGCGCTCATCACGCGGTCGTGCGTAACCTTTTCAATATCGTTGTGAAGGGTAAGGTTATCTTTCTCCAGCAGCACGTTCATGCGCGATATTTCTTCGGATTGCTGCTGCAAAAGCTGGTTTACGGCGGTAAGCTCTTCGTTCTGCAGCTCAATCAGTGATGATTTTTCGATGAGCTCGCTGGTACGTTCGGCCACCTGTACCTCCAGGTTACGGTTCAGCATATCCTTCAGTTCCTCATTTTGCTGCAGTTGTTTGATCATTCGCAGCTGGGCCTGGTCTTTCTCGCGTTTCAGCATGCGCACCCTATCGCCAATGGCAAAGGTGATGAACAGCATCTCCATAATAAAGCAAAAGCTGAGGCTGTAAAAATTGAGCGCGGTAACCGGCAGCCACCACAAATTGAGCGCGATGAGCGATTTGATAATGAAGCCCGTAAACAAAAAGCTATAGCCAATAACAAAGAAACGCGCCGGGCGGTAACCTTTGTACAGCACGTAGCAACCCGATATAAACGCTACCGAAAGTGGGATGATCTCGATAATTTTATAGGAGAACCAGGTTTTATCTACCGTGAGGCAAAGCAGAAAAAACATAGTACGTGCGATAATTACCGCGTTGAGCACCTTATTAAAACGAGGCGCATTCTCTTTAAGGTTTAGCAGGCTCTGGGCAAAAAGCATGGCGAAGGTACTGGCCAAAAACAGGGCGATGCCATAGGCATAATGGTTCCACTGCGGGGCGGTTTGCCAAAGGTATTGGTAGGCAATGCCGTCGGTACACATTTCATACAGGCCTATGCTGAGGTTGTAAACGATGTAATACAGGTATTGCCGCTGCCGCATAGCTACGAACATCATGAAATTGTACAGGCCGAAAACCAGTATCATCCCATAAAATATCCCGAAGTAGAAGTATTCATCCAACGCGTAGCTGATGAACCAGCTTACCGACCGCAGCACGATGATAACATTGGCCGACTGGTGCGAGCGGAGCTTGATATAGTAGTAGTTTTCGCTTTTAACATCATTGCTGATGTTGAGCGTAAAGTTTTTATGCGCGTATAACCGTAGCGCAAACGGCCGGTTGCTACCCAACAAGGTTGCTTTATAAGAGCCACCGGCAACCGGAGAGTAAACGGTGATGCTATCGATGGTTTGGTCGAAAAACTCCAGTATCCAGTTGTTTTGGGTGGAGATGCGCTGATCCAGCCGTATGCGGTACCAAAAAGTGGCGTCGCCATCCTGTATTTGTGGCGTTGGCAGGGTATTGCTAACGAAGCGGCTGCTGTATTTTGTACTTACCTCGGCAAAACTGAGTTTATTCGTAGTGTCGCGCAACATCTCCAGATCGCCAAACCTAAACACGTGCTGCTTAGCCGTATCGACAACCGGCACAAGGGTTTGGGCAAATGCAGGCATCGCCACCGCATGCAGCAAAGCAAAAAAGCATACAAACTTCAAGTACAGTTTATACATAAGCATCTGATAATATACCTTGCGCCGGGGATAGCGTAAGGCCAAGCGTTTATAATTCTTGTTGCAAGTTAAGCGATTTATCCGTTTAAACCTAAACGAGGATGGCCATCCGAGAGATGACCTTTTTGGCAAGTGGTTTTTTCCAGGTTTTATTTTATAGAAATGTTGAAATATCCGGTCGAAATCGGGCCTTTCAGGAAACGCTTCTACGCCGACTTTTCACGTCTTTTTTCTTCCTGAATTTGCCAAAAACACCGTAAAAAATCCTTGTTTTTCTTTGTTTTTCTTGGCTTTTTAGCTGTTTTCGGGCTTTTTCAAGAAATAAGTCAAAAACGGCCATATTTGCATGGAATGGCCGTTTTTGGCTAAATATTACGTGTGCGGGCGGCGAAAATATTTCTAGTTTTTTCCAGCTTTTGCACCTGTGCCAGCTATAATTTTCCAGGAATTTCCAGCGATGTTTGCAGTCGCTTTATACCATGATACCGATTTCTCTGGCTACCAATCCTCCGGCTTATTTCACGGGCACTTTTAGCCCCAAGGCTTCTATATATCCCCGCTGCGGTGCGCAATTGGCAAACTTGCAGTTCTCTAAAAAGGCGTATAGTGCCTGTTTTATCTTAGCCCTATCAGCAGGGGCTGCTTTGCGTATCTCATCAAAGCTGGCGCGGGGCTTCTCGGTGTAGTCTACTATTTCCTTGTAGCCATCGGGTACGTTAAAGCTCATGAAACCGCGCGTATTATCCAGCTTTTTATAGGGCCAGTAATGCCAGCCAATGTTGTTCTGCTCACACACGATGCGAAAATCGCGCACCCACTGGTCGGTATTTTCGCCGGTTTCGCCCACGTAGATGGGGACGTTGTACTTATCGCGGAAGTCGATATAGTCCTGCACCACCTGCTTGGTGGCATCGGTCCAGTATTTGTGGAAGGTGTAAACCAGCTTGCTATCGAACGGCTTGCCGAAGGGCTTGAAATTGCTGTCCCACTGCGCGCCGCCCAAAAAGATAAGGTGGTTTTTATCTACCATGCGCACGGCGGCGGTAATTTGTTTAAAGGTCGGCTCAAGGTGCGGGTTCAGCTCATCCACCTTAAAATAATGGGCAATGGGTTCGTTCAGCAAGTCGTACCCTAAAATGATGCTTTCGTTTTTGTAATGGTTGGCAATACGTTTCCAAATATCGGCACACTGCAGGCGACTAGCCGCACTGGTAAATAGGAAAGGGTAGCCTACGCCATCGTCGATATTATCGCCGGTTTGGCCGCCGGGCGCGCAATGCATATCCAGCAAAACGTATAGGTTGGCTTGCTTGCACCAGCCAATTACCCTGTCCAACAGTTCGAAGCCACGGTTGGGGTTATTCATACCCATGTAGGTTTCTGCAGTGAATAATTTATAGTTGAAAGGGATGCGGATAGAGTTTGCACCCGATGCCTTGATGAATTTGATATCGGCCTGGGTGATGTAGCCATCCTGGAATTTTTTCCAGAAAAGCTTCGTTTCTTCCGGACCGATAAGTTCTTCGAATGCCTGGTTGATGAGCCTTTGCGAATTAACGCTCTTGAACCCGAACATATACCCCTCTGGTACCAGCCAGTTACCGAGGTTGGTGCCGCGGATAAGAAAGGGCTTGCCATCGGTGCCGATGATTTCCTTGCCTTTGGTAGTGATGAATTTAGGCGCTTGCGCATGCAAGGCCCCGATGCCCGCGGTGAGAAACGCGAGCAGGATAATTGCTTTTTTCATTGTTATGAGATATAATGAGATTTAGTTGATTGCTTATTTTTCTATCATCTTATAAAAGTGCACATAATCTACATTCATGGTAGCCGGGAAAACGGCATCATCAACACCTTGTTGCCCACCCCAGCTGCCGCCAACGGCGATATTCATGATCAGGAAAAAGCTTTGATCATATGGGTACACCGATGAGCCGCCGCCATTGTTGACGTAGGTGTAAATCAGGTCGCTGTCAACATAACCACGTATAGCGTAGGGTGTCCAATCTACGCGGTATACATGGTATTCTGTGTTGAATGTGGGCACCATTCTAGCGTCGCCTTTTCCGTTTGCCCCGTTAAAAGTTTGGTTGTGTACGGTAAAGTGGATGTTCCCCGGGTCGAATCCTACCATTTCCATAATATCGATTTCACCTGAATTTGGCCAGTTACCGTATTTGCTTTCCTGTGGCATCATCCATATAGCGGGCCAGGTACCTTTGCCGGTTGGCAGTTTGGCCTTAACTTCTATCCGGCCGTATTTGGCAAGCTGCAAGCCGGCAGATACTAACCGGGTGGAGGTATAATGCATGCCACCCATATCTTCCTTTTTTGCGGTGATGCTCAGTTTTCCGTCGGCTATTGCTACATTGTTGCCCGGCGTATAGTACTCCAACTCCGAATTGCCCCAACCGCCGCCGCCGGTTTCGTATTTCCAGTTAGCAGTGTTTGGCGCGCCGGCAATATCAAATTCATCGGCAAAGTAAGGGGTGGTTTCAAACACCCAGCCCTTATCCTCTATGGCAGGGGGTGTGATAACGGTGGGTGTTTTGGTCCCTGGGTCGTTTTTTTTGCTGCAGGCTGAGAGTACCACGGCAATTATGATGCACGCGAGTGCACTAACAGGTTTGTTCATTGATTTAGTTGGCGTTTATAAATGGCGTATAAGCAACACAAATGTAATCTATTTATATCGGGATATTTAGCAGCTAATATTTGTGCGGGCGTTTGCAATATGCGTAATTTGCCTGAAGTGGCAGATTTGTCGTTTATCAGGAGGGAACAGCATATGCATATTGGTAAAGCATTTAAACAGACGGCAAGGACGCTGCTATGCGGTATCGCAATGTTGGCTATAGCCCCTGCGGGCCTTTTTGCTCAAACATTGCGTATTGCTATAGCCGCCAACCTGCAGCCGGTAATAAAAGCCCTGCAGCAGGATTTTAAGCAGAAAACGGGCATCAGCATAGAGGCAATCCCGGGCCCATCGGGTGCATTGGCTACACAGATAATGAATGGCGCACCTTTTGAGGTATTCCTGTCGGCTGATACTGATTTTGCGAACCAACTTTTTAAAAGCGGTTTCGCCACCAAAAAACCGGTGATATATGCGCGCGGCGCACTCATAATCTGCAGCACTCAAAAACTGGATGTTGCGCAGTGGCAAACGTTGCTGAAGGGTGCGTCGGTACAAAAAATAGCGATAGGCAACCCGGCAATTGCCCCTTACGGCAAAGCTGCTGTAGAGGCCTTGAAGAACGAAAATGTCTACGCGGCCGTACAGCCTAAGCTGGTATTGGGCGAGAGTATTTCGCAGGTGAACACGTACATCACCACGGGCGTAGTGCAGGCTGGCTTTACCACACTATCGTTGGTGAAGGATCCTGCGAATAAAACAACCTTTTACTACCAGCTTATCAATCAACGGTTTTACAAACCTATTGAGCAAGGCATGGTACTGATAAAAAATGTCGCGCCAAACCCAAATGCCGAAAAGTTTTACCGGTATATTTTAAGCCCGGCAGCAAAAAAAATATTCATTAGCTATGGCTACCAGGTAAAATAACCCCGATAAGTATGGATCTGCAACCCATTTGGCTCAGCCTTAAATTAGCCGGCGTAACCACCCTGCTGTTGCTGGCTATTGGCTTGCCGCTGGCCTGGTGGCTGGCCAAAAAGCAATCGGTTATACGACTGGTGATTGAGGCATTGCTCACCATGCCGCTGGTGCTGCCGCCATCCGTATTGGGTTTTTATTTGTTGCTGGCTTTTAGTCCGCAACATGGGGCGGGCAAATGGCTGCGCGAGATGTTCGATGTGCAATTCGTATTCAGCTTTGCGGGACTGGTGCTGGCTTCTGTAATCTATAGTATCCCATTTATGGTAAGCCCGGTAAAATCGGCGTTCCAGCAATTGCCGCCGTCGCTGTCGCAGGCATCATACACGCTGGGCAAAACGCCATGGCAAACCTTTTGGCGTGTGCTGTTGCCCAATATTAAACCCTCGCTGCTAACGGCAACGGTGCTCACTTTTGCGCACACCCTGGGCGAGTTTGGTGTGGTATTGATGATCGGCGGCAACATCCCCGGTGTAACGCGGGTAGCCTCCATCGCGGTATATAATGCCGTAGAGCAGCAGGACTATGCATCGGCCAATAATTATTCAATGGCGCTTTTTGCCATTACCTTCGTGCTGGTTGCCGGCGTTTTCGTGTACAATAAATACCAGGTAAAAAGCCCTCTCGCATGATCCGCATCCACATTGAAAAAAGGCTGAAAGCTTATAACGGCATACAGGTGTTGCGGATAGAAAAAAATATCGCGCCAGGTAGCATTCTACGCGTTACCGGCCCCTCCGGCGCGGGGAAAACTACCCTGCTGAAGATGATTGCCGGTTTGATTACGCCTGATGCCGGTACGATTGCCGTAGGCGATACGGTTTGGCACAATTCGGCGATGAAGATTAACCTCACCTCGCAGCAAAGGCAGCTTGGCTTCGTTTTCCAGGATTATGCGCTGTTCCCCAACATGACCGTGTTGCAGCATTTGCAGTATGCAACCGGCGATGCCGCCTGGATTACCCGTTTATTGGCCATAGGGCAATTGGAAGCATTTGCCCATCAAAAGCCATTGCATCTATCGGGTGGGCAGCAGCAACGGCTAGGCATATTGAGGGCATTGGCCATCAAACCCCGTTTATTGTTGATGGACGAGCCCTTCAGCGCATTGGATGTAAAAATGAAAACGCGTCTGATAGCAGATTTGCAATCGGTGATCAAAGAATTGAACGCAACGGCCATCATCGTGAGCCATAACCCGCAGGAGTTGGATGGCATATGCGATGATGAACTGGTATTGGGTGGAGAGGAGTAAGCCTAACGAACCAGAAGCTAAAGAGCACGATGATTTAAATTCAAGTATGCTTTATTCGTATCTAATCGTTTTATTAAACGCCTCAAACTTGGGTAAGTTGATATCATAGGTGCCAGGCGTCGCCATAAAATTGATGACGTAGCCTATTCCGTTTTTGTAAACAAAAACTAATTTGCCCTTATATTGAAGCCCATTCATTATAGGATAAATTATTCGGGCATTTGGGTTGCGTCTATCCGTTTCTGTTTTAGCAGGCGTTTTGCCAAGCTCAATCCGTATAAGATCATCTACCGAACCGATGCTTTTTTGTTTGTATGCCGTTACCGATATGGAGTTTGCAATATCGGTTTTTTCCAATTCACTGTAAACGGCAGGCAGTTCCCAGTCAGCTAAAGCACTATTGGCACCACTATCCTTTCCAAATTCACCATAAAGCTTCCAGTTATCCGGCACGCTTAATATAAACTTTAAGGGATAATTTCTGTACTCTTTTACCTTAACAACTGCGGATGGGGTTTGCGCCGGAAGTTTTCCTACGATTGTCAACGTCAAAAACATAAGCAATGCGGCTTTTTTCATTTGATAAGATTTAGCATATAAATATAAGTAACCCGGTATTAATAAACTACATCTTGCCATCAGTTCTTTCTGATTGTAAATCTCTTCTTTGCGAGCAAATTGAACAAAGTTGGGTTCCGCTATATCGGGTTATTAAAAGCAAAAAAGCACGGTGCCATTGGCACCGTGCTTTTTTGCTATGTATCTTATGATTTGATTTTAGTTAGTGAAACTCAACAAGTCTATAGTAAATACTAACACAGAGTTTGCAGGGATACCCGCTCCCGGCGAGCTATTGCCGTAAGCCAATGCCGAAGGCACAATAAGCAGCATACGGCCGCCCGGTTTTAAGAACGGGATTCCTTTTTGCCAACCCTGTATAAAGCCATTTAATGGGTAGGTTGTGCCGTTGCCTTTATCGAACTGTGAACCATCTAATAATTTACCGACGTAGTTTACGGTAACTGTAGACGATAAAGTAGGGTTGGCACCGGTGCCTGGGGTAATAATCTGGTAGTAAATACCCGATGCGTCTTTTGTTGCAGTGATGCTCGTGTTGGCAGCAAGATAGGCCTTTATGGCGTTATCATCCGCTACGGCTTGTGCCGCAGCATCGAATTTCGCTTCTTTTTTACAGGCCGAGCAGCCAACAACCAATAAACTCAGGATCAGGATATATTTTTTCATGCTAATAGTAACGGTTGTTTGCTATATTATGATACAGTGGTTTTTATTTTTAGTTCGTTCATCTGCGCTTCGGCGATGGTTGATGGTGAATCGATCATCACATCGCGGCCCGAGTTGTTCTTAGGGAAAGCAATTACGTCGCGGATAGAATCGAGCCCGGCGAAGATAGAAGTAAGCCTATCGAAACCGAAGGCAATACCGCCATGCGGAGGTGCACCATACTCAAATGCATCCATCAAAAAGCCGAATTGTTTCTGCGCTTCTTCTTTGGAGAATCCCAGGTGTTTAAACATCAGGGCCTGTAGTTCCCTATCGTGGATACGGATGCTGCCGCCGCCAATTTCGGTACCGTTAATTACCAAATCGTAAGCATTGGCGCGAACGTTTTTAGGGTCGGTATCCAACATGGCGATGTCTTCCGGTTTTGGCGAAGTGAAAGGGTGGTGCATAGCATGGAAGCGTTCGCTTTCTTCGTCCCACTCCAACAGCGGGAAATCCAACACCCATAGCGGCGAGAATTTGTTTTTATCGCGTAAGCCTAAGCGACTGCCAATTTCCAGCCGCAACTCGTTCAGTTGCTTACGTACTTTATCAGTTTGCCCGGCCAGTATTAATATTAAGTCGCCCTGTTCTGCTTCAAAAGATGCAGCCCAGTTGGTCAGTTCGTCTTCGTTGTAAAACTTATCTACCGACGATTTTAAAGTGCCATCGGTATTGTAACGGCAATATATCAGGCCGGTAGCGCCAATTTGCGGGCGTTTAAGCCATTCGGTCAACTCGTCTAATTGTTTGCGGGTATAGCCGGCGCAACCTTTAGCATTGATGCCTACAACCAGTTCGGCATTGTCGAATATGCTGAAGCCTTTTCCTTTTACGATGTCGTTCAGTTCAACGAATTCCATCCCGAAGCGGGTATCCGGCTTGTCAGAACCGTATAAACGCATAGCATCTGCATATTGCATCCGCGGGAAATCGCCCAGTTCCAGCCCTTTTACGGTGCTGAACAAATGACGGGTAAGGCCCTCGAAGATATTCAGGATATCCTCCTGGGTAATGAACGACATCTCGCAATCTATTTGGGTAAACTCCGGTTGGCGGTCGGCACGCAGATCCTCGTCCCTAAAGCATTTCACAATTTGGAAATAACGGTCGAACCCGCTCACCATCAGCAATTGCTTAAAGGTTTGCGGCGATTGCGGCAGTGCGTAAAACTCGCCGGGGTTCATGCGGCTTGGCACCACAAAGTCGCGCGCGCCTTCGGGTGTAGATTTAATCAGCACCGGGGTTTCTACCTCGATGAAATCAAGTCCGTCTAAATACTTGCGTATCTCCTGCGCCATTTTGTGGCGTAGCACCAGGTTTTGGCGTATAGGGTTGCGGCGAAGATCCAGGTAGCGGTATTTTGCGCGCAGCTCTTCGCCGCCGTCGGTTTCATCCTCAATTAAAAAGGGAGGTATCTTGGCGGCGTTCAGTATCTCCAGTTCAGTAACGGTGATCTCGATTTCGCCGGTGGCTATTTTGGTGTTTTTGTTAGAACGCTCTACCACTTTGCCGGTAACTTTTATCACGAACTCGCGGCCCAGCTGGCGGCCGGCTTCGCGCAGGTTGGCATCGGTATCGGTATTCAAAACAAGCTGGGTAAGGCCGTAGCGGTCGCGTACGTCAATAAAAGTAGTGCCGCCCAGGTCGCGCGATTTCTGTACCCATCCGCAAAGGGTGATGGTTTCCCCTAAATTGCTGATATTTAATTGCCCGCAAGTGTGTGTTCTAAGCATAATTCCTTTTTAAAAAGTTTGCAAAAGTACATTTTTTTGAGATATGAGATATGAGATATGAGAATTGAGATAGAAGAAAGTTTAGAAAACGGGCCTTTTAATGGGCACAAATTGGATAATTAAGCTTTAGATGGGAAACTTACGGTGCCTGAAGATGAAGCGAATCAGCTTAATCAATAAATAAAAACAAACTATGCCGGCTTAGCCGATTGCGCCATCTTCAGCTTCAACATGGGCTTTTCTACCATGTACCAGGATGCCGCTGCCAGCGCCAACGTAAGCAGGAAAGATGCGCCGAAGTTGGCCGCTACGCCCCATTGCGGGAATTTGAGCGCCATAAACTGCTGTATAGGGAAAGCATAGATGTATAGCCCGTAAGAAAAATCGCCAAGTTTATGGAAAGCTTTTACCTGAAGCGCTGGGTGATAGGCTACGACAAAAATGCCATAGGCCAGCGAGATATTGAACGAGGTAACCAGCAACGGCGATCTGAAATGGAAGAGTAGCGCAGTAACGATGAATAGCCCTATTGCCAGTGGGATATTGATGATGATTTTATCGCCGAATAAATAAGCTAAAGCACCCAACAGGAACACCGCCCCCCAGGCCAGCACAAAATCCATATACCAGGGCGCGTAAACAATGCCCGCAAAAAACAAAGCTACCAAAAGCAATGCCGGGGTTGCACGCGCCAGTAGCTTTAATTGCCGTTGCCATAATAAGAGCACTACGCCCCACAATAGAACCACGGCATACAATAGCAGTTCGCCGGCCAGCGTCCACAGTGAGCCGTTTACTTGCTTGGCGTAGGGTATCGTTTCGAACACGCCGGGCAGCGTATTATCCAGGTTATGTACAGTAAAAAGTCGCCAGGCGAAATCGTACACGCGCCCGTCGGCAAAATAATCGTGCAGGCTTAAGGTGGTGGCAAGCGGACCGATTACAAATGCGCATAGCACGGCCGCTACCAGCAAGCCCGGGAATATGCGCAAGGCTCGGGCCCAAACGAAGCTGCCTAAGGTAGGCTGCCGGTAGAGGCTTTTGGTAATGAGGTAGCCGCTGATAACGAAGAAGATTTTTACCCCCAGCGACCCGAATTCGATAAAGCCCACCAGCCGGGCAAGCGGTTCGCGGTCGTGATGGCCGGTAGCCAGGTACGAGTGCCCGAAGATAACCATGGCAGCGGCGATAAAGCGCAGCAGATCGAAATTGTTGTTGCGCCCCTGGTCGAGCTGTTTAATAGTTATCATGCCTTACAAAGCTAAAAATTAGTTTAAAATGCAAGGGGAAATCCTATCTCTAAACCATTATATGTAAATTTGATATGGTTAAGCGTGTGGCTGAGTGGTGAAGGCTATTGTCGAAAGACGGTATGTTGTTAAAACGACTCGAGGGTTCGAATCCCTCCACCTTAACTCTTTAGAGGCAATAGATTTTACAACTTTTCAAAAGTTTTATTTGGATTATGGCAAAAATGGACGAAGCCGATTATTCAAAATTTCCCGAACGGCCTGCTAGGCATCCGCAAAATTTAGTTGGGAAGGATTTTTATACCGAATTGCCCAAGCATGTTAAAGACGGCATCGAAAGGAGCCGGAAGCAAGCGGAAGAAGGGAAACTCCTCTCGTTAGAGGAAGTAATAGAGAGGCTTAATAGAAGATGACCTAACCTTCTCAAATCTCACGTCTCAAATCTCACATCTAATTCCTATATTTGCCACATAATTCTCAAGGGGTGCCTTGCTTTGGTGTACTAAAAATAATCTGCAGGTTATTTTACCAAACTGAAAGACAGGCTGAGATCAAACCCATTGGAGTTGAGTTTTCCCGCGTAGAGGCACAATATTTTGTGGCTCGATAAAGCGCATCCGAGACACAAGATATTGTGTCTCTACAATTCAACCCCATGCACCTGATCCGGGTAATGCCGGCGTAGGGAGAGGTAACAAGTTAAGTGTACTGCCGTTTTATCCCGGCGGCAGATGGTTTAACTCATTCATTGTTTAACACATTTTGAAAAATTTATTTGCGGCGCTCTTCGCCCTGCTGCTGCCTGTTTTGGCATCGGCCCAGTTTTCTATCAGCGGAAAAATCACCAATCAAGCCGGCGAAGCACTGCCTGGCGCAACCATTACTGTAGAACAGCCCGCCCAAAGTACTCAGGCCGACCAGAACGGCAACTACAACTTGGGCAAGTTTCCGGAAGGGAGCTATTTATTAAGAGCCAGTTACGTAGGGTACCAAACGCGTACTATAATAGTGACGACTCAGGTCAACAAACCGGTAAATTTCATCCTCATCCGTAGCGCATTCAGTGCAGAGGAAGTGGTGGTAACCGCAACCCGTGCCGGCAAAAACTCGCCTACGGCCTTTACCAACCTCAGCAAAAAGCAACTGGAAAAGAACAATTTTGGCCAGGACCTGCCTTATTTGCTTAACCAAACGCCATCGGTGGTTATTACTTCCGATGCAGGCGCGGGCATAGGTTATACCGGCATCCGCATCCGCGGCAGCGATGCCAGCAGGGTAAACGTCACCATCAACGGCATCCCGTATAACGATTCGGAGAGCCAGGGTTCCTACTTCGTGGATCTGCCCGATATTACTTCCTCCATCAACAACATACAGGTACAGCGTGGGGTGGGCACATCAACCAATGGCGCAGGTGCGTTCGGCGGTAGTATCAACATTCAAACCACTACCCGCCGCGACACAGGCTACGCCGATATCAACAATTCGGTAGGCTCGTACGGTTCGGTGAAGAACACCGTCAACCTAGGTACCGGTTTACTGGGCGGGCATTTTAGTGTAGATGGCCGCTTGTCGCGCATCAAATCTGATGGGTATATCGATAGGGCATCTTCGCAACTGAAATCTTTCTTCGTAAGCGGGGCTTATTATGGCGCAAACAGTACGCTGCGGGCTAATATCTTCTCGGGCTACGAGCGTACCTACCAGGCCTGGAATGGCGTGCCCGATTACATCATCAGCGATAACAACCTGCCCAACCACCGCACCTACAACGAGCTGGGCATACTGCCCGATGGCAGCTTTTATAAAGATCAGGTAGATGATTACCTGCAAAACCATTATCAATTATTGTACGACCAAAAACTATCAGATAAAGTATCCTTCAGCGGAGCGCTGCACTATACCAAAGGCAAAGGCTATTATGAGGAATATAAAACCGATGCCAGCGTAGCCAACTATGGCTTAACGCCTGTGGTTATTGGCGGCGATACTATTAAAAATACCGACCTGGCCCGCCGCCGCTGGCTGGATAACGATTTTTACGGTATTACCTACGCGTTGAAGTATCAGCCGCAAAGCAACCTTAACTTTACGCTGGGTGGTGCCTACAACCGATACACCGGCGCGCATTTTGGCAATATTATCTATACGGCGCAGAGCGCAGGCATACTGCCTAATTACGAATACTACCGCGACGATGCCAAGAAGAACGATTTCAATATATTCGGCAGGGGCGAGTACAAAACCGGGGATGTTACCCTATTTGCCGATATGCAATACCGCCGTATTTACTATTCTTTCCTTGGCTTCGACAGGAATTTGAACAACGTGCAGCAAAACGCCACGCTCAACTTTTTCAACCCTAAAGTGGGCATCACTTACCAGCTGAACGAAAACAACAACATCTACGCATCATTCGCCGTGGGCAACCATGAACCTAACCGCGACGATTACACCAATAGCACTCCTGCAAGCCGACCCAAAGCCGAGAACCTGAAGGATTTCGAAGCAGGCTACCGTACCAGCGGAGATGTATTCCGCGGCGGCATCAACCTGTTTTATATGCTGTACAAAAACCAGCTGATATTGACGGGTGCTTTGAATGATGTAGGCGCACAGATACGTAACAACGTAAAGGATAGCTACCGTGCCGGTATAGAGCTGGATGGCCGACTGCAAATTACCCGGTCGCTAAGCTGGGCAGCAACGGCCACTATCAGCACCAATAAAATAAAAAACTACGGCCAGTTCCTGAATAATTATGATGATGGCAGCCAGGCATTCATCCTGCTGAAGAAAACGGATATTGCTTATTCGCCATCGTTCATTGCGTCCAGCGAGTTGAGCCTTGCGCCGTTCAAAGGCGGAGAGATTGCCTTCATCAGCAAATACATCAGCAGGCAATACCTGGATAATACCATGAACACCAACCCTACGGGCTTTACATCGGCAGGCAGCAATGCCTTCGTTACCGACAGGCTGTTGAAAAGCTATTTCGTGAGCGATGTGCGCATGCGGTATAACTTTAGCGTAAAATCTGTAAAAAACATCGGCCTGGGCCTGCAGGTGAATAACATATTCAGCAAAAAATACGAAGCCAATGGCGCAACCTACCCGGATATAGAAGGCGGGCAGGTTGTGAACTATAACTATTACTTCCCGCAGGCCCCGCGCAATTTTATGGCCTCGGTAAGCTTAAGTTTTTAGGCCGATGCAAAGCTGGATAGACCTTTTCATAGAACAAATAAAGGCAACCACCTGGCTGGAATGGCTGGCCGTGATATTAGGCGTTGCCGAAGTATTGCTGGCCCGCGCCAATAAAGTGTGGCTATACCCAACGGGTATAGCCGCTACTTTGATATCTATTTATCTCTTACTGAAAGTTGCCTTGTATGCCGAATGCCTGCTGAGCTGCTATTACGTAGTGATGAGCGTTTACGGTTGGTACTATTGGATAAAAAAACAAGGACAGCCGCCCGTAAAAGTAAGCTACAGCAACCGTACCGAATGGGCGATAACCCTGCTCATCTCATTCGTAGGCTGGGGCCTGCTGTATTTGCTGCTGGTAAACTTTACCACTTCTACTGTGCCCATTTGGGATGCCTGGGTATCATCAACCGCATGGGCGGGGATGTGGCTACTGGCGCGGCGCAAAATAGAGAACTGGGTGCTGCTGAACATCAGCAACCTGTTTGCCATACCACTGCTTTACCACAAAAACCTGGTGATGTTTGCCGTACTTACGCTGATACTGTTCATTGTAGCTATTTTTGGCTACTACGATTGGCGTAAGCTAATCATCAAAGAACGCTTAACCGCTGATGCAAGCTGATATGGAGCACCCCTCTACGCTTTTGCTCCCTTCTTGGGTAGATACCATACGCAGCCACGCCGCGGAGGCGGAGCAATTGGGTAAGTTGCACCCTGCACAGCTGGAACTGGTGTATCAGCAGCAATGGTTTAACCTGCTTGTGCCTGCTGCATACGGCGGATTGCAAACGCCACTGCCACAACTGGTGGCAATAGAAGAGGCCCTTAGCTGGGCCGATGGTAGCTTGGGTTGGGTGGTTACGCTTTGCTGCGGCGCAGGATGGTTCGGCGGGTTTTTAGAGTTGGGCATGGCCCGGCAGGTTTATGCCGATGCCCAGGCTTGTATTGCAGGCAGCGGCGCGGCAACCGGCACAGCCGAAATAATGGGCGATGGTTACATCATCAACGGCAGCTGGAAGTACGCCAGCGGCGTGCATCATGCTACGTACATCACCGTAAACTGCGTAATTACGGAGGGGAGCATACCCGTATTAAATCCCGATGGTACGGAGCTGATATTGCCTTTTACCATTAAACGTGCCGACGTTACCCTGCTGCCCGGCTGGAAGTATATGGGCATGATAGCCACGGGCAGCGATGCTTACGAGATAAAGGATGTTTATGTAGATAAAAGCCATTGTTTTAAGATAGAAGCCGAAGCCGCGGTAATAGATGCACCGCTATACCGCTACCCCTTCATGCAGCTGGCCGAGGCTACGCTTGCCGCCAACCTGGCCGGCATGGCCGTTCATTTCACCGACCTGTGCGTGCCCGCCTTCGCACACAAGGCAACCAACCTGCGCCGGGTGAGCCCTGCCAATGTGCTTACCATGATGGATGCACTTGAGGCGCAAACCACCCTGCTTAACCAAACGCGGGCGACCTTCCATACGGCGGTAGCGGCTTCGTGGCAGCAGCCTAATGACGATAATTTATTGCAACAGGTGAGCCACGCCAGCAGATTATTAGCCAAAACCGGCCGCGAATGCGTAGACGCGCTGTATCCGTACTGCGGCCTGTTGGCTGCATCGCCGGATACCGAAATAAACAGGGTTTGGCGCGATCTGCATACCGCCGGTCAGCATGCGCTGCTTACGTTTATGGTCTGATACGGCGCAGCGTGCTATGCGATATTTGCTTATTCCCTGCATTGCCGCCGCTGCAATATGTTTTTTTGTACTATTCCCGTTGAGTAATTTGCTCAACGAGATGTTTTTCATATATTTAGCTACGCGTACAATACACTTATTATTTAACGCCAGCCCCTAATCACAATATGAAGAATACCCCGAATTGCCCGGATGGCACCCGCCGCACAAGAGCAAAATGGAAACGCGGATACGTAGTACTGTTTTTACTCGCTACTGTTTTTATTATCCAGAGCTGTAAGCTCGATCCACCCATAATACCCGATTCCTTAACGCACCCCACCCCAACCGATACCATACCCACTACGCCGCCTATCGGTACCACCGACACCGTTATAACAGATACCATAACACCAGCCTCAGCCAACTTTGGCCAGCTTAAGGCCTGGAATGCCTTTAAGGCCAACGCCAGTGGCCGGTACGATTTATTGCTGATAGGCGACTCCTACACACAGGGAAATTTCTATAGCTGGCGTTTGCGCGGGAAGTTACTGTCAGACGGGTTTACCGACGGTGGGCCCGGTTACGACAGCTTCGGCCGCTGGAGCCCAACCGGTATGTATTCTATCGATGCATCAATGGATTTGCAAGAGCTGACATTTACTTACGACCCATTGCTGTGGGATACCAGCCCCGGCAACTATTACGGCCCATGCGGCAACGTTACCAATAAAACCCCTAATGCCCTGATAACCGTAAGCTCGAAGGTAGTGCTTAACACGATGACCATTATTTACGAACGGCACCCCAATGCGGGCGATTTCCGTTACCGCGTAAATGGCGGCGCGTGGACAACCGTAAGTGACGCCAGCACTACCGAAGATATTGGCAATGTTGTAGTAAACGTTGAAAGCGCAGGCGACAACATAGACCTGGATATAGAACCGCTGGCCGCCGGGCAGGTATTTTGCGGCGTAGTAGGGCACAGGGGCGGCGGCGGCAACGTTTTCACTATGCACAAAGTAGGCAGCTCGGGTACCACGGCCGATTTTTTTGCGCATAACCCGCTTTGGGAACAATCTATAAAATTGCTGGAGCCAAAGGGCGCAATCATTATGTTTGGTACTAACGAGATGGATGGTGACGTGGAACCCGCGGCTATGCGGGTGAACATGCAGCATATCATTGACCAGCTTAAACTGGCGCAGCCCAACTGCGATATCATGATCTTATGTCCGCCCGAAACCTTGTTCGAAAACGAAGAACCGCGCAAATATAAAATTGCCAACTACGCTGATATGCTTTTTAGGCTGGCATTGGCAAACCACGCAGCCTTTATAGATTTTGCAAAAGTCTTCCCCCATTTTAACCAGGCATCCATTGATGCTGATATCATGTCGAGCGATAGGAAACACCCCGGAGATGCAGGCAGTGAACTGATGGCCGAAACAATTTTCAAGGCATTTAAAAAATAAACGCAGATATTTTAACCTTTAGGTAACGCAAAAATCACACGCAGATTGGTTATCAATATGGATATTTGCGCCGTTTAAATGTTTCGATATGAAAATCAGGCACCTATTATTCGTGGCTTTGCTTGCCGTAACTTCGGCATCCGCCCAAACAAAAAAATTAAATCCCACATCGGCGGGTACGGTGCCACGCCCCAAACTGGTAGTAGGCCTGGTGGTAGATCAAATGCGCTGGGATTACCTGTACCGTTATTACGACCGTTACCAGGCCGGCGGCTTCAAGCGTATGCTGAACGAGGGCTTCACCTGCGAAAATACCCTCATCCCTTATATTCCTACCGTTACCGCTATTGGCCATTCCAGTATATACACCGGGTCGGTACCTGCCATACACGGCATGGCCGGCAATGATTTTATTGTACAGGCCACCGGGAAATCAATGTACTGCACGGCCGATTCTACCGTGAACACCGTTGGCAGTACATCTGTGGCGGGTAAAATGTCGCCGCGCAATTTGCTGGCCAGCACCATTACCGATGAACTGAAACTGGCTACCAACTTCCGTTCTAAAGTTATTGGCATTGCGTTGAAAGATCGTGGGGGCATCCTCCCGGCAGGGCACGTAGCCAACGCCGCTTACTGGTTTGATGATACCAGCGGCAACTGGATAACCAGCACTTTTTATATGAACGATTTGCCTGCCTGGGTAAAAACCTTCAACAGCCAAAAAAACGCCGAGAAATATTTGAAGCAGGATTGGAATCCGCTGTACCCTATCGGTACATACGTACAAAGTGCGCCCGATAACAGCCCCCGTTATGAAGGGAAATATAACGGGGCAGATGCACCTACTTTCCCGGTGAAAACATCTGAGCTGTATAAAGGCAATGCGGGGATGATACGCAGCACGCCCTATGGCAATTCGCTAACGCTGGATTTGGCAAAGGCTGCTATAGACAATGAGCAACTGGGCAAAAACGTGGTTACGGATTTTTTAGCTATCAGCCTTTCATCTACAGATTACATCGGGCACCAGTTTGGCCCAAATTCGGTAGAAGTAGAAGATACCTACCTGCGTTTGGATAAAGATTTAGCCGCTTTCTTCAGCTACCTGGATGCTAAAGTGGGCAAGGGTAATTATACTGTATTCTTAACTGCCGATCATGGTGCCGCCCACAATCCACAGTTTTTAATCGACCATAACATCCCGGCAGGTTATTGGGACGAAGGCGCTGCCCGCACCCAATTAAACACCCTGCTGGAAAATAAATACAAGGCGAAAAACCTGGTTTTAGGTTTGAATAATTACCAGGTGAACTTTAATTACGCCGTTATCAACAAAGAAGGCATCAGCGAAGAGGCCTTGAAGGCAGATTGTATCCCCTTCCTGCAGAAACTGGTAGGCGTAGCTTATGCGGTTGATATGCAAAAGGTGCAAGCGGCCAATATCCCCGAAGATTTGCGTAGCCGTATCATAAACGGCTACAGCGCCGAACGCAGCGGCACTATCCAGATAATACTGAAACCAGGTTGGTACGGCGGGCATGGCGGCACAGGTACCACCCACGGCACCTGGAACCCTTATGATGCGCATATCCCGCTGGTATTTATGGGCTGGGGCGTTAAACATGGCAGCCTGGTTCGCGAAACCCATATGACGGACATAGCCGCAACCATTGCAGCGCTGCTGCATATACAAGCGCCAAGCGGAAGTATAGGCGCCGCCATAGGCGAGGTGCTGAAATAGTTTTAAGTCGGAAAAGTCCGAAAGTCCGGAAGAAGTGACCAAGTCGGCAAGCACAACAGAAGAGGTAATTCCTCAAGTTGCGCTTGCCGATTTTCTTTTTCTAACTTTCGTACATTTGACTTTCGGACTGCGAACTTCCTCACTTCCCCACTTTCTTTTCCTATCTTTCGGACTTCCGGACTGCGGACTTTCTGACTTCATATCCATGAGAAAATACATATCCAAATTCCATTACTTAACGCAGGATTTGCCCAACCGCAGCCACATTGAGCAGGCACAGATAGCCTGCGAGGCAGGTGCAAACTGGGTGCAGTACCGCTGCATGACCAAAACCGACGAGGGGCTTATTGCCGAGATACATCAGATAGCCTCCATCTGCGATGACTGGGGCGCTACGCTGATATTAACGAACCACTACCACTTGCTGGATAAAGTAGATGCGCAAGGCGTGCACATCGAAGATTTCGATGCGGACTTTGCTGCTATCCGCGAAGCGATAACAGACGAAAAAACCTTGGGCGCATCTGCTATCAATATCGAGGCATTGCTACGCGTGCAAAACAGCGGCGTGGTAGATTATTGCGGTTACGGCCCCTTTGCCCATACCGATACCAAACCCAACAATAAGCCCTTGCTGGGTTATGCAGGATATTATGCGCTGGAAAAACAACCAATAGATATCCCTGTAATAGCCGTCGGTGGCGTTCAGTTAACCGACGTAGAGCCGTTGCTGGCAACAGGCATTTATGGAATTGCCGTTTCTGCTGCGGTAAATTTAGCTTTGGATCCCACTGAAGCGGTGAAGGAATTTTATAGGAAGATATATTGATTTATCATCCTGAGCGATAACGAAGGATCTATTAGCCACGATGCAATTAAGATATGCTAGCCGGCGAATAGATGCTTCGTTCCTCAGCATGACAACGGCATCAAAACATCGGGTGATTGTTCGCCGATTTGGCGGGCACCTCCTGTATCACGTCCCAATGCTCGGCTATCTTACCGTTCTCTATCCGGAAGATATCGATAACCGAAATGGTTTTATCGCCCATTTTGCTTTTTGTGTGTATGTACACCAGGTTGCCATCGGCACTAAGGTGCTGTATATCAATTTTGGTTTTGGGCGCGCCTTTAAACCAAAGGGTAGCGCCATCTTTAAGGGCGGCTTTGCCATCGGGCAGGGCGGGGTTGTGCTGTATGTAATTATCGGCCAGGTATTGGTCGGCCGCGGCGATGTTCTTATCGCCAAAAAACTCCTGGTAAAACTCAGCCACCATTTTTTTATTGAGCGATAGCTGCGTGGCCTGCCTGCTCAATGAATCGGCAGTAGCCTGTACATTCTCGGCTGCCTGGTTGCCACAGGAAGCAAGGGCGATAGCTGCTGCTACCAGCAAAGCGGGGATTGTTTTTTTCATGGTTAAATATATCGATTTTTTGATATCCGAAATGCACGGATAGCTTTGCATCGTATTTTTACGAAGTGAAAAAACCAATGCCATATGAGTTCCTGTTAGATTACCTGCCGGCTACGGTGGTGGTTAAGCCGGCCATCGGCATGTTTTATGTTTATTTCGAAGGCAAGATCGTGCTCATCTTCCGTAAAGTGGGCAAGAATCCGCAGCACAATGGTTTATGGATAGCCACCCGCAAAGAGCACCATGCCAGCCTCAAAGCTGATATACCCGCCATTACCGATTTTTTGTTGGGCGAGGGCGAGGTTTTTGAATCGGACTGGCTGCAGCTAAGCGATGGGCACGATGATTTCGAAGAAGCAGCGATAAGCATTTGCGGACTGGTTTCTGGTCGGGATAAGAGGGTAGGCAAGCCCACGCCGAAGGCTGCCCAGCTTACCAGGCAAAGCGATTAAGGCGCCTAATCATTTGCAGACCGGTATGCTACATAAATATGCTCATCCAATACCTGCCCCAGCTTTAGCACTGTACCTTTCATGATACCCTGTTTTACGTACCCCGCTTTCTCCAGCACCCGCATTGATGCCGGGTTGCTGCTGAAAACGCCCGCCTGCAGGCACATAATATCGAATGTGGCAAAGGCGTATTGCGTTACCAGCTGCGCGGCTTCCGTCATGATGCCGCGCCCCCAATACGGCTCGCCCAGCCAATAACCAAATAGCGGCGATTTGCTGAAGACATCGCCGCGGAACTCCAGTCCTATAGCTCCCGCGAACGCCCCCTCAACATCTATCACCAGGGTTATCGCAGGCTGTTCGCTTATTTTCCTGCCGATAAACCACTCCGCATCGGCGAGGGTGTAGGGCGATGGGAAACGGTCGTACAAGTTGGCAGCTATTTTAGGGTTATCGGCAAGCCGCTGCAAGTCCGCCGCGTCGCTTTCGCGCCAGTTGCGTAAGATGAAACTACTGCCTTTTATTTCCATTTGTAACAATCCAATCGTTAAAAATAGTAATATTACTTAAACTGCTAACTTGCGGCTGCTTATACTTTTTACAATGAAAAAAATCCTTACCCTGTCTTTCTTGCTGATGGCATCGGGCGCTATGGCCCAAACATTAGGCACGCTCAGCATCGACAAAATTATGCGCGACCCGAAATGGATGGGCGTAGCGCCCTCCAACATCCGCTGGAGTGATGACAGCAGGAAAATATACTTCAACTGGAACCCGAAAAGCCAGGAGCGCGACGGCCTGTTCTCCATCACCCCAACAAATATAAAACCCATTGAGGTAGGCACGGGCGATGAGCGCATGATACCGCCAGAGACCGGCAGCTGGAACAAAAAACATACGCTGAAAGCCTTCGAGAAGAACGGAGACATTTACCTGTTGGATATAGCCACGGGCAAAGCCAGCCAGCTTACCAGCACTACCGAGCGCGAAGCCCTGCCTGTATTCACCGGCGACGAGAGTGCTATCCTGTTCGTTAGAGATAATAATCTCTACAAACTCAGCCTGGGCAAAGGCCAACTGGTTCAGTTGACCAACTTTGTGAAAACGGCCAGCAAACCCACCAAAAAGAACACCGACAACAAACAGGAAATTTACCTGAAAAAGCAGCAACTGGAACTGTTCGACATCATCAAAGTAGAGGATAAAGACCGCAAGCTGGATAGCATAGAGCGCGAGGATATGGCCCTGCCTAAACTGAAAGAAATTGTATATGGCGATAAGCGCGTAAACGGGATTCAATTGAGCCCGGACGGGCGATATATTACCTATCGCCTGATACAGCCAGCCGATGGCGGGCGCAACGCCATAGTGCCCAATTACGTAACCGAATCGGGCTTTACCGAGGATATCCCAAATCGTACCAAGGTGGGCGCGCCGCAATCAACATCGGTAAGTTACGTGTTCGACAGGCAGCGGGATACGGTTTACACCGTATCAACCAAAGAAATCCCCGGTATAAAAGATTTGCCCGATTACCTGAAAGATTACCCCAAGCTGCTGGCAGAGCGCAAGAAATCCGATGCCGACCGCAAGGTGGATATAGGCTTGCCCATCTGGAGCGCGGATGGCAAATACGCAGTAGTGGTGGTGGAATCGCAAGATAATAAGGACCGCTGGATAATGAAGCTGGATGCCGCAACAGGCAAGCTGGCCTTGCTGGATCGCCAGCGCGACGAAGCCTGGATAGGCGGGCCCGGCACGGGAGGCTTCTTTACCAACGGTAGCCTCGGCTTTACCGATAACAGCCACTTTTACTACCAAAGCGAAGCCAGTGGCTACTCGCACCTGTACCTAATGGACTTGGTAAGCGGCACAAAAAAGCAGCTCACGGCGGGCAAATGGGAGGTGCAGACGCTGAAGCTATCTAATAATAAAAAGACGTTTTACTTTACCGCGAATATCGAGCACCCGGGCATCACGCATTTTTACAGCATCCCCGTAAGTGGCGGTGCGCCGGTAAAAATAACGGGTATGAAAGGCGGCAACGAGGTTGATCTTTCGCCTGATGAAAAATGGCTGGCCATACGTTATTCGTACTCCAACAAACCATGGGAGCTTTACGTGCAAGCCAATAAGCCCGGTGCAAAAGCGGTGCAGGTAACCAGCTCTACCACGGCAGAATTCAACTCCTACGCCTGGAAAGAGCCGGAGGTCATCAGCTTCAGGAATCGTTACGGCAGCGATATCTACGCCCGCGTTTACCAACCCAAAACACCCGACCCGGCCCGGCCCGCGGTAGTGTTCGTGCATGGCGCGGGTTACCTGCAAAACGTACACTACTGGTGGAGCAGCTACTTCCGCGAGTATATGTTCAACAACATGCTGGCCGATAATGGCTACACGGTTATCGATATCGATTACACTGCCAGCTCGGGCTATGGCCGCGATATGCGTACCGGCATTTACCGCCACATGGGCGGCAAAGACCTTACCGACCAGGTAGACGGCGTGAAATTCCTGGTAGATAAATACGGCGTAAACCCTAAGCATGTGGGCCTCTACGGCGGCTCGTACGGCGGTTTTATTACACTAATGGCCTTGTTTACCCAACCGGATGTATTTGCCGCCGGCGGCGCTATACGCTCCGTTACCGATTGGGCGCACTACAACCACGGCTACACTTCCAATATTTTGAACGAACCCTTCGAGGATGATATAGCCTACCGCCAAAGCTCGCCCATATACTTTGCCGATGGCCTGAAAGGCAAGTTGCTGATGCTGCACGGCATGGTAGACCAGAACGTGAACTACCAGGACATCATCCGTCTTACTCAAAAGCTAATAGAGCTGCACAAGGACAACTGGGAACTGGCATCGTACCCTGTAGAAGACCACGGCTTCGTTCAACCCAGCAGCTGGACGGATGAGTATAAGCGCATTTTTAAATTATTCGAGGAGACGTTGAAAAGCAAATAACCAGGCTAATGCACCAAATTAATTTAGTATATTAGTACCAGCAACGTTGCTTAATATGACTAATGCAGCCTGAACCTTCAAAACCCGAGAGGGTCTTCTTTCCTAACCTTGATGGTTTGAGATTCTTTGCATTTTTGGCTGTGTTTATTCAACATAGCAACTCGGACAGGATTGTTAAGATGGACTTTTACAGCCATATCTGGTTGAGGGTAGTGGAGATGTTTCTTTTTGCGGCGGCAGATGGTGTCTCCTTTTTCTTTGTCCTAAGTGGGTTTTTAATTACTTATTTGATTGTTAAAGAAAAAGCGGAAAGCGGAAAAATCAACGTGCTGTATTTTTACATGCGAAGAAGCCTGCGCATCTGGCCGCTTTACTTCCTGTTGGTTTTTTTGGAATACACCACTTTGCCCGCCGTAGCCAATTACATGCACTGGGACATTGCCCGGGATATCCACCCTTTATATGTAATTACGTTCCTTTCGAACTTTAATTTTTTGGAGATTGTTCGCCATGGCACCGTAAAATACAGCTTATTAGCCACATCGTGGTCGGTAGCGGTAGAAGAACAATTTTACCTCGTATTACCTTTGCTATTTTACTTTATCCCCCAAAAAGCGTATAAGTTTATATTTCCTGTCATCATTATCGCTTGTTATGCTTTTAGGATAGCCCATGCAGGCGATGATTTATTATTGTATTTCCACACCTTTTGCCTTTTTGGAGATTTGGCCATAGGGGGGCTTTTAGGCTATTATGCTTATACATCAAAATCGTTCGTTTTGTGGCTTAAAGGTTTAAGCAGGGTAGCGATAGCGGGCACCTATATAGCAGGATTTTTATGGCTCTTTTATGCTACACAAATCCATCACACAAGCATATATTTTACAGCCCTTGGCCGGTTGCTTAATTGCGTATTGTTTGCCTTTGTTATTGCCGAACAGTGCTTTTGCGAAAAGTCTTTCTTTAGCATGGCTAACAATAAGTTTGCAAGCAAATGGGGTAAATATACCTACGGCTTATACCTGTTGCACATTACAACGATATTGATAGCCACCGAGATAGCCGGGCGGTGCTTCCCTGGTTTAAAAACGGATAATTTTTTTACAGAACTGGCAGTGCGCGTGTTTGCTTTGTTTTTTGCTATGCTGGTTTCTTATGTTTCTTATGAATTTTACGAGAAGCAATTCCTAAAATTAAAAGAGCGGTTCGCTATTATAAAAACCAATAAATACTCAAAATAGCTATTACCTATTGCATTTTTGTTTCTCACACGGGTAAACGGGAATTAATTATATATCCACATAAGCACACGCCTTTTTTGTTTTTTGATCAGCGCGTCAACTGTTTTCATTGTATTGTTGGATATGGCCGGGCAGCCCCAGCCTTCGGGCGTACCATTGGGGTACACTTCCGTTTCGCTCACCTTCTCCCAGGAATGGAAAACGATTTGCCGGGCGTAGGCATTGCTGTTGGTGGCATCCAGACCAGTTAAATAGTATTTCACATTGATGCCCCAGGCACTGTAATCGCGTGCGCCGATGGCGTATTTACCCAGGGCCGTGCAGTGGCTGCCGTCGGCATTGCTAAAGGCAGGCTTGTCCTTGCTCCACTCCCCCGACCAGGGACTAAGGCCGCAGCCGTGGCTAACCAATCCTGATGAGATGGCCTTATCGGCCTTAAAATCCCAAACCATAAAGCGTTTGACGCCGCTAGGCAGGCTCATGTCAATCAAAATACAATACCGCGAGTTGTAGCCTCTTTTTTTAGAAAATATCAAAGCTTGTTTGGCTTTTTCGCGGGTGCGGGCAATATCTATATGCGGTGTATCGGCAAACGCTATGCTGCAATAGAGCAATGCCATTATCAAAAGTGTAAGCGGTTTAGGTATCATGGATGGGGTTTACAGGTTTAGGATGATAACGGTAAAGATGCCCTGGTATTTTATAGCTGCAGAAAAAGCACGCCCTGCCAATCCCCATTGGTGAAATTCGATATAATTAGTGAAATTCGTACCTCTATATTTACACCTATGGAAACCATCACCTGGAACGATTTCGAAAAAGTAGAGTTACGCGCAGGCACTATATTAGAGGCTGCGGATTTCCCCGAGGCGCGTAAGCCGGCTTATAAACTCAGGGTTGATTTCGGGCCATTGGGGATTAGGCAATCCAGCGCGCAGATAACTAAACATTACACCAAAGAAGAGCTACCCGGCAGGCAGATCATCGGCGTGGTCAATTTTCCGAAGAAACAGATAGCCAATTTCATGTCGGAGTTTTTAGTAACCGGCTTTGCCGATGAAAACGGCGATATTGTTTTGGCGACTATTGATAAGCCCGTGCCCAACGGGAGTAAGCTGATATAGGGTTGTTAAGAATAACCGTCATGTTGAACTTGTTTCAACACCTCATCATAAAAGTCGCCACCTTGTTAAGTCGCTTTGCATGCCGATTACCTGCCGTGCGGGGTACCGAAATAAATTCGGCATGACGGCGTAAGGGTATTGAATTAATAAAACCGTCATGTTGAACTTGTTTCAACACCCCATCATAAAAGTAGCCCCTATGCTTACCCGCTCTGCATGTCGGCTACCTGCCGCGTGGGGTACCGAAACAAGTTCGGCATGACGGCGGGGGATTACCGGGTTAATGAAAATCCTAATATTGTCCTTAATATTCACCATATCAGCCTCTCCCAGCCCCCCCCTTCAACTGCCTGCTGAAAGGGGGGGTTATGGAAAAAGTTAATCTTCTTACAGCTTCAGCCATTTTTTGCGCACCGCCAATTGCTGGGCAGTTGGGTTTGGCAATTCTTCGGTTTTGTATTGCACGCGGTTATTACGCAGCAGGGTTACCGGCAGGCTGTAGGGTTTACCATCGCGGTTAACGACAATGGTAAGCTTATCGCCTACTTTATGGGCTGCTATAGCAGCGGCCAGGTCTGTAACCGGCGCGCCGTCTATGGATACGATCTCGTCGCCAACGTTCAGGCCGTCTATCCAGCCTGCGCCGCCGCGCAATACCATGCTAATGGTTTTTTTGCCGTTCGCCTGGTTGCTGGTGCCAATTCCCAGGGTAGGGGTATTGCTCTCGGCCAGTTGGTCGGTAATTTTGTAGCCAGCGTAGCCCAGGTATTTGTTGTAATCTATTGCTGCAAGGCCATTGATGTATTTGGCATAAAAATCATTGAGGTTTTTGCCTGCGAATTTCTCGAAACCGGCTTTGAATTCCGCATCGGTATAGCCGCGTTTTTTGCCTTTATAATAAGTATCGTACATGTACTTCATCACATCATCCAATGATTTTTTGCCGTTGGTAGCGTTGATGATCTCCAGATCGAGCAGCAGGGCCACTACGGCTCCTTTATCGTAGTAAGATATGCCGGTGTTGTACGAATTCTCGTTGGGGCGGTAAGCTTTTATCCAGGCATCAAAGCTGGCTTCGGCCAGGGGTTGCACCTGCGTGCCGGGCTGGTTCTCTACGGTGTTGATGTCGCCCAGGGCATCGTCTAAGAATGCATCGGCCGAGTAAACATCGGCATGGCGGCGTGCCAGGTTCTGGTAGTAGGCGGTAAAGCCCTCGGCTATCCAAAGGTTGGTGGTGTAGTTCTCGTTCTCGTAATCAAACGGACCTAAAACAATCGGGCGCAGGCGTTTTACGTTCCACAGGTGGAAATGCTCATGCGCAACCAGGCCCAAAAAGCCCATATAACCGCTTTCGTTGCCATATTGTTCACGGGCAGCGCCCAGCACGGTAGAGCTTAAATGCTCCAGGCCGCCGCCGCCGCGCTGGCGGTTATGCACTATGAAGGTGTAATGCTTATTAGGGTTCTCGCCAAAAACGGCAGTTTCGGCTTCTATAATTTTGGCCATATCTTTCTTCAGGCGTTCTTTATCGTAATTGCCGCCGCCATACATGGCCACTTCGTATTTTACGCCGGCCGCATCAAAGCCG
The DNA here is from genome assembly GCF_056404435.1 of Mucilaginibacter sp. P2_D11. Taxonomy (NCBI): domain Bacteria; kingdom Pseudomonadati; phylum Bacteroidota; class Sphingobacteriia; order Sphingobacteriales; family Sphingobacteriaceae; genus Mucilaginibacter; species Mucilaginibacter sp. P2_D11. The sequence continues at coordinate 554,747 of NZ_JBFUEA010000001.1, forward strand.
AAAACATCCTGCGTGCCCACTTCTATAGGCGAATCGAACAGGATATCGTAGTTAGGCGCGGTGCGGGCAAACTGGTCGCCGCCGATTTTTTCTAAACTGGTAGATACGGTGGTCCAGTCTTTATAAGGTATAATTTTGATGGTTGATGGCCGGTTAAGCATGCCCTTTGGGTACAGGAATATGCCGGTGGTGGATAAAAACCCATGCGATACATCAACAAAGCTGGTGCGTACCGATACCTCGAAGGCGTAAACTTTGTATTTAACCACCACGGTTTGTACGCCGGCGGTGTTGAGGTGCCAGGTGTTCTTATTAAGCTTTGGCGCGGCAATAGCCTTGCCATTGGCAGTAGCGGTAAGCGATTCTATGTTTTTGGCAAACTCCCTCACCAGGTAAGATCCCGGGGTCCAAACGGGCATTTTTAATTCGAGTGAGGTTTGCTTTAGGCCGCTTACAGTCATCTCTACTTCTACGTAGTGTGCTTGCGCTTCGGGGAATGTAACTTTATAAGCAATTTTTGGGGATACAACAGCTGCTCCGGCCGGCGTAATTTTCATAATCAACAGTATTAAATAAGCCAGGGCTATTGGTTTAAGATTTTTCATGGTGCAAGTTATAAAATTTTACCTTTTTTAATTGCAAGGCAAAAAATAGCAGCGTTGTAAAATGGTTGATACAAGCAAGCAATATAGCAGTTAAGCGGTTAGTTTTGCGGGAATTAAAGATGACTGTTTATACCCCGCAGGTTTTATATTTGCGGGAGATTGATAGCCTGCTGCCCCTGGCCCCAAAGCTGCATGAAATTAAAAATGAAATTGCGCCCATAAAATCGTAACCCCATCACCCCTGCCATACGCCCAATATGAAAACTAAGTACATTATCTACACGCTGCTGGCTTTATTGGTCGCGTTCCTTATCTACAACAAATTTTTTAGCGACCATGCTAAAGAACGCGATGCGCTGACTGCAGGCCCTGGGGGCGGCGGAGCCAAAGGGGGCAAAGATGCCAAAGGCGGCAAGGGCGGTAAGCAAAACCCTCCCGTATCGGTAACCATAATGGTGGTAAAAGATACCGCCGTAAACAACCAGATTGATATTACCGGCACTATAGATGCCAACGAAAAAGTAAGCCTGATAAGCCAGACTGCGGGCAACATCACCGGCATATACTTTACCGAGGGTACCAGGGTTGCTAAGGGCCAGTTGCTGGTAAAGGTTTACAACCAGGATCTGCAGGCATCCTTGCAGCAGGTAAACGCGCAGATGATTTTGGCGAAAGACATCAACAACCGCAACAAGATATTATTAGAGAAAGAGGCCGTTAGCAAAGAGGAGTACGAAACTTCGCTATCATCGCTTAACTCCATAAAGGCCCAGGCCGACGTGATAAGGGCACAGATAGCCCGTACAGAAATACGCGCCCCCTTCTCGGGCACCATAGGTTTGCGCAATGTAAGCCCCGGCGGTTACCTGTCGCCGTCTACACCCATCGCTACCATCGTCAATATCGACCCGGCGAAAGTTACCTTTTCGGTGCCGGAACGTTACCTGCCTATTATAAGTAAAGGCAGCAAGGTAAAGTTCACTATTGAAAGTTCCCTGAAAGAATTCAGCGCGACGGTTTACGCCATAGAGCCGGCTTTGGATGCTGCATCGCGTACAATAACCGTGCGTGCCACGGCGCCTAACCCGGGCAACCTGCTCACTGCGGGTTCTTTCGCCAAGATAAACCTTACGCTGGATCAGATACCTAAAACCATTATGCTGCCAACCGAAGCCGTAATACCCGACTTAAAGAGCAGCAAGGTGTTTGTGTACCACAATGGCGTTGCCGTGCCGCGTTTCGTAAAAACCGATTTGCGTACCGATACCAAGATACAGATAGTAGATGGCTTGAAACAGGGCGACAGCGTAGTGATATCGGGCCTGATACAGATACGCCCCAAATCGCCTTTGAAGATTAAAAAAGTTATACAATAACCCTATGAGTTTATCGTCCGTAAGTATAAAAAGGCCGGTACTGGCAACGGTTATGTCGGTTGTTATTGTGGTTTTCGGGGTAATTGGCTATACCTTCCTTGGGGTGCGCGATTTTCCTTCTGTTGACCCGCCTATCATATCCGTATCTACCAGCTACTCGGGCGCCAACGCCGATGTGGTAGAATCGCAGATAACCGAGCCGCTGGAGAAAGCCATCAACGGCGTGCCGGGCATCCGCAATATATCCTCTACCAGCTCAGTAGGCTCAAGCAATATCACCGTAGAATTCAACCTGGATGCCGACCTGGAAACCGCCGCTAACGACGTGCGCGACAAGGTGAGCCAGGCGCAACGCCAGCTACCGCAGGATATAAATGCGCCACCGGTAGTTACCAAAGCCGATGCCAGCGCAGACAACATCATCACCCTGACTGTGAGCAGCGATAAGCGCAACATTATGCAGGTGAACGATTATGCCGAGAACGTATTGCAGGAGGGCCTGCAAACCATACCCGGCGTAAGTACCATCAACATACAGGGGCAGCGGCAGTATGCCATGCGTTTATGGATAGACCCCAACAAGCTTTCGGCACTCGGGCTTACCGCTACTGATATAGGCACAGCATTAAATCGCGAGAATGTGGAGCTGCCGGCAGGTAAGATTGAGGGCAATAATACCGAGATAACCATCCGCGCGCTGGGTAAACTCACCAACGAGCGAGATTTCAATAACCTCATCATCCGCGCGGATAGCAACCGCGTTATCAGGCTGAGCGATATAGGCTACGCCGTGCTGGGTTCTGCCAACGAAGAAACCTCGCTCAAAGAGTCTTTCGTGCCGATGGTGAGCCTCAACGTGGTGCCGCAACCGGGTGCCAACTACGTGCAGATAGCCAAGGATTTTTATGTAAGGCTAGCACAAATCCAAAAAGATTTGCCGCCCGATATTAAAGTTAAAGTTGCACTCGATAACACCAAATTCATCAACAACTCTATCGTAGAGGTGAAGGAAACCCTGCTGGTATCATTCGTGCTGGTGGTAATTATCATCTACCTCTTTTTCCGCGATTGGCTCATCGCCTTCCGCCCACTGATAGATATACCGGTATCGTTGATAGGGGCATTCTTTATCATGTACGTGTTCGGTTACTCCATCAATATATTGACCTTGCTGGGCATTGTGCTGGCAACGGGGCTGGTGGTAGATGATGGTATAGTAGTGACCGAGAACATCTACAAAAAAGTAGAGGGCGGCATGGCCATACGGCAGGCGGCGTTCCAGGGCTCGGCAGAGATATTCTTCGCGGTGGTTTCTACCTCGGTTACCTTGGCGGCGGTGTTTTTGCCTATCATGTTTTTGCAGGGCTTTACCGGCAGGCTGTTCCGCGAGTTTGCGGTAGTAGTGGCCGGCTCGGTGCTGATATCGGCATTCGTATCCTTATCGCTTACCCCGATGCTGAACGTGAAGCTTATCCGCAAGAGCCAAAAGAAATCTAAATTCTACGAGAAAACCGAACCTTTCTTCGTGAACATGACCAACGGCTACACCGAATCGCTAATGGGTTTCATGAAGAAGAAATGGGTCTCCTTCGTGATACTGGGCGGCTCGCTGGTGCTTACGTATGTATTGTTTTTGATAACCCCATCAGAACTGGCACCGCTTGATGACCGCAGCCTGCTGCGTTATTCGGTAACCGGCTCGGAGGGCGCAACCTACGAGTACATGACGCGCTATATGGACAAAGTTGCCCAAATTGTAGCCGATTCGGTACCTGAGGCCAACGTAAACCTCGAGATCGTATCGCCATCCTTCGGCGGCGGTGGTTCTGCAAACTCGGGTTTTGGTCGTGTTGGTTTGGTACCGCCAGATCAGCGTAAGCGCAGTCAGCAACAGATTGCCGATTTCCTGAATAAGAAATTGCGCGCCATGCCCGATGCCCGTGCTATTGTGGTGCAGGAGCAAACCATAAGTGGGGGTGGTAGCGGTGCGCGTACCTCGCTGCCGGTGCAGTTTGTTATCCAGAACCAGGATTTTGAGAAGATACGCAAGGTGCTGCCTGATTTTTTTGCCGAGGTATCAAAAAGCCCGGTTTTTCAGGGTACGGATATCAACCTTAAATTTACCAAACCCGAGCTGAGGGTAACGACAGACCGCGACCGTGCCCGCGACTTGGGCGTTTCGGTAGAAGATATTGCCCAAACCCTGCAGCTTTATTACAGCGGGGGCCGGCTCGATTATTTCCTCATCAACGGTAAACAATACCAGGTAATAGCCCAGGTAGACCGCGGCAACCGCGACCAGCCGCTGGATCTGAAATCGGTTTACGTGCGCAGTTCAAAAGGCAACCTGGTACAGCTGGATAACGTGGTGAAGATTGCCGAGAGCGCAACGCCGCCATCTATCTTCCACTTTAACAGGTATAAATCTGCCACCGTGCAGGCCGGCCTTGCACCGGGTAAAACCATTGGCGATGGCATTGCCGAGATGAACCGTATCTCTAAAAGCATGCTCGACGAAACCTTCAGTACCGCACTAAGCGGTCCATCGAGGGATTACTCGGAGGGTTCATCCAACATCGCTTTTGCGTTCCTGTTCGCCTTGTTGCTGATTTATTTAGTGCTTGCCGCCCAGTTCGAGAGCTTTGTGGATCCGTTCATCGTGATGCTTACTGTACCGCTCGCTATATCGGGGGCCTTCCTGTCGCTTTGGCTGTTCGATCAAACGTTCAATATCTTCAGCCAGATAGGTATCATTACCCTGGTGGGGCTTGTAACCAAAAACGGTATCCTGATAGTAGAGTTTGCCAACCAGCGTATGGAACATGGCTTAAACAAATACGAGGCTGTGGTAGAGGCCGCCACATCGCGCCTGCGCCCTATATTAATGACCAGTTTGGCCGTGGTGCTGGGCTCCGTGCCTATTGCATTGGCTTTAGGTGCAGGTGCAAAAAGCCGCATGTCGCTAGGTATCGTTATCATTGGGGGTATGCTTTTCTCGTTGATTCTTACCTTATACGTAATACCTACCATGTACATGGTGTTCGGCTCTAAAACGCGTAAGGATCCGGATGAAGAAACCGAAGAAGAGAACAAGGCTATCCATCCATCGCACATTATCATCCAAAAACATTAAGCAGCAATGAAAATCAAACATATACTGGGCTTAATTTTTTGCACGCTGCCTTTTACCGGGCTGCATGCACAGGATGCCCCCTTGCTTTCGCTGAAAGATGCGGTAGAAATAGCCCTGAAAAACAATTATAACATCAGGCTATCGCAAAACAATGCAACCATACAGGGTAATAACGTTACACTGGGCAACGCCGGCTTTTTGCCCACAGTAACGGGCAACCTTACCCAAAACAGCAGCGTGCAAACCACCAAGCAAACCCGCAGCGACGGCACTGTGAACGATATCAAGAACGCCCATAACAGCAATTTGAATTATGGTGTAAACCTCAACTGGACCGTGTTTGACGGCTTTGCCATGTTTGCCACTTACGACCAGCTGAAGCAGTTGGATAAACTAGGCGCCATACGCCTGCAGGATACTATTCAGAGTACCGTTGCCAGCGTTATCAATACCTATTACAGCCTCATCAGTCAAAACGAGCAGATAAAGGCCCTACGCGGAGCCATCGATATATCGCGCACGCAGGTGCGCTACGCTAACGATAAGTTTGCCGTAGGTCGAGTTTCGCGGCTGGATGTTTACAATGCGCAGGTAAACCTGAATACAGATACCGCCGCGTTGATTACGCAGTTGCAGCAATTCAAAACCACCAAAATACAGATGAACCAGCTGCTGGTGCGCGATTTGCAAACCGATTTTACCGTAGGCGACACTATAGTAGTGGACCGCTCGTTGGTATTGGGCGATATACTGAGCCGGGCACAAACCCAAAACCCGGGCATATTATCATCGCAAATAAACAAGCGCCTGGCCGATATAAACCTGAAGCAGGTGCGCAGCACACGTTACCCTACGGTGGGGCTAACATCGGGCTATACCTTTACCCGCAACAAAACGCCCGCCGGCTTTACGCTGCAGCAGAATGCACATGGCTTTGCCTATGGCGTGGTAGCATCGGTAAACATATTCGACGGGCTTAACCAGTGGCGCAGGGAACGCAATGCCAAATTGCAGATAGATAATGCCGATTTGGATTACAAAAAGACAATGCAGGAAGTTGAGGCGCAGATAAGCAGCTTCTACGTGTCGTACCTATCGGGCCTTGATCTGATAAAAATTGGCGAGGCCAACGTTGACCTGGCGCGCAAAAACCTGGAGATATCTTTAGAGAAATACCGCCTGGGTAACATCACTCCGCTGGAGATACGCGAGGCGCAAAGGAACTATCTGGATGCACAATCCACCTTCTTTTCGGCACAGTACCAGAGCAAAATGGCCGAGGTTACTTTAAAGCAGATTACTAACAGTATAAATATTCAATAAAGTATATTTAATTGCTTTAAAAGATTATTTTTGAACATGCCTGTTCGCTATAAACTTTGCTTGCTGATTGACGATAACTATATCGACAATTTTGTTACGCGCAGGATTTTAGAAAGTGGCAATTTTGCGGAGAAAATCATGGTGCAGCAATCGCCTGCCGATGCATTAGCAGGATTGAAAAACGGCGTTATAAAACCCGACGTGATTTTTTTAGACGTGCGGATGCCGGGCATGTCGGGCTTTGAGTTTTTGGAAGAGTACGATAAGCTTGAACCCGACGCGGAGAACCCGGTGAAGATATTCATGCTCTCGTCCTCGCTGGACCCTACCGATATGAACCTTTCACTCAACAGCAGGCACGTAGCGCAATTTATACATAAACCCCTTACTTACGAGGCGCTCGAAGAACTTAGCACATGATATTAGTAGCAGATAGCGGATCGTCGAAAACAGATTGGTTGCTTTCGGATACAGAAAGCGAACCTAAGGCCTTCCGTTCGGTTGGATTGAACCCATACTTCCTTAATCAGCAAGAGATAACCAAAATACTGCAGGAACAGATTGCCGACCTGATACCCTACGCCCCCCAAATAAGCGAAATATACTTTTTTGGTGCAGGCTGTTCCAGTCCCGATAGGCACGAAATTGTTTCTAACGCGCTCACGGCGCTTTTTCCAAAATCATACATCAGCGTAGATAGCGACCTTTTGGCTTCGGCATACGCCACCTGCGGGCGCGAGAAAGGCTTTTGCTGCATACTGGGTACGGGCTCCAATATTTCCTTTTTTGATGGGGAAGAAATACACGACGGGCAGCACGGCCTGGGCTACGTTTTGGGCGATGAAGGCGCGGGGACCATCATAGGCAAAACCCTGATTACCGATTTCCTGTACGGCCGCATGCCGGCGGATATCAGCACCTTGTTCAACGATGCCTATCACCTGGATAAAGAGGTAGTAATTAAAAACGTGTACCAAAGGCCGTCTGCAAATACTTACCTGGCTACGTTTTCTAAATTCCTGTTCGATATACGCGATACTGCTTATGTGCAGGATCTGTTGAGGAACCTTTTTCAGGAGTTTGTAGATACCAACGTAAAGTCGTATCCGCAGTACAATAAGTTCAAATGCAACTTTGTTGGCTCGGTTGCTTATGTATTTGCCGATGAGCTGAAAGCCGTTTGCGAAGCCAACGACGTGCACGTAGGCAAAATAATCAAACAACCCATCAACGATCTGCTGGAGTTTATTATTGAAAGGAACAGGTGATCCTGATTCGTTTGATTGCGGGATTTCCTGATGGAATACTGGATTGAGTAGCGTTATTAATCCATAAGACTTAATGCATTAATGACAAGAAGCGCGGGTCATCCATCCTGTCGAAGGGCGCGCGTAAAGGCCTGCCCGTTATGGTTCTACGAGCTCACCATGACCCCTTCGCACAACTTTGTAATTCGCAAATTGTCAGTACCCCATCAGAAGAGCAGCCAGCTTAATGAATTAATTACCGTCATAAGTTATTGTCCATTTACGGTCGATGAGTTCCTGTTCGGTGTACTCAAACCGCTTCAAATACTTGCCGGCGCGGATGATGTCGCCCATAACATTGCCGCGGTACTCATTGATTTCCTTCACCGAGAAAACATAAACAAATAACTTTTTCCTGGGGCTGTGGTCAATGTACCAATGCCAGGCATCGCTTTTTCCCGATTTTCTAACAGTGTATGTCGAATCGGAAGATATCACATTCCAGTCAGCAATATAAAACTCAACATTATTCTCTTCTTCAGGTAATTCTCTATCTGCGTATAAAACGGTAATAATTTCTTTTGAGACATTATGAACTTTCAGCATGTTATTGGTGTAATCCATTATACAACCATTTAAAGAAATTATTATTAATATAAATGACAGGCTCAGAATAAACAACTTGGCTTTCATAACGTTTGCCGTTAATACTTTTCACCGACAAAAAGTAACCTTGCAGTCGTAAATTACCTCTCAATTGTCGCTTCCGCAACCCTTAAATAATTTCTTAGTAGCTGATATTTACATCATTAAATACCAATGTAATGAGAAAGCTGATTTTATCGATGAATGTCTCGCTCGATGGCTACATAGAAGGCAAAAACGGCGATATGAGCTGGATGCAGCCGGATGACGATGATACCTGGGGCGATTTGTTCGGCATGCTGGAAGAGCATGTAGACCTATTCCTATTAGGCCGCGGCATGTGGGCAGAATACCGCAACTACTGGAAAAAAGCACTGGCCGAGCCGGAAAAGTTCTCGGCTCACGAGGTTGCTTATGCAAAGCTGGCGGAGAAGACACCGCACATTGTTTTTTCCAAAACGCTCAAGGAGTCCGGCTGGGAAAACACCACCATAAACAGCGGCGACCTGGAAACGGAGGTAAAGAAACTAAAGGCTGCCGAAGGCAAGGCTATCCAGATAGTAGGCGGGGCGGATTTCGCAGCGGCCCTGCTCGATACCGGGCTGGTAGATGAAATACGCATCTTGTTAAACCCGGCTATAGTGGCGGGCGGCAAATCGTTCTTCCATCAACTCAAAAACCGCCACTCATTGGAGCTGACGGAAGTTAAGCAGCTGGCCAATCAGATTGTGGTGCTGGTTTACCATCAGATAGACACCAACAGCGCCGTAAACCAAAACCCCATAAAACGCAGGGCGGGGAATAATAAGTAGCGACTTGGTTAGCGGCCTTTTGCCGCGTCCGGCAACGCTGGAAAAAGCTGGAAATTCACAGCTAAAGTCGGCGCAAAACCTGGAAAAAGCTGGAAATTTGTTTGCCGCCCAAACGCCCCGTTTTAGCTAAAAACGGCCATTCTATGCAAATTCGCCTTTTTTAGAGCTGCAGGAAAAAGGCCATAAAAAAGCCCAAAAAGTAAAGAAAAACACCGAAAAACACCGATTTTTTTAGGTGTTTTAGCAAATTTAGGCAAGTGACGAAGGCGGAAAACCCTGGTGCTAACTTTCCCCGGCCGGCCTAATTTCACCCCGTTTTTCCAACATTTCTATAAAACAAAAGCTGGACAAAAATCACGTGTGTCTGATCGTTATTTTCTCCAGCGGATTAACAGGAATATAATCCCCAACAAAGCCAATATGCTCCCAAATTTCGGCAAATAATCGCCGTATTCTACATAAAAGGTGATATCGCTGTTGAGGTTGATGTCCTGTTTCAGCGCCGTGCGCACCCACCATGCGCTATGCTGCACTATATCGCCGCGCTGGTTGATGAATGCCGAGATACCCGTATTGGCCGAGCGGCAAACCCAGCGGCGGGTTTCGATGGCGCGTAGCTTGGCGTAATCCAGATGCTGGTCTTTGCCGGAAGTGTTTTCCCACCAGCCATCGTTGGTAATAACCGCGATGAACTGTGAACCCTGCCTCACCGATTTGGCCAGCCACTCGCCCCATATGGATTCGTAGCAGATAGCCGGCGTTACCCCAATGCCGCTTTGCGAATAAAATACACTTGGCTTGGGCTGTATGGTGTAATTGCCCGTGGCACCCCCTAAATGCGCAAACACGGGTTTCAGAAAAAACAACGCGTTGGCAAAAGGCAGCGACTCGGCACCCGGCACCAACCGCGATTTATGATAGAACTGTACTTTAGCCGAATTCTCAATATTGATTGCCGTGCTATAGCGGTCCCAAAAACCACCATCGGGGATGGGTGACGCGGTTTTGTTTACAAGCTTATCGTAAAAGCGGTAGGTTTCGCCCCCGGTAAGCACATTGCCATTTTTGTACTTGTAGAGAAAACGCCTGACCTGCAAGTAATAATTGTTTGTTAAAACACGGTCCTCATCAATTGGCTCTACAATAGCGGTTTCGGGCCAGATGAAGAACTCAGTATTACGCTGCCCCAACGAATCTGATAGCTTGGTAAGCGTTTCTATCTGGTTATAAACCGGGATGGTGCCTTCTTTTTCATAGGGATCTATATTGGGCTGGGCAACCACAATGTTGGCCGGGTTTACCTGTTCTTCGTATCCATAATACCTGGTTAATGATATGCCAATCGGTACCACCAGCACCAATGTAAGGGCGATAATGAGCCTCATGCGCAACTTTTTTGCCTGTGCCTCGCGCAGGCCGACATAAATTAAGAACAGCAGGATGTTGGCTGCCCATACCCAAATGGTGCCGCCGTAAACGCCGGTGTACTCGTACCATTGTACCCATTGGTGCGATACCGCGAAACCGTTACCCAAGGTCATCCAAGGGAAGTTGAGGTCCCAGCTTTGGTGCAGGTATTCGTAGGCTATCCAAAAACAAACCAGGCCAATAAGGCCCACGGTGCGGTTGGTTCTTAAGCGCAGGCGGTAGTAGAGCCAGCAGGCTGTACTCATCAGCGCAGGCCCCAATGTATAAGGTATTAGCGAAATGGGCACAGCCACTACCGGGCCGATAATTTTAAGCGAATTATAAACCCAATAAACGCAGAGCGTGTTCCATATGACGAAGCCGATGAAAGTGGTGTTGAATATCTGCTTTCCCTTTTTGGCCGAACTGGATTGGATGATATTCTCCATCGCAAGCAGCATGGGTACAAAACCAACAAACAACAGGATAGTAGTATAAGGCGTCGGCGGCCAGGCCAGCCAAAGCAACAAGCCCGAGGATATGGATAAGAGGAGGTTTTTTTTCATCAGGAGGATTTTTTTGCCGCTTCTTCGGCAAATTTCTTGGCATTGAATTCCGCGCTTTTTCCGCGCGGTACGGTAAGCGATGCCCAATCATCGCCTGCATGCATCTTGGCGATGAACACGATTTGCCCAACGTGATAGGGGATATGCGCCAACTGCCTGTTTATGGCATCCACAACCGTATGCTTTTCGCCGCGGATAAAAACATCGTTATGCCAGTTGCTTTCGTTAACCGAATCGAGCGCGGCAAAAAGGCAGGCCCAGCCTTCGGTCCACTTGCCTAGTAATTCCTCGCGGGTTAGGGTGCCGTTTATGAATTCTTCATCGCGCTGCCGCCAGGGTTTTTCACCGTCGCTGGTTAAAAAGTCCGTCCATCGCGATAGCATATTGCCCTGCAGATGTTTGATGATGGTTGCGATACTGTTACATTCGGCGTTTTGCTGCCAAAATAAGGCGTCGTCGCCAACCTGGGCCATAGCCCGTTCGCCTACCGATTTGTAATACTCGAATTGTTTGCGTGCGCTTTGCAGGTAAGTTTGCATGCCGGTTGCTTTTTAATCTTCGTCCTCTTCGTCGTCCTGGTACTTCTTTTTCTTCTTATCCACCTCAATGGGTGCTGCCCCGGCAACACACATCACAAATTCGCCTTTTAGCGGGTGCGTTTCAAAATAGGTTTTTACCTTCGTAACTGTTCCGCGTACCGTTTCTTCGAACATTTTTGTCAACTCGCGAGATACGGATACCTGCCGGTCGGCTCCCCAAAAGGTGGCCATTTCTTCCAGCGTTTTTAATAAACGGTGCGGCGATTCGTAAAGTATCAGCGTGCGCTCTTCGGTTGCCAATTGTTTGTAGCGTGTTTGGCGGCCTTTTTTTAGGGGTAAGAACCCTTCGAAGCAAAACTTATCGGTAGGGAATCCGGAGTTGACCAGTGCCGGTACGAAAGCCGTTGCGCCCGGCAGGCATTCTACCGCGATGTTGAACTTTAAAGCCTCGCGTACCAGGAAAAAACCCGGGTCGGATATGGCGGGGGTACCTGCATCAGATATCAACGCCACGTTTTGCCCCATAAGCAGAAATTTGATGATTTCATTGCTGCTTTGATGCTCGTTATGCTGGTGATGAGCAAATACCTTGTTCTGTATATCGAAATGCTTTAGCATGGGGGCAGAGGTGCGGGTATCTTCGGCCAGTATCAGGTCGGCCTCCTTTAATATGCGGATAGCCCTGAAGGTCATATCCTCCAGGTTGCCTATTGGGGTGGGTACTAAGTAGAGTTTGCCGGTTGGTGTTGGGTTCATGGGTGATGGTTCATAGTTCATGGTAGCTCCTTAGCTAAATTGTGATCCGGCTATGAACCATCAACCACAAACCATCAACTAATTTATATCTTTGCCTAAAATTATAATAATGCTGCAAGTTAGTTATATCCGCGATAACAGGGAACAGGTTTTAGAACGTTTGGCTGTAAAAAATTTCAAACAGCCCGAATTGGTAGATGAGGTGATTGGTCTGGACGATAAGCGCCGCCAAACTCAAACGCTATTGGATAACGTTTCGGCCCAATCCAACGCAGCCGCCAAACAAATTGGCGAACTGATGCGCAACGGCAAAAAAGAAGAAGCCGAAGCGATAAAAGCCAATACCGGTAAGTGGAAAGAAGAAGGCAAACAACTGAGCGAACAGCTTAGCGCGGTTGAGCAGGAACTGCAGGACAAAATCGTTTTGCTACCCAACCTGCCGCATGCTTCTGTTCCCAAAGGCATCACGCCCGAGGAAAATGAAGTGGTGCTGGAGCATGGCGCAATCCCCGCTTTGCCGGTCGGCGCTTTGCCACATTGGGAACTGGCGACTAAATACAACCTGATAGATTTTGAACTCGGCGTTAAAATAACCGGCGCTGGCTTCCCGGTGTATAAGGGCAAAGGTGCCAAATTGCAGCGCGCGCTTATCGCTTTCTTTTTGGATGAGGCCGAAAAAGCCGGTTACGAAGAAGTAATGTTGCCGCTGATGGTGAACGAAGCATCGGGCTTTGGTACCGGGCAATTGCCCGATAAAGAGGGCCAGATGTATTTCGTGGGCCAGGATAACCTGTACCTGATACCAACTGCCGAAGTGCCTATCACCAACTTGTACCGCGATGTGATCTTAAAAGGCGATGAGTTACCTGTACGAAACACAGGCTACACACCATGTTTCCGCCGCGAGGCTGGTTCATATGGCGCCCACGTGCGCGGCCTGAACCGCTTGCACCAATTTGATAAAGTAGAATTGGTACAGGTGGTACACCCCGATACTTCTTATGATGTATTAGAGCAGATGAGTGCTCACGTGCAGGGCCTGCTGCAAAAACTTGGCCTGCCATACCGTGTACTGCGCCTTTGCGGCGGCGACATGAGCTTTACCGCAGCTTTAACGTACGATATGGAAACCTGGAGCGCCGCGCAAGGCCGCTGGCTGGAAGTATCGTCGGTATCTAACTTCGAAACCTTCCAGAGCAACCGCCTTAAACTACGTTTCCGCAATGCTGAGGGTAAAACGCAATTAGCCCACACGCTTAATGGCAGCGCATTGGCCCTGCCGCGTATAGTAGCTACTTTATTGGAAAATAACCAAACCGAAAATGGTATCAAGATACCGGAGGTGTTGGTGCCTTATACTAAGTTTGAGTGGATAGATTAGTCATATACATTCAACACTCTTCGCTACCGCGAGATTAGCGCAGCGTATCTCGTGGTGAGCATACGGCAAGCTTCCAGCTTGCGTCAGCTGAAAGCTGACCATGTGCGAGCCACGAGCTGGAAATCCGCGACAGCGAATAGATTAGTTATACGACAAATCGCTGGTAACGACGCGGTGGAGATAACGTAAAAAAGCGGCATTCGCCGCTTTTTTACGTTAAAATATTTAAGTGAATATCTAAGCTTATTTCCCGGCCTTCAGCGTGGCGGTTACCTTGCCGCATTCCATCATGTCCGAGCCATAATACGGGTTGCGTATATCGGTGCTTTCGCTTAGCCAGTAGGCCTTTTTCATGGGGCAGTACTGCTGGTAAAGCGGCGAACTATTTAGGTTTAGGCCCGATAGTAGCGCATACATATTTTTAGACAGGCTTTGAAAATGCTCGCGCTGATGGTCGATAACCGCAGTTTCGCTGATGTGGCGGCTATCGTATTTCAATTTAGCAAGGTAGGTGGCAAATGTTTTCTGCTGTTTAGGCTGAAGCGTTTTTACGGGAAATGCAGTTAATGTAGCCAGTAATTCGCCCGATTTGCTTTTGGCCAACTCGGCATTGCTGTTTACCAGCGCTTCTTTAAGGCTGATGTAGTGTGCAGTTACCTTATCAACGCTATTTATCTGTTGGGCGTTAACGGTTACGATGCCAAACGCAAGGATGATGCTAAAAAAAAGTGCTTTCATGGATTTTGTATCTAAATTTAAAATCGCCAATATAAATATACGAATTACTTGTTTTTATATTGCCTGATGATTTCCTTGCAGCCGGCTTCTATCAATTTAAAAACAGGAGCAAACAGGGCATCGTCGTAATAAGGGTCGGGAACAATCTTGTCGCCCAATAGCATCTTCACCTTTTCGCGGTCTGCGTTGTTGCGTGCTTTTGCCAATATATCGCTCAGGTTACTTTTATCCATCACCAGTATCAGGTCGAACTCGTCGAAATCGCTCACGCGGAACAGTCGGCAAACCTGTTTGCTGATGTCTACGCCCTGATCGGCTGCAGCGCGGATGGAGCGCCTATCGGGCGGGGAGCCTACGTGCCAATGACCCGTACCTGCCGAATCGACCTCCCAATTGAGTCCTTCCTTATCAGCCAGGTGCTGCATGACGCCCTCCGCCAAAGGCGAACGGCAAATATTACCCAGGCAAACCATTAGTAGTTTCATTTTAGTTGAAAAGTTTTAAGGTTGTAAGGTTGGAAAGTTGTAAGGTTACTACAAGAGCGTTTAACTTTTAAACCTTAAAACTTTCCAACCTTACAACGGTGTTTAACTAAAAAGTTGATTCAACACCCCGGCCAGCCTTACGCCGCCTTGCAGCAGGCGTTGGTTTACCGTGGCTATGAATTTAAAATTGTAGGTGTAGCCACTTATCTTGTCGCCGTCTTTGCTGTAGGCATAAATATCTTGGCATATGGCATTAGATTCATACAGCCATTGCGAGATAGGGGCTTTTTGCCACTCGGCACGTTGTGCTGCGGTGGTATGGTTTATCTCAGTGGCATATTCGGTAAAACTCATCTGCTGAAAATCTATCAACTGCGAATCCCAAATGGTGTGCAGGTTGGTAGGGTTGTTGAACCAGGTAACTTTTACATCGTTGCCGCCTTTATCAAAGCTATGCGCAGTATGCATCGGCTGGTGTATATCCTCAACCAGGTGTATCAGCATGTGCAGGCAGAATGATTTCTGGTTTTTGCCCAGAGTCTTCTTCTTCAGTTCGCCAATTAAAAAATTCAGTTTGGTGTAGGCATCGGTAACGGTGTCCTGCGCCAGGTAGGCTTTAATTTCGGGTAGGGTATAGCCTTTATCCAGATTTACATAGTGCCAAACCTCGGTGAATTTGTACTCGGGATTAGAACGTTCGAAATCGGCCCAGTTACCGGCCAGGGCGAGCGACTCATCGCCCAGGATGGCTTTGATGGCGGCCTTTGCTTTTGGCGTAAGGTAGCTGTAAGCAATTTGCCCGGTTATGCGGTGCCCCTGTGTGCCCCATGCCATGCATTGCACGGGCAGGTAAAATGCGGCTGCTAAAAGCAGGGTTTTGAATACGTTTTTCATTTTTATAACGGTTTTGGATTACAGGTAGCGCGTTTTATTAAGCGTGCATTAAAAGGAATAACGCTTGAGGTTGGTGAAAATTGAATTAATGAATCGGTTTTTTGGCTTAGCTTAAAAACTTCCTCGTAATTGCCGGAGCGGAAACAGCCGCCCTCGTTTTTATAACTGAAATCGGCATTGCAGTAAAGGCCCTTAAGGCGCAGAGTATCGTTCTTTTGGATATATACGCCCTTGGCATACTCGCCCCAGCGGCCGTTTCTTACGCAGCTATCCGGGTAGCCGCCGTTGGCTTTGCTGAAGGAGTTGACGCTGACGAAGAACGAATCGCAGCTGAACCGAAAATGGTACAAAGAGTAGTTGAGCAATTTTTTCTGCAGGGGCGAGGTATCCTGCCGCCATTCGCCCTGTAGCGCTGCAACGCCTTGCCCCTGCATATTGGGGTTAAACCTGCAGGCAGTGTGCAGCAGGCATGCAGTTAATAGTATGACAATAAAATACGGGGGAAATGACTTTTGCATATCAAATAAAAGCCCCTCTCCGCAATTGCTGGAGAGGGTTGTGTTGTGCAATTTCTGCTCCCCCTTTAGGGGGCTCGGGGGCTCTCTTATTTAAGCCCGCCTATCATATCTTCGGGGCGCACCCATTGGTCGAATTGCTCGTTGGTAAGGTAACCTAAGCCAACGGCCGTCTCACGCAGCGATTTATTTTCTTTCAGCGCGGTTTTGGCAATTTTCGCAGCTGCATCATACCCAATGTGCGGGTTAAGCGCGGTTACCAGCATCAGTGAGTTTTCGAGGTGTTTTTTAATGCCCTCGTAATTCGGTTCGATGCCAACGGCGCAATGGTCGTTGAACGATACGCAGGCATCGCCAATGAGGCGGGCTGACTGCAAAAAGTTTGCTGCCATTACCGGCTTGAATACGTTCAGCTCGTAATGCCCGTTGCTGCCGCCGATAGAAATGGCTACATCGTTACCCATTACCTGTGCAGCCACCATGGTTACTGCTTCGTTTTGGGTTGGGTTTACCTTGCCCGGCATTATAGATGAACCCGGTTCGTTATCGGGGATGTGTATTTCGCCGATGCCCGAGCGCGGACCCGAAGCCAACATGCGGATATCGTTGGCAATCTTCATCAGCGATACGGCTATCTGTTTCAGTGCCCCGTGGCTTTCTACGATGGCATCGTGTGCGGCTAACGCTTCGAATTTATTCTCGGCAGTGATAAACGGCAAGTTGGTGAATTGCGCAATGTACTCGGCAACCTTTACATCGTAACCTTTTGGTGTGTTGATGCCGGTACCTACTGCGGTGCCACCAAGAGCAAGCTCGCTTAGGTGCTCGAAGGTGTTGCGTAGGGCTTTTAAGCCATGATTCAACTGCGAAACATAGCCCGAAAATTCCTGGCCCAGGGTAAGCGGCGTAGCATCCATGAGGTGGGTGCGACCAATTTTTACCACGGCTTTAAAGGCTTCGCTTTTTGCCTGCAGCGTATCGCGCAGTTTTTCGATGCCGGGGATGGTAACATCAATCAATATTTTGTAAGCGGCAATGTGCATTGCCGTAGGGTAGGTATCGTTTGATGATTGCGACTTGTTTACATCATCATTTGGGTGAATAAAGGTTTTGCCCTCGCCCAAAGTGTTCCCTGCCAGTACGTGACTGCGGTTGGCCACTACCTCGTTCACGTTCATGTTAGATTGCGTGCCCGAGCCGGTTTGCCATATCACCAGCGGGAATTCGCCATCCAGCTTGCCTGCTAAGATCTCGTCGCATACGGCGGCTATCATATCTCGTTTTTCGGCAGGGAGCACGCCGCAATCGGTATTGGTGTAAGCGGCGGCTTTCTTTAGATAAGCAAATGCTTCGATGATTTCCTTCGGCATAGAAGCCTCGGGGCCAATTTTGAAGTTGTTGCGGCTGCGTTCGGTTTGCGCGCCCCAGTATTTGTCGGCCGGTACCTGTACCGCGCCCATGGTATCATATTCGGTTCTGAAACTCATATGGATATATATGTTTTGCGGGGCAAATTTAGGGTTTTAAACGGAGTATGGGGAAGGGATGTGCGTAATCTTTTTGGTACAGGGAAGTGTTGTGCCGAAGATTAGATTTGAGCCTTGCTTTTATAAGAAACCCGACCATTAAAGGAGGGTTCGCATTCGTGCGTTATCAAGCCGAGAACCAACAGCACGCCACTAACCATAGCGGCGTACTTGTAAAATACAATGTTCCACAAAATAGAAAAATCATGCGTATTTAAACCACTGGAACTTTTTGCAGATAACTGAGCCTCCTGCACTTCATACTTATAGCTTACCAGGCTATTGATATAGCCAAAGCCAAATAGCAGCGTCAACATCGCAAACGCGACGATGAGGATAGAAACTGTCCGGGTTGGTATCCTTATCTTCATACCTAAAGCTTCGGGTTGTTTGTTGCCATCCAATCTTCCAGGTTCTTTACGTCAGCGGGATTATCCTTTAACCATTTAGCACTCTCGGGCTTTGCGCTTTGGCTGATATAGCGGGCTACCGTAGGCATACTAATGCTAAATGCAAGCTGTGCCAATTTTGTATTTATGATTCGCCGGTCGGCCGAAGCAAGCCTGAATATGGCGTACAATTGCCCGCCCAGCAAATCATTGGGTGAAGCGTAACGACTTTTAGCCGCCCACTCAAATGCTTTTTTAACAATATCATCTTGCAACGCTGCTTCTTTAAGAACCATTGCCGAAAGTTTATAGTTCGGTTCCGGTTTCAACCGTCCTCCTTTTAAAATATTCTGCAGGTTGCCAAAAGCTTCGGCACTACGGTTACTATTGGGCTCGAGTAATAAAAACCAACTGAAACCCAATATCGCATCCGCCCGTTTGTTTTGATGGAAAGCGCTAAGCGCATACATACGTGTGCTACCAGCGTCATTAATATCCATCATTATCGCCTGCTCGAACGTTGCTTGCGCATTATCGTATTGCTTGCTTTTAAAATATGCTATCCCCAAATTGTAATAAATACGCTGGTTGCTGCTATCAGCCTTTGTGGCATTTTGATAAGCTGTAATTGCATTCGGTAATTGGTTGCTTCCCTGATAAATGCTACCCATCAGGCTATAGGCCATGGCGGTAAATTTAGGGCTCGGGCCATGTGTTGCTTTTTCAATAAAAGGCAAAGCCTCGGTGTTTTTCCCTGCCGAGAAAAGCGTAAAGGCCATTTGGTAGTTGGCCTGTATATTATCGGGTTCTGCGGCTAAGGCTGCTTTGTATTTATCCGCAGCTTCGGCATATTGCTTTTGGCTATTGAGCGCTATGCCTTGTTTGATCAGGTCGGGCACACTGGTATCCTGCGCAGATACGCCCACGGCCGTTGCTGAAATACAAATAGAAAGGATAAGCCGCAGATATATCTTCATCGTTAAAATTCGCGTTTGGTTGCCTGCATCCAGGTATCGAAAGCGGTGAGCTCTTTGTCGTGTTCTTTAAACCAGGCAACGTTTTCGTCCTTGTAAACGCTTAGGCTTATATAACGTGTAAATGCTTCCATATTGCCCGATTTGGCAAGGCTCGCGAAAAAATTGGAATAATAAGATGCAACGAAAGGCTGTTCTTTATCGTTGGTAATGGTATGCGCCACCGAGAATAACGATGTTAATTGCAGGGTGAGCGAATCTACAGCCGTCAGGCCCTTTTTATCGGAGGTAGCGGCCAATACGGATATAGGCATCATGAGGTTCCCCGGGTTTTTGTCGTTTACGTTGTAAGAGATATTTACGCTTTTGTCGCCCGTGCGCTTTATGCCGTTATTGATGATTGCCTTTACATAAGCTATTGCTTCTGCCGAACGCTCGGTTTGCGGTTCTATCAGCAAAAAATTGCACCAGCCCAAAAGCGAGGCGCCCAATTTGTTCTGCTTATTGGCTGCCAAAGCAAACGCGCGCTGGCTGCTGGCATGTTTAGGGTTCAGTTTAATGGCATTTATAGCCGATACCTCCGCGTCGGCATATTTGCCCTGGCGTAAATAAGATATAGCCAGGTTGAAGTGCAGGTTCTGGAATTCGGGGAAAGCGACTATCCCCAGCTTGTAATAGGCCACTGCTTTTTCGTAATCTTTCTCGTCGTCATAAATACTTGCCAGCAGATCGTAAGCTTCGCCGGAATCGTGCCTCGCTGCGAGTTTTTCCAGGTAGGGTATGGCTTCTTTCTGCCTGTTTATAGTAACAAAAGTAAAAGAAAGTTCATATTGTGCCGAAGAGTTATCAGGGTCCAGGGCCAAAGCTTCCTTATACTTTTTTATGGCGTCGTCGTATTTGCCTTCATCGTGCAGGGCGATGCCTTCTTTTATCAAGGCTTTAGCTTTATCATGATCCTGAGCATAGCCGACTAAGGAGCCGAAGACGAACGCCAATAGCAATAAGGTTTTGTATAGGGTTTTCATACAATAAGGTTTACGATGTTAATAATACCTATAAGATCCGAGAAGTAGAAGCATTCCATAAAGTTTCTGATAAAATAAATGCGGTGCCTAACGGAATACAGCCCCTGTAATTTAACTTGTTTTTAATTGTGTTGAAACATTATTTCTAAATTTCTCTTTAACCTTCTATATAATTTCTCATTTTCGCTTTCGTTTAAAGAAGAATTTTTTACCTATGAAGTTTGTGTTCCAGGCTGCCTGCGCAGCCACATTGTTCTTGTTCTCCGCATGTTCCTCAGATACTGCCAAAAACAAAGCGGATGCTGCCAGCGCTGCGGCTCCCTTTAACCCTGCCGGTTTATTAAAATACGACCCCAAAAACGCTGATAAGAAGATTGACGAATTTATGCAGCACCTGCACAAGGTAAGTGGCTTTAACGGCAACGTACTGGTAGCCAAAAAAGGTAAGATAATTTACGAGAACACTTTTGGCTGGGCCAACCATCTGCTGCGCGATAGCCTGAAGCTGGGCTCGCAGTTCGAACTGGCATCCGTTACCAAAACCATGACGGGTACCGCCATTATGCAACTTTGGGAACAGGGCAAAATAAAACTGGACCAGAACGTAAAAGAGTTCTTCCCTGATTTTCCTTACGAGGGCGTAACTATCCGCCTGTTGCTGGAGCATCGCTCGGGCATGATGAATTACGTCTATTTTTTGGATGGCATTTATCGCGGCGAACACCTTAACCAAAGCAAGGGCCTTACCAATGCCGATGCCATGGCCATGATAGCCAAATATAAGCCGGCGCGTTACATCGCCCCTGATAAAAAATTCCATTACAACAATTCCAACTTTATGGTGCTTGGTGCCATTATAGAAAAGGTTACGGGAAAAACCTATGCCAATTATATGATGGAGAACGTATTCAAACCTGCCGGCATGCTACATACTGCGGTGTACTCTAAAGCAGTGTACGATAAGATACCTGTTGATGTGGTAGGGCACGACCGGAACAGCTGGCGATACTCTGTCGCCCAAAACTACCTCGATGGCCCTGTAGGCGATAAAGGCATCTACAGCACCGTTGGCGATCTCTACATTTTCGACCAGGCGCTGCGGGCCGGTAAATTGATAAAGCCAGCCACGCAGGATTCGGCCTATACGCCGCGTAACCCCATGATACGCGGGCATTTTAGTTATGGCTACGGCTGGCGTATATTTAACGCGCCAGGGCAACAGGTAATTTACCATACCGGTTGGTGGCACGGTTTCAGGCACATATATTTGCGCGATATGAAGAACGACGTCACCATCGTACTGCTCGGCAACGTGGTAAACGGCAGCCTGTTGCACCTGGATGATTTGTTTAAGATTACCGGAATGCCGGTAGTACGCAAAGGGGCATATAACGGCGCGGGCGATACGGAGGAAGATTAGTAGATGTGCAGATGTGCAAATTTCAGATGTGCAGATGAAGCTGCGAGCTATGGTATTTGTTAACGCAAGCAATAGAATAAATTAAATAATAACCTTATAAAGCAGTTAAATTTGAGCATTGTGCTTTTCATTTGCACATCTGAAATCTGCACATCTACAACACCATGTTTGATAAATTAATGGAAGCCCAGCAAAAGGCTGGCGAAGTAAAACAGAGACTGGACGCGATAAGCGTAACCGGCAGCGCCGAGGGCGGCAAGATTACCGTACGGGCCAATGGCAATAAGGTGGTACAATCGGTTACTATTGATGAGGCATTTTTAAAGGAGGCCGATAAAGAAGAATTGGAAGAACTACTGGTTATTGCCATTAACAAAGCCATGGAGCAGGCCGACAATGTTAGCCAAAGCGAAATGGCCGCCATGACCAGCGCTATGTTTGGTGGTATGGGTGGCTTGTTTGGCAAATAATATTGCGGGTATGTAATATTACCGTTAATAGGTTGCGCGTTTAAACAGCTATCCGGTTAATTTGTAATTTGGGCACTTAATTCAATCGCTTATGAAAGTTACCTATTTAGGCCAGTCGACCATTGAGCTGGAAGCTGCCGGAAAGAAATTATTGTTCGACCCCTTTATTACTTATAACGAGCTGGCGAAAGGCATCGTAGATGTTGCAAGCCTTAAACCCGATTACATCCTGGTATCGCACGGCCACGGCGACCACGTTGCCGATCTGGTTCAGGTGCAAAAACAAAGTGGTGCCAAAGTAATCTGCATTGCAGAAATTGCCGGCTGGCTGGGTAAGCAAGGCATTGACAATGTGCATGGCATGAATATTGGCGGAGGCTTCAATTTTGATTTTGGCCGTGTTAAGATGGTAAACGCGGTACACTCAAGCGCGCTGCCCGATGGCAGTAACGGCGGCAACCCGGCGGGCTTCGTGATATCCTCGGAAGGGAAAAAGATATACTTTGCAGGCGATACCGCGCTTACCTATGACATGAAACTGCTGGAAGACGAGAACCTCGACTGGGCCTTTTTACCCATCGGCGATAACTACACCATGGGGGCAGATGATGCCATTAAAGCAGCCGCATTCATCAACTGCAAAAATATCATCGGCATCCATTACGATTCGTTCCCGGTTATCAAGATTGATAAAGAAGAAGTAAAAGAAAAATTTATCAAAGCAGGGCTTAATCTTAAGCTGCCTGCAATAGGAGAGAGCCTGGATTTGTAAAAAACCAAGACGGCCCCGCAATTTGCAGGGCCGTTTTGCATAAAACTATTTATTAAATCACAGTTCCGCTTGGGATAATGGCACGTTTCTTAACGATTACGATGCCATCTACAACCGTATAGGTTGGGAAATCGCCATCCGGCAGATTACCGCCGCAGTTGATTTTTACATCGTCGCCGATGTAGGTGTTCTTGTCGATGATAGCGTTGCGCAGGGTACACCTGTCGCCGATACCCATAATCGGGTCGCCGTTGGCTTTGGCCGCGGCTATTTCATCAAGGGTTTGGTAATTATCGCTACCCATAATGTAGCAGCTATCTATAGTAGTATATAAGCCTATGCGGGTACGGATACCTACGATAGAGCGCGTTATTAAACTCGCGTTGATAATACAACCATCAGCAATTATCGACCTATCTAAATGCGTGCCCGATATTTTGGTAGGCGGCAGCATGCGCGCACGGGTATAGATATGGTTTTTATCGAACAGGTTAAACTGTGGGATATCATCGGTAAGACCAAGGTTGGCATCAAAGAAGGATGGGATGGTACCGATATCTGTCCAATAGCCTTCATACTGGTAGCTTACTACCTTGTGGCCTTCAATAGATTGCGGGATGATTTCTTTACCGAAGTCGGTATGGTCGTTACCTTCCAGTAAATCGTAAAGCAGTTTGCGGTTAAATATGTAGATACCCATAGATGCCAGGTAAATACGGCCCTGGGCCTTCATTTCGGGACTCACTTCTGATACCCAATTCTCGAAACCTGATTTCGGTTTTTCGATGAAAGAGGTAATGAGGTTTTCGTCGTCGGTTTTCAGGATACCGAAGCCGGGAACATCGTTCACATGCACCGGGATGGTGGCAATGGATATATCTGCCTTTTTCTCGATATGCTGTTTGATCATTTCGTCAAAATCCATCTGGTACAGCTGGTCGCCCGATAGGATAAGCACGTATTCAAAATCGTGTACGCCCAGGTGGTGCAAGCTTTGCCTAACCGCATCGGCTGTTCCCTGGAACCAGCCTGCGCTGGTAGGGGTTTGCTCAGCAGCCAAAATATCTACAAAAGCCGTGCTGAACGTGCTAAAGTGATAGGTGTTTTTGATGTGCTTGTTAAGCGATGCCGAGTTGAACTGCGTAAGCACGAATATCCTGTCGATACCCGAGTGGAGGCAGTTAGAGATTGGAATATCTACCAACCGGTATTTACCCGCAATAGGTACTGCCGGTTTCGAGCGTGTGAGTGTTAGCGGTGCTAACCGGCTGCCCTGGCCGCCGCCAAGTACAATGCTTATTACTTTTGATGTCATATCGTAGGAGTTAAACTTTCGTATAGGTCAATATATTCTTTTGCCGACCGGCCCCACGAAAAATCGAGGCCCATCATCCGCTTACGCAGTAGTGTCATTTTCTTGGTGTCACTATATAACTCCACCGCCCTGGTGATAGAGTGACTTATATCGTCCACGCTCACATTGTTGAAGCGGATGCCGTAGCCATCCGGGTCGCCAAAATCTATTACCGTATCTGCCAGACCACCCGTGGTACGCACTACCGGGATTGTGCCATAGCGTATGGCGTATAATTGGTTAAGTCCGCAAGGCTCCACACGCGACGGCATCAGCAGGAAATCGGCCCCGGCGTATATCAAATGCGCCAGCGATTCGTCGTACCCGATAAATACGTTGCAGTTTTGCGGGTAAAAATCTTTCAGCTTTTGCAAGGCCATCTCGGTCTCCGCATCCCCAGTGCCTAAAATCAGGAAGTTTACATCGTCGCCATGTTGCTGTATGCTGCGCTCGATGGCGGCAGGCAATACATCGGCGCCTTTTTCTATCACCAGGCGGCCTATGAATACGATAAGTGGTTTATCTGCCGAGAGGTGGAAACGGGTGCAAAGGGCCTCTTTGTTTTTTTGCTTGCCTTTATTTACGGTAGTTAACGAGAATTTGTTGGGTACCATAGGGTCGCTGGCAGCATCCCAAACATCGGTATCTATGCCGTTGATAATGCCGTAGCCCTTTTGTCTTTCTACGTAAAACAGGTATTCGAGCCCGTTGGAGTTGATGGTAAGTTCGCGGAGGTAATTTGGCGATACAGTAGTGTATCGCCAGCAGCATTTTACGGCGCAGGCCAGCGGGTTTATACCGCCGTTCCAATCAAGCAGGCCGGTTTTGTAAAAATCTATCTCGGGCAGCAGGTTCAGCCTTTCCCAGCCGAATGCGCCGTGGTATTGGCCGTTGTGTATAGTAAATATGGTGGGGATATGCGCCAGTCGTTTGTACAAAGCCGAGTGGTACATCATGAAGGGGATAAGCCCCGAATGATGGTCGTGGCAGTGTACCAGATCGGGTGTTTGGCCGCTCCAGTTTATCCAATCTAAAAAACATATCTGGAAAGCTAGGAACTGGTCCAGCTCATCGGGGTAGCTATAGATGTTCTCCCTATCCAGCAGGCCGGGTACCTTTATCATGAACAGCTCGAAGCCCAGCTTATCGGTGGTTTCCTTTAATACCTCGAAGTATATGCGGCGTGTTCCCAGTAACGTAGTACCCTGGAAAACCATATCGAAAGTATTCTCGTGCACGAATTTGCGGTTGTAAAACGGCATTACCACAGCGGCATTTTGCCCCGCCTGGTTCTGGTATTTAGGCAATGCGCCAACTACATCTGCAAGCCCCCCAACCTTGGCAATAGGGTAGCATTCGGCACTCAGGTGGAAAATTCTCATTCGGTATTATATAGTGGTTAAGGTACTAAACATTTATTCAATTGAACAAACATATAATTTGAAAAATCTGTTTGAAATGGTGTTATTATTTGATTAAAACGTTAGGATGGTTACCATTTCGATATTTATCAGAAATGGACAGTAGCTTTTATTGCGGATTTGGCAACAGGGTAGTATAAAGTGACGGAGCTTTTTAAAAATGATGCTTTAAAAAGCAATTTCGCAGGCCAGGAGCGATGATTTTAACACACCGGGTATCTCATAAGTTTGCTGATAGATGCCGGATGCATCAAGGGTAAGCAGGGTAGTATTTTTATTTTCGGGGTCGATCATGAAGTATTCTTTAACGCCTGCTTTTTCGTAAAGGGCACGTTTGCGCTTGGTATCATAGGAACGATTTGAGGAAAGAATTTCGATGATAAGCGAAGGTGCACCATGAACACCGTTGGTTCCTACGATATCGCCAACCTCATTCAAAACCACGAACAGGTCAGGCTGAACCACCGATTGTTGCTCTCCAATATAAACATCAAAAGGAGCGCTCAATAACGTTCCAACCGGGTTATCCTGTAAAAACTGGAATAGCAAAGAAGTAAGTTTAATTACAAGAAGCTGATGTTCCCGGGATGGTGCTGGCGACATAATCAATTCGTTAAAAATCACTTCACAGCGCGTACCCTCCGGCAACATGCGGTAAATATCAACCGCTGTACGCGGTATCTCTGGTATTACCTGTTGATATTTATGTTTTTCATTCATAACCCTTTTACAAAGCGCTTCACACAAATATAACGATTGCAATAATTAAACCATAGTAAAGAAGCTCTTTCAGAATTTTTAACGTTCGGTGCATCTACATTTTAGTTTTAGAATTTAGGCTTTGGAATTTTATTATCAATGCGCTTCCAACCAATTCACCCCGGTACCAATTTCTACCATAATAGGTACTTCGGTTTTGATGGCGTTTTTCATGTTCTCTAATATGATAGGTTTTACAATTTCCACTTCGTAATGTGGCACATCAAACACCAACTCATCATGCACCTGCATGGTCATGCGGGCATCCAGCTTTTGGGCCTTAAACTCGCGGTGGATGTTGATCATCGCTATTTTGATCATATCTGCAGCCGAGCCTTGGATAGGTGCGTTGATAGCATTTCGTTCGGCGAAGCCGCGCACAGTTTGGTTGGCCGAGTTGATATCGCGCAGGTAACGGCGGCGTCCCATCAATGTAGTAACGTAACCGTTTTCGCGGGCAAAGTTCATGGTATCGGCCATGTATTGCTTGATGCCGGGGTATTGGGCAAAATAGTTTTCGATGATGTCGGCAGCTTCTTTCCTCGGGATGCCCAGGTTTTGCGATAAACCAAATGCCGACTGTCCGTAAATGATACCAAAGTTTACGGCCTTGGCGTTGCGGCGTTGGGTGCTGTCCACCTCGTCGATACCTACGCCGTAGACTTTGGCCGCGGTTGCCGTGTGGATATCGATATTGTCAACAAATGCCTGGCGCATGTTGGGATCCTTGCTTATCTCGGCAATGATACGTAGTTCAATTTGCGAATAATCCGCCGATACGATGATGTGGTTCTCATCGCGCGGAATAAAGGCTTTTCTTACTTCCCGGCCGCGTTCAGTGCGGATGGGGATATTTTGCAGGTTGGGATTGTTTGAGCTTAAACGACCTGTTGCCGCCACCGCCTGGTTGTAACTGGTGTGGATGCGACCCGTTTTTGGGTTCACCATGGTTGGCAAAGCATCTACATAAGTAGATTTCAGCTTTTGCAGCTGGCGGAAATCTAATATATCGCGCACAATATCGCTTTTGGCAGCAAGGGACAGCAGCACGTCTTCGCCGGTTTGGTATTGGCCGGTCTTGGTTTTTTTGGCTTTAGGGTCAAGCAGTAGTTTTTCGAAGAGTACCTCGCCCAACTGTTTCGGCGATGCGATATTGAACCTAACGCCGGCTTTCTCGTAAACCACTTTCTCCAGCTTGGCTATGTCGGTTTCCAGTTCCTTGCTAAATTCTTTCAGCGTTTCGTGGTCTATGCGAACGCCTTCGTGCTCTACATCGGCCAGTACGTATATCAGCGGATTTTCAATCTCGTTAAGCAGCTTTTCGGCACCTACTTCTTTTATCTTCGGCTCGAAGATGGTTTTCAGCTGTAGGGTAACATCGGCATCTTCGGCCGCGTAATCTTTTATTTTTTCGATTTCCACATCGCGCATGGTACCCTGGTTTTTACCTTTGGGGCCAATAAGCTCTGTAATGGAAACGGGTTTGTAGTTGAGGTAATTTTCCGAAAGGATATCCATATTGTGGCGGGTATCCGGGTCGATGATGTAATGCGCCATCATGGTATCGAACAGTTTGCCCTTTATTTCTACGCCGTACCATTTCAGCATCAGTATATCAAACTTGAGGTTCTGGCCAATCTTGCCAATTTGCTCATCCTCCAGCACAGGCTTAAATTCGGCTACTATTTTCAATATCTCCTGTTCATCTACCGGCACGGGTACGTACCATGCCTGGTAATGCTTCACCGCGAAGGAAAGACCCACCAGTTCGCACTGGTTGGCATCCGTACCGGTGGTTTCGGTATCGAAGCAAATGCTCTCGTGCTGTTTTAATATGCTGATCAGTTCGGCGCGTTTCTCGAATGTATCGGCTAAGATATATTCGTGCTCAACCGTGTTGATATTCTTTACATCGGGCTGGTTGGGTGCTTCGTAAACGTCTTGCACATCTACGGTGAGCGTGGTGCGCGCACCTGCAACCGGCTCGCCAAACAAATCGGTTTGCACCGATACCGCGCGGGTTTCGGTAATGCTGAAATCATCGCCAAACACACGGCGACCCAGCGTACGGAACTCCAGTTCGGCAAAAAGCGGTTCCAGTAAATCTTTGCTTGGGGCGCACATTTCTAAGCCGGCCTCATCCAGTTCTACCGGGGAGTTAAGGTTGATGGTGGCCAATCGTTTCGATAATAAGCCCTGCTCGGCAAAAGCCTCTACGTTCTCGCGCAACTTACCCTTCAATTCGTGGCTGTGGGCTATAATTTCTTCTACCGAACCGTATTGTTTTATCAGTGTTTTAGCTGTTTTTTCGCCAACGCCGGGGATGCCGGGAATCCCGTCAACCGCATCGCCCCAAAGGCCAAGGATATCTATCACCTGCTCGGGGCGTTCTATTTCCCATTTGGCGAGGACTTCCTTAACGCCGAGAATCTCCATCTCGTTACCCATGCGGGCCGGCTTGTATATGCGGATGTTTTCTGATACCAGTTGCGCGAAATCCTTATCAGGCGTCATGCAGTAAACCTGGTAGCCTTTCTGCTCGGCTTTTTTGGCGAGGGTGCCGATGATATCGTCGGCTTCGTAACCGTCCGAAGTAATCAGCGGGATATTGAAGCCCAATACTACCTTAAATATATAGGGGAGGGCCTTGCTCAGGTCCTCGGGCATGCTTTCGCGGTGGGCCTTGTAGGCCGCAAATTCGGTATGGCGTTCGGTGGGAGCTTCGGTATCAAAAACTACCGCCATGTGGGTGGGTTTTTCTTTCTTCAATACATCCAGCAGGGTATTGGTAAAGCCCATTACGGCCGAGGTATTCAAGCCGCCCGAAGTAAAGCGCGGGGTTTTGCTCAGGGCAAAATGCGCCCGGTAAATAAGGGCCATGCCATCCAATAGAAAAAGCTTCTTCATAATACTTTGATTGCACCGATTATTTTTTTGACACCGATTGCACCGATTAAAATGATTTCACCGAATGACGGCGATAGCTTCAAAAATCGGTTATCGATGTATGTTTTCAAAAGTACGATTAATGTTTACGAACAGCCAAGATATGCCTATCAAAAAATCAGCATTCACTTTTATCTGTGAAATCGAAAATTATCTAAAAGAACATTCTGTTACGTGGTCGTTCACCATGCCGGTGGCTTGCATGTGGGCATAGCAAATAGTACTGCCAAAGAATTTAAAGCCGCGCTTTTTCATGTCTTTGCTTATCGCGTCAGATTCCGGTGAGGTGGCTTGCGGGCCATTTTTAAGATGGTTGTCGATAGGCTTTCCTTCGGGCATAAAACTGTAGAGGTAGTTATTGAACGAGCCGAATTCCTTTTGCACATCTATAAAAAGCCGGGCATTGCCGATAGCTGCGCTTACTTTTAGCTTGTTGCGGATAATACCTGCATCGTTCATTAGGCGTTCTTTATCAGCATCATTAAATGCAGCAACCTTTTCTACGTCAAAATCCGCGAAAGCCTTGCGGTAATTCTCGCGCCGGCGCAAAATGGTTATCCAGCTAAGGCCGGCCTGGGCGGCTTCGAGTGTCAAAAACTCGAAAAGTACTTTATCATCGTGCGTGGTTTTGCCCCATTCTTTATCGTGATATTCCATGTAAAGCGGGTCTGTTCCGCACCAGCTGCAGCGGGTTATTTCCTGGGTAGATGACATATGTTTCGGCGTATGTTATGCAGGCTAAATTAGCAATAAAAATATATTTTGCTAATATTTTTAGATTTTGATGTCCAGTGTAATAAATATTCTCGGTTTAACTGAATTGAGTTGCTGTGACTAATTCGGATTGAATGGCTTTGTTTCGGTAATCAGCCTGAATTTTTTTATATGCTTCTCCTGCAAAACATTAAATACTCTTTTAATTAACGGATATTCAGTAAATCGGTCGGCTTTTAAAGCAACCCTCAGTGAGTATCCTGTAGTTGATTCGCGAACATGTTTTGCTATTTGTATCCACTCGCCCAACTCATTTTCGTCGGCACTTATTTTAACCCCTAATTGATGGTAATATGCTTCGCTTTCAATTTTATAATTGGCCAGATATGATTTTAGATGCGATAGAGGCATACCTATTACCTCCATATTTTCAAAAGTTGCTATTTCAACAGACGAAAATTGCATAGCATGCTTTTTTGCCATATTTATTAAAGTTTGCCTGCGAAGCTCCTTATCTAGAGTTAACATCACCCTTCCCTGGCCAATCAATATTACCCCTTCTCCAAAACCATCAATATCGCAATAAAAGCCGGTTGACCCTGGCATTTTTATATTAACAGGCTCGGGGTAATTCGGGCGTGCCATTGAAAGGTATAGCAACAAAAGCAAGAAACCAACGGAGCATACCGCTGCCAAGTCTAAGGGGAAATAAATATGCCGGCTGCGTTTGTACAAAGTCTTAGGTTTGGTCTATAAATTTACCAAATTAATTTTCAGCAAACCAAAGCAAACTGGTTATTGCAAACCGCCAACTGAATTCAACTCATCCCAATACTCCACCGCCCTGCGGTAATGAGGTATTACGATAGAGCCGCCCACTAAATTGGCGATCATAAACACTTCGTTCATTTCGTCGTGCTTTACGCCGGCTTCGTGGCATTTGCCCAGGTGGTATTTGATGCAGTCGTCGCAGCGGAGCACCATGCTGGCTACCAGCCCAAGCATTTCTTTGGTTTTTACATCCAATGCGCCATCGGCATAAGTAGTGGTATCTAAGGCGAAAAACCGTTTGATATTGGTGTTGGCGGTCTCCATTATCCTGTCGTTCATTTTGCTGCGATAGGCTTCAAAATCGTTTATCAGTTGTCCCATAAATTCAGCATTGTTGCTTTAATTATTGCTATTTTATTTAGCATTAAATATATAAATGTTTTACCTTTATCAGCGTCATCAACCGTAATTTTATGGCGTAATTAAAAACATCTTTATGGAAAGCTTATCCCCCAATATCTTTGTTGCTGATATCAGCAAAACCATCGAATTTTACACCATCCTGGGTTTCGATCTGGCCATGAGCGTGCCCGAAACCGGCCCCGATTTTGTGTGGGCCATGATGGTAAAAGGCAAAGTAACCATGATGTTCCAGACCAAGGAAAGCCTGGGCGAAGAATTGCCCGAGATAAAACGTAGCAACGGCGGTTCGCTGCTACTGTACATTAAGCTAAGCGGTATCCGCGCATTTTTTGAAGACATAAAAGATAAGGTTACGGTATTGAAAGGCCTGGAGAAAACCTTTTATGGCGCAACGGAGTTCTCCATTGTAGATAACAACAATTACGTTTTAACCTTTGCCGAAGACGAAGCGCAATGATAACCTTTAAACGGCTTGACCACTTTCACGTTTGCGTGCCGCCCGAAAGGTTGGAAGAGGCGCGGCTGTTTTACACCGGTGTAATAGGGCTGGAGCAGATTTACAGGCCCGACCATCTTTTCTCTTCAGCAGGGTATTGGTTCAACATCGGCGACTTGCAACTGCATATTGGCGTAGAGCCGGCCTTGCCGCGTACCATAAGGCATGTTGCGATAGAAGTTGCCGATATTGAGGCAGCAAGACTGCACCTTGAAGCAAATGGCGTAGAGCTTGTGGAAGAGCCGGTAATACCCGGCCGAACGCGTTTTGCCTTTATCGACCCTTTTGGTAACCGCATGGAATTGCTTCAGATAATATAATACACCCAATAGTTGTGGGTTTTATGGTTAAATTAGCGGCCTTTGGGCCGGTTTTTGCTTAATGCTGAGCTATGAAAATACTTACACCCGCTATGCACGGCATTGCCGACTACCTGATTGTGGTATTCTTATGGTCGGCACCAATGTTGTTCGTATTGCCTGGCGATATTGCCCGTATTGTTTATGGGTTGGGTATTGCGCATTTGGCATTGACCATTTGTACCGATAACACCGCCGGCATTTTCAGGTTTTTCTCCATGCGCGTACATGGCTTGATGGAGCTGGTACTGGGCCTTTTGCTGGTAACGCTTTCCTTTACCTTGTTGGAATACGACGACCGCGCCAAGCCTTTTTTCATCACCTACGGCGTAATGTTGCTGGTGCTTTCTCTGGTGACTGATTACAGCTATATTAAGCCCGATTTCCGTAAAATCAGAGCTTCAGCTCGATTGCGGGATCCCAATACAGCTCTTTGAAATTCTGCACCTGGTTATCTACAACGAGTACACCCTCGCTGGCGAGCAACTGCTCCATCGTATCACCACCAAAATGAAATTTGCCTGTAAGTAAGCCCTGCCGGTTTACTACACGGTGCGCAGGAACGGGCGGATTGGCGGTGCCAGCGGCCATCATGGCGTAGCCCACAACGCGCGATGACTGCTTCGACCCCAGATACGACGCGATGGCCCCGTAAGAGGTTACCCTGCCTGCCGGTATCAGCCGCACTACATCATACACATTATCATAAAAATTATAATCGGCCATTGGCTTTAAAACGAAAACTTAAGGTAATTGATGTTTTTGTTATGCTGCAGGTATTTTTTCTCGTAATAAGTTTTAATGGATAATACCTCGTTGGCAAATTCCGAGTGGTATAGGTCTTCGGTTTTGGTATGTAGCGGCAAATTCAATTCTACTATCTTTTCGGCAGTGTACGCATGCAGTCCATCGTTGTCGGTCTTCAAATTTACACAGCCGCCTGGTTTTAACAGTACACGGTATTTATCTAAAAAACGGGGCGAAGTGAGGCGCTTTTTCTCGCGACTCAGTTGAGGCTGCGGGTCGGGGAAGGTTATCCAAATCTCATCTACCTCGCCAGGTGCAAAGTAATCGGTGAGGTTCTCTATCTGTATTCGCAAAAAGGCAACATTAGGCACGCCGTCCTCCAACGCGGTTTTTGCCCCGCGCCAAATGCGGTTACCCTTATAATCTATACCGATAAAGTTTTTGCCGGGGAACATAGTCGCCAGGTTTACCGTGTATTCGCCTTTGCCGCAGGCAAGCTCCAGTACCACAGGATTATCATTCTTGAAAAACCCTGTTGCCCAATTGCCTTTGTAGGGCTTGCCGGCATCCAGCTGCAAAACATTATCGAAGGTTTCTATCTCGGCAAAACGCCTTATTTTATCTTTTCCCATAAAAAGGCAAAAATAACAAAATTAATGATGTTGGTTGATGGCAGCCAACCCGCATAGGCAGGGCTTAATATATCGCCCGGCTTGCGCCACCATCTACCTGTATGGTTTGCCCGCTGATGTAGCTTGCTTGCCCCGATGCCAGGAAAGCTACCAACGCGGCCAGTTCTGCAGGTTCGCCTATGCGGCCAAGGGGGATGCTTTTGGCTTTTTCTTTCATAGCTTCTTCGGTATCCACGCCTTTGGGGAGGGTGTGTTTTATCCGATCGGTAAGGATAAGACCAGGTGCCACATTATTTACGGTAATATTGTAAGGGCCAAACTCATCGGCCATCATCTTGGCCATACCAACAACGCCCATGCGCATGGCAGTAGAAAGCACCGAACCTGCCAGCACCGCCTTTACCGACCCGCTGATAATGTTAATGATGCGCCCGCTGCCCGTTTTCTGCATATACGGCAGCACCAATTTACTGGCGCGTGCCACGCTCATCAGGTTAAGGTTAAAGGCCTGCAGCCATTGCTCTTCGTTGATGTTCTCAAATTTATCGAACGGCGGGCCGCCGGCGTTGTTTACCAAAATATCTATCCGGCCGAATTGAGCGGATGCTTGTTCTATAAAAGTGGTTATCTCTTCGGGTTTCGATACATCTACGGTTATTGCCAGCACTGTGTTGCCCGTAAACGCAGTTATTTCTGCCGCTGTATTATTCAGCTCATCAGCATCGCGCGAGCCTATCACCACCGTTGTGCCCTCGGCCGATAAGGCTGTCGCTATAGCTTTGCCCAGGCCCTTGCTTGCCGCAAATACCAGTGCCACTTTGTTATGCAGTTTTAAATCCATAGGCTACAATATTAGCCAATTTGAGGTCTTTAGCATCTGTTTAATTATCAATAAAATATCATAAATTAGGAGTCAATTATATTACCAAATTATAAGCAAATCATTAACTAATCTAGCGAGCGTTGGCCCTGTTGAAGCCTGATGCCCGCTTTTTTATGCAATCTGTTAATTTATGAGAAGAGCCTTTACCTATCTGTGCCTTGTCCTGTTTATCGCGAGCTGTAAAAAAGACGCGCCTAAAATTACCCCGCCTGATACCCCGCCCGAGTTCAATATTTTTGTGGAAGCCAAGAGTAATGCAGGTAAAATAAACACCGATGTTTTGCTTACAAAGGATGGCGACACCTTTAAAGGAGGCACAGGCGAGCCGGAAACAGATATGAACCTGGTGGCGGGCTTTGCAACAAAAAGCGGCGAGGTAGTTAAGGTGGGCGATGTGGTACAAACCAGCGGCGTTACCAGCAACGATTTCTCTAAGCCGGTTGTTTATTCAGTCATTACAGGAGGCACGGTAAAAACCTATACCGTAACTATTGCCAATTTTACCGGCTTGCCCGTGTTCAATATTACAACTGCCAGCCCTGAAGTATCTAAAGACGATTATGTGAACGGCATGCTCAACATCAATACCATGGGCTTGTACGATCAGGACGTGAAAACCATTGAGATGCTGATAAAGGGCCGTGGCAACTCTACCTGGGGGATGCCTAAAAAGCCTTACCGCCTGAAGTTTACCAACAAGAATAAGCTGCTGGGGCTGGCCAGCGCTAAGAATTGGGTGCTGCTAGCCAATTACTCCGATAAAACATTGATGCGCAACAGCCTGGCCTTTGGCCTTGCGCAATCCCTAAATTCTGACTACGCGCCGCATGGCATATTCGTAGAGGTTTTTATGAATGGCGAATACCTGGGTAACTACACGCTTACCGAGCAGGTAGAGATAAACGGTGCCCGCGTAAACATACCAGAGCTTAAAGCTGCAGACGTAAGCGCCACAGCCGTTACCGGGGGCTATTTAATAGAGCTTGACCAGCGCAATGGCGAGATAGTTCATTTCAATACCACCAAAGGCCTGCCGATGAATTTGCGTTCGCCCGAAGCGCCGAATACCGACCAGCTGAACTATATCCAAAACTATCTGCAGCAAACCGAGGATGCTATATTTTCGGCCAATTTTGCCGACCCAGCGACAGGTTATGCCAAATACATCAATTCAGACTCATTCATTAGCTGGTTTTTGGTGAACGAGGTTTTCAAGAATCAGGACGCCGCCAACTTTGCCAGCATGTTTTATTACAAAGACAGGGGCGGCAAATTAGGTATGGGCCCCGCCTGGGATTTCGACCTGGGCGCCGGCAACGTTGATTACAGCGATGCTACCAAGCCCGAGGGCTGGTGGGTGCGTGATGGCGTTTGGATTGGCCGCCTGATGCAGGACCCCGCCTTCGCTGCCAAAATAAAAGCCAAATGGGATGTGCTCAAAACAACAGGCCTCCCCGAGATGCTTGCCGCTATGGATAAGAACGCGGCCTATCTCGATGAATCGCAGAAACGCAACTTCGCTAAATGGAACATCCTCAATATTTATGTATGGCCAAACCCCGTAGTACTGGGCAGTTATAAAGCCGAGGTAGCTTACGTAAAAAACTGGTTCCAGAAACGCATCACCTGGATGGATGCCAATATAAAGTAACTCAGCGATGCAGGCTGGTTAGAGGGTGGGCTAAAAATCGATATCTTTCGCCAATGAAAAACCAGGTTACGCGCACCATTTTATTGCCGGCGGTTTCTATTACACTTTTTGCGGTTATATTATGGGCACCGGTCCCTAAAAACCTGCCGTTGTCCGATGTCATCAGGTATGTATCTGGCGGCAAGATTTGGGTAAAAAGTGAGAAGGGCGAGGGCTCTACCTTTTACTTCACGCTGCCTGTAAATTAATTTGTGCAGATTTGCGTATCTTAACAGGTAATGAAAAAGTTTATTCGCGGTTTCGGCTTTGCCTTTAAAGGCCTGCATTATGCTTTTACCACGCAGGTAAACTTCAGGGTGCATGTATTTGCTGCCCTTGCAGCCGTAGCCGCCGGGTTTTATCTCCGCATAAATACAGCCGAATGGAAATGGGTATTGCTGTGCATAGCCATGGTATTACTTACCGAACTTTTAAACACAGCTATCGAGCTGCTCACAGACCTGGCATCGCCGGGCTATAATAAGCTGGCCGGGCACGTAAAGGACGTGAGCGCTGCGGCAGTTTTGATTGTGGCTATTTTTGCGCTGGTTACCGGCCTCATCATCTTCCTGCCGAAAATTTTATTGCTCGCGGGCCATGCTGCATAAAACACGCGGCATCGTTTTCAAAACTACCGACTATAGCGAGAGCAGCGTGGTGGTACAGATATTTACCGAAAAATTCGGGCTGCAATCGTACCTCATCAACGGCGTAAAAAAACCTAAAGCCAAAATAAGCCGAAACATGCTGCAGCCCCTGCATTTGGTAGATATGGTGGTGTATCACAAACCGGCGGGCAATATACAGCGGATAGCCGAGATGAAGAATTCGCCGGTGCTACTCAGTATCCCTTACGATATCATCAAAAGCTGCATCGCCATGTTTTTGAACGAGGTGCTTTACAAGGCCGTGAAACAGCAAACGCCCGATGAAAACAGCTTCGATTTTATCTTCCACGCTATAGAATGGCTGGATAATGCTACCGATGGGCTCGCCAATTTCCACCTAGTGTTTTTAATGCAGCTAACCCGTTACCTGGGGTTTTATCCGCATAGCGAGAATGCGGCCAACGCAAGCTATTTTGATATGAAGAACGGCGTGTTCAGCAATTACAGGCCCGATAGCTTATCTTACCTCTCGCCACCGCATACCCAAAACTTTATAGCATTGCTCCAAAGTAGTTTCGCCAGCCTGGAGCATATCAAACTCAAGAACGATGAGCGTCGCTACCTCATCAGCAAACTGCTGGAGTATTATGCCTTGCACATAGAAGGATTCGGACACATCAAATCGCACGAGGTACTGGAAGAAGTATTAGGGTAGAAAAGTTTTTCATAATTAAATTCTATTATTATCTTTAAGGCAGAATAAAAAGTATGTCTATGCGAGAATCGTTGCTTAAAAATTTTGTTTTAGTGCTTTCAGCTGGTGCGGTATTGGCGTTTGCCGGCTGCGATAATAACCCTACTCATAAAGCCAATAAAAAACGGATTTCTTTCAAAACGATAGAGGGCATTACTTATACAGAAGTATCGCGTGTACAGCAAAACGGGTTGTCGTTCAATGAATATGGTTATCACCTAAACCCCGATTGGCGGCTGCGTTTCGTGTCGGATGATTCGGTGGCCCTGTTTAGCCCTGTAAAGAAAGCATTCCTCAATTTCCCCCTGGCGCTCGGGTATGACTCTGTCATCAATACCAATCAGTCTTATTTAAAAATACGCCGTATGAGCAAGGATAGCCTGGTGTTTGAACTCCTCTTGGCCAAAAACGATTCGCTGAATATTAATGGCACAAAGATTTACATGAAATTTTACGCCGATAATTACATCAAAAATAAGCTGCACACCACCGCCGCCGTTTTACAGCACTATAAAACTCAGGATACCTTATTTGTTATGGGCTTAGTAGCCAAAGCCAATGCAGATATGAAAAATTATTTTGCCGCGCAGCAGCCGGTACAGTTGATTAGCAAGAGCCCGGTAATCACCGTGGTGAAGGAAAAAACCGTGCCCGATTTCGTGTTGAATAACTACAATACTTCTGATGACTATATGAACCCGCAATACGATATTGTTATCAATAAAGCTTACGACAATTTCAACTACTCATTTACCGTATATGTAGATAAGGAAGGCAAAATGTATTACAATGAACCGATGACGCAGTTCCCCGATGGGAAATATAGGGATAACTATATCAGCAAGTCGACAGCTATTATGAATAGCTACTTAAAAAGATACGTTTCCAATATTCCGGGGCAAACGCTTGGGATGAAACATGCAAGCTTAATAGCGCTCCACGTAACGGGAGTATCCCGCAAAAAAAATACCATAGCTGCACGATGATTGTGGAGCTATGGTATCCCGGTATTAATATTAACCCAAAATCCTTTTCCTAATAAACTCCACAGCCGAATCGGCCAGGTCGGTGCCGCCTGTCTGTACAAGGGCGCCATCTTCCTTTAGGGTAAGCTCTGAAGTGATGTTGTCTTCTATATAAACGATAAGCTTATCCTGCTCCTTTATTATGGTACAGGGTACTTCGCGGCCCGAGTAATGGATCATGAACTCGTATTTGCCGTCTTTATCTGCAGGGGTGGTGTCTTTCTCGTCAATCATGGTTTAGTTGTTTTAGAGATAACACTAAAAACCGCCGCATGTTTCTAAAAACAAAAAAGAGAGAACTTTCGGCCCTCTCCTTTTCTTTGCTTTTTACTGATCTTATTATTAAATCATAAAGAACGGTAGGTTTATAATTGGTTTAATAATGCACAAATATAATGTCTATAGATTTAGCAGACTAATATTTGTGCATATTTTTTTATTAACAAGCCAATAATTACCAACATTTGGGCAATTGTTGGTAATTATCAGTGCAGGTATTTGCTTTTCAGTTGTTTAAGGAATTGCAGTCCGCGGTTGAACAGGCTGCCTTTTCGGTTTTTAAGAAAGTATTTAATAGCCTCGTAAGCCTTTTTATCTTCTTTGATAATGTCCGGAAAATATTCAACGCGTTTTTGGGCTATTTGCACCCGATAGGTGTCTTCTATATTAGAATGCGTGCCGCTGCCATCGTGCCCAATATTGTGCACCAGCGAATGTGCCGGGTTGAGCGTAAGGCCGCCTTTTAAGAATACGGATGCGTACCAACGGATGGCCCAGGAATTATTTTTGCCGGCCTTAAAATCCAACACCTGTTTCCAAAAATTCATGGTGTGGTTGATGGAAAACTCGTCTATCTTTTCCTTGTCGAACTGCTGTATAAGCTTATCCACATCCGGTTCGAAATGGTTCCAGGCGCGGGCCCAGGTTGCCCATCCCCAGCTGAATGCCGCGCGGAAGAAAAACGTTTCGGCCAGGGTTTTGTCCTTCAGATTGAACATATAGGCACTCAGGTGCATCACCTTCGGGTCATCGGCGTATCGTGCCAGCCCGTCGTTGAAGTATTGTAGCGTGTGCGGCGATGATAGCAAATCATCCTCAAACACGATTACGTTACCGTACTCTGCCACCAACTGCGTAACGCCTGCTATGATAGAATCGGCAAGGCCGAGGTTATGGTCCCGCGCTATCACTTTTACGGACTTGAAGCCCGTTGTATCTTTTGCCAATTGCCTCACCTGTTGCACGCTGGCTTTATCGGCATCGGCTTTTGCCCCATCGCTAAAAATAAATAAGCGCGATTCCTGCGCCAGTAAATTCTTCTGCAAATAGCCGATGGTGCGACGCGTATGCTCGGGCCGGTTATAAACAAACAGCGCTATGGGGGCGGGGTGGGACAATGATTGAATGAATTATTGAAATATATTGTAGTTTAATTTAACCGCAAGGGCGCAAAGATTTCGCAAAGTTCGCAAAGGATTTGCAGTTGGTTAATTAGATTATAAATTAAATACCGTTTGCTATCCGCTTTATGCCATCTTTTAATTTTATTACATTAAAGTTCATTAAGATGCCCAACTTGTAATTACCCAATTTTAGATAGGTTAGCGTTTGGGCCGTATGTACATCATTTAGAGCTGCAACACTTTTTATTTCTATAACTAACTTATTTTCTATAAGCAGGTCAAGTCTATATCCACAATCAAACTTTATTTCCTCGAATACAATTGGCATTGGCTTTTCCTTCTCCACAAATAACCCTGATTTAATAAGCTTATAATAGAAGCATTCTTTGTATGCGCTTTCTAACAAGCCGGGACCCAAGGCATTATGTACCTCAATTGCAAGCCCAATTGCTTTGTTGGAAATTTCATTCTCTGTCATACTTAAACGATCATAAAACTATCAGCTACACCACTTAATAATCAACTATCCCATCTTTGCGCTCTTTGCGCTCGCCACCATACAGTCTTTGCGTCCTTTGCGGTTAAATGATCACTAAAGTTCTGCCGGCAGTTTAAAAGATATCCGTCTGCTTATCGGTCTTTTTGCAAAGTACAGTATAGGCATTGGCGTACTTTTCTGTAGCCTTTTCGCCACCCAATTTACTCAAAGCATTCTTTATGGTGTACTCAGCAGCTATTTTGATATTGGTTATAAGGCTTTTGGCTTTCTTTTGGTTGATGTAAGTGTTGAATTTGGTCACCTCCGGCTCAATCATTGATGTGAGGTCTTTCTCAACTAGGTAGCCTTCTGTTAGCAACAAATAACGCAGGCTGGTGGGTGTGTACATGTTGATATGCCCGTAAGCCAAAAAGTGTTTGATACGTTTATCAACCCCTGCCTTATAATCCAGCGGCACTTCAATTACAAAATGGGCCGCCACGCGTTTCATCTCGCGCAGCAAAAGGCGCTCATGTTCTACATGCTCTAATACATGCGAGAGGATGATGAGGTCGAAAGTATTATCCTCAAACGGTAACTTATACCCGTCGAACTCCTGCACGGTTTTTAAGCCTTTGATATTGCGCGATTGGATGTGCTGCACGCCGCTATCGGATATCTCGACTGCGTGATATTCCGGTGCGAAATTTTGGTCCGAAAGGTATTTCAGGATACTGCCATCCCCTGCACCAACTTCTAAAACCTTGGTAAAAGTTTTGCCTGCGCATACATCAATAATGTGTTGCGCTTTGTATTTGGCGCCCAGCATGCGCCAGGCTTCGTCGTGCTTTTGGTAGAATTCGTCGTACGCGGTTTTTACGTTGCCGCTAATGGCAGATGGTTGCATCAATATAAATTTTTCTACTGAGGGCATAAAGTTACGGTATTGCGCAAACGTTCAAAATGTTTTTATTTGCCTAAAATGGTAAACTCGGTGCGGCGGTTAAGCTGGCGGCCTGCCGGGTTATCGGCGCCATTGGGTAGGGAGTTGGGCGCAACCGGCACGCTCTCGCCGTAGCCTTTGGCGTATATCCTGTTCTTGTTTATTCCGCTCGCTATAATATAATCTACGCAAGCCTGCGCTCGCCGCTGCGAAAGGCTTTGGTTGGCGGCTACTGTACCAACCGAATCGGTATGAGCCGCTAACTCCACTTTTAGTGTTGGGTTATCCTTCAGTATTTCGACAAGGTTATCCAGCTCTGTTTTGGCTTCGGGGCGCAAATCGGCCTTGTTATAATCGTACAGGATATTATTTAATACCATCGGTTTTTTTACCACGAAGCTTTGCAGGCAAATTTGCTGGCTATATAAAGTATCGGTGTTTGCGATAAGGTTCAAAGTAACGGTTTTGGTGAAAAAACCGTCCTGCTCTATTTTCAATTGATAATTGCGGCGTTCAGAAATCTTGAAGGAATACTCACCTCCCGGGCCTGGATTGGCCACTGTTATAGATTCACCCGAACCGGCATCTATCAGGCTGATCTTAGCACCCTTTACTACTCTGCCCGAATCGCAGGAAAGTACGGTGCCGCGGATGTAAATGGCGGGTTCAGTAAGTACAAATACCGCAAGGCAGCAGTCTGAGGCACGGTCAGAGCTCAGGTAAGCTTTCTGGGCATCGTCTGGGTCCTGGAAATAGTAGAGGTCGTCTTTAGAAGAATTTGCGGGATAACCCAGGTTTTTTGGTGCCGACCATTGGGCACCCTTGCCGTAGCTTTCGAAGAAATCGAACCCGCCCAGGCCGGCAAAACCTTTAGAGCTATATACTAAGCGGTTTTGGGCGGCATCGAAGAAGGGCGCCTCTTCATCGTGTGTCGAATTTACCTGGCTGCCCAAATTAACCGAGTTGAGCGCATTGCCCTCATTATCCAGGTCGCTCATCCAAATATCATAGCCGCCCTGGCCGCCGGGTTTGTCTGATGCGTAATAGAGGTGTTTTCCATCTTCGGTAACCCGGGGTTGCATGGCGTTGTAACCATCGGTATTAACGTTTTTTAGCGTCCTCAAAACCGACCAACCATTGCCAAAATTGGCACTATAGCAAACCGCCAGGCTGGTTTTATCGCCTTTTTTATACCAGGCGGTAAAATACATGCGGTTACCCGCTTTATTGAACGATGGCGTGCCGAATTCTGTGTAGTTGCTGCCCTCGGCTACAGGTATTTTGCCCGGTACCAGGGTATTATCGGCAGCGTTTTGGTAAATATTAGTGAGGTATCTGTTAGCTGTTTTGCTGTAGCTGGTTGAGGTTAGCCAGAACGCGCCGTTGTTTTTTATCAAGGCATAGTTGCCGCCCTCATTGTTCCAGGCCTCATTTAATTTACTGATAGTGGTATTAGTGGTTGCCGCATATTGCTGTTTGGCCAACAAACTGGTGGCAAGCTCGCGTTCGGCAATTGCTTTAAATTTGGGGTCGCCTTTGTAGCCGGCCAAAAATAGCTGCAGTTGTGCTATCGCTCCCTTAAAATGTTCATTCGCTCTTAAGCACACGGCGCACCATAAGCGGGTTAGGGGATAATCAGCGTCCAGGTTCTCATCCATTACCTTAGCATACCATTTCTCGGCACTATGGTAGTTTTGGTACAGCCGGTACGATTCCGCCAGCCGGTAGTAGATAAAGGGCCGGTCGGCCTGTATTTTTTTCTTGCTTTCGCTGTGGCTGATATAGGTGGGAATGTTCAGGTTTACCGTATTACTGCTATCTGCCAGCTTTTCATAATTAAACGCGGCCTCAAAGTATTTTCCCTGATCGAAACTCTCGTCGGCCTTTTTTTTGATTTCGCGGTACTGCGCAAATGTGCCTGTGCATGCAAAAGCGGCCAAAAGCATTAATATTATCGGTTTCATATATATACTTTGCATTAAATTCTGGGGCAAACCTCTGCCGGGGCGTTTGCGATACGTTTACGGAAAACATAACTGATAGAAAGCTCGAAGCCGCCCGCGCCGTTGGTGGCCCTGCGCAACTGCGATGTGTTGAAATCGTAGCTCATGCCGATAACCAGGCTTTTTACATGGTAGCCTGCATTGGCAACGGCGGCATCGCCAAAGCGGTAAAGGCCACCTAATATTAAGCCGTTATCCTCATCCAGCTTTATTTCGGAGTATAACCCGAGGGCCTTGATACTGTTTTTTTGCTGGCTGATGTAAACCGCATGCGGCGTAACATCGAAACCTTCTGATGCTTTTATTTTAACACCGCCATGCGCATTGAACCGATAAGGCAGCTTGCTGTTGACACCGCCTGTAGTAAAGGGATTGCTGGGCGAGGTTAAGTGTGCCAGGCTTACGCCCGCGAATACATTCGCCGTATGAGCAGGGTTGCCATCGAAATAAAAGATGCCGGCGCTGGCATCAAAAACCGTGGCGTTGGTGCTGGTAAAATTTTCCAGGGTGGGGAGGTTGGGGTCGTAACCGCCGCCGGGGGTGTATTGGTTATCGGTTTGTAGCTTGCTTGGATCGAAACTACGGTTGATGATGCCCGCCTGCACGCCGAAATGCAGCTTTTGCGTGCCGTCTGCCGATATGGCCACGCCATAACCGAAAGAGCCGTATCCTGCAAAATAATTGTAGCCCGCCGTGCCTGCGCCCTGGTTGATGATATTGAAACCCAGGCCCACCTTATCGCTGGCCCTAGTATCTAAAGAAATGCCGCCGGTTTTATAGCCATTGGGCAGCCCGCTCCATTGCTCTTTAAAGTTGCCGTTGATGCGGGTTTGCCCGTCGATAACGCCGGTAAGCGCCGGGTTTAGCCAAAGCGGGTAAGCGTAGTACTGCGAAAAGTGAGGGTCTACCTGGGCGTGTAGCCTGGCAGTAGCCCCAAACAGCAGCAAGGATGTTATGAGTATGGATATCTTTTTCACCTGATTAACGTAATGGTGCCTTTTTTAGTTATTTGCTTGCCGGTTTTCATGGTGGCCTGTACATAGTAGACATACACGCCTGCGGGTTCGGCTTTCCCTTTGAAGGTGCCGTCCCAGCCGTACTGTACGCTTACTGAGGAGAACAGCAATTCGCCCCATTGATTATAAACCGAGAACTTAAGGGTATTGATGTTTTCGCTATGCACGTAAACCACGTCGTTTTTGCCATCGCCGTTTGGCGTAAAGGCGTTGGCAACATATGGCTGGTCGGCAAGCGGATCTATTGCGGTTAATGTAACCAGGTTAGAATTGCTGCTTAACTGGCAGGGCAGCGCGCCGGTTGCCTTGATGATAACGTTTACCGTTTGGCCGGGCGTAAGCCTCTGCACGCTAATAGTTATCCCTGCGT
Organism: Mucilaginibacter sp. P2_D11; assembly: GCF_056404435.1. Taxonomy (NCBI): domain Bacteria; kingdom Pseudomonadati; phylum Bacteroidota; class Sphingobacteriia; order Sphingobacteriales; family Sphingobacteriaceae; genus Mucilaginibacter; species Mucilaginibacter sp. P2_D11. Next base: position 599,540 of record NZ_JBFUEA010000001.1, read on the forward strand.
TAGCGGTACCAGTGGCAACGAATGTTTGGCCGTTGTCCAGGCTTTGCAGGTAACCGGTTGCGTTAGGTACCGCATCCCATTTGAACGATACGCTGGTTGCGGTTACATCGCCCGGGGTTGCCACCGGGGCCGGCAGCGGCTGGGCTAGCTGTATAGTTGCAGGCGCACGGGCTACAGAAATGCAGCCAGTGGCATTATTGGTTGCCTCGGCGTAATAAGTGGTAGCAACATTAACGGGCTGGGTAGTAAAACTTGCGCCCGTAAAAACGCTGTTGCCGCCTGTCGCGTCGGCATACCATTTTATGGTAACATTATTATCGGTGCTGCTGGCTGTAAGCGTAGCCCCGCTACCCGCGCAAATGGTTGCCCCCTGTGCTGCTATGGATGGTACTGCCAGCATATTTAGGTTGACAGGAATGCGCGGCGACACGCAGCCGGTGGCGTTTGTTGCATCTACATAGTAAGCGGTATTGGTAGTTAAAGGCCCGGTTACGAACTGCTGGCCTGTGAATGCAGGCGTAGTACCTGCAGCCGTGCTGTACCATTTATAAGTTAAACCCGCCTGCGGACTGGCAATAGCTAAGGTGGCCGATGTGCCGTTGCATACCGATACCGGGTTGGTTACCACGGCAGGGTTAGCCGGCATTTGCACTACGGTTACAGTAACGCCGGTAAGCGCAGGAGATGTGCAGGTACCGTTAGATGCCTCTACGTAATAGGTTTGGTTTCCATTTAGCGGATTAGTGGAAAATGTAGCCCCGGTAAATAACGTGTTGACCTTAGCGGGCGAATCGTACCAGATATAGGTAAGGCTGGCATCTGGCGCGCTTACCGAAAGGCTCGCCCCGCTACCAGCGCATATAGGGGCAATGGGCGTTAATACCACGTTGGCGGGCTGCGGCAGCACGTTAACGGTTACCACGTTGCTTAGCACGTTGCATGTGCCCGATGTTACCGCCCTACGGTAGTACACAGTGCTGTTGCCGGCTGGCGGGTTATAATCTTTAGTGGTGGTAGCAGCAATATCCGTAAATGTTACGTTATCTGCCGAGCGTTGCCATTGGTACGCGTAGTTGCCCGTTCCGCCCGTTGGGGTGCTGCCTGTAATAACGGCAGCATCGCCCGTGGCGCAAAATGAGGTTACGGCAGGGGCAGTTATCGTATTGTTGCTGATGGCGGGCGTTACGCTGATCGTAATCAAATTGCTTTTTGCCGGGGCCGCGCATGTACCCGATGATACGATGCGCTGGTAATAGGTAGTAACGCTGATGGCCGCCGGATCGTAGTCTTTAGTGGTAGCGCCTGCTATATCCGTAAACGTTACGTTATCTGCCGAGCGTTGCCATTGATATACATAAACACCGTTGCCGCCCGCAGGCGTTGAGCCGGTTATGCTGGCCGGGTCGCCGGTGGCGCAAAAACCGCTTACCGCAGGCGCGGTGGCTGTATTGCCGGTTATAGGGGTTGACGACTGCACGGTAACCTCATAATACGAATCATAAGCAATGGACCCGCCCGCCGCTGTAATTTGCCGGCGCAGGTTGAATGTGATGTCTGCAGCGGCATTGTTCACCAATGCCGAGGTTTGGTAATTGGCAGCATTGATAGTGCCCGGAGCGTTTACCCAACTGCCGTTTTGTAATACCTGCCAGGCTATAGTGCCGGCGGGGGTGGGGGTATCGCCTGCGATTGTATTGGCGGTGCCCGAACAAGTGGTAATCGCTCTGGCAATCAACATGGTTACTTTATATACCACGGGTGCGCAGCCGCCGCTGGCGGTATAGTTTACCGGATTGGTAAAGTTTTGCGCGACGCCCGATGCCGGGGAAAGCGTTCCGCCGTTGCTTACGACTATTGTTGGTGCCAATGCGGTTACATTAGTGTTGTGCGGCACTGCAACGGTAACCGTTAGGTTTGCCTGATCAATAACCGCAGGCGCAATTTGCAGCGGCACGGTGAAACCGGTAATCTGCGTAATTGCGCTTGCGCCCTGCACATAACGCGCTACGAAGCTATCGGAGGTGAAATTTTGGGCAGTACGGTTGGTTACGGTACAGGCAGAAGGGTCGAAATTTACTGTAGAGCAGAACGACCCGCCCAGCACCACATCGTCGACATTTATCACGGCAATCTCTATACCCAAAGTAAGGTTGCAATTTGGACTGCCAGCGCTAAAGGCCCATTGGTAATTACCGTTCAAATCGTATTTGGCCAAATAAAAATCGCGCTGGCCATGGTCGGCCACGTTGGCTACGGCTGCTGTGGGATTAAAGTCTATCGTGCCGGTAAAGTAGCCGGTAATATACACGTTTTTGGCCTTGTCGTTCCGTATCATGTAGTTGAAAGAGCCCGCGTTGAAGCCGCCTATATCCTTGGCGAATGCGAAAGTGCCGTTGGATGAATACTTAGCCACGAAGGTATCCTGATAGCCCGATAAATTTAAAATCGTGCTTCCATTGAAGGTAAGCGGCGTGGCAAAAGAGCCTGTAAAATAAATATCGTCATTGGCATCTATACTTAATGCCGAGCCATTGTTGACGAAGCTGCCGCCGACATATTTAACCCATATTAATTTACCCGCAGGCGTGTATTTGGCCAGGAAAGGGGTATTGGAACCGAACGTAGGCGAGTTTTGGTGCGTGCCCAAAGGATCGAAATCTACCGTGCCCGAGTAAGAGCCCGAAACCACTACGTTGCCTTGGCTATCAATACCGTTGCCGAATACCTGCGTATCGCCGCCGTTGCTGCTTAGGTTGATATCCCATTGCACCGCACCCGCCGAACTATACTTGATAACCAGTGCGCCGAAGCCGCCCGGGGCAGTTTCAGTATGGCTGCCGACGCTAATAGTTTGCTGGAAGATTGCCGTGGCTATTACGTTGCCCTGAGCATCAGCAGTAACCTGCTCGCCACGGTCGGTACCGAAAGCGCCATGCGTGTTTGCCCATAGCACGTTGCCATTGGTATCCATGTGGATAACGAAGATATCCTCATCGCCCGTGCTCGTCAGAAAAAATCCGCCTGCGTTAAGGCTCAACGACCTGAACTGGCCAATGATGGTTGGGTTGCCGTTAGCATCTATACCCATGGCGTTTACCTGGTCCAAATCGTTGCCGCCCATAGATATCGCCCATACCAGCGTGCCATCGGCTTTGTATTTGGCCACGTAAATGTCATAGCCCCCAGCCGAAGTCAGGTTTTTTTGCCCTGCAGATGGGTCGAAATCTACCGTGCCGCTAAAATAACCTGCCACGTAAATATTGTTCTGGCCATCGGCAACCATGCCGGTCGGCTTGCTGTCGCCCGCGCCGCCCATATCGTTAACCCATTTGGGGTAGGGCAGCTGGCAATAACCCGTTAGGGGCGATAATAACAGCAACAGGAAAAGTAATCGTAGTAAAGGTTTTATCATGTATTAATTTGTAACTAATATAATATATAATATCGAGAACCAAGCTTGCTATTGCGTCGCCGGCCACGGCTTTTTCATTTTCAACTGTGTAAAGATTATTGTTTCTTTGCTGCTATGTTCAATCTCAAGAAAGCTATCTTAAAATATTTACCCGTACACTATTTTAAGGCCGTAAGCTCTTACTCGCAAGAAGGCGAAGACATGGTGCTCCGCTCTTTTTACGAGGGTATGAAAAACTATAAAGGCTTTTTTGTAGATGTTGGCGCACATCACCCTTACCGCTTCTCTAACACGCAGTACTTTTACAAAAAAGGTTGGCGTGGTATCAACATAGAGCCTACGCCCGGCGCCATAAAGGCTTTCAACATCTTCAGGAAGAACGACATCAACTTAAATATTGGCATTAGCAGCGTAAAGGATAAGCTTACCTTTTACTGCTTTAACGAACCCGCTCTCAACGGTTTCTCTAAAGAAATATCCGAGGAGCGCAACGCCACTTCCGCAAAATACCACATCACCCAGGAGGTGGATATCGAAACCTGGCCGCTATCCGAGGTGCTGGACAAACACCTGCCTGCCGGCCAGCAAATAGATTTTTTAACTATTGATGTAGAAGGATTGGATCTGCAGGTGTTAAAATCAAACAACTGGGCAAAATACAAACCATCGTACATCCTGGTGGAAGACCGAATAGATTTTGAAAACCTAACCAGTTCTGAAGTATACGCCTATTTAGAGAAACAAGGGTACCAGGTGGTTGCCAAAACACTGCGCACCCTGTTTTTTAAAAACAATGCCTAGTGCTTAACGTACTTTTGCAAATAGTTGGTTTGTGTAGCCGGGTCCTTCCTCCATATGGTAAGTGAATCGGTTGTAACTCGTTGAATTTCGAAACTCCGCTCAAGGGCTGTGCCTTTATCCAGCAGCAACTGGCATCCATCGGTAAGACTCCACGTGCCATCTAGGGGCACGCCATCACTTACCCTGTTGTAAGATGCATTGGCATTAAGCTGGAAAAACCCGATAGGAAATATGGTGTAATAACCTGTTACACCGTTCGCGTCATAGCTTTCTACATAGATAGAAGTGTTATCCCAGCGATTTTGCAATTGCGCAAGGGTGGGGCACTTGTAGGCTACGTAATGCTGTGTATAAAGTTTGTTGCCCGATTTGCGGCGTAGGGTCAGCGAGTCGTTAGTAAGTTTTAATACATCAAACTTTCGTTCAAGGGTACCTTTAGGATCAAGCACCAGCTGGCAGCTATCGGTAATATCCCAGGCACCGCTCAGAGGTACGTTATCGCTTAAAACGTTATAGGTAGAGTTGCTGTTTAACTGAAAGTAGCCTATCGGGTGGATGAAGGTTTTGCTTTCAATTGTACCGGCGGCGTTGTAAGTATCAATTTCGGTAAAGGTGTTGGCCCATTTCTTAAAATAATCTACCTTATCATCGTAAAGGCAGGATTTTTTAAGATCATCAATAGCAGTCTGATCTTTTACGCAAGAACTGAGTGCAGTGATAGCCGTTATAAGTATGGTGTAGAAAGTAAATATTCTCCTCATTGTAATTGTAAAAGATTTAGTTATTCAAACATAACCTATTTTTTTAAAGAATTATCTTTTAATGAAATAAATAAAAGCGATCTCAGCATCATTACCCCCTGTGCCCTCACCCTTGGAATAAGCAATATGAAAAAGGTGGAGCAGGCATATCCTATGAGTGTGGCAATGGCAGCCCCCATCATCCCCATCCGCGGTATCAATATCAGGTTGAGAACGATATTAACAATCGCGCCGAAAGCGGAGCGTATGAATGTAAGTTTCACATAATTTTCGGCAACTAAATATTGCCCGTTTGCCGCCCCCAAAAACACAAACACCCCCGACCAAATATGCACCGATAGCGTTGGTGCCGCATAAGCATATTCTGGCGTATAAATCTTATAAATCAGATGCGATGTAAAGGTGATAACAATAGCTGCCGGCACGCTTAGGTACACCATAAGGTCATACAGGTTTTGTAGGCGTTTGCGATAACGTTCGGGGTCGTCTCTCCGGGCGTTTAAAATGGCAGGGAAAAGAGATGTAACAATAACCGAGGGGACAAAATTCCAGGCCTCGCTTAGTAAAGCCACAGAAGCGTATGCACCGGCTTCTTTTACGCCAATGATGTTCTGGATCATGATGGCGTCTATTTTCATATAAAGCGCTACCATTACCCCCGAGATAATCAACGGCCAGGATAACAACAGCATTTTTTTAGCCAACGGGCTGCTAAAGCTCCAGTTGAAAACATTGCGGCCTTTACGTTGATAAGTGAAAAAATACCCTACAGAAAGGAGCAGGAAATCGAGCGCATAGGCATAGATAAAATATACCAGCGGCATTTGCGCCCATATCAGCCAAAGTTTTATCAGGGCGGATACCAGCTTCCCTGTTACCTGCACCTGCATAATGTATTTGGATTGTACCTCGCTCTGGAAATACGAATCGATTACGTTTAGCGCCTGCAATACGCCGATAGAGGAGAGTATTAATACAAAGTAATAAGGAGTGCCTTTAGCCGGATAGATCTGATAAGCCAGCCATATTAATGGTACACAGGCAAACCCGGCCATCGTTTTTAGCCAGAAAGAGGTGCCCAAAATTTGGTCCCGGTTTTTTGGGAACTGGTGTAGTTCTTTTACAATGAACTGGTCGAGCCCCAGGGTGGCGACGGCCGAAAAAAAATAAATATAGATGGTAGCCCCGCTGAATATTCCATTTTGCGCCCTGCCAAAGTAGCGGGTTACAAAAACACCCACTATCATATTAATAGCCAGGCCACCTACACGCCCCACAAAAAGCCATCCCGTATTCTTAAAATACTTCTCAAGGGCTTGCTGGTCGAATCCTTTAATGGCGGGTACACGCATAGTTTGCGCAAAGGTAATGTTTTAGATGAATGGTTGATTGAGTGCGTGGTGAATGGTTGTTCGAATTGGTGCAGCATGCAAAAAGGCCATCCGTTAGTTAACGGACGGCCTCTTTTTTTTATTTATTATTAGCAAATAGTTAAACCTAATCAACCACTCACCAATCAACCATTCTCCAATTACTGGGACTGGAATTTTTTAGCGTTGATCCTGCGTTCGTTCTCGTTAAGGTAAATCTTACGCATACGGATACTTTGCGGGGTTACCTCGATGTATTCGTCGGCCTGGATGTACTCCATCGATTCTTCAAGCGAGAATTTAATAGCAGGTGCAATACGCACGTTGGTATCGCTACCAGATGCACGCATGTTGGTTAACTGCTTGCCTTTGGTTAAATTGATAACCAAATCGTTATCGCGGATGTGCTCGCCTAAAACCTGTCCTTCGTAAACATCAGTTCCCGGATCAATGTGGAAACGACCCCTGTCCTGTAATTTATCAATGGCGAAAGCAGTGGTTTTACCAGTATCCATAGATACCAATACACCATTTAAACGACCAGGGATAACACCTTTCCAAGGCTCGTATGCTTTAAAGCGGTGAGCCATAATAGCCTCGCCACCGGTTGCGGTTAATACGTTGTTACGTAAGCCGATGATACCACGTGCAGGGATATCAAACTCTAAGTGCTGTAAATCGCCTTTTGGCTCCATTACCAACAGGTCGCCTTTGCGCTGTGTAACCAGCTCAATAACTTTACCTGCAACTTCGCCCGGTACATCTACAATCAGGGTTTCAACCGGCTCGCATTTAACACCATCAATTTCTTTGATGATAACCTGCGGCTGGCCAACCTGCAATTCGTAACCTTCGCGGCGCATGGTCTCGATCAATACAGATAAATGGAGGATACCACGGCCATAAACCAGGTAAGAATCCGGCGACTCGGTTTCAACAACCTTAAGCGCCAGGTTTTTTTCCATTTCTTTGTATAAACGATCACGCAGGTGGCGTGAGGTTACAAACTTGCCTTCTTTACCAAAAAACGGTGAAGTGTTAATGGTGAACAGCATGTTCATGGTGGGCTCGTCAATTTTTATAACGGCCAGTTGTTCCGGTTTGTCAAAATCTGCAATGGTATCGCCAATGTCAAAACCCTCGATACCAACAACAGCGCAAATATCACCAGCGCTAACAGAGGTAGCTTTAACCTTACCTAAGCCTTCAAAGGTGTATAACTCTTTAATACGTGATTTTTGGATGGTGCCATCGCGCTTAACCAAAGATACCGGCTGGTTTTCTTTGATAGTACCACGTGCCACACGGCCAATTGCGATACGGCCTACGAAAGATGAATAATCTAACGAGGTGATCTGCATTTGCAATGTACCTTCACTAATTGGCGGTGGTTGTATGTTTGCTAAAATAGCATCCATCAACGGGAAAATATCTTCCGTTGGTTTTTTATAGTCGGTGCTCATCCAACCTTGTTTAGATGAACCGTAGATAACCGGGAAATCCAGCTGGTCTTCGGTAGCTTCAAGGTTAAAGAACAGTTCGAAGATCTGTTCGTAAACTTCTTCGGGGCGGCAGTTCTCTTTATCCACTTTGTTTACAACCACAATAGGTTTAAGGCCTAAAGCCAATGCCTTTTGGGTTACAAAGCGGGTTTGAGGCATTGCGCCTTCAAATGCATCGCATAATAATAAAACACCATCAGCCATTTTCAATACACGCTCAACCTCGCCGCCAAAGTCGGCGTGACCAGGGGTATCAATGATGTTGATCTTAACATCTTTATACATAACCGAAACGTTTTTCGATACGATGGTGATACCACGCTCGCGCTCCAGGTCATTGTTGTCTAAGATCAGTTCGCCTGTTTCTTGTCCTTCGCGGAAGATGGCGCAGCTGTGTAAAATCTTGTCAACCAATGTGGTTTTACCGTGGTCAACGTGTGCGATGATCGCTATATTTCTTATTTTTTGCATGAAAATGCCCTTCTAAATTTGGCGCAAAGATACGCTTAAATTTCGGGATTTGAAAGGGTTGGCTGCTTTTTACAATTGTTTGATGGAGAGTTAATTGATTGGTAACATGGATAGGTGTGCAGATGCGGGTATATGCAGATGTGCAAATGAAGGAATATGGCGATAGCGACGAACGAAAATGCAGGCGACGGGAAGAACTTTATTTAGAGAAATAATAGCCAACTTGTCATTGGCAGCGAGCCGGCGATGGGATGAGGGAGAGGGGTGAGGAGGAATCTTCTGCGCGATGCAAGGTTAACTACAAGCAACCACTCACCATTATGGCGTTGCCTGCGGCCCGCGCTATTCGTTCCAAGTCCGCACTTCGCTGCGTTTACGGGCTTTCCACTGCTATCGCTAACGCGGAGCTGCGTAAATCCTAAAACCCTCTTAACCACGGCCTATGCACAAGTGGCGAAAACGCCCATGGGATGGAGCTCAATATCACCAGCAAACCAATAGTAAGCCAAATAGCCTGGGTGCGGAATTTATCTAAATCGGTAGATTTTCGTTTAGCTTTTGAAGCGCCTATGGTGATAATTGCCACGGCAATAAACATCATGGTAATATGCTCCATACCAAAGAAGCGGATCTCTCGCAAGCGCACACCTTCGCTAAAATGGTGGATAAACCAGGTAGTGATAGGGCTGACGGCGTACAGCCAAACACCCAATACAAACTGCAGATGGATAATAGAGACAGTGGACTGCCTTAAGTTTTCGTCAAATTTACTATACGCTCTTCGACCAAGCCAGCCCTGGTACGACCGGGAGATGGCAACCAGTAAACTGATCAATACCAACCATCGAACAAGGGAATGCAGCGGAAGAACTAGGTTGTACATACAGTTATGCTGACGATTGGCTGCCGAGAATATTTTAAAGCAAGGATACTATTTATTGTATTGCGCCTACAACTATTCACCCTTAAGGTCCGCTAACATTTCGTCGGCGATTGTTTCCAGTTTTTTCTGAGCGAGAACCGGAAGTTGCTCAATTTTGTTGACGAAATCCAAATCCACTGTGTACATATAATCATGGAATTCTTTCATTGGCGCATCGAAATCGCTTGCCAACAAACTTATACCTTTAAATCTATCAGCATAAAAAGGATCTTGCTTGGCTTCGCCAACTAATTTTATTACAAAGTGCTGAACCTGGCATTTAGAATGATAGGGCAGTTTCTCTATCACTTCCAATAAAACACTGTTTTCCATATCCTAAGTTAGCTAACTTATTCAACAAAATGGAAATCCTGTCTAATCCATCAATCCCTAAATCCTGTCCCCCTTCCTTTTCCCAACCCTTAAATCGTGTCTATTTCCCAAACGCCCACTGCAAAAACTTAGGCATGGCTTTGCCCCAGGTTTCGGTATCGTGGCTGCCGCCTACAACTTCCAGATATTGGATATCCGCCGGGCGGGTGTAGCCTTTTTTCTCCAGCTCGATGATGATATCAATGGTGTCGTCGATAGAATCGATAATGCCGTTCTTGTTCCTGTCCGCAGTTTCGTCCTTAGTGCCGGTTTGCAGCCAGAATTTCAAGGCGGGTTTAGCATCGCTGTTTTTTAGCTGGCTGTGCATGATCCGGTCAGCTTCGGTATAGCCTTTGGTCAGGTCTTTACTCCTCCACCAGAACGAGGCGGAGAACGCGCCAACTTTATCAAACAATTCCGGGTTGTTCCAGGCAATATCCATAGCGGTTAAGCCACCCAGGGAAAATCCTGCGAAGGCGGTGCTTGCAAAATGGTCTATATCGGTGGCTTTATGTATCTCGGGCAGCAGTTCGGTAGTAATGAACTGCGTGTACAAGTCGGCTTTGCTGCCGCGCTTTTTATAATCGGGCTCGCCCGCAATGCCGTATTCCTGTATGCGGTCCTCGCCGGCATGTATGGCAACGGTGAGGACCGGCCGAAGGCAATTGCGGTCGTAAAGGTTTTCTAAGGTATCTATAAGCTTCAGGTTCTCCAGTTCCTGGCCGTCGTTAAGCAATAAAAGGTGCAGCGGTTCTATCCCGGCGTTGTCGGGCAGTAATAGGGTACAGGCAACTTCGCGTTCGAGTACGGTTGATTTGATGAGGAGTTCCTGTGTGGTTATGGCCATTGCGATAGTTGTACTATACGTGTACATGTCAATTTAATAAAATAAAGGGAACAAAAGTACGGCTATGATTTTATTAAATTAGCTAAAACAGAATTATTTGGCATAGTGTTGACATTTACACAAATACTGCTAACTTACCATCTTAAACGTACTGCCTTGATCGAACAATACCACCGCTGGCATTCGCCCAACCTCAATCTCGACCTGGAAATGCTGGTGTTTGGCGACCGGGGTTACCCCGTAATCCTGTTCCCTACCACCAAAGGCCGGTTCCACCAGAATAAGGATTTTGGGCTGATTGATGCCGCGCGTTGGTTTGTGGATGAAGGCCTGGTAAAAATTTACTGCCCTGATACCATCGACGACCGCAGCTGGTACGATAAAGGCATACACGCCGCCGACCGCGCCCGCAATTACGCATGGTACGATAAGATGCTGACCGATGAGCTTATCCCCTGGGCACAGCACGAAACAGGTGTGGGCCGCGTTGCCGTAGCCGGTTGCAGCTTTGGCGGTTACCATGCGGCAAATTTTGCCTTTAAACACCCCGAGAAAGTGGCCCACCTGTTTACCATGGGCGGCGCGTTTGATATTAAAATGTTTACCGATGGGCACCACGATGATAACGTGTATTACAACAACCCGGTTGATTTTGTGCCGGGCAGCAATAACGAGTGGCTTTGGCGGATGAATATCATCCTAGGCACTTCGGAACATGATATGTGCAAGGGGTACAATATCGAAATGTCGAACATTTTGAAGGCGAAGAACATTAATCATTGGCTGGATATACGTCCCTTTGCCAATCACGATTGGCCGATATGGCGGGAGATGTTCCCCCATTATTTGAGCACTATTAAATAGATTTGAGAATCAAGAGACAAGAACCAAGACATAAAATCTACTACTAACCATATTTCTATGAAAAAAATAGGCATCTTATTCGGGCAGGAAAATTCATTTCCACAGGCATTTGTAGATAAGATAAACGAAAAGGCAGAGAAGAACATCTCGGCAGAGTTTGTACGCATTGATAAAATGCTGCAGGGCGAGCCGCTGGGCTATTCTGTAATTGTCGACCGTATATCACAGGACGTGCCCTTCTACCGCGCGTCGCTCAAAAACGCAGCCATCACCGGCACTGCGGTTATCAATAACCCCTTTTGGTGGAGCGCCGACGAGAAATTTTTCAACAACGCCCTCGCCGTAAAGTTGGGCGTGCCGGTACCCAAAACCGTGTTGCTGCCCTCCAAGGACCACCCGGATAGCACTACCGACCGCTCCTTCCGTAACCTGGCGTTTCCGTTGGATTGGGACGCGATATTCGATTATGTGGGTTTCCCCGCCTATATGAAACCTTTCGACGGTGGCGGCTGGCGCGATGTTTATAAAATCAGCGATAAGGAAGACCTGTGGGAGAAATTCGCACAGACCAAACAGTTGGTAATGCTGCTGCAGGAAGAAATTATTTTTGATGATTACTTCCGCTGCTATTGCATCGGCGGCAAGCACGTACGTATTATGCAGTACGAGCCGCGCAACCCGCACCACCTGCGTTACGAACACGGCAAAGCACCGGCAGCAAAAGCCATGCTGGATACCATCACCAAATACGTTTTACAACTGAACCAATACTTAGGCTACGATTTTAACACCGTAGAATTTGCGGTTCGCGATGGTATCCCTTATGCTATCGACTTTTGTAACCCCGCACCGGATGCCGAAGTTACCAGCGTTGGCCAGGACAACTTTGAATGGGTGGTAGAAACTGCGGCAAGTTACGCCATAGAACGTGCCAAAGCCCAAAAAGACGACCGAGATAACCTTACCTGGGGCGAGTATGTGCGTACCGGGGTAAATGGAAAACCACTGGTAGCGGCTGCAAAAGCAGCTAAAGCGGAAGATGTTAGCGTTGCTACGATAGCGGAGCCGAAGCTGAAGAAAGCAGCAGCTCCAAAAAAAGCAGCGAAGAAATAAATGTAGCTTACCGTAGTTATGGGTTTGAAATGATGGGTGATAAAAAAAACATCAACGTCATCCTGAACTTGTTTCAGGACCCCACAGGACAGGTAGGCGGCGTGCGTGGCGACTTAGCATAGTCGCGACCTTTATGATGGGGTGTTGAAATAAATCAACATGACGATTGGTGGTATTGCGCACCATAGCGATGGGTTTCAAACTCATCGCTATGGTGTTGTTAAACGTAGAGACGCAATATTTTGCGTCTCTAAACGAAAAGATGTCTAAACGGAAATGCCCACGTTAGGGATTGCAGCGGATACCGGCCTTGTGGCTAAGGCCTGTGCAGTATGAGCGGAAAGCCCGGGCCGAAGGCAACGCCCCAATATTTGAAAAGAACAAAAGAAGAAACCAAATTATAGGTAACCAAACCCCTAGCCAATTATGAACAAATTCACCTTAGGCGTTGAAGAAGAATTTATGGTGGTTGACCCTGTGAGCAGGGAACTGAAATCGCACGAACAAAAAATAGTAGACGCTGCACAGAAGATACACGAGGACCAGGTAAAGGCCGAGATGCACCAGGCTGTCGTGGAGGTGGGCACCCACATTTGCCGCAATACCGAGGAAGCGCGCAAGGAGGTTGGCAAATTGCGCGGCACGGTGGCACAGTTGGCCGGCGATATCGGCCTTCGCATAGGTGCAGCAGGCACGCACCCCTTTTCGCACTGGCAGCACCAGCTGATTACCGACCACCCGAGGTACTTTGAGATCGTTGACGAACTGCAGGAAGCTGCCCGCTCAAACCTTATCTTCGGGCTGCATGTGCATGTGGGCATCCAATCGCGCGATATGGCTATACACATTGCCAACCAGGCAAGGTATTTTCTGCCGCACGTGTACGCCTTATCTACCAACTCGCCGTTTTGGGAGGGGAGGAACACGGGCTATAAATCGTTCCGCACCAAGGTGTTCGATAAATTCCCCAGGACGGGTATCCCCGACTATTTTGCCAGTATTGAAGATTATGACAACTACGTAAAGCTACTGGTAAAAACCAATTGCATCGACAATGCCAAAAAAATATGGTGGGATTTGCGGGTGCATCCCTTTTTTGAAACTATCGAATTCCGCGTGTGCGATTGCCCTATGCTGATTGATGAAACCATGACTTTTGTGGCACTGTTCCAATGCATTTGTGCCAAGCTGTACAAATTGCGCTTGAGCAACATGAAGTTTATCACCTATAACCGCGCGCTCATCAACGAGAACAAATGGCGGGCAGCGCGTTACGGTATAGATGGCAAGATGATAGATTTTGGCAAGGAACTGGAGGTAAACACCCGCGCCCTGATACTGGAACTCCTTGATTTTATTGACGATGTGGTGGATGACCTGGGCTGCCGCGACGACCTGCAATACGTGCATAAAATACTGGAGCACGGCACCGGCGCCGACAGGCAGTTGGCCGTTTACAACCAAAACAATAACTTTGAAGACGTTGTAGATTATATCACATCGCAAACGTTGAAGGGGATATAGGTGCAGCCCCTCCCAACCCTCCCCGGGAGGGAGGGCTTTAAAAATATGGGGCTAATGAACTAAGAATTTCAAAAGTCTCCCCTGCCGGGGGAGATTTAGAGGGGGCTGACAGGAAAAATGAACACAGATAAACCGGAAATAAAGATTGCCATATTGGACTTGTATGATGGCATTGCGAACGAGGGGATGCGGGGTTTCCGGGAGATACTGGAGCGCTATAAGGCTAAGCACGGCCTTAATTTAACTTACGAAGTTTTTGATGTGCGCCGCAAGGCGCAGGTACCGGGACTAAATTTTGATGCATACATATCAAGCGGAGGCCCGGGCAGCCCGATAGACAGCGAGGGCACCGAGTGGGAGAAGAAATATTTCCGCCTGATTGATAAACTGGAAGCCCATAATAAAAACGATAATCCGAATAAAAAGCACGTATTTTTTGTATGCCATTCGTTCCAGCTGATGTGCCGCAAATATGGCCTGGGCGAGATAGGTTTGCGCCGCTCGCCGTCGTTCGGCATATTGCCGGTGCATTTAACCGATGAAGGCAAGCAGGACTCGGTTTTCGAGAATCTTTACGATCCTTTCTACACCGTTGACTCGCGCAGCTGGCAGGTGATAACCCCTGATATGGGCCGGTTTGAACAATTGGGCATGACCTTGCTGGCACTGGAAAAGGAAAGGCCGCATGTTGACCTGCCCCGCGCTATGATGGCTATCCGCTTCAACGAGTATTTTATCGCCACGCAATTCCACCCCGAGGCTGATGCGCAAGGCATTAAAACCATGCTGCTGCGCCCCGAAAAAAAGGAAGAGGTTATCAACGAGCACGGCGAAACCAAGTACAAAGAAATGCTGCGGCGCCTGGACGACCCGGACAAGATAGCTCATACCCAAAGCACCATCATCCCCAATTTTTTAGATGCGGCGATATTGGGGGTAGAGAGATTGGAGGCGTAATATTCTCATTATAGCGATGGGTTTGAAACCCATCGCTATAATGTATCTTTTGAAAACAAATTAACGTCATGGAACTTGTTTCAACACCCCATCTTAACGGTAGCCACTATGCTAATCCGTTTTGCATGAACGATAGCTTTGCATGTGGGGTGCCGAAATAAATTCGGCATGACGTGGTTTTCGAGGTTTTAATCATATCGCTACTGAAAAACAGACCACTATGAACCCACTCATCAGGACCACCTACAACCAAAACTTTACCGAAGAAAAGTACGCGGAGTTTTTACTATCGCTGAACGATGGGTTGAAGAACCCGATAGAATTCCGCATTGCGGAGACCCCCGTTTTTTTAACGGACGACTTTAGGGATAAGCTGCTGCAGGCGGGGCAGGAAATAGTAGATACGATTTTAAAGCCGGATTTTAAAGAATTGACCGAGCGTGCCATACCCGATAAATGGCGCGTAGCCAACGAGAACGGCCACCCGCATTTCATCGCTTTGGATTTTGGGGTTTGTAAGGATGATGCAGGCAACATCGTACCCAAACTGATAGAACTGCAGGGCTTCCCATCCTTGTATGGTTTCCAGGTGCACCTGGCCGAAAATTACCGGCACACTTTCAATATCCCCGGTAACCAAAGCATATATTTCAATGGCCTGGATAAGGCAGGTTATCTCGCGCTACTCAAAAAAACCATCCTCGGCCCATACCAGCCGGATGAAGTGGTGCTGATGGACGTGAACGCTCCCAAACAAAAAACAGCGGTTGATTTTTATATCACCGAGGGGCACATAGGTACGCCCGTGGTTTCGCTGGACGATTTGATACAGGAGGGCGACCAGCTATTTTATATGCATGGCGAAGAAAAGAAACGGATAAAACGAATCTACAACCGCTTGATATTCGATGAAATTGAGGGCGACCCGGATATATTCAGCAAGGTGGTAGATATCCGCCGGCCGCTGGATGTGGAGTGGATTACGCACCCTAACTGGTTCTACCGCATCAGTAAATTCACGATGCCCTTTTTGCAGGGAGAATACATCCCGAAGACACAGTTTTTGCACGAGTTGAAAAAGGTGCCCGAAAACCTGCAGGACTACGTGCTGAAGCCTCTGTTCAGCTTTGCAGGCCAGGGCGTCATCATTGATATTATGGATGGCGATATAGAACAGATAACCGACCCTGAGAACTGGATATTGCAGGAAAAAGTAAGCTACGAGCCGGTATTGCAAGCCCCGGATGGCGGCGTAAAGGTAGAGATACGTCTGCTATACCTCTGGCCCGAGGGAGACGCCCAGCCAACCCTTGCCATAAACCTTGCCCGCCTAAGCCGCGGCAAAATGATAGGCGTACGTTATAATAAAGATTTTGATTGGGTGGGCGGTACTGTGGCGTTTATGCATAAATAGTTAACAATTGAGTGATGGCGGTAGCGAGACCTATATTCAGGATATTTGATTATGCTAAAGCAATTGAATTTTATGTCGATTGGCTTGGGTTTACAATAGATTGGGAAGACAAGCCAAAGGATGGCCCAATTTATATGCAGGTTTCCCTTCAAGGCGTGGTATTGCACCTTTCCGAACATCATGGAGATTGTACGCCCGGCGCAAGGATACATATTGAAGATTTTGCGGGCTTAAAAGAGTACCACAAACAACTCATTGATAAAAATTATAAGTATTACCGCCCCGGTTTAGAAATAGCCTCATGGAACTCAAAGGCCCTTACGATGGAGGTTGGTGACCCCTTTGGTAACAGACTTACATTTACTTATGCGAGGATTGGATAAGCTGTTAGCTTTCCGGTTAAACTTTATACTTTTTTAATTATCTGTACGTATATATAAATGTATTAATTTTGCAGCCATGAACATCCAGGCAATTATTATAGTAATATTATTTATTGCAGCGGTTTTTTACGTAGGCCGTATGTTGTACAACACCGTATCCGCAAAAAAAAGCTGCGGCAGCAACTGCAAATGCGGGGTGGATTTTTCTGCCATCGAGCCGCAAAAGCAGGCTAAATAACATCATTGCATTTTTTGCCCTACCATAACCTAATCGTTTTAAATACTTTTCATGTCCAACAAACAGGTCTTTCAGGCTGATGATCCCGGCAGGTGGAACCGCTTCAAATGGATTAGCCGTATATTTTTAGTCATCATTTTATTCGGTGCGGTGGCTGCCGCGGTTACCATTACCTCCAAAGAATATCCCTTGCTGCCCAACCTTGATCCGGCCCCCAAAAAAATATCCAAAGAAGACCTCGAGGCGCTCAAAAAATCAAGGCGATATAAAGATTTCAAGGTAGAGAAAGCTGTAATAGAGCAAATTGCCCGCGCCCGCCACTTGCACCAGCTAAAGCACCCCAACAATGCAAACCGCATCAACGCTGCTTTTTACCGGCCCTGGGAGCCACAGGCCTATAACTCGCTGCAGCTATACATGCACCGCCTGGATATGGTGGTTACCGAAGGTTTCGGCTTTACCCAAAAGTCCGATTCGCTTAAGGTGCAGATAGATACCGGCCTTATCAACCTCAACAAAAAGTACAAAAAGCAGATACTGGTAACCCTTAATAACTACGATAATACCAAAGGTGGGTATGATGTAGAGGAGGTTGAGCACATCATTAGCAATAAGAAAGTCCGCACGGCTTTCATCAATAGTATCGTAGATAAGCTCAAGTTTTACAAATTCCAGGGCGTGAACGTAGATCTGGACGACGTAAAAGATCGCAACAGCAAAAACTATATCGCTTTCCAAAACGAACTATACACCACCCTGCACGCCAACAACTTACTGGTTACCCAAAACGTGGTGCCGGAGGACGAGGCCTACGACCTGAAACGCCTGCAACATATCAACGATTTTATCTTCGTGATGGCGATTGACCAGCATTACGACGGCAGCAACGCAGGCGAAATAAGCAACCAACACTGGGCCGAAGAAATATTGGATGAGGTTTGCTCCACCATCCCCAGTGAAAAAGTGATCTTTACCATAGCAGGCGGCGGCTTCGATTGGCCCGAGAATAGTATTGGCGTGCCTGCGGGCTATCAGCAAGCTATTAGTACGGCCAAGCAAAAAAAGGCAACTATCAAGTACGATCCGCTATCTGCCAATCTGCATTTCAACTACCTGGGCAACGATGGCTTTAATCACATTGTTTACTTTGCCGATGCGGTGACAAATTTCAACATCATCCGCATGGCCGATGATTGGTCTACCGGCGGGGTTGCCCTATGGCGTTTAGGTGCCGAAGACCCGCGCTTATGGTCGTTCTTCCAAAAGAACCTTTCTATTGATTCTTTGCGCAAAACAGGCATCGATATCAAGCACTTCAATACCGTTGGCCTTAACGACAAGATAGATTACGCCGGCGAAGGTGGCGAGGTGCTGGATTTGATAACGACACCCGATACCGGCAAGATAGCCGTAACGATGGACCCCAAAACTTTTACCATCACCAATCAAACCTACATCAAGCTGCCCTCCAAATACGTTATACGCAGGTATGGCTTAAAGCCAGGCAAGGTGGTGCTTACTTTTGATGACGGACCCGATCCTGATTTTACCCCCCGGATACTGGATATCCTCAAGCGCGAAAAGGTGCCTGCATCCTTCTTCATTGTGGGTTCTATGGCCGAAAAGAACATCCCCATCCTGAAAAGAATATACGATGAAGGCTACGAAATTGGCAACCATACCTTCTTCCACCCCGATATTTCTACCATTAGCATAGATAGGGTAAACCTGGAGCTGAACGCAACCCGCAAGCTTATCGAATCGGTTACCGGGCGCAGCACCATATTGTTCCGCCCGCCCTTCAATGCCGATGCAGAACCGCAAACCCTGGCAGAAGTTATCCCCGTGGCCGAGAGCCGCCGCCAAAGCTATATCACCATCGGCGAATCTATCGACCCCTGGGATTGGCAGCCAGGCGTAACAGCCGATAGTATTATAGCACGTACCATCAAGCAAAAGGATAACGGATCGATGATATTGCTGCACGATGCAGGCGGCGATACCCGCGAAGAAACAGTGAAGGCATTGCCTGCCATTATACACTACTTTAAAGCCCATGGCTACCAGTTTACCACCATTGCCGATGTATTGGATAAAACCAAGGACGACCTGATGCCCATGCCCACCTCAGATGATAAAACCGTTTGGGGCCGCTTTTACGATGTGGTTATTGTAGGCTTCTTTTTGGGCAACAAGTTTATCTTCTACCTGTTTTTGTCGGCCATTTTCCTGGCACTCGGTCGCATCGTATTGATAGGTATTTTGGCCGTAAGGCAGTTTATGGGCGATAAAAAAGAACGGGTAGCACCTACCGCCCCCTTGCCCGCCGTAAGCATTATTGTGCCGGCATACAACGAAGAAGTTACCGCTGCGGCGACCATAGAAAGCTTACTAAAGTTGGAATACCACAACTTCGAGGTGCTGTTTATTGACGATGGCTCTAAGGATAATACGTATGAGGTGGTAAGGGCCGCTTATGATAACCACCCGCTGGTGCGCGTATTAACCAAACCAAACGGCGGCAAAGCTTCGGCCCTTAACTTTGGCATAGCGCAGGCTAAAAATGATTACGTAGTTTGTATAGATGCCGATACCCAGCTGCGTAGCGATGCCATTTACCAACTGATGAGCTATTTTACTGATGCCGAAATTGGCGCAGTAGCGGGCACGGTTAAGGTGGCCAATGAGATGAACATCATCACCCGCTGGCAATCGATAGAATATATCACAGCCCAGAATATGGATCGCCGCGCATTTGATCTTATCAACAGCATTACGGTGGTGCCGGGCGCCATAGGTGCTTTCAGCAAAGAGGCGATATCAAAGGCAGGCGGCTTTACCTATGATACCCTGGCCGAAGACTGCGACCTTACCATGCGCATACTTAAGGCGGGCTACATCGTAAGGAACAGTGCCGAGGCGGTAGCCTACACCGAAGCCCCCGAGTCGCTCAACATGCTGCTGAAACAACGCTTTCGCTGGAGCTTCGGCGTAATACAAAGCTTCTGGAAGAACCGCGACGCGCTCTTCAACAAAAAATACAAATTCTTCGGCATGGTGGGCATGCCTAATATCCTCATCTTCCAGATACTGCTGCCGCTGTTTTCGCCACTGGCGGATCTGATGATGATATTTGGTCTGCTGGGCGATAAGCCGGAAAAGATACTCATCTATTACGTGGTGTTCGTACTGGTAGATTTCCTGGTAGCCATCATCGCCTTCAAAATGGAGAAGGAGAGCTACAAAAAGCTAATTTACATTATCCCGCAGCGTTTCATCTGGCGGCAGTTGATGTATTACATCCTGTTCAAAGCCATCCGCAAAGCCCTAAAAGGCGAATTGAGCGGCTGGGGCGTATTGAAGCGTACCGGCAACGTAAGCATCAAAAAAGAAGATTTGGAGAGTGAGGAGCAGAATGTCGGGCCAAAGTAGTTAAGTGAGATTGTATCATAATAAAAATTCGCCAAAACAAATCTTTGCGCCTCTCTGTGTTTTTTCTCCGTGGCCTCTGTGGTAAAATCGCCACAAAGAGGCCCTTGCCGAAACCCTGCATAAAATAATAAATTCCCTTACCTTTGCATCCTTATGGGCAAATCTGGCAAACCAAGGGTAAATAAGGTTTTTGAAAACGTAACGGTAATTGATATAGCCGAAGAAGGCAAAGGTGTTGGCAAAGCCGACGATTTTGTGTTGTTTATAGAAAAAGCCGTACCCGGCGATGTGGCCGACATAGAAGTTTACCGCAGCAAGAAGAACTTCGGCGAAGGTAAGATCATCAATCTGGTAACACCATCCGAATATCGCACCGATGCTTTCTGCGAGCACTTTGGCGTTTGCGGCGGCTGCAAATGGCAGCACATGACCTACGATGCACAGCTAAAATTCAAACAAAAAGCCGTGCATGATGCGCTTACCCGCATTGCCAAGATAGAAGTAGAGCACATGGATGCCATAGTGCCATCGCCTGCCGATAGGTATTACCGCAACAAACTCGAATACACCTTCTCCAACAAACGCTGGCTGTACGATGGCGAAAACCGCGAGGACGAAGCCCTTGATATGAACGCCCTGGGTTTTCACATACCGGGTCGGTTTGATAAGATATTGAACATAAACCATTGCTACCTGCAGGCCGAGCCATCAAACGATCTGCGCAACAGCATCAACCAATACGCCAAAGAACAGGGCATCAGCTACTACGATGTAAGGCAACATACCGGCGCTTTGCGCAATTTAATAATACGTACCTCGTCTACCGGCGAAATTATGGTGATCGTGGTTTTTGCCCATGCCGATGAGGAGCAGGTAAGCAAACTAATGGGCTTTGTAGATGCTAACTTCCCGCAGGTAACCTCGCTGCTGTATATCCTGAACACGAAGATGAATGATACCATCTTCGACCAGGAGGTGCATAGCTGGAAAGGGCCCGAATACATACACGAGGAAATGGCAACGGCCGATGGCCGGGTCATCCGTTTTAGGGTAGGCCCCAAATCGTTCTACCAAACCAACTCCATACAGGCACTGAAGCTGTACGAAATCACCCGTGATTTTGCGGAATTTAAGGGCGACGAGCTGGTTTATGACCTTTACACCGGTGCAGGCACCATAGCCAACTTCATAGCCGGCCAGGTGCGCGAAGTGGTAGGCGTAGAGTATGTGCCTACCGCTATAGAAGATGCCAAAGTGAATTCGCAGATAAACCAAATCACCAACACCAAATTCTTTGCCGGGGATATGAAAGACGTGCTGGTGGCCGATTTCGTAGCAGAACACGGCAAGCCTGATGTAATCATCACTGATCCTCCCCGCGCGGGCATGCACGCCGATGTAGTGGCCCGCCTGATGGAAATTGAGGCCCCCAAAATTGTTTACGTAAGCTGTAACGCCGCCACCCAGGCCCGCGACCTACTGGTGCTGAAAGAAAAATACGATACCGTAAAAATACAACCGGTAGATATGTTCCCCCACACCCAGCACGTGGAGAATGTGGTGCTGCTAAAGTTAAGGGGAACTGTTTAGAAGAGCAGCTAAGCAGCCTTTTCTACCACTGAAAACAGTTGGAAATTTCTGGAAAATCACAGCTAAAATCCGTCAAAAACCTGGAAAAAGCTGGACAAGATTTTGCAGCCCGCAACCAGCATGTTTAGCCAAAAACAGCCATTTTGTGCAAATTTGGCCCTTTTGTATCTCTTACGGAAAAGCCCAAGAAAAGCTCAAAAAGCTAAGAAAAACACCGAAAAAACTCCGAAAAACACAGATTTTTAAAGGTTTTTTGGCGAATTTAAGCAAGTAGCCATAGCAAAAAGCGAGTACTTGCGATTTCATTCAGCCCGCCTAATCTCAACGGTTTTTTCCAACATTTCTATAAAATAAAACTGGACAAAAATAACCCCTCAGCTTACCTGCTTAGTGCCGCACAAACTTCCTCAATCGTTTCGCTCAGCGGCTTAAACTCAAAGCCTATCGCTTTCTTTATTTTACTGGTATCGAACTCCCGTGTTACGGATGCAGCGCGTGCGCTGGCTTTATCTATAGCGGGGTCTTTGCCTGTCAGACTTCCCCAAAAAGACGCGCCGCGCCAGGCTACTTCCATCATAAAGGGTGTTGCCGGTTTTGAGGGGCCAGGCACACCAAGGCAGCCGGCTATTTCGGTGAAAATTTGCTTAAAAGGGCGGTTTTCTGCCGAAATAATGTACCGCTCGCCGCTTATATTGCTGTCCATCAGGGCAATCATGCATTTGGCCACATCCTGCACATCTACGAAACCCATGGTGCCTTTAGTGTAGTATTTCAAACCCTTGCGCACCGTCTCGAAAATTTGCCCGCTGCCCTCCAGGCCTGAACTGGGGCCGATGATGATGCTCGGGTTTACGATCACGGCATCAAGCCCTTCGGCAATGCCGCGCCAAACCTCCATCTCGCTCTCCAGTTTTGATATGGCGTAGCCGTCTTCCTCCAATGTTGGGTCCAGGTGATGCTCCTCAGTAATCAATTCGCCGGGTTTGGCTTCGCCCACGGCCGCTACAGAACTGGTATGCACCATGCGGATGCTTTTTTCCAGGCAAAGATTTACCAGGTAGCCCGTACCGGTTACATTGGTGCGTATCATCGAATTT
The DNA here is from genome assembly GCF_056404435.1 of Mucilaginibacter sp. P2_D11. Lineage (NCBI taxonomy): Bacteria > Pseudomonadati > Bacteroidota > Sphingobacteriia > Sphingobacteriales > Sphingobacteriaceae > Mucilaginibacter > Mucilaginibacter sp. P2_D11. The sequence continues at coordinate 622,610 of NZ_JBFUEA010000001.1, forward strand.
TTATCTGCAGCTTTCAAGGATACCCAGGCCGCACAATTGTACACCTGCGTTACGCCGTCCAGCGCCGCTTCTAAGGCAAAGGCATCCATCAGGTCGGCCTCTACCCATTCTATTTTGGCAGGGTAGGGCACCAAAATTCCGGGTACAGTTGATGAACTGCGTTTAGTACAGCGGATGCTATTACCTCGCAGTATAAGCTCCCTCGCCAGTTCGGCCCCTAAAAAACCTGTTGCCCCCGTAACTAAAATCATATGTGCAAATGTGCAGATTTTAAATGTGCAAATGAATTTGTAGTTATGCCGGTTGCCAAAAACATCTGCACATCTGAAAATTGAATATCTGCACATCCAAAAATATCTGCACATTTGCACATCCGCATATCTGCACATCAAACCATATGTCTTTAGCCGATTTTTTTGCCCCGATAGATATAAAGAAAATAACGCCTAAAGATGGGTTTTATACCAGCCAGCTTGGCGATAGGATAGAGCACTATTCCGTTGCCTTCCCCGATTTGGAGCAGAAGGTGGATATCGCCATCATCGGCGTGCTGGAAGATCGCAACGCCATAAACAACGCAGGTTGTGCCCTTGGCCCCGATTACGTTCGTGAAAAGCTGTACCTGCTTAACGAGGGGGCTTACAACACCAAAATAGTAGATTTGGGCAATATAGCCCGCGGCGAAAAGGTAACAGATACCTACTACGCGCTTAAAACCGTGGTAGAAGAGCTGATAAAGAAAGATATCCTTCCGCTTATCATAGGCGGCGGGCAGGACCTCACTTACGCCCAGTACATGGGCTACGAAAGCCTGGAGCAAAAGGTAGATGTACTGGTGGTAGATTCGCATTTCGATTTGGACGACGACGGCTTCGGCAGCAGCATAGAAACCAATTCTATCGCTTACCTCAACAAGATATTCCTGCACGAACCGAATTACCTCTTCAACTTCAGCAACCTGGGGTACCAAACTTATTTCACCAGCCAGGAAAGCTTAAGGGTGATGGATAAACTCTACTTCGATGTGCACCGCCTGGGCGAGTTGGCCGGCAACATCACCGTAACCGAGCCGGTTATCCGCAATGCCAATATGCTAAGTTTCGATATAGGGGCCATCCGTTCTTCAGATGCAGCGGCCAACGCCAACACCAAGCCGAACGGTTTTTACGGTGAAGAGGCCTGCCAGATATGCCGGTATGCCGGTTTCAATGATAAACTTACTTCGATAGGGTTTTACGAATTTAACCCCGCCTACGATACTAACGGCCAAACCGCGATGCTGATATCGCAAATGGTGTGGTACTTCATAGATGGTTTTTATAATCGCAAGAAAGATTTTCCGCTAAATCCCAAATCGCAATACCTCATTTACAAAACCAGCCTGAAGCACGATGAGCATGAATTGGTATTCGTAAAAAGCAAAAAAAGCGATCGCTGGTGGATGCAGGTACCTTACCCAACTGGCGGTTCGCGCAACGAGCGGTTCCATCTGGTGCCTTGCCGATACGAGGATTATAAAACTGCCCGCTCCGGCGATATGCCCGATTTATGGTGGCGCACTTACCAAAAGTTGAACTGAGCCGCAATTCATTAGCCCTTTAAGCGTTACATTATCTTTACTGTTATTATAATGAAGAGATTTTTTTTATGCCTGCTGGCCTTTATGCCTGCAATGGCATTTGCCCAAACTGCCGCGCCTTTTACCATAAAAGCAAAGGTTGGCAAGTTAGATAAGCCCGCGCAAGCCTTTTTAGCTTACCAGTTGGGTGCCAATAACGTTATCGATTCCGCAGCCATAGTAAACGGCGAATTTACCTTCACCGGTACCATTACCAACCCGGTAAACGCCACCATGTTTATTGATTATAAGGGTGAAGGTTTTGAAAAATACGTGGCGCAGAACTTCAACCAGGGCACTGGACCGGCTAAAACAGCCGACTATTTAGGCTTTTATGTAGAAAAAGGCGAACTGGGTATTACCTCGCCCGATTCCTTGAAGCACAGCAAAATCACGGGTTCTAAAACAACCGACGACGAAGCAAAACTGATGGCACAGCTTAAACCAATAATGGATAAAGCGAAGGTGCTTGCCAGCGAAGCCAAGGCCGCCACGCCGGAGCAACAGCAGTCGGCAGCGTTCCAAAACAACATGCAGGTTAAATACAAAGCCCTGCAGCAAGAGCAAAAAGCCGCGTTGAAAAGCTTCATCGTTAGCAACCCCGATAGCTACCTTAGCCTGCTGGTGCTTACCAGCGTAAGCGGCCCCTCGCCCGATGTGGCCGAGGTAGAGCCTTTGTTCAACTCATTGTCTGACGAGCTGAAGAACTCGGATCAGGGCAAGCAACTAAAATATGAGTTGGATAAACTCAAGGTAACCGCAATTGGCTCCATTGCGCCCGATTTTATACAGAACGACGCAAACGGCAAGCCCGTGCAATTGTCGTCTTTCCGTGGGAAGTATGTGTTGATAGATTTTTGGGCATCGTGGTGCGGCCCCTGCCGACAGGAGAACCCCAATGTGGTGCGTACCTATAATAAATACAAATACAAAAACTTTACCGTTTTAGGCGTATCCCTTGATAAGGAAGGTGCCCGCGATGCCTGGCTGGCCGCCATTAAAAGCGATCGGCTGGAGTGGACGCAGGTGTCTGACCTTAAATTCTGGAACAATATGGCTGCAAGGCTTTACGACGTGCGCTCCATCCCCCAAAACTATTTGATAGACCCGCAGGGCAAAATAGTAGCCAAAAACCTGCGTGGCGACGATTTGGACAATAAACTGGAAGAACTGCTGGGAAAGATATAATGTAGTCGGGAGTGGGAAAGTCCGCAGTCTGGAGTCGGAAAGACGGATGGAGCTTCACGGTTGCGGGCTTTCCGTCTTCCAATTTTACGCCGGTGCTTTGAATATTAACGGGATAGTTGCATCTTTCCGCTTTAAATACACATTTATATCATGAAGAGGATATTGTTGGGTGCCCTTTTGCTTATACCCGCTGCGCTTTTTGCGCAGGATACCAAATACACCGTACAGGGTAATGTGGGCACGTTTAATAAGCCGGCTAAAGTTTATTTGCAATACAAAAAAGACGGTAAGTCGGTAACCGACTCAGTTACTTTAAAAGACGGGAAATTTCTGTTCAAAGGAGATGCCGACGCCGCGCCCACCAGCGCGCGCCTGTGGTTTAATCCCAACGCATCCGGCTTAAACAGCGCAGAAGATTCGCATGCCTTATACCTGGAGCCCGGCGTAATTACCCTAACTACCAATGATTTACTGGCCAACAGTAAACTGCAAGGCACAAAAACCAACCTGGATTACGAACTATACCATGCCGCTGTAAAAGTGGTTGACGATGGTTACGCCGCGCTGGATGCCCGCGACAAAGCAGCGGGCGATGCAGCAAAAGCCGATACCTTTATCAGGCAAACGAAACTACGGGAGAAAGCCCTGAGCGCACAATTCAAGGCCATTACCCAACAATTTATTAAAGATCATCCCGATTCGTATGTCAGCTTAGCCATCCTGCCGGATTTCGCTTACAGTGCCGATTACGCAGACATTGCGCCATTGTACGAAGCGCTTACGCCCGCCATCAAAGCAACTAAAGGGGGCAAGGCTTTTGGTGAACTGCTGCCAAAAATAAAGAGCGTTGCATTAGGAGAGATAGCGCCAGATTTTGCCGAAGCGGATACCGCAGGCAAAATGGTGAGCCTTTCATCTTTTCGCGGTAAGTACGTGTTGATAGACTTTTGGGCATCCTGGTGCGGCCCCTGCCGCCAAGAAAACCCGAACGTGGTAAAGGCCTATGCCCGGTATAAGGATAAAAATTTTACCATCGTGGGCATTTCATCGGATAGGCCTGGGGCTAAAAAAGCCTGGCTGGATGCCATCCATAAAGACGGCCTCACCTGGACGCAGCTATCCGATCTTCAATATTCTAAAAGCAAAGTAGCTAACCTGTATGCCGTAAAAGGCATCCCCCAGAATTTTTTGATAGATCCTAACGGCAAAATCATAGCCAAGAACTTAAGAGGCGACGATTTGAACGATAAGCTGGCGGAATTGTTTGGAAAGATATAATGAGTCATTGAATCATTAGGTCATTGAGTCATTAAAAAGGCGGAATTGCTTGTGCAGTTCCGCCTTTCTATTCATATCGATCTATTGCAATGACTCAATGACGCGCAAGCAAAATGACTCAATGATTAAAGTAAGTCAAACCCTATATCGCGCCTAAAATAAACGCCATCGTAGTAGATGCGTGCGGCATCGGCCGTGGCTTGCTGCAGAGCATTGAACATGTTATCCTGCAAGCTGGTAATGGCCAGCACGCGGCCGCCTGTGGTAATTACGTCATCGCCACTTAAGCTTGTGCCCGCGTGGAACACATGCGAGCCGCGAACGTTCTCAATACCACTGATGGCTTTATTCTTTAAATATTCGCCGGGGTAACCGCCTGCTACGCAAACTACCGTTGCGGCTGTTTTGTTAGATATAATGAGTTCTTTCTCGTTCAGATTGCCATGGGCCACGCCCTCCAGCAGGTCAACGAAATCGGATTCTATGCGCGGCATTACGCTTTCAGTTTCCGGGTCGCCCATGCGGCAGTTGTATTCTATTACCCATGGTTCGCCGTGGGTATTCATCAGCCCTATGAAAATAAAGCCCTTGTAGGGGATGCCCTCGCTCTTCAGTCCCTCAACGGTGGGGATGATTACCTTTTGCTCTACCTTAGCCATGAACGCAGCATCAGCAAAGTGCACCGGCGAAACAGAACCCATGCCGCCTGTATTAAGGCCGGTGTCGCCCTCGCCAATACGCTTGTAATCTTTTGCCTCGGGCAGTATTTTGTAATTAGTGCCATCCGTCATCACAAAAACCGAAAGCTCTATACCCGTGAGAAATTGCTCTATCACCACCTTTGAGCTGGCATCGCCGAACTTGGCTTCGGTGAGCATCTCGGCCAATTCCAGCTTGGCTTCTTCCAGGGTAAGGCATATCAAAACGCCTTTTCCTGCGGCCAGACCATCTGCCTTCAGTACAACAGGCAGGCCCGCGGTGGCCAGGTAATCGAAACCTTCCTGCAGGGTATCTTTGGTAAACGTTTTGGATGCAGCTGTAGGTACATTGTTGCGCTGCATAAAATCCTTGCTAAAATCTTTGCTGCCCTCCAGTTGCGCTGCCTGTTGCTGCGGGCCTATTACCGGGATGTTCTTCAGCTCATCGTCGGTCAAAAAGTAATCGTGGATGCCTTTTACCAGGGGGTCTTCAGGCCCAACCAGTACCATATCAATGGCGTTGCCCAGTGCAAATGCTTTTATGCCGGCAAAATCGGTAACCCTAAGGTCAACGTTGGTGCCGTACTGGCCGGTGCCGGCATTGCCGGGGGCAATAAAAAGCTTATCACATTTGGGACTTTGGGCAATTTTCCAGGCGAAGGCACTTTCCCTTCCACCCGAACCAAGGATCAGGATATTCATGGGGCGAATATAAGGTTTTTGATGTGCAGATATGCGGATGTGCAAATGTGCAGATGATTTTCGGATGGGATTCGTTAAGTTTACCGTATGTCGAAACGCATGAATAGGTTGATGAATCTGCCGGTTTACAAGAAAGCAGAGGAGATTTACGAAATGGCCAAGGTTATTGTGGAGGTGATTTACGAGAGCGACAAGTACGAACGCGAGTGGTTCACAAAGGAAATTTTGAGCAATGCTACCATGATATTGGGTAAAATTGCGAACGCAGAGGGTGGCGGGCTTTATTCGTTGCGGATGTACAATGCCGTACGCATTAGGCTGGGCATACAGGATATGATGAATGCGGTTATCAGTACCGAAATGTTCGGCATGAATAAGGAAGATTACGTGCAGTTGATGCGCGATAAGATTGAAGAGTTTAGAGTGGAGTTTGTTGCCTGGATACGCGGTTTCGATAAAACGCACGACATTCCGGATGATTGGGCTATCCGCTTCGATACAAGCACACCGGAGCAGGAGAAACTGGAAGAACTGATGTTTGACGAGGATACGTTTTTTGATAGATTGAGCCAGGATGATGACGAAGACCTGGGTTGGACAGACGAAGATGATGAGGACCACCCCAAATAATAGTTGTTGGTACGCCGGCATACCATAGCCTATCAAGCCTACATCCATTAAGAATATGCAGAGCGCTTGGCCTTGTTTTTGCATTATCTGCTTAATAAATTATCTTTAGGGACGAAAAAACTGACCTGTTTTGGCGCAAAAACCTCTACTTACCTATATACCGGCCCTTACCGGCGTGCGTGCTATGGCCGCATACCTCGTATTCATTTCGCATTACTGCTACGCATTCGATGAGAATTTTCCCCATGCTGTGCAACGTTTTTTCACCGAATTCCATATTGGGGTAACTATTTTCTTTACGCTATCGGGTTTTTTGATCGCTTTCCGTTATTTCGATACCTTCGAATTAACCGGCGATTGGTTCAAACAGTACCTTAAAAACCGTGTGGCGCGCATCTATCCCATGTATCTCCTGCTTACGCTGGGCGCCTTCGCCAGCTTCTATTTCAACCACGATGAAAAGGTGACCAATGGCTTCGGTAGCCCCATAGGGCTTTTGCTGATGAATATCACTTTCGTGCGCGGCTTTTTCGACCAGTTGAAGTTTACCGGCATCGCCCAGGGATGGAGCTTAACTGTAGAAGAATGCTTTTACTTTTCGGCACCGTTTATCTTTTTCTTTTCGCAGCGGTACAAAAAATTCTATATACAGCCTTTCATCATTACCGCCATCGGTGCCTTACTGGTGCTGATATTCCGCAATGTAAACTGGTATGGTTTCTTCGGCAATTTTACGTTTATGATGCTCTATACCTTTTTGGGGCGTTGTTTCGAGTTTTTTGTGGGGATACAGCTGGCACTTTTTGTACGCAAGAAAACTTTAGATGGGCAAAGCAAGCAAAAGCTTACCTACCTTGGCTTCGTGCTAATGTTTGCCTGCGTGTGGTTTATGAGTACGCTGCCTATACCCAAAGGCGAAGCGGCAGGGCTGCAGCACCCCTTGGGCATCATCACCAATAATTACCTGCTGTCCATCAGCATAGCCATCTTTTTTTACGGGCTGCTTACCGAGACGACTATCCTCAAAAAAATATTATCCAATAAGTTTGTAGAGCTGCTGGGCAAAAGCTCGTATATATTCTATCTTATCCATTTGGGTTGGATGTACAACGGTTTGCACTTTAGCCTAAACTGGCTAAACGATTACGTTTTCGCGCTGTACGATAAATGGGGGGTAGACTGGAACTCTCCTTTCCAATACGATAATTTGAACGTACTTTACGCTTTTATAATCCTCAACGGAATATCTATCCTGTTATTCAAAACCATAGAGGAGCCATTGAACCATTACATCCGCCAGTCGGATTTTTTGATCAGGAACAAAAAACGAACTGCAACCGTATAATACGGGACTTAAAAAAAAGAAACGATATAAAAATGCGACTATCACGAGGCTTTAAATTTTATGTTGTTACGCTAAGCATCGTTCTGGCAGGCTGCTGCAGCGCCTTTGCGCAGGACGATAAAGAAGATGAAGGCGAAGTATTCATAGAGGTGAAACCAGGTACTAAAAACGCCCTTTTTAAAGGAAGCGACGATATTGAATTTAAGCTGAAATTAAAGAGCACCTATAAAGAAAACCAGGACGGCAAACTTACCTATAACGTGTTAAGCGACGATTTTAAGCAGCTATCAACCAACAGCATGTGGGTACATCTCATAAAAAATTCTTCGGAAACTTACAGTGTACTGCTGCCAAAAGGTGCCCCCGGTTTTTACAGAGTGCATTTTATGTTGAACCTTACTTCGTATGATGATACGGTGAAACGCGTATTCGGTATCGACCCTGAAAAGATAAAAACCACCTTGCACAAACCTGCCGATTTTGATGCCTTTTGGCAGGGGACTATTGACACCTTAAAAAATATTAAGCCCGAATTTAAATTTACCGAAGACAAAAAGAAATCGACCAAAGAGAAGGTTGTTTACCTGTGCGAGATGAAATCGTGGGAGGGCATTACCATACGCGGTTGGCTCACGGTGCCAAAGGGCGGCAAAAACTACCCTATACTTTACCGTGTGCCGGGTTACACCATTGATATGAAGCCCGACTATGATAAGGAGGATTTTGCGGTGTTTACCATCAACGTGCGCGGTAACGGCAACAGTCGCGACGTAATTGCACCCGATTATAAACAGTATAACCTAGTGAATATAGAGAGCCGCGATAAGTATATTTACCGCGGCGCGTATATGGATTGTCTGCGCGCGGTCGATTTTTTGACCACCAACGCTGCAAAGCTGAGGCTGAATCCCGAAAAGATAGTGGTAGAGGGTGGTAGCCAGGGCGGCGCATTGGCGGTGTTTGTGGCGGCCATGGATAAACGCGTGAAACTTTGCACCTTCCAGGTGCCGCTGTATGCCGATATGCACGATTCGTATGCTATAGGTAGTTCTTACCCGGTTGATACCTGGCCGACGCTGGTGTTTCATGAGTACATTAAGAAACATAACGGCTTTACTAAAGAAAAGCTATTGGCGGTTTGGGATTATTACGACCCCCAGAATTTCGCTGACAAAGTAGAAAGTAAGGTGCTGATGGGGATTGGCTTACTCGATGAATTTTGCCCGCCACGCTGCAGCTTTGGCATGTTCAATAAATTTGCCAATACCAGCAACGAATATTTTGTAGTGGCCGATAAGGCGCATGAGGTTAATTTTACCTACTTTACATTTCAATACTACTGGCTGAAAGAAGATTTCAGGATGCCGTAAACAGCAGATACCTATGAAAAAAGTTTACATCATTTGTTTATTATTGGTTATCATCGGCTCTGCACATCAGCAGGCCTTTGCAGGCTGGCCCATTGGTAAATATCGCAATATCGTAGTGCCATCATTCAATTACTATACCTCTAAAGATGTATATAACAGCAGCGGCAAAAAGGTAAAGCCCGATGGAAACAGCCAGTTCACCAGCTATGCTTACGGGCTTTATGTAGGCTACGGTATTACCCGCCGGTTAGACCTTATTGTAAACGTGTTGGCACCCAACCAACAAAGCCAGTTCACCACAACTGCAGGCACAACCTACCAGCAAAGTTTCGGCCTGGGCGATTTGCAGGCGGGCTTGAGCTATGCGCTGATAAACTTTGATTATAAAGCCTATTTTTCGGTACAGGTATCGGCCATTGCGCCGCTTTATAAACACGATGAAGATGTATTAGACCTGGGTTACGGCACCTTCGGTTCCGAAATAAAATTTATGTACACCGGCAGTTTCAATAAGAATTTCTTACGGGGATGCTATTTTAACCTAGAGGCTGGTTACCGCCGCTATTTTGATGCCCAGGGTCCTAATGTTATACTTTACTCGGCCCTGTTAGGTATCCCCATCAATAAAAAGAACCAGATAAGTTTCGAAATTGGCGGGCAAAGGTCCTCCAGTTCCAATAAATCATTCAGCCAAAATTTAAGCGTAAACCGCGATTTTGCCTTCACCAAAGGGGCCATAAACGTAGGGCATACCTTTAGCCGTAGGTTTTCGCTTTTTGCCAATGGCTTTTACACCTTTATGGGCCGCAACTCGGGCGTGGGCTATGGCGGTGCCTTGCAGGCGGTGTTGAAGATATAGAACCAGGATTTTTAACGTTATAAAGTTTTTAAGGTGTTAAAGAGGGATTCGCCGTTAAGCGGGTTTTTACGATTCACCTGATTTTTATTTCACCGATAGCTTCGGCAATCAACCTGTTTTACTTTTCATCCATTTCTATAGAAATCGTACAGAAAATAACAAAACAAACAGATGGCCGCCATTAGAACGCCGATGAAGGGCCTTGCGTTGTTTTTATGCGCATCAAAGCTGTAAATAACTTTGCTACCCAATTCAACCTGGCTTACGCGGCTCCCAAAATCAAGTATATCCAGGCTTAGTATCCTATAAATAACCGACGGATTGTAAATAGTGATGATATCGCCTTTTTTAATAATCGTATCAATACTCCAATCATTATTCCGTAAGTCGATATTGTACGATTTCTTATTATCCAAATCTACTACTAATGAATAGTTTGGAATGCCCTTCCCCCTTCCGTTTGCATGGTATGATGTTACTGTTACCTGTTTGTGAATTACTTTGCCCTGAATTTTTTCAAACTGTTTTACAGTAAATAATTGTGCGATAAGCTGTGCGCACAATAGCAATGTACACAGGGAGATAAAAAACACAATCACATACTTTTTCAGCAGTTTCTGGTTTGGTAATATTTCAAAAATATTTTTCCGGTTACTCAACGAAGTTGCAGATTAGGTTTATCAAATATAACAGTTCGGCGTAACAAATTTCTCCTTACCGATAACATCATCGTTTCATTCGAGGTCCCATTTATAATGCGCCGGAATTCCGTTCTCTTTAATTGCCATATACGCCGCCCTCCCAATTTTAAATCGAATAAATTCCAATTTTAAAGCAAGGAGTTATATTTTTAGGGAATTATCGGTCAATGGAAATTGCCGGAGATAAAGCCGCGGAACTTATGCAGCAATAGCTGTGTTGTGCGGCCCTAAATCATCGTAAATGCTTTTCAATTCGTTCGAGTTTTTAATCTTCTTCCCGCTTGTTACGCTGTTGTATTATCTGGTGCCCCATAAGTTCAGGTGGTTCCTGCTGCTTTTTGCCAGTTGTATATTCTACATGGCGTTTATCCCGGTTTATATCTTCATTTTATTCATTACCATCCTTATCGATTATTTTGCGGCGATATACATCAGCCGGTCGGAAGGGCGAAGGCGGAAGCTCTATCTGATCATCAGTATCGTATCTACCTGCCTGGTGCTTTTTATTTTCAAGTACTTCAACTTCTTTAACAGCCATGTGCGGTTCGTTGCCCACCTGACGCATTGGAACTACCCCATACAGGCTTTAAGTATTATATTGCCGGTGGGCTTATCGTTCCACACCTTCCAAAGCCTTGCTTATGTTATAGAGGTGTACAGGGGCCATCAAAAGCCCGAGCACCATTTTGGCATCTACGCTTTATATGTGATGTTCTACCCCCAATTGGTAGCCGGCCCCATAGAGGGCCCCCAGAACATGCTGCCCCAGTTTTATGAGAAGCATGAGTTTGACTACGATAATGTAACCCGGGGCTTAAAGCGCATGCTTTGGGGCTTTTTTAAGAAAGTGGTTGTAGCCGATAGGCTGGCGCTGTATGTAAACGCCGTTTTTATGGCCAACGGGCATCATAACGGCACTACACTGGCGGTTGCCGTAGTGTTTTTTGCCTTCCAGATATACTGCGATTTTTCGGGATACTCGGATATTGCCATCGGCAGCGCACAGGTGATGGGTTTTAAGCTGGTAACCAATTTTAACCGCCCCTTTTTAAGCAAGAGCGTCACCGAATACTGGCGCAGGTGGCACATCTCGCTTACAACATGGTTCAATACCTACCTGTTTACGCCAATCATGGTACAGAAGCGCCATTGGGGTAAATTTTCCGTAGTGTTTGCCTTGCTGGTAACCTTTTTCGTGAGCGGGCTTTGGCACGGCGCGGCTTATACGTATATCTCTTTCGGGCTGGTGAACGGCATTGCGGTGTGCTACGAGTTTTTGACTAAGAAAACCCGGAAGAAGGTTTTCGGCTTTCTGCCTGAAGTGGTGGCGAAAATGCTATCCACCCTGCTCACTTTTGCTTTTGCCTGCTTTGCGTTCGTGTTTTTTAGGTCGGGCTCCATGGCCGAGGCGTTCAGCATACTAGGCAAGATACTGTTTATGCACGGCGAGTTGTTCACCGCCAACAACCGCCGGCTGATTGGATATTCCATCATCGGCATACTCATTGTGGTTACGGTGGAGGTTTCTGAGGAGTATGGCCTGTTCGGCAAGGTTAGCTTTTTAAATAATAGTAAGCCTTTGCTGAGGTATTCAACCTATTGCCTGCTTGCTATGCTGATACTTTTGTTTGGAGTTTTTGGTAAAACGCAGTTTATTTACTTCCAGTTTTAACATGCAGCAGAAACCCACAACCGATATAAACCGCTTCCTGAAGAAGTTTGCACTGTTGGCAATTGTACTGCTACTGCTTGATTTTTCCATCGGCGCTTTGCTCAGGCACCTCTATTTCAAGCAGAAATTCAACGACGTTACCTACGTGTTTAATAAAACCCGGGCGCAAACGCTGGTGTTTGGTTCATCCAGGGCCATGCATCAGTATGTGTCTAAAACATTCGAGGCGAAGCTCAACACTACTTTTTACAATTGCGGCCGCGAAGGATATAAGCTCATCTATAATCTGGCGGCCATGTCCGCAGTGTTGGAGCGCTACAAGCCTAGGCAAATTATATTGGATATCTACCCCGACGAATTCGCTACCTCCGAAGAAGGAAACCTTTCTTTGCTGTTGCCCTACCACGATAACGCGGCCATTAAGCCCTTCATCAAGTACAACAGCAAGTTTGAGGATTTTAAGATGCTATCTGCAATATACCCCTATAATGCATTGATGGATAACATCCTCTCGGAAACCATACACCCAACCAGGGTAAATCCCGATACCACCGATGGCTACGCCAAACTTAGCTCGGTATTGGAGAAGCACCCCATGTTACCCTTTAAACACGAACAAGCAATTGCCAGTCGCATCGCTTTGCTCGATAGCATTCTAAATGACCTCAACAAGAAAGACGTTGATATTACGCTGGTAGTTTCGCCCATCTATTTCTCATTCGGGGCCGATGATAACACGATAGCTATCCTGACAGGCTTCAGCAAAAAATACCCCAACGTGCATTTCATCAGTTACGAAAACAACCCGTCATTTACTGATGCAAGCTTGTTTTACGACGATTATCACCTGAACGACAAGGGGGCGCACGCTTTTTCAGTAGATTTAGCAAATAGGTTATTGGAGAGGAAATAAGGAGCCTTTATCAATTTCTCGTTTTAGATAACTTAACAGGCTACCCTTTATATTCCCCAAAAATCTCCACAACCTTTTTCGTCCTGAACTCGAAAACCTCTTTTACCTTATTGGCTACAAACAAGCTATTTGCTAACCGGCCGAAGATGCCAAAAGGGATGGCGTAGTGCAGCAAATCGGTCATCTCTACGCCGCCGGGTATCTCCTTAAAATGGTGCTGATGATGCCAAAGGGCGTAAGGGCCAAAGCGTTGCTCATCTACAAAATACTTCCCTTCTTCTACATGGGTTATCTCCGTCATCCAGTTAAGCTTGATGCCCATTATCGGCGATACCTTGTACGTGATAACCATGCCGGGGTACATCTTAGCCTCGCCGTTATAGTTGCTTGTCACCACGAAATCCATCTCGGGCGGGGTAATTTTGGCCAGATTATGCGGCGACGAGAAAAAGTCCCAGGCCTCTGCCAGGGTGATGGGTAAATTTTGCGTAAGCTTTAATGCGTATGTTTTCACGCCACAAGTAAGGGATAATATTTAAGTGCAATTTCGTTTCAATGTAAATTTATTGATCCAATCCCGTACCAATAGGCAGCCCGCGACGACTCCATTCGCTCCAGGATCCTACGTATAGCTTAGGACCTGTGATACCCGCATACTCCAGGCCCAACAGCAGGTGGCAGGCTGTAACGCCCGATCCGCAATGCACAATCACGTCCTGCGGTTTTACCTTGCCAATAGTATCGGCGTAGAGTGTGGCCAGCGCGTGTTTGGTAAGGTAAGTACCCTCGGGCGAGAGGCTGTTGCTGTAGAAGAGGTTCACCGCACCGGGGATATGCCCCGCAACAAGGTCAAGCGGCTCGGTAAGGCCCTGGTAACGCACGCCCTCGCGCACATCTATTACCACGCGGCCTTCATCTGCGGCAGCTTTTTTCACTTCTTCTATATCCACGGTGTTGGCGTACTCCGCAGGGATAGGGTAGGGCTCTACAGCTGCGTTTTGGTACTCATCGGTAGCCAAAGGCATGCCGGCATCGGTTGCAGCCTTTAAGCCGCCGTTTATCACCTGTACGTTGGTGTGGCCTATCGAGCGTAGCATCCACCACAGGCGTGCGCCGCCCATGGCACCGGCCTTGTCATCGTAAACAATCACATGGCTATCGGGTGTAATGCCCCAGCGGGCAAGCGTTGCAGCAAAATCTTCCAAGGCAGGTAACGGGTGGCGACCACCGAAGGCAGCATCGGCGGGTTTAGAGGCCAGGTCGGCATCCAGGCCGGCGAATACGGCATTGGGCAGGTGCCCGGCCAGGTAACGCTCGTGCGCATCGGCACCGGCGCGTACATCAATGAGGATGCTGGTGTTATCTAAAATATGCGGGTCGGTAATTTCAATAAGCGGCGACATAGGCTATGTATTTGTAGCCCAAATATAGATGTTAGCTTTGAGAATTAAGAGGCAAGAACCAAGAATCAAGACAAGAAGTAAAGTCAAAAACCATTCTACGCTCACTACTCTCCAATCACCAAACCCCTACTGCACCATCTTATTGGCGCAGCACGAACTGGCGAAGGCCTCGGGCTTGGCTTTGAACACGAAGCCCATGCTGAGGATGTAACCCATGGCCTCGTGCAGGGCCTGGTTGCTTTTGAACATCGGGTTGGTGTTGATGTCGGCGTGCACCTCCAGTTCTACCTCGTATAGGTCTAGCAGGTCGCAGAGTTTGTAGGCAATGTCGATGGATTTCTGCACCTCGTTGAGCATACGCTCTTTGATGGTCATCTTTTGGGAGGTGCGCTCCTGGTGGATGAACATGAAAGCACCCCTTGCTTCGCGGATGAAAACGATGACGGTAGCGAAATCGGTAACCGAGCCTTTCACCTGCGAATCGGTGCCGATGCAAACCTTAAGCTTATTGCCTAGTAGGGTTTCGCGCTCAATGGCACGCTCTACTTCTTCTAAAATGGGTGTTTGGATAATCTCCCCGCTGAATTTTTTCCAGGCCATAAAAATGCATTTAGATGATTTTTAGTACGCGACCTTTTTACGGTCTATAAAAATAAGCGATTAACTATTGCTTAAACGTTATATCCGCATGATTTATTTGTTAACATTTTATTGATTATTAACAGGTTGCGGATTTCAGATGTGCAGATGTTTTTGGTCATTGAGTCATTGAGTCATTGGGTCATTGGGAAGGGCGATGGAGGGTTCGCCATTTTCAATTTCTTGTCCGGTTTTATTTTGTAGAAATTTTGGAAAAAACGGGGAAAATTGGGCCGGACTGCGATGGTCCATCTTTTGTTTTT
Organism: Mucilaginibacter sp. P2_D11; assembly: GCF_056404435.1. Classification (NCBI taxonomy): domain Bacteria; kingdom Pseudomonadati; phylum Bacteroidota; class Sphingobacteriia; order Sphingobacteriales; family Sphingobacteriaceae; genus Mucilaginibacter; species Mucilaginibacter sp. P2_D11. Next base: position 637,889 of record NZ_JBFUEA010000001.1, read on the forward strand.
TTGCCTCTTCGGGCACGCTTTTTACCGTAAGAAATCGGAGAAAAATCGGTGTTTTTCTTTGTTTTTCGAACTTTTTTGTGGGTTTTTTTGGCTTTTTTCTACAATTGGCAAAAAGGGCCTTATTTGCACGGAATGGCCGTTTTTCGCTAAAAATGATGTTTACGCGCGACAAAAAAATTTCCAGCTTTTTCCAGCTTTTGCGCCGGTTTTGGCTGTGGGTTTCCAGGTTTTTCTAAGTGATTGGACGGGGTTTTCTGCCGCTTGGGCGCGCCCCCGGTTTGAGGCGGGGGCAAGTTAACCGCTGCGCAATTGGCAAGGTTGGAGAACGATGCTGCTCTGTTAGGTGGCCGCAGGGGGGCACTCTCCGTAGCGCGAGCAACCTCTTTATTCAATTTAGATTTTTTGTAAAAAAAAGGCACGCTATGTATTACAATATTTGGCTATATTTGAGTACCAGTTAGCCCTAATAGAGAGAAATAATTTAATATCCTTTATTCCTCTGGTAATGGTTACAAATTCTTCAACAAAGCCTTCACTGAAGGCCTGTGTATGCAGTGCCACAAATTGGTTCAGGGCGCCACGCCCCAAATGGGTTAAAGTGTTACTGTGGTGGATGCCTATCAAAATATACAAATGCTATATGTGCGACCGCAAACGTTGGGTTATCAGCAGTTAATCCCGGGGCATTACGTCACCCGTGTATTAGCGTTAACGCTTTGTTAGGTACTACAAATACGTGGTTTCGTATGAAATGTGGCAACAAAGGGGAGTAGCAGCGTATAACCCATTTTATGCGCTTTTTTTATGGAATTAATCGCGGTGGGTTGTGTTAGGCTATGCTTCTTGACGGCTAACACACCCCTCTCCACCCTCTCAAGAGAGAAATCGCCTATCATAAGACAGATTTCATAAAACGTTCCTATGGAACGTGAAAATTGTCATTGTTCTTTTCTACCCATAAGACGTTCCTCCGGAACGTTTTCTTTTTTCATCCCTTCGGGATGTTTTATGGGTAGAAAATGCGGACGGACCTCCTTGCGTTCCGGAACGTCTTATGAATTATCCGCCTGTCAGGTCACGGGGCTATTACGCTCAAGAGGGGAATCGCGCAAGCCCCGGCTCGCATTAATTTAAACGCTAATTCCCTGTTATAAAAACAATTGCCGGCGATACACAAGCATAATTTTCGTATTTTGAGGTCCTTTTATAAACACCATAGACCGGTTTTGCCTGGCTTCTATAAAATAGTTATTGAACAAAATTTAAGGACCTTCTTATGCGCAAGCCCTGTTGTTCAAAAATATTTTTACTTTTCACGGGTATCTTCCTGTTTGTATTCTCCTTTTTGCCAAAAACTTTCGCGCTAAATAATCCGTCGCGTCCAGCCGCAACCATCAGCGTGGGTATTGCCAGTGGCATTATTTACACCTGCTCGGGTATTGCATCTGCAAGCCCAAACATTTCACAATTTCCTGTTTCGGGAGCTAATTTAACCGGCAACATTACGGCAACGGCCCCGCCGGGCTTTGAACTTTCACTTGCTGCCGGCAGTGGTTATAGCAATACGCTTACACTTACGCCATCAAATGGCGCTGTAAGTAATGTGATCTTATATGTAAGGGCGGCAGCAACCGCGCCGGTTGGTTATATAGCAGGTAATGTAATTTTAACCGCTGCGGGCAGCGCCGATCAAAGTGTAGAGGTAATAGGTATGGTATATGCTTTGCCAATGGTTAACCGGCCGCCAGATCAGGGCCCGCTGCCGAACGGATCAACAACTAACGCGGTTAATTTCGTTGGCAACACAGCCTTTTATACATGGACCAACGATAATCCCGCAATTGGTTTGCCCGCCAGCGGCACGGGGGATATCCCGCCATTTACGGTGAAAAATACAAGCCTTACTACCCCTCTTACCGCCACAATTACGGTTACGCCGGTACGTCAAACAAATGCCTATATCCCCAATGCAGTATCTAACGATGTTTCGGTTATCGATGTTGTTACTAATAGGTTGGTTACCACAATTCCTGTTGGCAAAGATCCGTTGGGTGTAGCGGTTAGCCCCGATGGCACCCGCGTATATATCGCCAATCAATCGGCGGATAATATTTCTGTTATTAACACGGTAACCAACAAGGTGGTGTCGGTTATTACGTTGCCGCGTGGCTCGCTGCCCTCCGGCATAGTAGTAAGTCCGGATGGGAACCTGGTGTATGTGGCCAATTTTGGTAAACAGTCGATATCGATAATTAACACAGCGACCAACGCAATAACCCAATCCATTCAGCTAAGCGACGCATCTCCCTATGAGATAGCCCTGAACAGGGATGGGAGCCGGTTGTACAGCCCAAATCATTCATCTAACGGGGCTAACAGTATTTTAATAATAAACACCGCAACAAATGCCATTATATCCACCATGGCGGTGGGCAATCAGCCCTTCAACGCTTGTGTGAGCCCCGATGGCTTGTTGTTATATGTTGCGAATACCAATTCAAACAATGTTATTGTGATAAATACGGAGACGAATAAAATAGTTTCCACGATAAGCACGGGTAAGTGGCCCTGGAGGGTAACTACCAACCCCGACGGCAGCAGGCTATATGTGACGAATTCAGGGGCTGGTACGGTGTCGGTAATAAATACGTCAGATAACAGCGTTCTCACAACGATAGATGTCAGCGGGGACCCCACTGGCGAATCGTTCAATTTGGATGGAAGCCTGTTATATGTTGTAAGCAGCGGTTCCGATTTGATGTCGGTTATCGATCCGGTCGCTAATAAGGTTATTACCACGGTCGGCCTGGGCACTCATCCGCTTGGCCTCGGCAATTTTGTGATGCCCGAAACCGGGTGCACCGGTACGCCTGTTAAATTCAGCATCACCGTAGCGCCTGCAGAACCACCGCTTATTACAGTCACGGGCACGTTACAACCGCTGCAAACAACTTATGGCACACCGTCGGCACCTACATCATTTACCTTGAATGGCGCAAACATGCAGGCCGGTGTGCTGGTGAGCCCCCCGCCTGGTTTTGAGGTTAGCGCCGATAATATCACCTTTAGCAATACCATTACCGTTGGCGCCGCAGGTACTATTGCCCCAACCGTTGTTTATATCAGGTTAGCAGCAAGTGCCTCTGTTGGCAGTTACATGGGCAATGTTGTACTTAGTAGCCAGAGCGCTACCGATGCCTCTGTACCCATGCCGGCGAGCATAGTAAAGCCCGCGCCGCTCACCATTACAGCCGATGATAAAAACAAAAGTTACGGGCAAGTAAACCCTGCCCTAACGGTTACCTACAATGGTTTTAAAAATAACGATGGGCCCGCGCAACTAACGTCGCTGCCCCTAATAACCACCACTGCTGCAACAACATCAACGCCCGGCGAATATCCAATTACCGTAAGCGCGGCCGGTGCGCCTAACTATTCAATTACTTATGTGTTTGGGAAACTCACTGTAGCGCCCGCAATTGTAGCCATACCAAACACTTTTACGCCAAATAACGATAACATTAACGATACCTGGAACATACAATATTTGAATACTTTTCCAAATTGTGCCGTTGGTATATATAACAGGTACGGAACAAAAATATATGCCTCAATTGGTTATGCCGTGCCCTGGAACGGACGGTACAAGGGCGCTAATTTACCAGTGGGCACCTACTATTATATCATAAACCTGCACGACGGATCCCCCGTTTTATCGGGAAGTATTACGATCATCAGGTAACCGTAACGGGTGTTTTATATATGATCTAATCCCACCGCCATTGCCGAGGCGCGAAGCAACCTCGAAGCAGGCAGAGTAGCTGTGCATGGTGCCTGCCTTGTAAGTGGGCCACAAGTTTGGGTCGGTAAGTGCGTAAAACACGCCCTCTGCGCCGCCCGGGCGGTTGTAGTTTACAGATGTCCGCTCCTGCGGCCAATCTTAACGGTGGTGCATTCCGTTCCGCTGATGGTAACATTAGCTGTGAAAGGGGTAACCGTGCCGCCCTTTTTGCAGGCAGCGAAGGATAACAAAGCGAAAGGGTATAAAAACAACAGCTTAGGTTTTATTGGACTGGGTGTGGAAAGCGCAATTTAAGGGTTTTTATGGGGATTGGAAAGTTGGGGTGGAATGGCGTTTAGGGATTTTTATGCCCACTGAAATTGCCGCTTAAAATGAGCGTAAGTATGGGACTGTTGCTGGAGTAGAGGGCATTTATTAGTTCATTAAGGCAACAACTCCCGGGATAAGTTTTTATGTAAGGATATATCCAACGGAATTCTATCGTAATAGACATGGCCGTTTTTTGCGTATTCAATTACAAATCTTTTTACGTCATTGTAGACTTTATCATTTGCAGTATCTGGCCTCATTTTTTTTAATTGCTGGTTAATAAAATCAATGAACCCTTCTGCTGATTTAAATATTTGTTTATAAAAGGGCTCTGGTACTATTAATTTTCCGTCGTCCCAAACTCTCGAAGTGCCAAAATAATAGAAGCGAATGAAATTATTTATGTAGTCCCTAAACAATGCAACGTTATTAGTGAAATTCAACTTTAGTAATAACATTGCATCTGGATTTAAATGGATGACCTTGTCATCGTCAATAAAGTCAATGCAACCGTATAATAGAGCTATTGCGGTATCTGATGAAGCATTTTTTTCACTCAAATACTCTTGCAACAAATCAAAGTTGAACTTTACAAAGTACTCTTTGCTTGGCCATTTGGAAATGATTTTTAAATCTTCCTCTTTTTTATAAATGATTGTTGTTATCAGTCTCCTTATTATTTCAGACAAACCGACATATGGTTTTACTTTATTATCCTTAATGATTTCAAAAATTTCGTTCCCTGATTTTAAAAAACCAAATTTATCACTTTCGTGTAACGTTCTTCTTAAGAGCAAATTAGATGCTGCGGAAAAACAAATCTTATCCTCTATTAAAGTGAGTAAAATCACCAAGTAGTTTCCTAATTCATATTGAGTTTTGACAGAGAAATCAAATTCCAATTTTTGTAGCAAAGAACCTGCTTGTCCATTTTTGATCATGTTGTTAATTTCATTAACTATAACATCGTAATTCTTAGCCTTCATTTCTATTGAGAGATTAGATTTTGTATAAAAGCTGTGGTAACCAGATGATTTGTGGGTACGAGACTAAAATAACTTTCATAATAATCTTCGTAATAAATGCCAAACTCTTGGTTGCGATCAGACATAAGTGGCTCAGAAACCAAATTGTTAATAAGCGTCGTTAGTACTTTCCTTTTAACGTCTTCATAATTATAATCTAAGTAAGCCAGCAATTTCGGTTCGTCATTTACTGAGTCATTTTGATTTCTAACCAAACTTAAAATTCTCAACACTGTTCCATTTCGATATTCCGCATAGTAGTTATCTTCAATAAAAGATATTTTATCATACAGATTAGGCTCGTAGAACTTAATGATTTCTATTAAAAACAAGTCTGGTAAATAGGTTCGATTAAAAAATAGTGATAGCCGTAAAATGAATGAATTTGCAAAACGTACGATATCTCTTTTATTAAAAAATATTTGATTTAGTACCTCACTCACATTATACTTTTTATTTTGATCAATATCATTTCTACCAAAAATTATATCCTCAAGCATCTTGATCGTATCTCGTTCAAGGTTTTCGTCTAAGTTGATGAGTTTCATTTGCCTCGTTAACTCCCTAATAAGCGAGTTTTTTATTGCAATCTTAGATATTGTCGGAAGTTTTATTTCTAACTGGATAATTTTCTCTAAGTATCTATTACTGTCTGGAATGCTATTATACTCAAGTGCTTTTTCAATATACTTACGGTCATAGGCGATGATAAATACCATATTAGGAAAACAGGCAGAGCTTCTAATCAACCTTAAAATTTCAAATACTTCTTCTTTGTCGAGCCTGTCTATATCGTCTATAAAAATGTAAACTGGTTTGTGAATCTTTTTTATCAACAAGGTGATTTCTTCAAACCGCTGCTGTAAGGTGTTTTCTTCAAAAAAGTCGCTAAATTTTTTAAACGGATTTTTGTCGTCATCAATTTTTGTCAGACTTTGACCATATTTCTTAAATAAATTCGATGTTGCGATGAATTTCGACAGTTCTTCTTCCATCGTGTTGAAGAAATCTTTTATGAGATTATATTCTTTGTTTGCAATCCAAGGATTAAACTCAATTTTGACAAAGTCACGTTTAAATTCATTTGCAATCATCTTCAATAGAGAACTTTTCCCATAGCCCCAATTGCCGTTGATTCCAATAACAAAACTTTGGCTGCTATTTATTTTTAATCCATCAATGCGCTTTGCAAATTGTTCAACAAAGTCTTTTCTGTCAAATTCATCATCATCTTTTTTAAAGATTGCCTGATCTGCGTTAATAGATGAAACTTCATCCTTTAAATACTTCGTATTATAGACTGACAGAATATATCCTATTGCGAATAATAGAGCTATTAAAAATACTGGATCTAGAACGGAGGGCGCATAGTTGCCTAATGTATTTTGAAATAATTTTAAAAAGACGTAGTGATAGCTAATAAACCTTTCATATCCGTAAACTATACAAACAAAAAGGAGTAGTGCTATCAATAAGGAGGTAGCTTTATATTTCAATGGATTGTGTTCTGCAAACAACAAAAAGCCAGCGACGAAAACAATAATCAAATATATTACACCTAAAAGATCGTTAAGAGGGTGGTTATAAATGTATTTGCAAACGTTTGTCACAAAATACTCATCAAAAGTGTCTGTAATGGGTTGGCAAAACCAAGAGAAGAGAAACAAAGTAATTAGAATAATAAAAAAATGAGCTTTATTAAAAGCCATGTGATTTTCAGCTAACTCATCAATTTTGTTCTTTAAATTATACATATATCGTAGTTCTCAATTATCCGTTATTTTTTCTTCTTGGTATTGACACCTAACTATTCTTAATGATAGGTGCCAAATCCATCTCTAATTTAGATATCTTTTGTTTTGCCGCAACCCCGTATAAACACCCGATTTTATTATAAATACTTACATCTCGGTGATATGCGCCTGTTCCATAAGTAGCAGACTGTCGGCAGCATGCGTTATTCAATATACGCGTGCGTAGCGCTAGAATACATCACAAGGCAATTAATCAATCAGTTATTTTATGCTTTTTCTTTAATGCGATTGTCTCAACACGAAGTTTTTCAACTTCTCCCAATTTTTTTTGATAGTCGGCCATTTTGTTCAAGTTATCAAAGTCTTGACTGTTGACTCTTCCAACTAGAAATCGCCATCCCAGTTTTATCAGGTTTCCCAGCCACTCGATACAAACAATACCGATTATTTTAATAGGATGCCGCTTTGTGGTCGGCTGCAAATTGGCAGGTGTATTTTTACCAATGCCGACATTTGGCTGACGTTGTAATGATACATTTTCCATCTTATTATGCTTATGGTGTATAAATTCGATATAAAAACATTTGTGAGACTTTGCATCTTCGCTAAGTGTTGTAAATATTTCCGTTTCCAGAACATCGAATATTCATAAAAAAAGTCAACTAAAAAATAAAAAAAACAGAAAGTGGAAAAAAACATCGGATAAGTCACGTTCTTATAGATGATTTATAATCAATCTATTTGCCTGTGGTTGGTGTTCTCACCATACTACTCACGGATGCCCTCAAAACCAATAAGTTGTTATTTTGCCTAATGCAACAGTGCGGTGTGTTTTTTATCGCTATTTGCCCTAAGCGCATATTACGCTTGTTACCCGAAGTATATAACTATTTACCGGCAGCGTACTCCATTTTGAAATACACTCACCGACATGATAACGCAAATGTAAACTACCTATAACAGCATCCCGGAGGTGGTATGGTGATAACACCAACCACAGGCTGAAAAGTCTTGTCATTCCGAACCGAGGGACGAGGGAGGAATCTTGTTGTTGACGCAAGGCTCGCCACTTTGCACATTCCCTTTGCATGACCGCTTTGCCTGCCTGCCTTGCACGTCTAACAAGGTTTCTCGTCGCTGCGCTTCCCTCGAAACGACAAAAGAATAAAAACTTGACCTATCGAACGAGCGATAGCGAGGAGATATCTTGTTAGTTATGCAACGTTCGCCACTTTGCATGTCCGCCTTGCGTGCCTGCCTTGCACGTCTAACAAGGTTTCTCGTCGCTGCGCTTCCCTCGAAACGACAAAATCATTACATCCTCCATCTGAAATCTGCACATCTAAAATCTGCACATAAAAAAAGCCGCCCCAAACTTGAGACGGCCTTTACATGTGCTCCGTAATTTTTTTGAATTACAATTTTTTAGTTGGCGGCTGCCAACAGGTAAGTTGGTACGGTTTCCTGCTTGCGCAGGTAGCTGTAATAGTTTTTGTAGCCGTACTTGCGGGGGTGATTGATCACCTCTTTCATGGCAATTAGCTTGTACACGTAGCTGCCGGTTTCGCGGTTAAGGCTCATGCGGAAGTAATTGTCCTCATTTTGCTTGTTAATGGCGCGGTTTAGCTTAATGCTGCCGTTGTTGTAGGCGGCTGCAGCAAGCGTCCAACTGTGGAACTCGCCATACAGTTCTTTGATGTACTTGCAGGCCGCGATGGTTGATTTACGCACGTTAAGGCGTTCGTCTACCCCGCCGCGCACTTTTAGTCCGTAGGTGCGTGCGGTGCCGGGCATAAACTGCCAGATGCCGCGTGCGCCCTTGGGCGATGTGCCTTCGCATAAGCCGCTCTCTACCAGGGGCACATACTTAAAGTCTTCGGGGATGCCGTAGGCTTTCAGGATGGGCTCGATGATGGGGAAAAGCTTGTCGGCTTTAATGTGCAGCATGTTCGATTGAACATACTTGAACCTGTTTTTAGTGATTGATTTCTGAAGTTTAAGGTCTACCCGTTTGTCGTTAAGCGGTATGGCTTCATCGGCAAAGCTAAAGATGGCTTCAACAGCATCGGGCCGGTAAAATACCAGCGACGCTACTGCGTTCGCAACTTTAATTTTGGGGGTAGTTTTTGTACTGTTTTTCACAGTAAGTACAGGTTCTGTACCGAAGATGTTGAGGGCCGAAACGATAACCAGCACCAGCATTACGGAGCACGTAATTAAGTGATTTTTACGCATTTCAATTTTACTCATTTATTAAACATTTGGTATAATGTGCTGCAAAGGTATGTTATACAATTCACATTGTCAACTACTTAGTATGGGGATAGTGTATTGACCGTTTTTCAAAACCGTCCAAAATCGCGCTTTAAACTACTTTAAACAACGTTTTTGAACCGATAAGGTTTTTTGATTTTTTTATAAAAATGCGGCCAAAATGTTGTACTTTTGACCCTCTCACGCTGCGAAAGCGCAAACTAAAAATATATGGTATTTAAGAAACCAACGGGCAGTCGCGACGACAAAGCCAACAACAATTCAGCCCGCCCAAGAAGTGGCGGCGGCGCGTCAAAACGCAGCTCATCTGCATCAGCAGGCAAGCCATACGGCAGCCGCGATGCCGAAAGTAAGAACCACTACAGTACCGATAAGCGGTCATCAAGCTACTCAAAACCCAACAACGACCGCCCCGAAGGAGATAACGACAGGCCGAAACGCGGCACATCGTCGGGCTCATCATTCAGCGGCGGCGATAAAAAAGCATTCGTACCCAAAGGCAGGCCATATAGCGGCCGCCCAACCGGCGATAGCGACGGCCCTAAACGCAGCTTCGGCGGCGACGACCGTAAAAGCTTTACCCCTAAAGACCGCCCATACAGCGGCCGCCCAACCGGCGATAGCGATACACCGCGCACGCCACGTGGCCTGGGCCCGGCATCGTTCAAAAAAACAACCTCGAAAGATAAACCCTTTGGCAACCGCCCAACCGGCGCGGATAGCGACCGCCCTAAACGCAGCTTCGGCGGCGATAGCGATAAACCAAAGCGCGCCTTTGGCGATACCAGCGGCGAGCGCAAGCCATACAACCGCGCACCAAAACCCGGCGCTGGCAACGGTACCGGCAAAAAAGATTTCGCCAACACTACATCGGGCTTTAAAAAACGCGACGAGGACCGCCCTGCAGCGGATGGCCCTAACCGCACTATGCGCAGCCGCAAAAACGCGCCTGCCCCCCGCGCTAAAGATGATGGCCTGATACGCCTTAACCGCTACATAGCCAATGCAGGCATCTGCAGCCGCCGCAAGGCCGATGAGCTGATCATGGCCGGCGTAGTATCGGTAAACGGCGAAGTGGTAAGCGAGCTTGGCCACAAGGTTGACCCGGTGAAGGACCTGGTACGCTACAATGGCGAGGCGCTTAAACGCGAGCGCATGGTGTACGTACTGCTGAACAAACCCAAAGACTACATCACCACTACCGACGACCCGCAGGAGCGCCGCACCGTGATGCACCTGGTTGAGAAAGCCAGTAAAGAGCGTATTTACCCCGTTGGCCGCCTCGACCGTAACACTACAGGCCTGATACTAATGACCAACGACGGCGACCTGGCCGATAAGTTGAGTCACCCCCGCAACAGCATCACCAAGCTATACAACGTAGAATTAAGCAAGGCCCTCACCCAAGGCGACCTTAACAAGATCGGCTTCGGCCTGGAGCTGGAAGACGGCTTCATCAAGCCTGATAGCATTTCGTACGTAACAGGAGGCACCAAAAAAGAAATAGGCATACAAATACACAGCGGCAAAAACCGCATCGTGCGCCGCATTTTCGAAAGCCTGGGCTACGAAGTAGTAAAGCTCGATCGCTCAGTGTACGCCAACCTCACCAAAAAAGACCTCCCCCGCGGCCGCTGGAGATACCTGGATGAGAAGGAAGTAATACAGCTGAAGCATTTGATATAGATTGAACCGGGATTAAGCGGATTTATTCGATTTACACGATTTTTAGAATAGTGAAAGGCTCCAAATGGGGTCTTTTTTTGTGGGCGCGATTGTCTGAACCGCTGATTTCAATGATTTTAAGATTCCGCTGATGTTGTCTGAACGTTGATTTGCGCGATTAAAGGATGGAAGGATTCTTTTACTTGCGAATTTGCTTTTAATCAGCAGCCAAGCTTCGGGCGAAAGCGGGCAGAACGTGATGGGCTTGCGGGCGGGAAGGGCATAGTGAATTTTGCTGAAGCGTGGGCATTGAGCGGCGAAGCAAGGGGCAATGTTCATCCCGACTTACGTTGGGATGGTTCTGCGCGCTTTGCAGGGCAATGGCCTTGTGCGGCAAGAAGCCTAAGTGCTGAAAGCATTTTTGTTACTTTTGATGCTTCAAAAGTAATGGGCCCCTGCGGCCAAGAGCAGAACGACTTTCGTTCAAATACGGAACTAGCCTAAACATCCGGTACAATTAAACTATTCCTCCCCCAAATCGTCTACTTTTTGCGCATTTTATTAACTTGCACACATAAACCAATATTTTCGATACATGAAAAACTTCCTGATGATGGCTGCGTTGCTGATACCTGCGGTAACCTTTGCACAAAAGCCACTGCCCAAAACCTACGATTTGCTGGTGGGCGCATATACCAACGGCAAAAGCAAGGGCATAACCGTGTTTCGTTTTTATGCCGAGACCGGCCGCCTGGCCTACCTGAGCCAGATAGACGACGTGAGCAACCCATCGTACCTTGCGGTATCGGCAGATAGCAAATTCGTGTACGCCGTAAACGAGAACGATAAGGGCGAAGTAAGCTCCTTTTCGTTCGACCCTAAAATGGGTTCGCTCAAATTTATCAACAAACAACTTACCCTTGGCGGCTCGCCCTGCTATGTATCGGTAGATAAGGCCAACAAAAGCCTGTTTGTGGCCAACTACTCGGGTGGTAACATTTCGGTACTTCCCTTGAACGAAGATGGCTCTATAGCCCCCAGCGTGCAAACCATTGGCGATAGCGGACCTTTCGGCCCCAATAAAGAACGCCAGGAGAAAGCACACGTGCACACCGCAGTGCTTAGTCCGGATGAAAAGTATGTGCTCTATACCGATTTGGGTACCGATAAGCTGCACGTCACCCGTTACAAGCCGGGTAAGGATAGCCCGCTATCCGGCGTGAAGCCGCCCTTTGTAAGCGTTACCCCCGGCGGCGGCCCGCGTCACCTGGATTTTTCGCTGGATAAAAAACACCTGTACCTGATACAGGAGATGGGCAGCGCCGTTACCATGTTCGATTATAACAACGGCAAGCTTACGCAAAAGCAAACCGTCACACTGCTGAAGGACGGCTATACCGGCGCAACCGGCGCGGCAGATATACACGTATCGCCAAACGGCCAGTTCCTGTACGCTAGTAATCGTGGCGATGCCAATGATATTTCTGTATTCTCGATAAACCAGGAAACCGGCGAACTTACTTTTGTTGATCGCCGCGCCGTAAACGGCAAAACCCCGCGCAACTTCGTTATAGACCCAACAGGCAATTTCCTGCTGGTAGCCAACCAAAACAGCGATGTGGTGTATGTTTATAAGCTGGATAAAAATACAGGTAAGATGCTGAGTATTGTTTATAAGGTAGAAGTAGGCAACCCGGTGTGCCTGAAGTTTGCTCCGGCGCAGTAAGATGAGATTTGAGATATTAGATGTGAGATTTGAGATAGAACTCGCTTAAAAAAAACAAAGCCCCGAATCTTAACTGATTCGGGGCTTTCTGCTTTTAGTTTCTATTGAGGCTTTTACGCCTTTACGAATGTATAAATGATATACCCAGTACCGTTGCCTACTGCTACGGGTGATAATAAAGTCATGCCGCTATCGCTCACGGTACCGATGTTTAGGCGGTAGCCTTCCTGTACGGTTTTTGCTTTATCGCCTTCGTATAATTTCTTAAACTGGAACTGCGTGCCGGTGCTGCCACCGTTATAAACCGACCAGAAGATGGTTTGCGAAGTACCGTCGCTTAAGGTATAGACGCCGTTGCCGCTGTTGGTGAACTTCCAGGTGCTACCTACGAAGGCTGAAGGTGCCGCCTGGTCGAAAACGTTTTGTACGGCATTGGGTACCAGGCCATCGTAATCAACCTTGGTCAATGTCCAGGTGCCTACGAATTTACCGCGCGATACACTTGTTGCCGATGTTTGGGCAGTGCTGGTGCCGGTACTGGCATTCTGCGGGGTTGAACAGGCTGCAAAAGCAAAACTTAGGGCTACAATAGCGAGGGATGTTTGAAATATCTTTTTCATGGTTTCTGTATATATTATATATAGCAACATAACATAAATCCTGCCAAAAGGTTAGAGTAGTAATTTATTATCGTGTGGGTTAATTGCAAGGGGTGGCAGGTATTCATACTCCAACTCATCATCGGCTAATTGGCGTACCTCAACAAAATTAAGGCGTTGCAGCAATTGTATGGCGGCATGGTTTTGCCTTGTGGTGATAGATGCAATGCGGCTCAGCCCTATCGTATACAGGCCGAAATCAATTGCTGGTTTCATGGCCTTGCTCATGTATCCCTTGCCGCGGTATTGGGGCAACAGTACAAAGCCCAGTTCGCCGGTGTTATTCGCGAAGCCGCGATAATAGCCCAGCGTGCCCGCAACGTTGTTGGTAAGGGTGTCGATAATGCACCAGTGGATAGAGTTGCCGTTGGCATTGTCTTTATCTATACGGGCCTGCATCCCGGCGGCTTCGGCAAGCGTGGCGGCCGGTTCACTATCATAAAAAGAAATGGGTACCAGGGCAGGGATATCCGTTGGCATCACCTCGCGCAGCATGATTCCAGCGCCTGTGAGGCGTGGGAAAGCTGGATAAGGTGGCAGGTTCATCTGTAACCTAAGTTGACTGCTTACTCTTTTCTATTACTTCCTGGTAGTAGTTTTCGTATTCGGGGAGGATCTTGCTCAGCTCGAATGTTTTGGCGTGCGCCAGGGCGTTTTCTTTGAACTGGTTCAGGCGGTCATCATCTTCCAGTATATAAATGGCGCGCTCGGCCATGCCGGCTACGTCGCCAACGTCTCTCAGGAAGCCTGTAACGCCCTCTACGTTCAATTCGGGCAGGCCGCCGGCGTTGCTGCTGATAACAGGCACCTTGCAGGCCATGGCTTCTAATGCAGCCAGACCGAAGCTTTCAGACACGGATGGCATCAGGAACAGGTCTGATACCGATAGTATCTCTTCTATGGCGTCCTGCTTGCCCAGGAACCGTACATGCTCAGCAATACCCAGTTCGCGGCTCATGCGCTCGCAAAGCGAACGCTCGCCACCATCGCCCACCATCAAAAGCTTGGCAGGGATGGCTTTCACCACCTCGGCAAATATCTTTATCACATCTTCGGTGCGTTTTACCGGGCGGAAATTGGAGGTATGTACCAGCACTTTTTCGCCGTTGGGTGCTATGGCCTTCTTGAAGTGGTCCTTAGGTTTCAGGCTGAAGCGGTGCAGGTCGATAAAGTTGGGGATAACCTTGATGTCTTTTTCTATCTTGAAGTACTTGTAGGTATCGTCGCGCAGGTGGGCAGATACTGCCGTAACCCCGTCAGATTTATTAATGGAGAACGTAACGACAGGCTTGTAGGTGCGATCTTGCCCCACCAGGGTAATATCCGTGCCGTGAAGGGTAGTTATGAAGGGGATATTGATACCATAGGTGAGCAGTATCTGCTGAGCCATAAATGCGGCCGAAGCATGGGGAATAGCGTAATGCACGTGCAGCACATCCAATTTCTCGAAACGTACCACATCTACCAGGCGGCTGGCCAGGGCAAGCTCGTAAGGCGGATAATCAAACAGCGGGTAGTTGGATACCGAAACCTCGTGGTAAAAAAGGTTCTCGGAAAAGAAATCGAGCCGGGCGGGCTGATTATAGGTAACGAAATGAACCTGATGCCCCCTATCGGCGAGGGCCTTACCTAACTCTGTGGCTACAACCCCGCTACCACCAAAAGTGGGGTAACATACAATTCCAATCTTCATTTTATGCTGATACGATTTAAGCAATTATAACCCAAACCACAGCAAAACACCTGTATGCCACAGCACCGTTATAAAGCATGCAAGTTTAACAGCAATTTGTGATAAATGTGTTAGCGTTATGTAAAAGTTTGGATAGGGAAAGAGAGCCAGGAATTAAGAAGCAAGAATCAGGATGGGATTAGGGAGTAGCGGTGGCAGTTGCAACTGCAACTGCAGGGAGACAGCTTGCACAAGTGGCGACGAGAAATTAGATAGCGAGATGCGGTGTCGATTGGCTAATCGGCATGAGGACTATGGGTGGGCTGCTATGCAGCTAATGAACAAGTGAACCAATGAACTAATAAACCAATTAAGCTACTCCTGCCACCCAGCTTACCAGGGTAGCATCAAGCACGCTGTTGATGGCGCTGAGGGCGGCTTTGCTCTTGGTTACTTTTTCCAGGTCTTCCTGGTAAAAGAAATGATTTACGCCCAATACTTTCAACAGGCCGTCTACGCGGGTATGTTCTTTGTTTTTGTAGCAGCAGATTTTGATGTTGCGGTAAAAGTTGTTGGATTGCAGGCGGCGCAATACTTTTTCCAATTCGGAGCCCATATATTCGTAATCGAATAAAATTACATCGGGCTTTAGCTCGTGTATCGACGGGAAAATAGCCGTTTGAGCAGATACCTGCCGAACAGATTTATAACCAGCGGTTAACTCAGCAGGAAATGCTTTTGGGGCTACCAAAAGTACTTTTTTAGAACGAGAACTAATCATGCTCAAATGAATTGGGGTACGTAAAGATAAAATGTACTTTTTACATTATCAAGCAGTTCTAAGTATAAAAATGATATTTATTTCACTAAAAATGATTGCGTTTATATTAAAAATTGATTTAAAAAAAAGCCGGGCTCAAATATTAAGCCCGGCGCATTAAAATTATCTTAAAGGTTATTTTATTTCGAAAATCGCTTGTATGGTAAAGCTCAGTTTTATCTTCTTAAAATCGATATCAGAGTCGGGCGCAACGTCGGCCTGGGCGGCTTTGAACTGTACAGCGTTGGCGTACATCCTCGGCTGCGGATAGTTGCTGTTGTCGGTTTCTACAATGTTGATAGCGCCGCCCAATTTATCGCCAAGGGCAGTAACCAAATAGGTGGCTTTATCGCGTGCCGCTAATAGGGCCTGTATCTTCAGTTCCTTCTTCAGTGCTGTTATTTTCGAGTAGTCGTAGCTATCGATATTGGTGTACTGGATGCCCTTAGGATCAATTTTGCTCAGTATCTGGTCGAACTTGTTCAGGTCGCGGAATTTGATGCCATAGGTTTTGCTCGCCAAAAAATCGGGGTTCTTCTTTTTCTCGGTGGTATAGTTCCAACTGGATAGGTTGTTGATGGTAAAATCTTCCTTGGCAATGCCGGCTTCGGCAATGGCTTTTTCCAGCTGGGTTTCCAGTTGGGTAATGGTTATTTTCTTCTTGCCATCCAGATATTCTTTAAGGGAGATAGATACGTTGATAATATCGGGGGTAACCTCCTGCTCGGCAATGCCGGTAACTTCTATCTTGCGGCGCATATCTACAGTTTGCGCAAACGTTGTGGTAAAGGCCGATGCAACCAAAACGGCTGCTAGTATTAATTTTTTCATGAGTGCTTTTTTGTTGTTATATGTATGTAGATAAGTTTACGCGCTTAAGGTTTAATATGTAACAAGGATAATAGGTATTTGCTATAACCCCCGTAGGCACAGGTGGTTTTAATTATTTGCAGGGAGCCAGTGCGGCTTGCATCAAAAAAAGCCCCCTTTTAACAGGAGGCCGGTACATCTATTTTGATGACGCTATTAAGCATACCTGCCTTTATCAGCGGTAGTTGTACGCCCGGGGTTGCTTGAGTAATAGGGTAAAGCGTTCATTTGATGCAGGTTTTTGTCGACAGGTTTTGCATTGCGCTTACGCAACAAACGTTTGCGGCGGCGTTTTAAAATATATCGTGAACCCCAATGGTCGAAGCTACCGGCTATTGCCATTATACCGCCTACTATAAATGCAACGATGATCAAAACAATAAATAAATGAAGGGCGTTTGAAAAGAAGTCGTGCATAATTAAATTATAGTTATATCCAATAAGGCAATAGCCGTGCCTGCTTTGGTAACAGGCGGGCCGAAAAGCGCATTTTTATAGGTAAACTACAGCGGGGGCTTTGCATCACGCCAGCGGATTTGGCTGCAAGTTACCATGCTGATCTTGCAAAAACATGTACTGATATTACTACAAAGCGTGAGCGATGTCACATTTCCGCCAGCATCGCGGGGTCGGTCCAAGCCTCAGAATCTTTTCAGGTATTTCAGGTCTACCAGGTCGCCGTAGGGGATGTTCGCCGTTTGTCCAAGAGAAAACCAGGGGGTATCATTTTGCAGGACTTGTATGTTTTGCGCGGGCATGAAGCTTTGCGCCAGCAGGAATATTTTTTTGTGCGATGCATCCTCGGCCACATCCACAACAATAAAGCAATGCCCCGGCGAGCCGCCGCGGATAAACACATCGCCGACTTGCAACCCGGCGGCAGTTGCTACGGGCTTCAACTCCTTTTGCAGGGATAGTGTGCCCGCGTAACTGAACACAAGCGTCATATACCGCATAAAGCTGGCGTAGCTGTGATCTTTTTTGCTCTTGAGCACCCAGCGATCATTGCTGTAGCGATAGCCGTTGGCATAGTGCTCAAAATCGCATTTAAAGCCGCTGGTGAAATTAAAGCTGATGGCATGATAATCCTGCTTGCGGAACAAGTACTCGGCGCGTAAGCGCATCACGGCATCGGCGCATTGCTGCAGGTCCTGGCTGCCGATGCTCATATCTACAACGGCGGCGGTGTAAGGGTCGGTAGCGGCTATGGCGCCTTTATAGGTTTTGGTATGCGTACCGAACGGGAGCAAGGGCAGGCTTTGCAGATATGCTCCAAAACTGCCGGGTGCGGTCGCCATGCGCTGGTAACCCGAAGGGGTTTTAAAACGGGCGCTTATGTTATCTGCAGGGGTAAAGCCCATGCAGGCCAGTATGGTGATAGCGATAAGGTATTTCATTTTGTGGTGGCTGCTTTTAATTGGCTAAAACTATTGAAGGGCACGGGGATATTATCCACCAGTTTAAAGGTAGAGAAATGCAGGTGCGTTGGCGAACGTTTTTTGTAGGCGTTGAAGCCCGTACGGCCCACCTCGGCAATTTTTTGGCCATGGGTTACGTACTGACCGGGTTGTACAAAAATTTGGCGGTTATGGGCGTAGTAAGAAAAGTAGGCATGCTGCTTCTCTCGTGGGGGATGGTATATCCAGATGTAACGGCCGCCACGCATGTTGCCGGCTGTATCCCATTGGTTGGTGCAGGCTATAACTACACCATCGTCCACAGCCAATACGTTTACAGGCTGGAGGGTGCGATCATCCAGACAATCCTGGTTCTTATCGTTGATGAAGATATCGTGGGCCGGGTGCGCGCCGTGTTTGTTGCCATCTATATAATTAAAGCCTTTATCGTTGTAGCCATTGCCGTTGGTGCCGCCTGCTGCGCGGTAGTTGTAACCCTCCAGTGGGAATACCCATTGCGTGTTTGTAGCAGACCGGGGAGCGTTGTAATTGCTGTTTACCTGTTTGATGAAATTGCCGATAACCCGCTGCGCCTCCTGCTTTTTTACGTGCCCTTTTAGTACTTCGTTGTTAAAGGTGTTGAAATCTTTGTACTTAGCGGTATCTGTTTGTGCCAAGGCCGGAAGTAAGGAAATTAGAGTGGCAAAGGCTGTTAGGATGCTTTTCATAATGGTGATTAAATTTAGGCAGAATTGAGGGAAGAAGCAAGGGGAGATGGAATCTTTGGGACTTTCTGAACTCGAATTTTTCGCGTTATTTTGTTTTAGGTGCTCAAGAGGGCTTCGCCGGTTTAAGGAATTAAGGGAATTAACAGAATTAAAAGCCGATGTTACATCCTGAAAATTCTAAAAATTCGTTGAATTCGAGTTCAGAAAAATGCGTTAGGGATGGGCGCGGATACCGGCCTGTGGCTAATGCCTGTGCAGTATGAGCAAACAGCCCGGCCGCAGGCAACGCCCAAATCAATCAACTTTTTGCGGTTGGCAGTAAAAAAAGTGTATAATCAAGTTCGGACAGGGACTAATAATCCCGCCCTACGCTAAATCCTTAAATAGTGTCTTATTCGGCTTCCTGTTTAAAACGTGCCAATAGTTTGTTTACGTCGAGCTTGGCATCCAGGTCTTCTGCATCGGTGAGGTCTTCTTCGTCGTTATCGGTGTGGAAGGCTTCGGGGGTGTAGGTGAATATTTTCCACGCTTTATCGTGATATTCTAAAGCCGTGAGGCTTTCTACCCAGTCGCCACTATTGAGGTATAGCACGCTGCCGGTTCCTTCGGTAGATTGTACCTCGCGGATCTCGGCGTGGTGTATGTGGCCGCAGATAACGTAGCTGTATTGTTTTTCTACGGCCAGGTCTGCTGCGGTTTGCTCAAAGGCGTTGATGAATTTTACGGCATCCTTGAATTTTGCCTTCACCTTTTGTGAGAAGCTCATTTTTTGGCGGCCCATTGCGGTGAGGAACCAGTTGGTGAGGCTGTTGATGAGGATGAGGGTATCGTACCCTACGGCACCCAGTTTGGCCAGCCATTTGGAGTGCTGCATGGTAACGTCGAAAACGTCGCCATGGAATATCCATGCTTTTTTGCCATCGATATTCAGAACTATTTTGTTGAGGAGCTGGAAAGTGCCGAGGCCGAAATCGGTAAACTTGCGCAGCATTTCGTCGTGATTGCCGGTAAGATAATAAACGGGGATGCCTTCGGTAACGAATTTGAGGATTCGGCGCACCACTTTCATGTGCGCTTCGGGCCAGTACGATTTGCTGAATTGCCAGATATCTATGATGTCGCCGTTGAGGATAAGCATTTTGGGTTTGATGCTTTTGAGGTATTTGAGCAATTCTTTGGCGTGGCAACCGTAGGTGCCTAAATGCACATCAGAAATTATAACGATGTCAACTTCTCTTTTTGCCATTAATATTGGGGGGCTATTATGCAAGCCGGTAAATTATACCGGTATAAAACAGAGCGGTTGCTTTTATGCAGGCGCTTATTCGTCGTCCTCGTCTTCATTAACACTTAGTTCGTAAGGGCTCAGGTAAAATGCGCCAAGCAACACCAGCAATCCTATTACAAACAGATAGGTAAACTCAAAATTCATCTTTCCTTATTTTTACAAATGTCCTATTATCAAATAATTATAGTGTTAAGACTATGTTAAATGTAAAAGGTTTCAATGCGGATAGAATTATTTTTTTTCCACACATGGGCTGGTTTGGTTGATAACTCTTCAGCGGATGCCCGGATAACACTTTAGCGATTAAGCGGCGGCTCTTACATCGACTTTTTGATACGTTCCAACTGCTTTAAATGATGCTGCAAATGTACACGGATAAACCTAAACCATTGCGCTGCATTCAGCATGCCCAGGCGGGGGTGCTCCCAACGGGCGTGGGTGGAAGCATCGGGCACCAGCGCGGCGGTGCTTTCTACCCGTTTGCGCACTTTTATGATGAGGTTTTTGGCTTCTTCTATATCTATTTTCTTAGGGGCCATTTTGGCGGCTACAGATTCGGGTACTTTTACTTTAGTCATCGGGAACCTGCCGGTGAGCATTAAATAATACCCCCAAAGATTCATGCCTTTTTTGGTTGGCGGGCAGTTGTTGTGCGTACAGCGTTCTAAAGCGATAGAGGAACCCAGGCTGGCCTTGAGGATATGGTCGTACACCTCTGATAGGCTCCAGCCACCGATGGAGGGCGTAGCGGCAAAAGCCTCGTCGGTAAAAGCATCCAATTGTTCGCGGTAGCTATCTATTGCAGCCTCAATGGCGCGGCGGTCTTTGGCTATGTTCATAATGGGTTTTCGTCTTTTAAGCTTTCTAAATATAGTTCGATAGCTTCTTTAGCCATTGTCGTTGCGTCTTCAACAGTCTCGCCTTGCGTAAAGCAACCTGGCAGGTCGGGTACAGAAACGCTGAATCCACCACCTGCTTCAGGTATGATTACCACCTCGTAACCGTCAATTTGCCGTGTAATCATTTACAACATTAAAGTTAGCTCTTTTAAATGGCTTATCTGCAGGGGCACGTCGGCGGGCTTCGCTAGGTCGTAAGGGTTAAAATAAATGGCATCCATACCAAAACCCAGGGCCCCGCGTATATCTGCCTCTATGCTGTCGCCAATCATCAGGCTTTCTTCTTTGGTGGTACCGGCCAAATCTATAGCGTGCTGAAAGATGAGCGGGTCGGGTTTGTTAACGCCTACCACTTCGGATATGATAATGTTTTGGAAGTATTTAACTAAATCCGTCCCGTTCACCTTTAGATTGGTAGAATCTTTGAAACCATTGGAAATAAGGTGCAGCGTGTATTTGCTTTGCAAATAGGCCAGCGTTTCGTGCGCGTGGGGGAACAGGTTGGTTTTGGTAGGGCAAAGGTTTACGTAAGCATCCTCAAAATCGGCGGGCATCAAATCGGGGTGCAGGCCCAGCTCGGTAAAGGTGCTTTTAAAACGGGCATCGCGCAGTTCATCTTTGGTGATCTCGCCCAGATGGTATTGCGCCCAAAGGCGGTGATTGTGGCGGGTGTAAGTTTCGATGAACAGGTCGGCAGAGTGCAGCCCGATATCCTTCAAATTATAAGTGCCATAAAGCTCGTGCAGGGTTTCTTCTGCGTTTTTGTCAAAATCCCAGATGGTGTGGTCGAGGTCGAAGAAAATGTGGGTGTATTTGGTGGCAGATATGGGCATGAGGCAAAAGTAGAAAGATTTTTGCGCAACCATGCAAATCGTATCACGGGGGAAAGTTCGCACAGCAAAATTTAACCGTTCGAAAAAAGAAATACTTACCTTTAACCATGCAAGCCGCTCGCCGCGTGTACAAACCCCAATTAGCCCAACCCACATCATGGACGGGCATTGAAGCCTTTTACCGGGATTTGCTGGCTAATGGATGGGCATTGATGCCAATGGTGGATTTGATAAGGCACATTACCGGCACAAAACTGCACGAGCGCCTGTTTGCTTATACCTCCCTGGATATGCTTGTCATTAGCATCTACAACCCCATTGAATTTGGACGAGAAACCTTGCGGATAAAGTTTAATCCGGATTTACAACAATGGCATTTCAGCTACTCCCCAAAACCATTCGAACCAGCAGAATTTGAGCGGCATTACCATCCGGATAAAGGCATCGAGAAATTCGACAACTTTATCCGTATGATGAAATGGTAGCGGCTAAACACTACCTTGTGCTATGAGCACCATGCAAAAGCTGCCATCAAAATTTAATTACAAACGACTTACAGGTATCATCATTATTTTGATGGCCATTTCGGGCGGGGCTTACTACATGTTCGATTATACCTACTTCTACATCGAAGTTCACGGTGCCACGAACGAGTTTTTCTGCGTGATTAGCGCCTTTATTTTCTCGGCAACGGCTTATCCCTTTTATCTTATTCCCGCGCTTGAGGCCATGGCTTATCCCTGGGGTGTGCTATTGGGGATAGTTACAGGCAGTATTATCAATGGGTTGCTGATAGAATTTATCCTGATGAAATATCGTGGATACAAAATGAAGCATAGCGGGCAAAAAAGAAACAAGGACACTTAGCGTTCTAACTTTTCCGTATTTACCGAAGCGAGTTTTTGTCGATAACAATCTAAAACCCTAATTCGTAAATCCTCACACCTTCTCCCCAAACGCCAGATCCCCTGCATCGCCCAGCCCCGGTACTATGTAGCTCTTGCTGGTCATCTCTTCATCTACGGCGCATGTCCAAATTTTGGCTTTTGGCAGGTTGGCGCGTACATGGGTGATGCCCTCGGTGCTGGCAATAACGGCGGCTATGTGCAGCTCGGCAATATCGTATTGGGCCAGTAGTTCTTTGCAAACGTTTACCACGCTTTGGCCGGTGGCCAACATGGTATCTATCATGATGAGCACTTTGCCATCAAGATTGGGATTTGATATATGGTCTACCTGGATGGTGAAGCTGCCCGTTTTTTTGGTTTTGCGGCAGGCGGTGATAAAAGCCGAATCGGAAGTTTCAAAAAAATCCATAAAACCCTGGTGGAAGGGCAGCCCGGCACGTAGGATAGTAGCCAAAACCGGTTGCTGCGTGGGTAAGTTTATGTTGCAAATGCCTAAAGGCGTTTGCACTTCCTTGCTTTCGTATTTAAGGGTTTTGCTGATTTCGTAGCCCAGTATGGCACCAAGCTTTTGCTGGCTGCGGCGGAAACGGGCGCGGTCCTGCTGGGTAGTAACATCGCGCATATCGGCCAGGAATACGTTGGCTATGCTGTCGGTTTTATTGAGGGTGAAAATCATTCTTAAAATTAAAGTTTTTATGTAACACAGGCTATTTTATTTCTTACAACGAAGGCAAAATATTGTTGATTGATTTTTTATTTGATTATATGTAGTTAACTACGTAGATTTGTACATAAATAAATTACTATGAACGCTACTATACAAATAAATAGCTTAAACAACAGCTATTGCGAAGAGATCATCAACATTATCCTCCCCATACAACAAATAGAATTTAATGTGCCGGTAACACTTGAAGGGCAGCCCGACCTGCTGGATATTGAAACCAATTACCACCAAACGGGCGGCAACTTTTGGGGTGCATTTCACAATGGCGAATTGGTTGGTACCATTAGTATTATTGCAATAGGCAATAATGTCGGCGCTTTGCGCAAAATGTTTGTGCGTAAAGAATACCGGGGCAAAGAATTGGGTATAGCGCAACTTTTATTAGATACCTTAATAGCCTATTGCAAACAAAACCAGATAAACGCCATTTATTTAGGAACCGTTGATATGTTAAAAGCCGCCCACCGTTTTTACGAAAAAAATGGATTTACCCAACTGGCCAAAACAGCACTACCCCAGGCTTTCCCATTGATGGGGGCCGATACTATTTTTTATGAGTTATATTTGAACAATTAGTCAGGGCAACAAATGAACGTTATAGACGAGTCGGGGATTTTAGCCATTTCTACAAGGCTGCAGCGCCTTGCCGATACCCTCCGTAAGGATGGCGTGCTTATTTACAAAGCAAATAATATCGATTTTGAACCTAAGTGGTTCCCGGTTATTTATACCCTGCATTTTAAACCTGTTTTAAGTGTGGTTGAAATTGCCAACGAAATAGGATACACACATCCATCAACCATCACCTTACTTAAAGAACTGGAAAAAGAAAAGCTCATCCGATCAAAGAAAGATAAAGCCGATGAGCGCAAACGCCTTATTCAGCTAACTGCCAAGGGCCAGGCGTTGGTTAAACAGATGCAGCCCGTTTGGGAAATTATGAAGGGTGCTGCTACCGAACTCACCAATACCCAAAATAACCTCATGAAAGCCATTGCCGAAGTAGAAGAACAAATTAGCGAACAAAGTTTTTTGGCCAGGGCGCAACGCTTGAGGTTTTCCAAGTAGCATTATCTAATTATGATGGCTCAATCCGCGCGGAACATAAATCGGGGCGGCAACTTGTAATCAAATAAAAGATAGCAAACCATTGTTGACATACTGTTGTCATTATTGTTAGCTTACTTTGATCTGTAAACCCTATTGCAGGATTATTCGTATTTTTACATTACACATGGATTTTAAAATAACTTCTCAGTACGTACCCACCGGCGACCAGCCAACCGCCATTAAACAACTGGTGGATGGCGTTAACAACGGCGACCCCTGCCAAACCCTATTGGGGGTTACGGGCTCTGGTAAAACGTTTACTATTGCCAACGTTATTGAGCAAACACAAAAACCAACGCTGATACTAAGCCACAACAAAACCCTGGCGGCGCAGCTATACGGCGAATTTAAGCAGTTCTTCCCGGATAATGCGGTGAACTACTTCGTATCTTATTACGATTATTACCAGCCCGAGGCCTTCATACCCTCATCCAACACCTATATAGAAAAAGACCTGCAGATAAACGAGGAGATTGAGAAACTGCGCCTGCGCACCACCTCGGCATTGATGAGCGGCCGCAGGGATGTGATTGTGGTTTCGTCAATTTCCTGTATTTATGGTATGGGCAACCCCGAGGATTTTGCAGCCTCTGTATTCAAATTCGCCGTAGGCACGCGCATCAGCCGCAACGCTTTTTTGCACCGGCTGGTAGAGATACTATACGCCCGCACCACCGCCGATTTTAAACGCGGAACTTTCCGCGTAAAAGGCGATACGGTGGATATCTTCCCGCCGTATATGGATCATGCTTACCGGGTATCCTTTTTTGGCGACGACATTGAGGAACTCAGCGCATTCGATATCACCACCGGCAAAACCATCGAAAAGATGACGCATATGGTGGTTTACCCGGCCAACCTGTACGTGGCCCCGCGCGAGCGTTTCCAGCAATCGATCTGGGCCATACAGGAAGAACTGGAGACCCGTAAGAAACAATTTATTGATGACGGCCGCTTTATTGAAGCGAAACGGCTTGAGGAAAGGGTGAATTACGACCTGGAAATGATACGCGAGCTGGGCTATTGCAGCGGTATAGAGAACTACTCGCGCTTTTTTGACGGCCGCGCGCCGGGCATGCGCCCATTCTGTTTGCTGGATTATTTCCCGGAAGATTACCTGATGGTGATTGACGAGAGCCACGTTACCGTTCCGCAGATACGCGCGATGTACGGCGGGGATAGGAGCAGGAAGATTTCACTGGTTGATTATGGGTTCCGTTTGCCTGCGGCGATGGATAACCGCCCGCTAAATTTCCAGGAGTTTGAACGCCTGGCACCACAAACTATTTATGTAAGCGCAACCCCGGCAGATTTCGAACTGGAAAAATCGGGGGGCGTAGTGGTAGAACAGGTAATACGCCCTACCGGATTGCTGGATCCATTAATAGATATCCGCCCCGTAATAAACCAGGTGGATGATTTGCTGGACGAAGTTGATAAAACCATCAAAATGGGCGACCGCATTTTGGTAACCACCCTCACCAAACGTATGGCCGAAGAACTGGCCAAGTATATGGATAGGCTGGGCATTAAATGCCGCTACATCCATTCGGAAGTAAAAACCCTGGAACGCGTGGAGATATTGCGCGGCCTGCGCCTGGGCGAATTCGATGTACTGATAGGGATCAACCTGCTGCGCGAAGGGCTCGATTTGCCCGAGGTGTCCTTAGTAGCTATTCTGGATGCAGATAAGGAAGGCTTTTTAAGGTCGGAGCGGTCGCTGATACAAACCATTGGCCGCGCCGCGCGTAACGACCGTGGCCGGGTGATTATGTATGCCGATAAAATAACCGACTCGATGGCGATTACCATGTCTGAAACCAGCCGCCGCCGCGAATTGCAGATAAAGTACAACGAGGCGCATGGCATCGTACCGAGGACAGTGGGCAAAACCAAAGAAGAAATTATGGAGCAAACCTCCGTGGTAGACTTTAAAGGCGGCGTGCAGCAGGCTTATGTAGAAAACGACATGATTACACTTGCCGCCGACCCGATAGTGCAGTACATGACAAAGCCCGACCTGAAAAAATCCATCGAAAACACCCGCAAGGATATGGTTGCCGCCGCCAAGAATATGGACTTCCTGCTCGCCGCTAAACTGCGCGATGAGATGTTTGCATTGGAGAAGATGATGGAGGAGAAGTTTAGTTAGATGTGCAGATTTCAGATGTGCTGATGTGCAGATTATTTTTTAAATTTGAGTTATGGAAGTGATGCAACTGTCTGACCTTGATTTAAATAAAACCTACAGCTACGCCGATTACCTTAAATGGACGTTTGAGGATAGGCTTGAGCTGATAAAAGGAAAAATTTTTAAAATGACGCCGGCGCCTGCATCAAAGCACCAGCGTATCTCGTGGGTGATATCGGGAGAGTTGTATCATTTTCTAAAAGACAAATCGTGCGAGGCATATTCGGCACCATTCGACGTTCGACTTCCAAGAAGAAACGGTGATGGAGACCAGCAAATATTTACTGTTGTGCAGCCGGATGTTTGTGTAATATGCGACCCTGCGAAAGTAGATAATCGTGGTTGCGTTGGTGCGCCGGATATTGTGGTAGAAATACTTTCTCCCGGCAACAACCAAACAGAACTTCGCAATAAGTACGAAGTTTACGAAGAGTCGGGCGTGTTGGAGTATTGGATTATCTCCCCTCAGGATAAATCCTTCTTGAAATATGTTTTGGTAGATGGCCTTTATCAGGCCACAAGGCCGTTGGTAGTAGGTGATACCATAACTACCGCCATCCTTCCAGGTTTCGAGCTAAGTGTGGAAACCGTCTTTGCTGGCATCTAAAAATCATCTGCACATCTGAAATCTGCACACTTGCACATCTACAAACTATCCAAACAATTTTTGCGTTATACTACTTATATTTGTAAGCCAAAATTCAAGAGAAATGTTCCGTTACCTCATTATAATCATTTGCATCCTGTATATTGTTCAATACATTTTTAAACTGTTATTGCCTGCGATTTTCAGGGGTTTAATCAATAACGTGCAGCAGAATGCCCAGCAAAACGCTCAGCAGCGGTATCAACAAAATTATCAGCAGCCCAAGCAGCCGGAGGGCCGTGTAAAGGTTGACTATATCCCCGAAGGCAATAAGCAAAAACTGCCTGATACCGAAGGCGAATTTGTAGATTACGAAGAAATCAAATAATACTTTCTATGCTGCCCGAAAACCTGTACAAGCGTAGGCGAAGCCATGATAATACCCCGCCGCAGTTGCTGCTCATCGTAACCAACTGCATCGTGTTGGCGGTGCTAGTATCGCTGTTTGCTACCTGCGACAGGATAAACAACTTCTTTTGGGGAGCCTTGGCCGTGCTTGCCCTTTACAACGCCTATACCATCCGCCGCAACCGCGAGTTATATAACCGCTTAAACACAATTGTTTACGTAGTAAGTATTATTGGGATGATTGTAGTGTTTTATTTCATCAACAAGCAGCCCCATAACTGTTAATTAATATCCTTTACCTAAACTTATCATTCCTATTGTCATTCAAATTCCTATTTTTGGAAATTGTTATAAATGTCCCTTTAAATAATTTAGATGAACAACTGGTTTAAACGTAACGGCATACACCTGGCCGTTATCGGAATTTTTTTAGCTATATGCTTTTTTTATCTTACGCCTGCATTCCAGGGTAAAACATTGGGGCAGAGCGACGTAATAGGCGCACAAAGCACCCAAAAAGAGATAAACGATTACCGCGCCAGGGATACCACCATCCTTTGGACCAACCAGATATTCGGAGGGATGCCCACTTTCCAGATATGGGCACCATATCCTAATAACATTACCACGCATGTGGTATCGGCTATAAAAGCCACATTCCCCAACCCGGTGGATACCGTGCTGATATTATTGCTGGGTACCTACTTCCTATTCATCGTCCTCAAGTTGAATCCCTGGCTGGCGGCCACGGGTGCTATTGCTTTCACCTTCACCAGTTATAATATGATACTGCTGGTGGCGGGGCACTCCAACCAGGCCTTCGCCATTGCATTTTTTGCACCGCTTTTGGCAAGCATCATTTTAACCCTTAGGGGGAATTACATAGGCGGGGGAGCACTTACAGCGTTCTTCCTGGCGATGGAGGTGCGTTCTAACCACGTACAGATGACCTATTACCTGATGCTGGCCTTGTTCATACTCATTGGCATCGAACTGTTCCACGCCATTAAAGGCAAAACTACCGCTAAGTTTTTCAAAGCCATGGGCTTTTTGGCCATAGCAATGGCGCTTGGCGTGGGAGTAAATGCCTCTATTTTATGGAGCACTGCCGATTACGGCACCGAAACCATCCGCGGTAAATCGAACCTGAAATCGACCGATAAGGAGGCAGGTGACGGCCTTGACAGGAATTACGCCTATCAATACAGCCAGGGTGTTGAAGAGTCGGTTTCGTTTTTGGTGCCTAACGCTGCAGGCGGCGGCTCGGGCTCGGCGGTTATAGATCAAAACTCGGGCGTTGCCAAACTATTCATAGCCAAAGGCGCCTCTGAAGAGCAGGCGGTTAATTATGCCGGCCAGATAACCGGATCGGGGCAGTTCCCGGGCCTTGGTATATATTGGGGGCCAAAAAGGCCATCAACCTATGGCCCGTACTATTTTGGCGCGGCGATTTGTTTCTTATTCGTATTGGGCCTCATTGTTGTACGCAGCAGGTTAAAATGGTGGTTGTTGGGCACGGTTGTGCTAACCATGCTGTTGTCCTTCGGCGGCACCTTCCCTTACGTGTCTGATATCTTCTTTAAATATTTCCCGCTTTATAACAAGTTCCGCGCTACCGAATCTATTCTGGCCGTAACGGGCCTATGTTTTCCTATGCTGGCGCTACTGGCCATAAAGGAATTTATGGACAACCCCGATAAAGCCGATCTGTTCAAGAAACTGAAGATAGCCTTTTATATCGTGGGCGGCCTAACATTGATATTGGCGGTATATCCACAGGCGATCCTCAGCTTTAAGGCGGCGGATCAAACCGAATCGGTAGCCAGGCTTGCTTACGCTCTTAAGGGAGATAATGCCACAGCCAATGCCATTTCCGACGCCGTTGTAAAAGATCGCATCGGCATTGAGCAAAGCGATGCATGGCGCTCCCTTATTTTTGTAGTGCTTGCATTCGGCTTGTTATTGGCCTTTGTAAAGCAAAAGGTAAACGCTATTGTTTTGTCTATAGCGTTTTTAGCGCTTGTATTGGTTGACCTTTGGCAGGTGGATAAACGTTATCTTAAAGAAGCTAATTTTCAGGACAAGATAGAAGCCGCGCAAGCGCTGCAGCCAAGGCAACAGATAGACGAAAATATCATGAAAGACAAAGACCCCGATTACAGGGTGTTTGATAAAAGCGCTGCGTTGCTTTATGATATGTTCAACCCATTCTTCCATAAATCGGTAAGCGGTTATTCTGCTGCGCGCCTCAAAAGATTCCAGGAGTTGGTAGATAAACAATTCCCTACCAGTAGCGCCACCGGTGAGATCATAGCTAATCAGGATGTGTTGGATATGCTGAACACCAAATACATCATAGAGGCAGATCCTAAAACGGGTAGCACGGGCTATAAACGCCAGTCTACCGCTTGTGGCCATGCCTGGTTCGTAAGTAGCGTGAAATACGTTAAAAATGCTGATGAAGAGATGAAGGCTATCAGCAGCTTTTCGCCGAAGGATGAGGCAATGGTTGATATGCAATACAAACCGGTTGCCGAGGCCAGGCCGCTTGCAGGCGATACTGCCGCAAGAATAGATCTGGTGAAATACTCGCCCGACCATATGGTTTATAAGAGCACATCGGCTACCAACCAGGTAGCGGTGTTCTCTGAGATATATTACAACAAAGGCTGGAAGATGCTCATAGATGGTGCCGAGCAACCCTACTTCCGCGCAGATTACTTGCTGCGTGCCGCCAACATCCCGGTAGGTAATCACACCGTCGAATTCGTTTTCCACCCGGCATCGTACTATACCGGCGAAACAATATCATTGGCAAGTTCGATATTATTGGTGCTGGCCCTGGCCGGTGCCCTTTTTGCCGAAATAAAAAGGAAAAGAGATGAGCCAACCCCAGCTCCGGTTGTGGTTGCTAAACCTGCTGCTAAACCACAGGTAAAGAAAACTAAATAGGCGACGCCGTTTATAAAATACAAAAGAGCGATGAGGGTTATCTTCATCGCTCTTTTTGTTTGGCATAAAACACGCGCTATAGCATGATAGGGGTATGTGCGGCTTATTATTTGATGCTGTAATCTATAATACGTTCTTTGCCAATTTCGGCACCGAAGGCCTCGCTGTCGATTTCTATCAGCCCTACACCCTTAGCCACAAAAAAATGATAAGTGCCGTAGCTTTCAAAGCCAGCACCAAGCAGGTCATACTCAAGATCTATCTGGGTGTTTATAACATCGGTAAAGGTATGGCCGCCTATGGTTTTGCTCACACCTTTTTCTATTACCTTGCCGGTAAGCCTGCCGGGTACGCCGTTAACGAGGCCATTATCGGTCGGCCGGGCTGTCCAGGTGTGGCCCACTGCGGTAGTATCGTTAAGGAACTGGAAATCTAAAGTCAAGCCGGCTACAATCGTATTGGCCCTTAACACTGCAATGTGATTGTCGTAATAATACAGTCCGGCTGTACTACCATGTAATTTTGAGGTGCTCGTAATGTTATGGTATAGTTTGCCGTTTACTGTGGTGGTTTCGCCCGTTACCCTTATGGTAACTGTATCCGGTGCCATACCCGATATTACGTTGTTGTACGTCCAATAGGAGCCCGAGGTCAGGGGCATATAGCTATCGGATTTAGTGCCGCCGCCGCTGTCGCTGGTTTCTATTTCGGGTGCATCAAGCTTGCAGCTTTGGGTAAACAAAGCAGCTATGGCAATAAGGAGTAAGGCTTGCTTTTTCATACAGCTAAATATAGGTATAATTATTTAGCTGTGAGTTAATTACTTGCGTAAAGACTCCTATTTTATGATGATTTCGTTGCTTTTGATATCGTATGCATATAGCGATACACGACCCAGGTCGGTACCATCCGCTGTTACGGCATCGGTTTCTATTACGCCAACGCCCATTTGCAAATAATAATCATAGGTAGCAAAGGTTTGGAAACCGCTGCCATTATCTTTTTGCAGCAACATTTTGGTGTGGGTTACCCGTGGAAAGGTAACCCCGTTTACCACTTTGGTGGCATTGGTTTCTATCACCGTGCCTACAAGCCTTGCGGGCACGCCGTTCAGCAAACCGCTGTCGGTTATTTTAGCTGTCCATGTGCCGCCTTTTGGTATGGTGTCGTTAAAATATTGCGTATTGATGTTGTCATTATACTCCTTGTAAAACAATCTTATCTGGATAGTATGTTTATCCACATAAACGTATCCGTTGCCCCCGGCTTTTTTGCCGATGCTAAAAATGGTATGGTAAAGGCTATCGTTTATGATGGGTTGTTCTCCGGTAACCGTCAATACGGATGAATCCGGTTCGAAACCTTCTTTAGTGGTAACATATTTCCAGAAAGTGCCTGTGCCTAAAGGCTGGAAACTGGCCGACCAATCCTCTTTGGGCGGGGGGCCGTAAATAGGGGGATCCAATTTGCAGGCCTGGACAAATATTGCAATGAGTGCAAAAAATATAAGTACGTGTTTCTTCATTTCTTATTGTAATAATACGCAATATTGCTGGTTTCGGTTCTCTCTTATCTTAATATCGTTACAGGTTGCGCAAAGATACCAATACAAAACAAATGCCCAACCCATTTTATGCATGGGTTGGGCATTAAATAGTCCAAAAAAAACTACGGATTTATTTGAATAATGATAGTTTTTGGGGACACGCCTTAACGGAGCATTTTAGCTAAGCGTTTGTTTTTCATAAGGTGCAGGGTAGTTAACCATCTAAATGTGCACAAATCCGGATGATTAAGACAGCTCACAGGCTCCGCGCCGGCTTATTGGCAATGGTTTGCCACTATTTGATGTCGTGGCTTATCAGCTCAGATTTGCTTAGCTGAGCGCCATCGTAACTGGTATAAATAGCAACTACGCCAATATTTTTGGCTGCATAAAAATCAAAGATAAACACGGTGGTAAAAGCGCCGCCTATTTTGCTTTGTAGTTCCAACTTAGAGTGGATAACGTTGTTGTAAGTTTTCCCCAGAATGGTTTTGTTGATTCCCTTTTCAAGCACGGTGCCCTTTATTTGTGATTCGGGCGCATCTGCAACTACTA
This sequence comes from Mucilaginibacter sp. P2_D11, assembly GCF_056404435.1. Lineage (NCBI taxonomy): Bacteria > Pseudomonadati > Bacteroidota > Sphingobacteriia > Sphingobacteriales > Sphingobacteriaceae > Mucilaginibacter > Mucilaginibacter sp. P2_D11. The sequence goes on from NZ_JBFUEA010000001.1 coordinate 670,593, forward strand.
CCGGCACTGTCCAGGTACCGTTAACGGCAAGTTCATCGTTAAGGTAAGGCAACTCCAGCGCCATATCGGCTTCGGTGTTAAAGCTGTAATTGTAATAAACGTGGTTGGTGAAGTTGAAATAGGTGTTTTCGGTTTCTCCACCTGTTGCAGAAGTTAGTTTATAAAACGTTTTGCCGTTGTAAACTTTGGTAGCGGCCGTCATGGTGTTTACGGTGGTATCTACTTCGGCATCGGTGGCATCGCCAATGGCGGCAGTTTCGTTGCGGTAGCTCCAGGTAGAGCCGGTGGTGAAGGGTTGGTATGCGCCTGTTTCGTTGGGCACGGGGTTGTTAGCATTGTCTTTTTTGCAGGCGCTGAACAATATGGTGCTTATTGCTAACAAGGATAGGATGTACTTTTTCATGGTTGTAAAAAAACTTTGGCCTTTGGCCAATTTGTAAATTGTGAATAGATGTATTTTATTATGATGCTACGCCGTATGGGCCCTATACTTTGTAACATTATGATTACCATGACGGGGAGCAAGGTGTATGTGTTACACTAATCCTGCTTTTTTTTTATGAAATGAAAAAGGCCGCCCCGCAGGCACGAATGGTCGGAAGATTAATCTTCCGACTTTTTTGTTTAGAGATGTGTTGTTTTTTTTATTTAACTATCTGATTGTCAATTATTTATTTGTTTTTATCGTTGATTTTAAGTATATTAATGCTGTAAATCAAAGAGATATGGCCATTTTCAAAGATCATAGTATCACCGTAAAACAGCTCTTAGGCTTCATTCCCGAGGCCTTAATAGCAAATTTGTCGCTTACAACTAAGATCGATCATTACGCA